>NVTC01000002.1:79122-154402 GCA_002732905.1 Robiginitomaculum sp.
ANNAGGCCAAGCGGGCCAGTCCAACGTGTCCATATATTTTCAACATCACCTTCCCCGCGCCGCAGGGCTGTGATGCGAAAAGCACCCAATAATTGGTCCTTTTCAAAAGGTGGTTGCCAAACATCTGGAGAGGCTTGTARCCGCTTACCGACGGTTAATTTCATTTCCGTTGCRTTTGGTTTGCGYCGACCTTTWACCTTATAGRTAAAGCTTATATYTGTTTTTGAGCCTACATAMAGYGAGGCCGGAATTTTCGCATCTARYTCCATTTGGGTCGGGGCTGGTGACAACATTGTATCGTATAAAATCAACCCGAATGCTAAAGCAATCCAAGCGGCGCCTACGGCCCATAAATTTGGATTGAGCACGGCCAGCATCAATGTCACRGGAAGACCYGCGCCCATTAATAATACGGCTCGTTGGGWTGGGTAGAACATATATAGGGCCTTTTYTCCTTTTTARCGCGGCGCTTCTGTTTGTTCGATTATRTCGCTGATAAGCTCATCGGCACTGCGGCCCTCAATTTCKGCCACTGGCGAGAGGATCACACGGTGACGAAGTGCAGGTAACGCGATTGATTTGACATCATCTGGGATGACAAAATCACGACCATCTAGCGCAGCACAGGCACGGGCAGCCGCCGCCAACATGGCAGCAGCGCGCGGGCTTGCACCCGTTTCAAACAACGGGTTTTCTCTTGTAGCGCGTACCAGATCGACAACATATAAAATCACATCATCAGTGAGGCGTACTTKRCCTGCACACGYGACGGCTTCGTTTAAGTGCTTGGCCGTGACCACGGACCGAATACCCATATCTTTGGACGAGGGTGAACCGGTTTTTGCGCCGTGGCGTGTGACGATTTCGATTTCTTCATCCCGGCTTGGATAATCGAGATTATGTTTGAATAAAAACCGATCAAGCTGGGCTTCTGGTAGGGGGTAGGTGCCTTGCTGTTCAATCGGGTTTTGTGTCGCWATTACCATGAAGTGGTYGCCAAGTTKAAAGGCTTTRCCGTCAATTGTAACCTGGCGTTCTTGCATGGCTTCTAGCAATGCYGCTTGGGTTTTAGGGGGTGTTCTGTTAATTTCGTCAGCCAAAAGTAGGTCGCAAAARATCGGCCCCTTGATCAATGAAAATTCATTGGTTTGAAAGTTAAACAAATTGGTGCCGAGTAAGTCTCCGGGCATCAAATCAGGGGTGAATTGGATACGTCCAAATTTTAGTTTAATGGCGTCTGCAAAACACTGTGCCAGAAARGTCTTTGCTGTTCCCGGTGGTCCCTCCAACAAGATGTGCCCACCCGCGAACAACGATATCAACATCAAATCAATGGTGTCATGTTGYCCGATAATGGCTTTGGCAATTTGTTGGCGGATTAGTSCTGCTAAGTTTTGTACATCAGTTACGTTCATGGGTGATATCTCCTCGCCATTTRTATAATTTTCGTGCATTTTTCATAAGAYYGGTTGCGTTTGTTGGACTGGTTTTTTCGGCATCWAAATTGCTCCAATTGTCATCCGCACCTGCATGTTTGCTGTAGATGTTCAACCGTTTTATTTTGTCTTTTTCAGGYAAACTGGAMGCAATATGYARTTTATCCASTGCRATTTTTTTGGTCARYTCAGCATAATCCRCYGCCATTTTATATTCACGYCCTGCTAGTTTAATAAACCCGGCRGCRCTCARRATTARGCTCAATTTACCCATAGCAATATTGCGGCCRGYGCGGGYYGGGTCTCCAAACCGYRAAACCGCCTGCCAAGCAATTAAAAGYCCCATGGCCAATAAACACAAAGTRGCGGCCAAAAACGGAGGCGTAAGCGCMAGCTTAATYARRTTTTGCGAYCGGACAAACCCGTGYAGGGAYAGATCAAATACAAAGCCGTRMGAATTGGTTTCTTCTTCGATCATTTGCATGAGTGAATAGGCAAATTCTGCGCGGTCAGGATGGGCTAGACCAAATGTGTTGATAAAGTCAGGGTCSGAYARAATRTAAATTTYTGTATCTGGCACTYKGGCAAGRAGCGTTCCTTTGCTGCTCWTTATAACGGGTAAAATRCCGTCYCCRGTTATTGTYTGWARGYGTTCAAAATTATAAAAAMTRRTKTYTTCRTYCATMCCWAKAWCTGGRYTKGCATASACRTRTAYTYTYTCAYYATCRGAMTGACTRCGSTTAAAYYYTATATCTTCYACWACMGGTKYMAGKARKGAGGCCAATTGCTCAAGTTTGAGCATATCWGRRTTRGGYTYATTGAGRCGTTGYACCCAGCCCTTTTGTTTGGGATGRTTRCGYGTTCGCCATTTTGGCATRATRATYARGGTYGRKGTRTCMARAACCATYTCYTYCAARTCRTTTGNAAACCAKCCYCTWGYWAGGGAAAYAATYCTGACCTGAWRTTSTGCGTYMCCGCGYAATACATAAGAGCGYGATARMTCCACCGTATTGYYRTTYTGCTTYAAGAGRTGYAGYAAGCCGCCGTAACCGGTYGCAGACTTGGATAGAGCATGKRCRCCRCCRTTATTKCCGCTTTTWAAATCACCCGAAAACCCGCTCAGTGTGAAGTAGGCACCAAATGAAAACACGCCTAAAATGACAAGCAAAATTATAGTGCGCGGATTAAATACGGCCCGAGCGCCGCCGCTTCGTTTGCGGCCCTCTAAGGTATTTCGGATGGCTTTATTCACCGCTTCGCCCTTGCAGAACGTGCCGTTTTAGACTGGGCTACATTTTCAAATGCAAAAGCTTTGTAGGCAGCTTTAGACAGTTCATAATCTTCCATGCTCAAGAGGCCGCCGCCAAAGAAGCTTTTCTCCACTAATTTGCCGATTTGTGAAAATACATTACGGGCTTTGGGCGATAGAATAGACAGACTGGCGATTTCCCGACTGGTTAAAGACCGTTTGACATGATGCGGGCGTTTGTCTTCGATGTCTTGAATGCTGCGAAATAACAAAATGTGTACGGCTTCGGCAAATTTGCCCTGTGCGGCCAAGCTGTCTGCATCATCGATCAAAACCCGTGCGGTTTCTGCGTCCGGTTGATAAGCGGGAATATCCGGTGTTTCCGCCGTCTTGTCAGCTTTTACAGTGCTGCGCCGTGTCGCTATTATGGTGTTTAAGATGAGATAAAGAATATAGACAACTGCAAGGGTGAGCAGACCGTAAAAAATCAACTGGAATATTGGCCCTAAAAACCCCAAATCGAACAATGGTTTTTTTACTGGTTTTGGTTCTGGTGCTAGTTTGGCTTTATCTTGGGGGAGTTCGGTTTGGTATTCTGGCGGTATTTCGAACTTGAACTTGGGTTCTAAAACAATGGCGGTGACATCAGTTTCTTGAGTGTCTAATTCTTGAGTGTTAAATTTTGGGGCGTCCAATTCTTGGGCATAAGTGGGTAGGGCAAGTGTAAAAGAGACTGTAAATACTGCTAAAATGAAAAGTCGTTTTACACCAAACATATAACACACTGTAAGTGTGAATTTGCGTGATGCAATATTAAAAGGGGCACTGTTAAAAGGTGCAATGTCAAAAAGGGCAATATCAAAATTACGGCATTAAATTGTTGATTTAATGATGTCGTAGACTTCGGGGATGTTGTCGCGGATTTCCTCGCGGGTGAGCCCTTCTATTGAATAAGGAAAATTGAGCCATTTTTCAGTTGTGTACAGGTAATAATCAGGTACGCGGTCCGTTTTATTGGCTTCGGGCTTGTAATAAGGGACGGCGACGCGAATGTCGTGCGGTGCATTTTTCCGCGCTCGGTCCTTTAACTGGTCAATGACAGCTTTGATGGTGTTGCCAGTGTCGAATACATCGTCGACAATCAACACGGAGTCTTTGTGCCCTAAGTTTTTCAGCAGATATGACATGCCGTAAATGTCTACGGTATTACGCCGCTCAGCTATACCGTGATAGGACGATGTCCGAATTGCGATATTGTCGGAATTGCAATCGCCGTAATAATCCAAAAATTCTTGCACGGCGATACCGATAGGTGTGCCGCCGCGCCATAGAGCAATGATGAATTTTGGTCTAAACCCGCTCTCTAAAATCTTGGCCCCTAGACGAAAACTGTCGTCGAGTAATTCTTGAGAATCGAGATATACTTTTTCAACCATGTTTTCCGCCGTTGTTTGTTTAGACAAGTTTCATAAAACAGATTTTTTTGCGCATCAAGGCTTTACATTCAAGGGCGGGCAAATGTATGTCTGCCTAGGAGCGAGGGAATATGGAAAAACGTTTTATTGGATCACAGGAGCTACTCGAAGACAGCTTCCGTCTAGCCGTGAAAATTTACGAAAGTGGTTTTAGGCCCGACTATATTGTCGGTATCTGGCGCGGGGGCACACCTGTCGGTATCGTTGTTCATGATTTTCTGGCCTATGTCGGTGTGAAAGCCAACCATATTTCTGTGCGTACCTCATATAAAGGCCTAGAGTTTTATGACGCCAAAGGGCCTAAGCAACAAACCCGCGTTCACAATACACGTTTCCTCGTAGACCGTGTTAATGCAGGTGATTCGTTGCTCATCGTCGACGATGTTTATTCTTCAGGGCGCAGTGTAGATGCCGTCATCAAGCGTTTGAAGCGCAAGCTTAGGCGTAATATGGCAAGCGATGTCCGTATTGCAGTGCCGTGGTACAAACCGAACCATAATCGTACCGGGCGTGTGCCGGACTATGTTTTGCACGAAAGTGAAGACTGGTTGGTTATGCCCCACGAGCTTAACGGATTGACGCCTGAGGAGATCAAGGCGCACCGTCCTGCCGTTCATGAAATGGCTATGAAGGCTTTGGCGGCCGATTAATTTACCCTTTACCCTTTACCCAAGCGGGGTCATACCCATCAATCCTGCAATGGACAGTGCAATCCCTACCAGAGCTGCGCTTGTGAAATTGGATAAAGATCCTGCGAGCAAAGATTTCATACCCAGTTTGGATATTTCTTTCTTACGCTCCGGTATAACTGCACCCAAGCCAGCCATCAAAATGCCGACACCGACGAAATTTGCAAAGCCGCAAAGTGCCACGGTAATGGCAACTTGGCCTTTGAGTGAAAACTCATCTATATGTTGGGTGAAGTTCAAATAGGCTAAAAACTCATTAGCAACCAATTTTTGTCCAAGGAACGGCCCAGCACTCATGACTTCGCCTGTCGGTACACCGATCAACCAAGCGATAGGTGCAAAAATATAACCAAAGACAATTTCCAGTGAAAATTCTGGATGGCCAAACAATTTGCCAATCCCGCCGAATATACCGTTGACCAAGGCTATTACAGCCACAAAGGCTATAATCACGGCAATAACATTGAGCATGATTGTCAGACCCGTCAGGGCACCAGTTGTAGCTGCTTCAATAAGGTTAGTGGCTTTATTGGGGTCGTCTTCTGATTTTGCATCCTTGAAATTGGCAATATCAAATGGCTCTTCTGTTTCAGGGATCAATAATTTACCCATCAAGAGCCCGCCCGGTGCCGCCATGAAAGAAGCGATAATCAGGAGCTTGCCGTCGACACCCAGTGACATATACACGACCAAAACCGTGCCAGCGATAGAAGCCATGCCGCACGACATAACGGTGAACAATTGCGAGCGGGTCATTTTCCTCAAATAGGGGAGAATAGCCAATGGCGCTTCGACCATGCCGACAAAAATACTGGCAGCGGATACAGTGGATTCGAGCCGTGAAGCACCTGTAACGAACCGGACGATGCCGCCAAGTGTTTTAATCACCACATCCATTATACGGAGGTGAAACAAAATGGCGAATAAAGTCGCTAGGAAAATGATGATCGGAAAAACTTGGAAAGCCAAGATGGTGCCGACGCCCTGTTTACCTGCGGCAGGTGCCAATACACCTTCCATAGTGCCCCAGTTAGATAACTCGCCAAACACAAAATACATACCTTCATTAGCGAATTTGATTACATGCGTGATAGCGCCCGTGACTTTGTTGAGAACGGTCGTCCCGAACGGTATGGCCAGTGCTAGAACAGCGATAGCAAACTGCAGCGCTAAAGTGCGGCCTGCATTTCTATAACTGATTTTGTCTCTGGCCTCAGAAAACCAAACAGCTATCCCTAAAAAAACGACAACCCCGATAATGTTTGCAATTGGCATAATATCCCCAGTCTATTTCAAATTATTATTTATATAAATCATTGTGTAAACTGTATGCGCGGGACAAGGGGTTTGTAAAGTCACATAAATATGAAAAGTGGGGGTTTCTGTTGCCAGCTACCCCCGGAGCCCGCCTAACCGTCTGAAGGGCTAGGAGTTAAAGTCGAATTTGCTTAACCGCTTACGCAGCTAGAGCGAACTCTTCAGTGTTGTTATCATTAGCAACTACTGTAATTGGGCATTTATCGGTACCCATCCGGACGAAAGCTAACATCTTTACACGTCTGTCGATCCTATTTCGGCCCCATCAGAAACGGCTCCAATATCCATAAAGGATTAAAGAGAGCCGCTTGTGGTGGAGCCGCCGGGTACCGCCCCCGGGTCCAGCCCGCTTATTACATGCGCGTTTATCGTCATAGTCGCACAAGGCGACAGGGCTTATATAAGCACTATAAGTTAATATGTGAAGTGTCTTAGGCAAAAATATCCCGGCTCGGCCCGGTTAGGTTAAGGTTGGGCTATTACATGCACAGATTATTGTGCCGAAGGTTTGATTTTTCTTTACAAAATGCAGTTGTAGCGCGAGTTTAAGCTTTCAACATTTTGTGTTTTGCTGTAAGCATTTAGCGGGGGGTTTAGTTCTGGTAGTGGGAAAGAGGACAGTATGCCCAATAACGATTTGGTTCAAGCAACGGTAATGCGTAGCCTTATGGCCGTAGGCTCGGGGAGTGAGGCAAAGTTCTATGCGGATATTTTTCAAAATCTAGCTCCAGAACGCTTTGCGCTGATCGTTATAGACCCGAGATGTTTAGCAAGTCCTTTGCTGGAAGCTTTTATTAGTGACCTCAAAATTTTATCTAACCTTGGTTTGACGCCGATATTAGTTATCGGTGCGCTCCATGCAGATAAGTCAAATGTACGCTTTCAAGGCCAGCGGTTATGCCAGGCTTTGGATAGAGCAAAAATCAAAATGGTTAAGCTCAACTGCGCATCCTACCAATTTATTTCTGACGTGCGTAATCAGGCAAAGTCCGGTTATTTCGTTGTTTTGGAAATGACGGAATATAAGGTGGGTTTGGACTTGCAAAATATTGCGGATCAGCTGCAACCCGCAAAAATCGTTTTCTTACAACCTTCCGGTGGTTTCCAAATCGGCGGCAAGAGACTTGCCGTGGTGAATGTGGATAGACCTGATAATCTTCCTGCAGAAAACGAACTCAGTAAAGGGCAATTGAAGTTTATCGAGACGGTTAAATCTATGATTGGTAAAAGCGACTATAAATGCACCTATGTAATAGTCTCGCCGCTCAATTTGTTGTCTGAGTTATTTACGGTACGAGGCGCCGGGACTATGTTGCGGCGTGGTGCTCGTGTGAAATGCCATAAGAACTATAAATATGTGAAGAAACGTGCCCTCAAAGATGCGATTGAAACGGCCTTTGATCGCAAGCTCTTACCGGATTATTTAAGGCGACCAATTTCAAAAATTTGTTTGGAAGAAAAATTGCGCGGCGGTGCTATTGTTACGCAGCTTGCTGGCTTGCCGTATTTAAGCAAGTTTTGGGTGGCACAAGAGGCACAAGGCGAGGGGATTGCTCGCGATATTTGGCAAGTTTTACGTGAAGACACCCCCGCTTTTTTCTGGCGTTCAAGAAATAACAATCCCTTTAACAATTGGTACATGAAGATGTGCGAAGGAATGCAAGTCAGTGGGGATTGGCGGGTGTTTTGGATTGGACTAGATGCCTCTGATGTTCCTGATGCAGTGCACGCTGCAGTCAGTTCTGCAAATGACTTTAAATAATAACAACAAAAAAAGATAAGGCCGGGAATGCACATCACACAAAATTTTGACGGTGGCAATATTGTCGTCTTGTCAGCAAATACGCCTGAAAATATCCGCTTGGAAATTCGTAAAGATAACGAATCCGATTTTTATCAGTGGTTCTATTTCCGCCTCAGTGGCGCCCATGACGGCATAAAGGGGCACGACTGTGTTATGACGATAGAAAACGCAGCGGGTTCCGCATTTACAGGCGGCTGGGAAAACTACCAAGCCCGCGCATCCTATGACCGTGAAGAATGGTTCTTAGTACCGACCCGTTATGTAGATGGTAAGCTGATTATTGAACATACGCCTGAATTTGGCTCTGTGTATTATGCTTACTTCGCACCGTATTCCATGGAACGTCATGCTGATTTAATTGCGGACTGCCAGATGCATCCGGATGTGAGGGCCACTGTCCTCGGGCAGACGCTTGACGGGCAGGATATAGATATGTTGACCGTTGGCGTTCCTGCCAAGGGCAAGAAAACTATGTGGATAACTGCACGCCAACATCCCGGTGAAATTATGGCTGAATGGTGGATGGAAGGTTTCCTTTCACGTCTACTCGATGATGATGATCCGACTGCACGGATGCTTCGTGATAAATGCGTGTTTCATATTGTGCCTAACATGAACCCGGATGGTTCACGGCGCGGACATTTGCGGACCAATGCTTGCGGTGCCAATTTGAACCGTGAATGGGGTGTTGCGACAATGGAACGCTCACCTGAAGTATTTTTGGTAATGGCGGCTATGCAAAAATCCGGCGTTGATTTCTGTCTGGATGTGCACGGCGATGAAGCTTTGCCATATAACTTTATAGCAGGGGCTGAGGGTGTACCGAGCTTTACCAAGCAAGGCGCAAAATGGCTCAATGATTTCCAAGAAGCTTATAAGAGGTTCAGCCCTGATTTTCAAACAAAACATGGTTACGGCGATACGCCGAAAGGTACAGCCAACCTAACGTATGCAACCAATTATGTGGCCGAGGAACACGGCTGTTTGGCCATGACTTTGGAAATGCCCTTCAAAGATAACATAGATCTACCGGATCCAGAATATGGCTGGTCACCTGAAAGATCAGCAAAGCTCGGCGCAGATGTGCTCGGCGCAATATTAGCCGTGGTGGATGATCTATAATTTTCATTTGTAGCCTTCATTTGTAGCTTTGGGCGTGCGAATCGCGTAGTAAGGCGAAATGAAACAATATCTTGAATTATTAGCACGTGTACTGGACGAGGGCGTTGACCGTTCAGACCGCACGGGCACAGGGACACGCGGCGTTTTCGGACACCAGATGCGCTTTAATCTGTCGGACGGCTTTCCTATGCTGACGACAAAGAAGTTGCACCTCAAATCCATTGTCCACGAATTGATCTGGTTTTTGGCMGGTGATACCAATATCAAGTACCTGCAAGAGAACGGTGTTAAAATATGGGACGCTTGGGCCGACGAAGACGGTGACCTCGGCCCTGTTTACGGCAAGCAATGGCGCAGATGGGAAACCAAAGACGGCACTGTCATTGACCAAATGAGTGCAGTCGTCGAAGCCGTCAAAACCAACCCGTATTCCCGCCGCCATATCGTATCGGCGTGGAACCCAGCCGAGGTGGACGATATGGCTTTGCCGCCTTGTCACTGCTTGTTTCAATTTCATGTAGCGGACGGCAAATTGTCATGCCAGCTCTACCAAAGAAGCGCCGATATTTTCCTCGGTGTGCCGTTTAATATCGCGTCCTACGCGCTCCTGACCCATATGATGGCCCAGGTCTGCGGTCTGGAAGCGGGCGATTTCGTCCATACATTCGGCGATGCTCATATCTATTCAAATCACTTTGAACAGGTGAAATTACAGCTAAGTCGCGCACCGCGTTCCTTGCCAAAATTAACATTAAATACTTATGTTAAGTCATTGTATGATTTCACTTTTGATGATGTAACCATCACAGGATATAACCCTGATAAGCACATCGTGGGTAAGGTTGCGGTTTAATAATGAGGCGAAATATAGCAAAATGGGGGAGTGGAATTCTAGCGGGTATTGTTCTTCTACTGATTACTTCATATTTGAAGGGGGAACAGCTACCAGGTGCAAGTAGACTTATTTCAAAAATTCAAACTGGATTTCCAATAATAATGAGCGGAGTTTTGTTTTTTGCAAAAAGTAAGTCTCTGGTTTTTATTTATGGTGCAGTTTTTGGGGTGTTTGCTTGCAAAGTAATAGCAACGTTTACCCGAGTGGAAGATAAAGTTGAAAACAAATATTTAGATTTATCTAAAAAATTAGACTTATTAGCTAATAAATTAGCTGAGTACGAAACAAGCCGTATGTTCATGGATATCGCTGAAATAAATAAAATTGAGTATATCTGTGGGCTTGTATTTGACGAACTAAAATTATTACTTGTAGTTAGCCAGAAAGTACCCGATTTTAGAAATTCATCAAGTTGGCCTGTTCAGCAAGTCAGGAATTATCTTACTAAGGTTAGTATATGCTTGAGGTTTGGCGAAATTGAAAAAGCGAATAAAGTTCAATTCCCTCCAGATGAATAACTGACTGATTGAGTTTGTTTCCTTAGAACATTACGTTCCCGCCGTCTCACAAACCACCATATTACCAATGCGCCGACCATCTTGCCTATTATGGACATGACAATGTTGGGTAGGGTGAACATGCCGTCCCTTATCATTTCGACACCGTAGAGGAAAATTGTTGTATCAACCGGAGCGGCCAAAGCACTCGACAGCAAAACACGGGTCGAGAGCTTGTATTTCGCGAACGTAAACAGCAGCCAATCTATGATTTCTGATACGGCGAAGGCTGCGCCGCTGGCTATGGCAAGCTCTGGCCCGGCGGCGAGCGCCGTCAACCCTAAGGCAACCGCCATAGCGATCAACACTTCATGCCCGATTTCGCGTTGTGCAAAATCGCGTACAACCAAAACAAGCCCCGTTATAACGGTAACAGGGTTAAAGGCCCAACCGGGGAGCAATTCCCACATAGGTGCCCATGTGAAAGACCAATTGATAAGGGGTATCAACAGCACATATAATAAAGTGTATTTGACATACCGCAAACTAGTTTGACTATGGCTAGTTGTGCCTGTTTCTTTTTTACTATAGGTGCTCATAAACGATTGAATAACAGGAACAGCTAGAATGTCTACCACCCCAAATTCCACCCCAAATCCCGGCCCAAATCCCGGCCCAAATCTAAGTCTAATTGTTGCCAAGTCCTTGAACGGAGTGATTGGTGTAGACGGCGATTTACCGTGGCATTTGTCGTCTGATTTACAGTATTTTAAACGCACAACACTGGGTAAACCTGTTCTAATGGGGCGTGTGACTTGGGAAGGATTGCCTTTTCGGCTGCCGGGTCGACCTAACCTCGTGCTGACACGTGACCGTTCTTATCAGGCCAAAGGTGCAGAGGTTTTTCATGACCTAGAATCTATGATCGGGCGCGGGTATGAACTTGCTGGTGCGACAGGCGTAGACGAAATTATGCTCATTGGCGGCGCGAAAGTTTATCTTGAAGCTCAAAAATATGTCACCCGCATGTACATAACCGAAGTCGATGTGATGATTGAGGGCGATGCGCATTTTCCGGCGGTACAAGCGGCGGATTGGGCGCTAGTGTCAGAAATGCCGCATGCCAAAGGCCCAAAAGATGACTACCCGTTTACAGTAAAAGTGTATGAACGGCGTTAAATGAAATTACTGTGCATTTACAGCATAATCGCTCTTGAAATAATACCCATTCACCCTCACATATAGGGGGAATGTAAAAATGGAGACAATATGTCTGAAGGAAAAAGTCCTTGGGGTAGTTCAGGTGGAAATCCCGGTGGTAATAACGGTGGACGCGGTAACAATCCGTGGGGCAGTTCGGGGGGCGGTAAYAAACCACCAAGGAAACCGCAACAACCAGCTGATTTAGATAATGTGATCAGAGGTTTTAAAGATAAGTTCGGCGGTGGCTCTGGTGGGGGCGGCGGTAAAGTTGCAAAATTTGGTCCGTCAGGTCTTTTGCTACTTATAGCGGTGGTGTTTTTGTTGTTTTCAAGTTTTTATACGGTCAAACAACAAGAAGAAGCCGTTGTCCTGCGTTTTGGTAAATATTCGCGTACAACTGCATCGGGTTTGCACTTCAAATTTCCGACACCGATTGAGACAGCATATAAATTTGATGTCACGACACAGCGTTCTATTGGTTCTACCAATAATCTGGTTTTGACGGGCGATGAAAATATCGCTGATATAGATTTTACGGTTCGSTGGAACATCAAAAAATCCGAAGATTATTTCTTTAATCTGGAAACGCCGGGCAGTGTGGTTGAAGATGCTGCGGATAGTTCGCTGCGCGAGGTTATTGGTAAGAAAAGCCTCGAAGCCGTGATTACTACGGAACGACAAGCCATTGAATTTGAGGTTAAACAGCTCTTACAAACAATGCTCGATCAGTTCGATTCCGGTATCGAAGTTACGGTTGTTCAACTGCAACGCGCCGAAGCACCGCCTAGAGTTATCAAAGCATTTGAAGATGTTGTGACGGCCGAGCAAGAGCTAGAGCAACGTGTCAATGAAGGCCAAGCTTACAGAAATGAAGTGACAGAAAGAGCCGTTGGTGAAGCGGCTAAAATTGTTCAAGCCGCAGAAGCCTATAAGTCGGAAGTTGTCTCTATTGCCATAGGTGAAGCCAGCCGTTTTAATGCGGTTTATGAGCAATATAAACTTGCGCCGCGTGTGACACGCCAACGTATCTATCTCGAAACCATCGAAGAGATTTACAGAGATGCAGACAAGATAATCCTTGATGAAAAAGCTGGATCCGGTGTGGTGCCGTATTTACCGCTTGATCAACTTAATAAAAAATCCGGAGGCCAGTAAGATGAAAAGATTACTTCCAATTATCGTACTTGCATTACTGGGCGCTGGCCTRTTTTTCTGTACCTATACTCTTAAGGAATGGGAGCAGGGGCTTGTCCTGCAATTTGGTAAATATAAGCGTGTTGAAAATGCCTGGACTGCCGGGGACGAATCTGATGCGGGTCTAAAATTTAAATTCCCTTGGGAAAATGTATTGCGTTTGGAACGCCGTAATATCGAAATCGATTTTACTGCGGAAACCATTTATGATGTGAAGCAAAAGCCCCTAGAGGTTGATGCGTTCATTCTCTACCAAATCGTTGATCCGCTTGCTTATTACAAAGACTTGAACAACAGACCTCGCGCCACGCGCGTGCTTGATGAATTGCTCGATTCCTCACTGCGTGCCGTTCTGGCCCGTGTGGATAGTGAGCAAATCATATCTGGTGGCCGTGCGGAGTTGATGGCGGAAATTCAGGAAATTTCCAATCAGGTCGCGTCTGATAAGGGCTACGGCGTCGAAATTACTGACGTTCGGATCAAAAAGGCTGAACTGCCAACCAAAGTGGCTAATAGCGTGTTTGACCGCATGAATTCCGAACGGGAAAAAATCGCTCGTTTACACAGAGCCAACGGCGATAAGCAAAAAAACGAAATCATTGCTGACGCTGACAAGCAAGCGACTGTTATTCGGGCAACCGCAACGGGTGCCGCTCAAGCCATTCGCGGTGAGGGCGATGCAATTAGCAATAAGATTTATGCGGATGCCTACAGCCAAGACGCAGAGTTTTTCGCTTTTTACCGCTCTATGGAAGCTTACCGTCGTGGTCTAGGTCAAAAGACGACTTATGTATTGTCACCTGATTCCGACTTTCTGAGTTATCTTGATAACCAAGGCGGCCCGAAAAGACGCTAATGCCTAGTTGGGCTACTGTTCTTATTATTGCTCTCGGCGGCGCTATGCTGCTTGAGGGGGCGGTGTATGCTTTGTTCCCTGGCGGTATGAAGCGGGCCATGCGCGAGATCATGGATATGCCGGATAGGCAGCTCAGGAGCGGTGGTTTAATTGTCGCCGCTATAGGGCTGGCGATAATTGTGGTTCTACTCCAGAAAATCTGARTTCARAAAAYCTGAATTCAGAAAATCTNKRKTTTGKGAATATGAGCATTATTTAAGCTTTATTCGTATGCGTTTTGCGCTATCGTACTCCATATTGGAGATTAATCGGCATATTGGAGATTTATATGATTTTGCGGCCCTTATTCACTGCCTTTGCCTTTAGCGTTTTCACCGTTTTAGCCACCCCGTCCCTCAGTTCTGCCCAAGAAAGACCGCGTGATYTTGTCGAGCTGTCTGAGAGATTATCTCCAGCGGTGGTTAATATATCGACGGCGCAAACTATTGAAATTGACAATGGCAATCGGGCGTTTCCCAAAGGGTCGCCGTTAGAAAAATTCAATGATTTTTTTGGTGACGGCGGCGATAAGAACCGCATAGCACGCTCACTTGGATCCGGTTTTGTCATTGATAAGTCTGGRTATATTGTCACCAACAACCAYGTAATTGAAGGTGCTGATGAAATYGAAGTCGCRTTCCCGAAYGGTACTACRTTTGAAGCCAAACTCRTTGGCCGCGACCCATCCACAGACATCGCTCTTTTGAAAATAGAAGCRGGTGARGACATTCCGTTTGTCAATTTTGCAGGCGCAGATTCGGCYAAAGTTGGSGARTGGGTCATCGCTATCGGCAATCCGCTTGGTTATTCTTCATCGGTGGCAGCAGGTATTGTTTCTGCCCGTCACCGCCAAATGTCTATGACCAATTAYGAYGAYTTCATCCAGACCGATGTGGCTATCAAYAAAGGGAATTCTGGCGGGCCGTTGTTTAATATGGACGGAGATGTGGTTGGTGTGAACACCGCTATCGTGTCTCCAACTGGATATAGTGTGGGGCTAAGYTTCTCTATWCCGGCTGACCTTGCCAGTTCTGTCGTTGATCAGCTACGCGCGTTTGGTGAAACACGGCGCGGVTTTCTTGGCGTACGCGTGCAAAATGTATCGAAGGGCATAGCCAAAGCTTATAAACTCAAADCACCHCACGGTGCATTGGTACGTTCGGTTAATGAAGGGAGCCCTGCTGAAAAAGCCGGCCTTAAACGCGGGGATTTGATTACGGCACTGGGCGGAGTGAGGTTGGAARATTCTGGTAAATTGGCTCGGATAATTGCCGAATCTACAATCGATGCGCCGCTAAAAGTCGATTTTATCCGCCGYAAAAAACGCAAATCACTTGATGTGGTCATTGAACGTCTTGAAGAGAAAGTCGCTAAACAAGGCAGTGATAAATCTAATGATGATGATAGCAATGTTACCAACAGCATTATGGGTATTACAGTCGAAGAGATATCTGATAAACTGCGCTCCCGCTTACGGCTTGAYGATGATGTTACTGGYGTTCGYGTTACCAARATTAGYTTRAAATCCATTGCCCAAGGGATGTTGCGAAAAGGTGACATCATTATGGAAGTGGCACAAGAGCAGGTGGGGGACACAGCAGATTTCACTCAGAAAATGGAAGATGCTGCAGAAAGCGAAGATGCAATCCTGTTGTTGATTAATAGAGATGGTTTTCCGGTGTTCTATTCGCTGGAGCCTGATGCTTAAAAGAGCCTGAAACTTAAACAAACTCCAATTAATTGTCATCCCGGCCAATCCGCTTTTGCGGTGCAGAGCCGGGACCTCATACTTTACATTAAACATTGAGGTCCCGGGTCAAGCCCGGGATGACAAAGTGGGGAGGTTTTTGTGCTTTACCGCACAAACTCGCTCTCTTTATAGCCTTGAAAATACAAAGCCGTTGTTAAGTCTGTGTGGTTGATGGCACAGTGGGCGGCATCTGCAACGATGGGTTTGGCACGGTAGGCTATGCCGAGACCGGACGCCGTTATCATGGCAAGGTCGTTAGCACCATCGCCTATGGCTAGAGCAGCAGAGGGGCCGCCTAATGACTTGCTGTGTTCCTCTAGGGCTTGCTTCTTGGCATCCCGCCCCAAAATCGGCATGCCGACTGTTCCCAGCAAGGTTTTCCCGTCGTCGCGTAAGGTATTGGCCTGATGCACATCAAAACCTGAGAGCTTGGCTATACGGCTTGTGAAATACGTGAAACCGCCAGACACGATAACCGTTTTAGCGTCGTTGGCTTTCATAGTTGCCGCGAGCGTTTTGGCGCCTGCATTTAATGTAATTCTATCGTTATAACAATCACTTAGAGCCTTTAGCGGTAGTCCTTTTAAGAGACCGACACGTTCAATTAAGGCTTCTTCAAAATCCAATTCACCGCGCATAGCACGTTCCGTAATTGCCGATACATGATCTTTAACGCCGGCGAAATCAGCCAGTTCGTCGATACATTCTTGCCCGATTAAAGTGGAATCCATGTCGCAAATCAGTAGTTTTTTCTTTCGGTTCTTTACAGGTTGCAAGCAAAAATCCGCTTCCAGCTTTTTACCGATTAGGGCTTTGGCAATACGGCCCCGTAGATTGTCAGGCGCATCTGTGATGATGACATCTACGGCTATGTCTGGGGACAGTATGTTGACGCTATGGATATGCACATCCGGTGTCTCGACACAAAAACTGGCAAGCAGTCTAAAGTTTTCCTCGTTTTTTTGTTTTAAGACGAAGGTTAAACTCTTTTTGGCTTGTGTATGGCTATTTGGGTTTGGCATGGCTAAAAGCTTTTTATGAAAATCATTCACTGTATTGCAGGCCCTACGGCGAGCGGCAAGAGCGCTTTTGCTGTTAAATTGGCAAAACGTCTGGACGGCGAGATTGTCAATGCAGATGCCCTACAGGTTTATTCGGAATTACAGGTGCTTTCCGCCCGTCCTACGACTGCAGAAATGGAGGATATTCCCCATCATTTATTTGGCCATATTAGCCCCAGCGTACGATATTCCGTAGGACACTGGTTGCGTGAAGTGGACCCTTTGATCATTGATATTTTGGCCCGTGGTAAAACCCCCATATTGGTCGGCGGCACGGGGCTGTATTTCAAAGCCCTGACCGAAGGTTTGGCGCAAATTCCGAAACTCCCACCCTCAGCAATGCAAGATGCGCAAGCGGTTCTGGACACGGACGGTATAGATGCTCTGCGCAGTCTGGCAGAACAGCTTGACCCTCTAGCAACCGCCAAAATTCTCGGCAATGATCCGCAGCGCCTGTTGCGCATCGTCAGTGTTGCCAAGAGCACGGGTAAGCCTTTGAGTATGTGGCAACAAGACACGCATCCCGTATTGCCTATTGGAAGTTGGAAGGGTATAGTTATACTACCTAAGCGGGAAAATCTATATAACAGGATAAATGCACGTTTTGCAGATATGATAAGGGAAGGCGGGTTGGCTGAGGCAAAACATGTGCTTAATCTCAAGCTAGCACCTGATTTACCAGCCATGAAGGCTATTGGCTTGCGGGAACTGAGTGCCCATATAAAGGGTGAAATCAGCCTTGATGAAGCTATTGAGCTCGCTATGCGTCAAACGCGACGCTTTGCAAAACGCCAATATACTTGGCTCCGGGGGCAAATGCCAAACTGGGAGCGCGTATTGTAAGGAATACTTGGTAAAAATGGCCTAATTATTGCAATGCCTGTATTTGATAAACCAATATGAGACATATGAACGACCGGATGAAAAACAACTATAAAAAAAGCGCGCTTATTATCGGCTTGTTTTGGCTTGCGAGTTTGGTGTTCATAAATAATTTTTCCTACGCACAAACAGAGGTAACAGTCGATGCCCCGGTGGAAATTCTTATAGCTGAACCTGACTTTATTGTGACTTCTGAAACTTCAGCTTTATTTAAGCGGGCAAAAAAATTCCACGATGGTGATGGGGTTCAGCAGGACTTTTCGCGCGCACATGCATTGTATCTAGAAGCCGCTCAAAAGGGAAACAATAGTGCGAAGATAAACTTGGGATATTTGTATTTCATGGGAGAGGGCGTCGATCAAAACTATGAAGAAGCGCGGAATTGGTATTTAAGTGCCGCCAAAAATGGCAGCAAGTATGCGCAGTTAAATTTGGCGATGATTTACCGAAATGGTTTTGGTGTCCCTAAAAGTAATACGGATGCGGAATACTGGCGCACATACGATCAGATTAAAACAATACAAAAAAAACCAGTGGTCCAGCCTGTTGTTAAGCCTGTTGTTAGGGCTCCAGTAAAATTAGCAGATATAAAAAAGCCAGTCGCATCAAAGCCAGTCGCATCAAGGCCAGTAGCATCAAAACCAGTAGCTTCGAAGCCCGCAGCTTCGAAACTAGCAGAGCCAAAACCTGTTGCAGCATTAGGTGCTGAGAACAAGCCGAAAGTAGATAATATTAACCTCGCAATCATTGAAAAGCAGGCAGATATTGTGCCGCAAGCGTTGCAAAGCATTCCAAAAACACAGCTACTAACCTCACAAGCAAAAGGTGGTTTGGTCGGAATAGGAGGCACTATAACTGTTCTCAATAAAGAAGCCGTGATACCGGAGAAAATAAGAGCTTTGCAAAACCTACCTCGACTAGGTGRAAMMCCCCCMCACATATTATCGCAGTGGATTAGCAATGTAATAGCGGCGATGATGCTTATATTGGTAATCGCCACTAGTATTTGGTTTTTCGACCAATACACAGAAATTAGAAAGCAGAAAAAAGCGCAAGTATTTGCGAGAGCTTTTTATGCCCACCACCGCGACCGCTTGCGTATTAATTATCTGCGCTATCCGCAGAAACACCGTAAAATTGACGGAATAGATGATTCGTGGGCTGTAGCGCTTTGTGTATTGATGGTACGGTTTGCCCAAAGCCAGAAAGATGATGAAACTTTAGTTGGTATTCAGAGTAATAAAATTGTTCAGGCGCTAAAAGAAAGTCCTTTTAAAGCAAAGCAAGCCGTATTTCCGTTTGTGAAAATTACCCAGCACAGAATTTTTGAAGATATTCAGGCCCATGAATATAAATACAAGGGCGCAGCACAAAATGATGATGAAACTATTACGGCGGAACCTCAGCACGCATCTGAAAATGGTCAACCCACGCAGGTCAAGCTACATTCAGATAGCAATGAGGCGCAAAAATCGTTACTCAAAGAAAATGATTTACCAGGCATTACAGAATAGAGTTTTGCCCTGATCGCTGATTGGCTGTATGAAATTTCATTTGATATTTTCGCTAGTTCCCATAAGGGCTAAGTTAATTCAGCCACTAGGTAAAAATTGAAATATTTTCAGAAATTATTTAAAAACCGCAATGTGTTCTTCTGGATAATTGTCGTGCAGATATTTGTGCTTGGCATTGTCACAATCAGTATTGATTTTAAACCTGCTTCTATAGCCAGTTGGTTTCAAACATTCGGCCAATCAGTATTTGCATTTCCGGCTACTATTGGAATTTATATACTCGCTGCATTTGTCAATGTCCCGCAAATGATGTTGCATGCGGGTGTTATTTTGACATTCGGTCCAGTGATTGGCTCTGTAATTGCGTGGGCAGCGACTATGATTTCCGCCAGTTTCAATTTTTGGCTTGGCCAACGCATGGGGGCGGACAGAATCAGTAAGATTAGTAGCGGCAACTTGACCAAGGTTCTAAGGATAATAAGGAAGCACGGTTTTTTAGCGAGTATGGGCGTGAGGGTTGTGCCGACGGGACCATTTATTTTGGTCAATATGGCTGCTGGTGTAACACATATGAAGTTTTCACATTTCTTTGTTGGCACAGCGATTGGGATCATTCCAAAAATAGCCCTCGTTGCATTCCTGAGTGAAGGCGTTAAGGGAACTGTGACGGGTAAAGGTCCGCTTTATATTGCGATCGTAGTCACGATTGCATTTGCTTGGATGGGAATTATTTACGTTGCAGGTTCACGGCTTAAAGCCAAAATGGCGAATGAAGGCGACGATGTGAATGAGGGCAGGGGAAAGACTGAAAAAAACACATCAAAATAGCTGTGTTTTATGTTTACTGCCTTGCTTTTATGCAACACTCCGCCCATTAACTATCGGAATCATTTTTTATTTTGTGTGCACGCTCAAAATGCTAATATCTGTTTGGAGATAGTTAGACCGGCTCGCAATTCCATTATTGGGAATTTTTATGTTTGATAGAATATTCGGATTTTTTTCGGCGGATATCGCCATTGATCTGGGGACTGCAAATACACTTGTCTATGTTAAGGGTAGGGACGTTGTTTTGAATGAACCTTCCGTTGTTGCCTATTCCACCAGGAATGGCCGTAAAGAAGTACACGCCGTTGGCGACGATGCACGTATGATGCTTGGTCGGACACCTGACCATATCGAAGCTATTCGCCCGATGAAAGATGGTGTTATTGCAGACTTTGAAGTCGCGGAAGTGATGATCGACCATTTCATCAAAAAAGTGCATAACCGTAAAAATTTCGTCTCCCCGCAAGTTGTGATTTGTGTGCCGTCCGGGGCTACAGCAGTTGAACGTCGGGCTATCCATGATAGCGCTGCACGGGCAGGAGCGCGCAAAGTTTATTTGATCCGCGAACCTATGGCCGCTGCTCTTGGGGCCGGTCTCCCTATTCACGAGCCTAGTGGTTCTATGATTGTCGATATTGGCGGCGGTACGACCGAAGTGGCCGTTTTGTCCTTGGACGGGATAGTTTATGACCGTTCGGTTCGGGTCGGTGGTGATAAGATGGATGATGCGATTATTCAATATGTTCGCCGGACTACCAACTTATTGCTCGGCGAAATGAGTGCTGAACAAGTTAAAAAAGAAATTGGGACCGCACAAATGCCAGAAGACGGCGAAGGTATGACCGTGCAGATTAAAGGCCGTGATTTGATGAACGGCGTTCCAAGAGAAATTCGTGTCACCGAAGCCATGATCGCAGAAGCGCTGTCAGAGCCTGTCGAACAAATTGTGGARGCGGTCAAAATCGCGCTTGAGGCTACACCGCCGGAATTGGCTGCGGATATCGTTGATAAAGGTATCATGTTGACAGGTGGGGGTGCTTTGTTRCGGAACYTGGAYWSKSARYYGYGYMASYKKMYRKSWYKRMYYSTYYMWKTKSYCSAWSAMSYRYTYMYMKKKGWTSTWYRTRRWWMBRKRAKWKTTGTTGAAAACTTGAGTAAATGGAAAAACATACTGTCCACAGGTTACTAGTTTTCCGAGGATACCCTATTTACAGGATTTAATGTCAGGAAGAGTATATGAGCAAAAGCGGCTATAACAGTCCGCAGCGTCGCCGAAATTCYCGGCGTAGCCTTGCTATATCACTYATCCTTATTTGCATTGTTATGTTGCTCGCAGATAGGCAGCAAAAATCKATGCTGGCATCCGGTCGGYTMACGACYGATGATATTAGCTCAAAAATTATGGGATTYATTGCTACGCCTATACGCGGTATRGAGGCATTGTWTGCTGATGCGGAYAATAGAAAAGATGCTTATGCGGATAATGCTGTACTCAGGGCAGAAGTCGAGAGGCTACGGGGTTTTGAGAACAGAGTTCTTGATATGGAAATGCGTGTTAAACGTTTTGAAGATATGTTGGCTATGGGTAATTCATCTGACCTACCCAACACCAAAACCATTGCCAGAGCCGTTAGCGAAAGCAAAGGCCCGTTTGTTCATTCTGCGCTGATAAATGTAGGTAGAAATAAGGATGTAAAAATTGGCAATGCGGTCATGACGACAGATGGCTTATATGGACATATYGTTAGCACCGGTTCAGTTTCATCACGTGTGCTTTTGCTCAATGATTTGAGTAGTCGCATATCTGTTATGTCACAGCGCTCTCTAGGYCGKGCTATTTTAGTTGGCAATAACACGAATAGYCCAAARCTTGCTTATGTGTCACGGRACACGGATTGGCAGGCAGGYGACCGCGTTATYACATCAGGAGATGGTGGTGTCCTACCGCGTGGTTTGCAAATAGGGACAATTGTGCTGAAAAAAGACAATGGTTTTGCAGTAGATTTATATTATTTGAATAAACCTGTGGATTGGGTGTGGGTCTATCCATTCACACCAATTTCTGTGCCCGAAGAAACGCTACCAAATGACCAAATTGATCAAGACAACCAAGACAACCTAACACAAGAGGACGATGTGCAAGAGGTTGCGGAATGATCATACAAAAAACGGTAAGCCAAGTTCGATCAATCTCTTTGTCCTTTCAGGGGCTGATTGTCGGTATTGGTATGGTTTTTCTAGCCTTACTCAGTATGGATATCGGGAATATGAATTTCGGGTTCAGTTTTCTGCCCGTTATAGTTATATATTATTGGCCTAATGCTGCATCTTATTCTTGGTCATTACTGTGTGTGTTTTTATTTGGCCTATTTTATGACATGGCAAGCGCAAATACACTTGGCATGTGGGCSTTGGCGTTTKTMGTTTTGTTTATGGTGTTGGACGGTRCACCAAGGGGTAGAAGTGGCTTGGGTCGCACTATAGCCGAATATGCATTAACCGTACTGTTTTGCCTTGTGGTTGTATTGTTAGTTGGATGGCTATCCATGGGCAGGTTGCCGCAAGTCGGTTCTCTTTTGGGCAATGCHRTSGCYAGCATAGCCGTGTTTCCAATTGCTTATTGGATACGGAGCATGTTCGTCACTATTAGTGGTTCATCYKSTACATTGAGTATGCGTGAATGAAAAAACCTGATGACATAGCCAATATGATGAGCCGGCGCTCTGCTTTGATTGGGATGGGTGGGCTGAGCATTTTTACKRTTTTGGCGTCACGGCTGTACTATTTGCAAGTGATTAGAGCCGAAGATTACAAGGTTTTATCGGACAAAAATCGATTTAATTTCAACACTGTCATGCCSGAACGTGGACAGATACTGGACAGATTTGGTGTGCCATTAGCAACAAACAAACAAGATTTTCGCTTGGTTCTAGTACCAGAGCGCGTGAACAACATTGATCTGGCACTGGAGCGTATCAACCSGATTTTACCGCTCAGCGAGCCAACACGGAAACGTATTAAAAGTGACATCAGGAAAAAAGCTAAATTCATCCCAGTGCTTATTGGCGAGCAYATTGATTGGCCAATATTTTCAAAACTYAATATAAAACTACCTGACTTGCCCGGTGTGATCCCTATGGAAGGTAAGGGGCGCCATTATCCRCATAACGGGGTGTTTGCCCATGTGCTMGGATATGTCGGTAAGCCCARCCCYGCAGCTTTRMAGCAGGATAAAGAYACACTGCTTCGCCAACCAACATTTAGGATGGGGAAAACRGGTATTGAGCAATCCCATGATAAAAACCTGCGCGGCAGTGCTGGGCGTACGAAAGTTGAAGTTAATGCGGTTGGTCGCACGGTTCGAGCMTGGGATGATGATAAAATTCCAGCWGCTCCCGGTAGTGATGTTTGGTTGACACTGGACAGCGAATTGCAAACTTATGCGGCCTCGTTATTTGGCSAAGAAAGTGGKGGTGCGGCAGTCATTGATGTCACAACTGGAGAGTTRCGTACATTGCTCTCAATGCCGACATTCGACGGCAATCTGTTTGTGATGGGTTTGACAAATAAGCAATTTAAGAAAATGGATTCTGAYCCGCGCCGCCCACARTTCAAYAAGGTGATTGGCGGTGGATACCCGCCCGCATCGACTTTTAAAATGTCTGTTATGCTGGCCGCACTAGAGCRCAAAGTTATTGCYCCRCGMGATAAAATCTTTTGYACAGGRAAAGYGCACCTTGGTAATCGCGATTTTCATTGCTGGAAGCGCAGGGGCCACGGCCTCATGAATATGCACTCTGCCCTCAAACAGTCTTGTGATGTTTATTTTTACGAGGTTATCCAAAGGCTCGGCATGGATAAAGTTAAACCATTTGCAGAGAAGCTAGGGTTGGGTCAGACTTATAAGCTTGGACTAGGGGGACAGGCAAAGGGCGTTGTTCCTAATCCTCAATGGAAGCAGGATAAACTAGGGAATAGCTGGCGGACAGGGGATTCTTTAAATGCAGCTATCGGGCAGGGGTTCGTACTCAGTACACCTTTACAGCTCGCCGTTATGGCCGCCCGAATTGCCAACGGCACAAATGCYGTATCTCCTTTTATAGTGGTGGGAGATGAAATTCCAACACCAGATCCGCTCGRCATTAATCCAAAGCATTTATTRTTGGTGCAAGAGGCTATGCATGCGGTCTGTGAAGTGCCTGGTGGTACAGCTTACAAACCAGGTGGTTTGGGTATTCCCGGTGTTGAGATGGCTGGCAAAACCGGGACGGGCCAAGTCCGCGGTATTTCGGCTGCAGAACGGCTTACGGGTGTCTTGAAAAACGCAGTCCTGCCGTGGAAACTACGCGATCATTCAATTTTTGTAGGCTATGCGCCTTATGATAATCCACGTTTTGCGGCTTGTGTATTGGTTGAGCACGGAGGTTCCGGCGCTAGGATGGCCGCTGATATTTGCCGTAAAATTCTGGGTAGGGCTTTGGAAAGAGACGGCGTTAAAGGCACTAGCGAGCCAAGCGAGCCAATCGTAGTTGGTGATAATTGATGTCTAATTATGCGATGAACCGATCRCTTWTTGGYAAAWTGGCAGAWATCAACTGGTTGTTACCYGTATTAATTTTGCTTGTCGGAATGATCGGWGTTGCTACGATTTACTCTGCTACGAGTGGCGGTTGGAATTTAGGCGCAAAACAGCATTTCGTTCGCTTAATGGTCGGCCTTTTGTTTATGTTGTTGATTGCTTTGACCGATATACGGGTCTGGTATGCAATGGCATATCCCGGATTTATTTTTGCACTGATTTTACTTATAGGTGTCGAGTTAGTTGGAGTATCCGTAAATGGGGCCCAGCGTTGGCTTGATTTAGGGTTTGTTCGTATTCAACCATCAGAACTTATGAAACTTGCAGCAGTTCTGGCATTGGCACGCTTTTATCATGATCTACCCTATTGGCGAGTTTCCAAACCTATAGGCATTTTGGGGGCCTTGGTTATTGTGTTTATTCCCTTGGCGTTGATATTGCACCAGCCGGATCTTGGCACGAGCATTATGTTGGCGGCAACCGGGATTGCSATGATTTTTCTGGCAGGTATTAACTGGCGGGTGATACTAAGCTCTGTGACCATGGCGGCTATTGCTGTACCGCTATTTTTCACATACGGCCTCAAGGAATATCAACGGGCGCGTATACTGACCTTCCTTGATCCAGAGCGTGACCCGACAGGGGCCAGTTACCATATTATTCAATCAAAGATAGCTTTGGGCAGCGGCGGTGTAAGCGGCAAAGGTTTCATGCAAGGTACACAGGCTGCGCTCAAATATGTGCCGGAAAACCGCACTGACTTTATCTTTACGGTTATTGGTGAAGAATTTGGTTTGATTGGCGGACTGAGCACTATGGCTTTGTATATATTGATCATAGGTGTTTGCTTCTGGTTGGCTGGTAAAATTAAGCAAGTATTTTCAAAATTACTCATTATGGGATTGGCTATTACGTTTTCTCTGTACGTGTTAATTAATCTGGCTATGATTATGGGTTTGGCACCTGTGGTTGGCGTGCCATTACCGTTGATATCTTATGGTGGTACTGTCATGATGACGGTTCTTGCTGGATTTGGTATTATCCTGTCAGCCCATTTACACAGGGATATAGAACTCCCACGTGGATCCGGTTTGTTGTTATAAAATAAGGTATAAAATGAAACAATTCTTACTCGCGCTATTCTCAATTTTCTTTGTAACTGCATGTGCTACGCTCGCGCCTATTATGGGTGGCAAGCAGGTTACGGCTGAGCCAATCGTGATTATGGTTGGTATAGACGGCTTACGTTGGGACGCTATCGACCGCTATGATGCTCCGACATTAGAAGCCCTTGCCAATGAGGGTGTTAGAGCCGTGTCTATGACACCAGTCATGCCGTCCAAAACCTTTGTGAATTTTTATGCTTTGGCAACAGGGCTATATGCAGACAGTACGGGGATTACAGGAAATTTGCCCTATTCAAAAGAATATGACCAAGTTATGGGGCGTGAAATGCACGCCGAAACCCGTTGGTGGGGTGGGGAGCCAATTTGGGTAACGGCGGAAAAACAAGGCGTCAAAAGTGCGGCTATGTTTTGGCTTGGCTCAGAAGCAGAAATTAAAGGCAAACGCCCAAGTCATTGGATGCCTTATGAGCACAACAAACCGCACGAGGAACGGGTTGAACAAGTTCTGGAGTGGTTGGCTTTGCCAGAGTCTGAACGTCCGCGCTTACTAACGATTTATTTCTCAGATGTGGATTCTGCCGGACATAGATACGGCCCAGAAACACCTGAAGTCGGCAATGCGGTCAAGAAAGTTGACGATAGTTTAGCAGATTTACGTGCTGGTATCGAAAAGCTTGGCCTTACGGATAGAGTAAACCTAGTCGTAGTTTCTGACCACGGTATGACAAAAATTGATCCGGAGTTTATGATTTATCTTGATGATTATGTAAGCATGGACAACCTGTTTGTGCCCTCGTTTCATTCTCAGGCCGGACCACATTCCGATCCGTTTGTCCATATTTTCGTCAAAGATGGAGCCGATATAGATGATGTCTACAGCAAATTAAAAGGCGCGCATAAAGGCATGCAAATCTACAAACGCGAAGATATTCCCGCGGACTGGCATTTGAACAATAAAGACAGAACAGGCGATATTTTCGCTGTGGCAGATGAAGGCGGCATGATATTTGTGCGTAACCTAACATCTACTTATAAATATCCTGCGACGGGCATGCATGGTTATGACCGTTTTGCGCAGGATATGCAGGCAACATTTATTGCTGCAGGCCCTAACTTCAAAAAAGGTGTAAAGGCCAAAGCAATTGAGAATGTAGAGGTTTACGGCATTATTGCCCGGGCTCTTGGCATTACACCTGTGAAAACAGACGGGCATATTGAAAATGTAGAGTATTTCATGGTGCCATAGACACGGAGACACGGATGTAAGGAGGTGTTGAGGCTATATCGTTATTGGGGGCAGGTTTCTATTGAGGCTTCTATTGAGGTTGAATTCTGAGGTACTCTTTTTCCTCTTTCTTTATTTGTTCCGGCCTTATGTTTGATAAATAAGCCCAAACACCCATGAGCACTCCGGTTATTGAAGAACATATAGCCCAGGCCAATTCGCGGGTGTTGCTCTTGGCAAGCCACTCGGGAACATCCCCACCTTTTTCTATTGCAAATGGGATGAGACCTCTAAACAAGTCTATTGTATCCATCCCAAAAGCAAACTTCACGCCTTCACTCAGGAGAACAAGCCCGATGAGTACTTTTGTGAAAGTGCCAAAGATGTTTTCAACTTTACCTCGTTGTGCGCCCATCAATCTAAATATAGTCGCAATTAGCCGCGCCGCAGCCCAGATGACTGCCAAACTTAAAAGTAAGTTTACATCTTGCGCAAATTTCGTATTCGCAATGGCTTGTATAATGAAATCCGGCAAAGGAATGTTTGTGATAACGTCAACAAAGTTCGGTAAAAAATCTATAACACTACGAGCAAAATTCGCCACAAAAGAAGATATGGTTTTAGCAATCCCTAGGTTTTCAAAGATGACTGCTGCACCTGATGCAACAACAACCCATTCGACTATCTTAGCGCCGTTGCGGGGCGTGTTTCGAAGGGGTCTGTTTAGTGTTTCACTCATATTACATACCTCAATAAGTCTAATATTCTTTATGTCAAATATGTAATAAAGGCAACAACACGTTTTTATTGCAAAAATTATGATTGTACATGACTAAATATAGAGCGAAAATGGGGAAATATCTGCTGTCTGTTCTATGGAAGTCACCCTGTCGCGTAGGGTTTATTTTATATTAATACAATCGCAATATGTATATACTGTAAGTTGTACTTTAGTCATTTGTCCCAACTTACATATTGTAGTATTTCCCCTTTTTCAGGATACTACATTTAACTTTAGGGCCTGCAAAACATCCAACGGATATTGCAGGTCCTTTTTTAATGGGAGCAGGGAGCTTAAAATGACTTGGCCTATGTTTTATTGCTTTTGCAAGCATTGTTCTAGGCGGCACGGCAATAGTTGCAACCATTATGRTTTACGGTGCASKCTATTTGTGATCYGCTGACCACTCCGCAGCGCGCAGCAATTCTTGYAACACCTCARATGGACTTAATTCTAAGGACACAAGAATAGCCATCTCGCKTCCYTTTTCATATCCTGCSYTTGACGAYAAATGTAGCCAGAAATAAGCCTCCGCAAAATCCTGCTTTATACCTTGGCCATTGGCGAATAACATCCCCAAATTGAACTGAGCATCGGCATTTCCCTGATCGGCAGCCATCCTAAAATATTTCCGAGCACGCACATAATCCTGTGCCTTATATTGACCTATACCGTAAATATACGCCAAATTAAGCTGGGCATCAACATCCCCGTTATTGGCGGCGTGCTCCAGTGCTGTTATATCGTATGGATTTTGAGCATCACTTGTTTGCGCTTGCACTATAGTAAATGTAAGCAGAACCAGACACAAAACTACTAGAAAAGATCGAAACATATTGCTTCTTCCGTTCACCAATGGTCGCACGTAACACACAAAACGTGTGAAATCAATAGAAGTGGTTCTATGAACTTGGATCATGTAGGCATTGTCCGATTGAAATTTATGATCCAATTATCTAATGCAAACGGATTGGGTCGTCCAAGGAGAAGCTTCAGTGATTTTTAATGCAGTCTAATCATTGAACTGTAAGTGAGTTGTGTAGTGCGCAGTCTTGTGAGTACTCGTCTCACGCCCGAATTTCCTGTTTAGCAGGAAAATCATTTTTGGGAGCAGGGCACAAACCCTCACTGAGACCAGACTAAGATATATCTCATTTTTATAAAGACGGACAATTATTGCCGGTCACCATCAAGCCATTGTGCATCAAGGAGTTTTGATTGTATCATCATGTCTTCTAATTTAAATGTTTCAAATCCATTTTCCTTTTTGTAAGATTTGAATTGATCATAATACTTCTCTTGTTTTCCTCTTCTTTTCGTGGCGATTAACATAGTGTTTTTTGGAGAATGCTCACTCGCTACAAAATCAATAACATCCACTTTATACCCTTGTGATTGCAACAGCATCACCCGTGCGTTGTCGGTAATCAAGTCGGCCATTTTGTGCAGAAAAAGCCCGTTTTGGATGAATTTTGAAAGTACTTTTGAATTTTTTACTTGTGGTAAAATTTCTTTCTGACAGCACGGGGCGGAAACAATAATACGAGACCGCTTATTCATACCGATAAGGAGCGCGTCGTCGGTCGCTGTGTCACAAGCATGGAGAGAAATAACAGCATCATAGTAGTGTTTTGGTGCGTAATCCTCCGCTTGAAGATTGTAAAAAGTCAAGCCATCAAATCCACATATTTTTGCTGTTTTATTGCCTTCAATTGTAAGGGTTTCACGACTTTCTACGGCATCWACGATTGGCRTTACTCCGATATCTARCAGGTRCTTGTATGTAGCGAATGTTACATATCCTTTGCCCGCGCCTATATCTAGWAYCTTAACTKTGGATTGCTTGCTAATKCCTGTAARAATAATGCGTTCMGAAAGYARCTCAACAAATCTACYGATTTGTTTAAATTTTTTAGCCATTTTAGGTTTGATTGAGCCATCATCATTTGTGATTCCTAACTCACGAAGGAATATATCGCTTGTATCTAATTTGTATTTAGTTTGTTTTTTCATGTCTAACTTTCAACGATATTTTTGTACTATCATTGTCAGAGGAAAAACAATAATTTGCAAGATTTGTTTTCCCACTGACAATGCCGATACAGGGCTAAGCCCCCRTAACAACGGRGTTTTYGCNGGTTTYCYRAAAANTTTACAGGGAATATTTAGGYGGYACAGRAACACAATAGAACGGGGCAGGGWMTTYCGTTACTCGGCMTGCCTYNCGTATACACTTATAAAAYARYACCTAATCGATATTTTATTGCCTTAAGGAAATCTTAGKGCTGTTCATTGTSAGAATTGAAACACTGTATCTATACATCRTNTTCCCATGAAATATTTTACTATATTAGCCTTTMTTGCYTATTTTATAATAACGCCATTGGCCTTTACTGCCTCGTTACAATCATTTGGCTTAGCCTTATATTGTTTTTCTTCAGCCTTTATAGTGTTGGTCTCATACTATTGGGCTTTYGTRCCAGCCTTTCTCGTTAAAAAACATTTGAGCAATGATCKRTTTYTAARSCAATTTMRGAAATCATTYRTTGTTGGCGTTTTATCTTTAGTTGCTATTSTTGGTGTGGAATTAACAAATTCKCTCCTTGAAGTGTATTCATCCTCCCTAATCTCATCCGGTAATTTGCAGATTGTTTTATGGGYKCTTTTCTTTATTTACGTTTCTTTGGTTGGCATATTYGTCATTTCTTTTGTRTTCACTTTGTTCGTGGGTTCAGCGGCGTTGCGGTTTTATGAAAAAAGCACAATAGGGGTTAGCGGCAATTGGTTTGTGACGATTATATCGTATTTCTATTTGCTTTTTGGCGTAGTGTTTATTTCCAAACGCATAAATAGAGCTAAACAAGCGATGTTGAATTGATGTGAAAATGATAATGGGTAGTCGTGGGGTTGCGTCTTGTATTTAATCAATACTCTCAGGAATACAAACGACTTGTCGATCATTTGAGTGTTTCCTATCAGCCATAATTACCAACGGGTATGGAATAGTAATCACGACATATCACAATCTTAACACGGAACCATCACGTTCATTCCAACGCTATTGTATGAACCCAAATCTTTGATAACGTCACCTGACTATCAGCCCCAAAAGGACCAGGAGTTCATTATGATTAAATTGATTACACCAAAGCTTATTGCAGCAACCATACTACTGCTCATACCAACGACAAGTCATGCCAAAGATTGGTATATGGGTGGTTCCATCGGTTACAATAAATCGTTCGACCAAACCAGTAAAAATGGCACGGATGTAATTGAAACAGAGTTTGACGCTGGCATTGTCACCACCAGCTTTATCGGACTTATTCTCGACCAAAATAGACGGATAGAGGCTGAATTTTCTTGGCGCAAAAATGATGGGAGCGGTTTATCTTTTAACGGTGTTGAGGAAAGTTTTTCAGCGAAAGGCGCGCAATCCTACGGTGGTTCGATAAATGCTTATTATGATTTCGTAAATGAGACATCATTCACGCCGTATTTAGGAGCAGGCATCGGATTTGATTATATTGAAAACGARTTTCTATTTCGGGACGTTGTATTTGAAGATAATGATTTCGTATTTGCATGGCAAGTTTCCGGCGGTGTTGCCACCCCTGTGACCGATAAAATCGATGGGTTTATCGATCTACGTTACCATTCTGCAAATAACCCTGCTTTTGAGTTCAGTTCACCTGTCCTCAATAAATCAATATTAGAATCTGAATATGATAATTTTTCTATCTCCGTTGGATATCGATATAAATTTAATTAATGTTCCAAAGGCGGAGCAAGCAATGCAGGAAATTTCGAAACGGTTGCTCAACAGTTTTATATCTAGTTTCGGGTTTTTACGCGCTGGAACCCGTTGAAAACATGGTATTTTTTATGGTAGATACTGGAATGATGGGGCTGTTTGCGCAGATCTAAATCTGAGTAAACAGCGCTGACATCAAACACAACAAATCTTGCAAATTACAGACTTTCCTCTGAGTGCGAAGTCTGCCTCTTGTACAATGCCATGATGCGCTCTACCACCGAAGCGACATGCAGGATAGCCCTGCATCGATTTTCCCGATTTCTCTTGTCGCCAGCGGAACCAGTTTATAGCCTAACCCATCCAGAAGATCTATCGAGCGCACAAATTGTGCACCGATCATAACAACSKCATTGACCCGCAAGGCGTTCGCGGCCGCTTCTTCATTCTCTGGCACGAAGATGGTTTTRAAGCCTTTAAAAATACCTGATGYGGCCAGTCGGCGGGTTGTGAAAACGGTTTCGTCATCCAGCAAAGAGCAATCGGTTTTAAAGTGTAGAACATCCGGCGGAGTTTGCACGATCTCGCCTTTCAGACCCAAGCTTGCCAGGCAATTTACCAAGGCCAACGCTCCTTCCAGATTGGTACGTTCCGAAAGACCAATCATAATCTTTGACGGGGTGTGCAACACATCGCCGCCCTCGACAAACCCAGGTTCGGGTAACTGAAGTATATTTTCGAAATRTTCCTGTAGGGCGGYARCAATATGGAGGGTCTCCAGTCTTCGTGTTGGGGTGCCGGGGCGCAAAAGGATTGCACCGTTTTGGAAGGTCAGGGCTGGATCTTCAACAAAGATCGCGTCCGGGAAGTCTAGCAAAGATGGTAGCGTATCAACCTTAAGCCCTGCCGCTTCCATAGCCACAATATAAGCTTGATGCTCGGCTTTGAGGCGGGTAAAATCCGGTGCGCCTATGTCGACCGCGCGCAAACCTTCCGTGACGCTTGGCGAGGGGAGGCGGACTATGCAATGGCTAAACCGTGTGACCGATGCGTTATCTTTCACGGAGGCGGCTCCCATAATAAATTGGTAGTCCCGACGGTGTTGTCAGAGGAACATTCATTGTTGTTAAATAGCCGATGGTTWGAYATTTGTCATGACTAATTTTGGCATTGKCAGAKWAAAAYTMAYSCSAGKAARKKMKYKKKMMRRWSMWCTMMCTWTYYTMYWSSWSRYGWKAWKRWAKWSCMYWCGAAAATTTAGATATCAAGCTCAAAATGAGTGGGATGTTGTAACGGCATCAGTTTGCGCCAAGAAATACCAAATAGACCTAAGGCCAATCTATTGCGTTAACCCGACAAAGCCATGTAAGTGTGATGGTGGTGCAGTGCGCAGTCTTGTGGGTGCTCGTCTCACATCCGATTTCCCTGTTTAACAGGGAATTTACAGGGAAAATTAGCGTTTTCCGGCCCAATTATGGTTTTTACCCACTGAAACCCGTTGAAAACACTGTATTATTTAGTGAATTCCCTAAAAGATTAACAGGGAAATTTATTTCCGTAACAGGGAATTAGTTTTCCGGAGCAGGGAATAAGCGCTCTTTTAGTAAAGGCCTAAATCTGTGCCATAAGCGCTGACGTCAGACAATGTGCGCGCCAAGCTGTTGGCGACCGGTGGGGATAGTGTCGACGCGTTAAATGCGGCCATCAAAAATTACGACGATGCGATTGAGATAGATTCGGACTTTGCTGCGGCCTATGCTGGCAAAGCCTATGCCCAGTTGGTCATATATTGGCTCTTTACACACAATCATGATTTGGTGTTACAAGCCGAGCAAGCGCTGCAGCGCGCCATTACGTTGGCACCGAATTTGGCCGAAACCCTAATTGCAGAGGGTTATTACCAGTATTATGGTTTGCTTGACTACAACAAGGCCAAGACCGCCTTTGAGCGAGCCCTTGTTATTGAGCCTGGCAATGTAGAGGCCTGGGGGGCAAGGGCTTTGTGGCAAGGCGCATGGGCCGGTTTGATGCAGCATTGACGGCGCTTAAGCGTGCCCAACGGCTCGATCCGAATAATACACAAATTAGTTCTGAACTAGCCCATACCTATACGTATCTTGGCCAGTTTGATGARGGGCACCRGATGMTGGAYCTMGCCATCRCCATCAAYCCTCGGTYRYWYTGGGTKGTAAYMATAARCGCARAWAACTGGAGCCRGGARGGCAAGRYRGAACARGCCTGGCAGGCCAGTAWYATGCCGRTCGACMAAYTSGATCCNRGSWWWTTTTANYKGGCGYRCYWRGMATGCRGTMAWKACCCGCAAGGCGGCCCGCATWRMYGATGCCYTTGATRACTGGCCSRAGRCYTATCGCCARMCGGCATCTTTTCCTGAGCTTTTTACCCTCGCTAGGGCCCGCGCGCTGTTGGTGTTAGGCCGGAGTGAAGAGGCGCAAAACCTCTTGGGCGAAATCAAAACACGCCTTGATGCCGCACCCAACCCCTATCCCTCTGGTTGGGCGGCAAACGCCCTTTACTTTCCTGTTGAGCTTCCTGGCTTGAGGGGCGATCTGGAGGGTGTGCGCGCCGCGGTTTTAGATTATGAAGCAGACACTGTCCCCGATGCTTGGGGAGAGAAAGAGTATTTTCCAGCCATCGCGCGCGCCTTTGCTAATGCCGGTGACGGCGCTTCAGCATTTGATTATATGGAGAAAATGGCCAAGCGAAATGGGCCGTCGGCTTACCTACAATTTTCTATCTTACCCGCATTTGACAACTTGCGCGACCACTCTCGCTATCAAACGCTGAAAAAGAACTATGAGATTTGGGCAGAGAGTAATTCTCATGAATAATTTATTTACTAAACTAAAGCACAGGAATGTCTTTCGGAGGGTAAGTGATAACGGCTTTGTCACGTTAACTTTCTAAGGTCAGTTTTTCTCTGACGATTTTTATTACCTGGCACCCGTCGACGTAGCGATATTCCAATCAGCCATGGCTCTATTTCTAAATATTTTCATTGTTTTCCGTGAGGTAAGATGTCGGCGAATATTAAATAGATTGTAGATTTGACCATAAGCGGAGAGCAGCCTTTGCGCTGATCTTATTGATCTAAACCTTTGTGCTTTTCGCTCTCGTCTTCTTATCGGAACATGCGAACATTCAGCTCGATTGTTCTTACGCCCTCCGACATCTTGGAGATCTGACAGTCCAATATCTCTGAGGGCTGCACCGTAGGATGCAAGCCTGTCGGTGACGATACGCTCAGGTCTCACACCTTGGTTTTTCAGGAGTTTCCGGATTAAACGCAGCGCTGCTTTACGGTTGCTGCGCAAATTGATAAGAAACCAGGGCGTAAAACCGGAACGAATTGTCACTGATAAACTGGGGTCCTATGGTGCAGCCCTGAAGAAGATCGGTTTAAAGCACTTGCAAGACTTAGGAGGCCGCAAGAACAATCGAGCCGAATGCTCTCATGTTCCGATCCGTAGGCGGGAACGAAAGGCGCAGAAATTCCGAAGTATCAAAGCCGCCCAGAGACTGCTTTCAAATTACGGACCCATCTACAACCTTTTTAATCATCGTCGACATCTCATTTCAAGAAATTCACTCAGAAAGTTTAGAGTTCTAGCACAAACCGAATGGGCTATTGTGACTACTCAAACTACGGGCTAGTTTAGCATAAACAAAAAAGTTGAGCTTGTGAAGTTAAGTTGTCAAAGCCCGCCACCATATTTTTTTTACCTTGTATCATATTTATTTCCTTTCAAAAAATTAGTCAATAAAGTTAAGCCAACAAAGCCAGAGCCAGAAAAACACCAAACCCGACCACAGAAGCAACGATGACTTTCTTACGATAAGTCTTCGCTAATAAACCCACGAAGAAACCGCCAAGTACAACCGCTAGCAAGGCTAGCGCGACGAGTTTTTGATATGTTTTGAACAGCTTTGGTCCATGTCCCTTATGAAGTTCCATCATGGCATATTGTAAGTTTGGAGAGTTACGCGTCGCAGTAAGTCCGTGCCGTGATTGTTTGAACTCGACATAAGTTTTTGATGTCGGACGTGTCTGCACCTGATTGGCACGAATTTTAAGATATTCAAAATTTTGGTCAATATCCGCAGATTTCATAACTTCGCGGATATCAGCCTCCAACGTGCCGCTCTTAAAATCAAGAGAGATGCCTGCCGGCAGTGGAATAGCCACGCGCTCTACTTTACCTTTGTTGCCTAACAAATACAGCCCGCCTGAAACCGCGACCAAGCCGAAGGCTGGTGCCATGAATGCGGCAAAGTACAAATGAAGTAAAATGAGGGTTTTTCTTACTTTAGGATTTGTCATGTTATTTTTCCCTTTTAAAATAGTGAGGGGGTTAAACTATTTGGCCTTAGCACGCCCATAGCCATTAAAAGCTGAGCTTTACCAAGCTCATTAAAGTTTTCTGACCTTGCCAAATTAGACTGCGCCTCCCACAAAGATGCTTCGGCAAGCGTCAGATCGTTAAGGGTAGAGCGGTTGTTTTCATAGCGCAGGGTTTCGATACGTAGGGCTTCTTGGGCTTGCGTAAGGGCTGCCTTGGAAACGCTAATGCCACGGCGTGAACTATCCATGGACTGCCACGCATTTTTGATGTTTGCATTGGTCTGATTGAACAGATTATCATAGGCAAGGCGCGCCTGCGTTTTGCCGATGCGAGCCTGCGCGATGTTGCGGTTTTTTATTTTACCGTCGAATAAAGGTAATGTGAATTGTACGCCCAGTTGCCATTCATTTTGGACAGAAAAATTGCCACCCGACATGGCGCGCGCATTACCCATTGCGCTCAGTTGGGGTTTTTTGGCGGCGCGGGCAATATTGACTTTGCTCTCGGCCATTTCTGTCTTAGCAGCGGCTTCGCGTAGGATTGGGTGTTCGCGTTGGGCCGCGTTTAGGGCTTCATCCAAAGTAACAGGTAGAGCGGATTGGGAGACCGAAAATTTGGTGAGCAAAAGAGAGGTAGGCACATCAGCGCTCATCAGGCTGGCGAGATTTATTCTGTTTTGCGCATAAACGGTATCGAGCTGCAAACGCTCATACTTTGCTTTCTCATACGCGGTGTTGATTTTAGCTTGGTCAAGCTGAGTAGCTTTGCCTTGCGATAATAGCAACGCGATGCGGTCTTGTTCTTTGTGGTAAAAACCCAGCCTTTGATCGGAGGCTTGCTTTAGTTTTTCCAGCGTTAAGAGTTCGGAGTAACTACGCATGACAGAGAAAATAAGTGCCTGTTTCATGCTTTCAGAGGCGTGCTGGCTACCCTCGATTTGGGCGCGCGCAAGATCGTTACTCGCRKYYARSCGCCCGCCCGTATAAAGCGGCATTTGCGCGTAAAGATCGCTGGTGAAAATGTCTTGATCCAGAGATGGAAACACGCCGGTCTCGTGGATAGGCACAATGATCATCGGGTCGGAATAGCGGGTATAGCCGCCGCGTAGATCTAGCGTTGGCAGTCTGGCAGCTTTGGATTTATCCAGCTCAAGCTTGGCAATGTCGACGCCCATACTCATACTTTGATAGCCGGGGTTATTGGTTAGTGCCGTCTCTATGGCCTTATTGACGCTCAGTGGTATTTGCGCAAATGCGTTTGGTGCAATGCTGAAAGCAAGTGCGGCGAGCGAGATAAAAACGCCCCGAAAATTATAATAGGATTTAAGTAAGTTTATCATCATATTCTTTCTCTTTGGCGATGTCGCCCTCTCTGTAAAACAAGGAGAACAGCACCGGAATAAACACGAGGGTCAGAAGTGTAGCCGCCAATATACCGCCAATAACGACTGTGGCGATTGGCGAAAACCGCTCCGCGCCGACCGACAGCTCAAGCGCTAGCGGGAGCATGCCGGCAATGTCGGAAAACGCGGTCATCATAATCGGGCGGTAACGCACGGATACGGACTCGACGAGTGCATCATGGAGTTCTGCACCATCGCGCAATCGTGACAAAATATAGTCAATGAGGACAATGGCGTTGTTGACCACAGTGCCCGTCAGTAAAATAATTCCGAGCAAAGCAGGCATAGATAGATATTTGCCCGCGAGCAACAGCGCCAGCGCCACGCCAATGATTTGCATGGGAATTGCCATCATAATGGTCAGCGGGTGTTTGAAAGACCTGAATTGGGCCACTAGCACCAAATACACCGCCAGAATACCAAGCAGCAAWGCGCGRAYCATYCGTTTTTGTGCTTCKRCAAAATCGGTCTGYTCRCCTGTGATGGTGATRTCGTARCCGTCTGGTAATTCAATAGTATCKATRCCTTTTTGCACATCRSCAATYGCRCCYGAYAAWGGSCGTCCGTAATTATACCCAAGGATACTAAGCGTGCGTTGATAGTCTTCGCGGGTGACRATACGCGGYGCTAAATATTCTTCGATATGMCCGATTTCGCGCATRGGGTAACTGATACCGGTGCGGCTCATGATGTTAATATCAAGAAAGGCATTRAGYGTAYCSCGGTCCACTTGCGCGTARCGCACGGAGATATCCAAGTCTTGGTCAAACTCTTGTCTAAACGGCGTGACRACRAYCCCGACWACGGATTGRTAGGCGGCATTAGMGATTGTAATCCCGTCGAGYCCAAGYTCGCTKGCRCGCCTTTGATCAATGACGATTTTGGCTTCGGGCGTATCTACGGCCCAAGAGCGGTAGACGTTTTGCGTGCCCGGCACATTTTGYGTAATGRCCARAACTTTCTCGCCGAGAATATCAAGYTGYTCTTGCTCGGGGCCGGAAATGCGTACGTCWATTGGYGCGATKGTKGTAGARCGWGCCGTGCCGCCTTTTTCTTTCAAGATYAAAAGYGTRAYGCCCGGWATRTYATTTGTTTTKTCCCKTACRYTRTCCATGACRTCCCARATGGAATGRTCGCGTTTRTTRCGCGGGGTMAGGGTCACGGTCATTTCGGCCTGATTGACATCCATAGCRCCGCGCGAGCCGAGATAACGGCCRCCGGCCTCATAACCYGCCATAGTGCTAACCGAGATAACCCCGTCTTCGGCCATAAAGGCTTGCTCGATCTGCGCAACGATTTTCAAGGTATCAGCAAGCGCTGTGCCGGGAATGGAATCCACGGACACCTGAATGCTACCGCCGTCAAACTTTGGCARCATTTCACTGCCCAARGATTTCATAATCTGCACACCCGGCACCATAAGAAGAACACCGATGAGGAGGGTTAGTTTCGGGTATTTCAGGGCACCCTTAAGCCAGCCAATATAAATRCCYTTSACRTAGTCSAGYAAKGCGTGRAAMGGTGCSAGCACKYKYTCYARCAAATGATGTTTATGATCATCACGCAACCACAGCGCCGAAAGAAGCGGGATTAATGTTACCGACACCACGAATGAAGATGCGAGCGCGAATGTAAGTGTCAGCGCCAATGGCCCAAATAATTTACCAACGAAACCGCCGAGAAACATCAAAGGCACCAATACGGAAATTGTCGTTACTGTGCCTGCCAAATCGGCAAGAAAAATTTCTTCTGTGCCAACTAGCGCTGCTTTAAATGGTTTTTCGCCCTGCTTAATATGGCGGTTGATATTTTCAAGTACGACAATGCCGTCATCTACGAGCAATCCAATCGAGAGAATAATTGCTGACATGGTCACCATGTTGAGGTCAATGCCTGCGAAATTCATCAAGATAAATGTCATCAAAAACGACACGGGAATAGACAGGGCAATAATGGCGGCTTGGCGTATATTGGCGAGGAATAGAAGCACCACAAAAATGGTGAGGACAAGCGCGATTAAAACCGTGGTGGTCATGTTGTCGATCACCAAAGTGGTGAACACGCTATCATCATCAGCAATTTGAATGTCGAGTAGAGGGAATTTTGCTTCAATGCCTGCAAGTGTTTTCTTGACCTCTTTGGCAACTTCCACCGTATTGGCTTCGCCCAGTTTCATGACTTGCAAAGCAATGGCTTCGTCTGCGTTAAAATGATAGGCGGAGCGGGCTTCTTTTTCGAGGAAGTTCACCGAAGCCACATCGCCGATATAAACATTGCGGCCGCTTATATTGGCCAAGACAATGTTCTTGATCTGCTGCTCGTTCTCTAGGGTAAGGTCGAAACGGATAACGGTTTCTTGGGAGCCTTTATTAACCCGTCCGCCAGACGCCGTAATATTCCAACTCCGCAGAGCGGTTTTCACTTGGTCTATATTGATACCGTAGTTTCGCATTTGGTCGCGGCTCAGGGTAACTTCTAGCTSTTTTTTGTGACCACCAAACACATCAACCGCCGCCACACCGTCGACACGTTGGAAGGCATCTTTCAGGGCGTTATCTGCCAATTCTCGTACTTCTTGTAAGGAGAACGCCTCACTGGAAATAGCAAAGGTCAATATTGGTTTGTCGGACGAGGAGAAGCTTAAAACCTGCGGTTCTTTGATTTGTGGCGGTAATTTATGACGAATACGACCGACCGCATTTTGTGTATCTAGCGTGGCGCTTTCTGTGGTTTTTGTGTAGTGAAATTCGGCTTTTACAATCGATAGACCGACTTGTGATGTGGAGCTTACTTTGCGTATGCCGTCAATGGCAGCAACTTCTTCTTCTATGGTTTTGCTGACATTTTTGGCTATATCCGCAGCCGCTACACCCGGATACGCAGTGATCACTGTAATCACAGGGGGATCCGTATCCGGGAATAGTTTGACCGGAATTGCGAGTCGGGCAAAGACGCCCAAAATGGTAATACCGATCAATATGGCAAAAACCGTATAGCGATATTTCAATGAAAAGCGGGGCCAACTCATGGCTTAACGCCTTTAGACACACTAATTTTTACACCTTCGTTTAGGGCAGGGTAAGGCGTTGTGATGACAGCATCACCGCTGCGAAGTCCACGTTCAATTATAGTTTGATTGCCGTTACTGGTGCCGAGAGCAACCGGCATCCAGCGGGCTATACCGTCCAAGGCTATAAATACACCCGTCAACCCGTTGCGATTAAAAATGGATTGGGTTGGGACGGCTAAAACATTTTCGTATTTTGCAAAAACCAGACTTGCTTGTGTCATTGAGCCGGCAAAAAACGCCTGACTAACCTCAGTGCTGAGCCTGACATCAACCGTGCCCGTATGGGTGCGTTCATCGAGAGCCGGGTAGATTTTATCAATTATACCCGCCCAAGAACTGCCGTTCGGCATTTGTATATACGCTATATTGCCCGGCATGACATTGTTCATGTCGCGTTCGGGAATAGTGATAACGGCCTTGTAGTTTATGCCGCCAACGATTTCCACGACGGGCTTTCCGGGCGCAACTTGCTCGCCTTTGCTGATGTGTACTTTTTGAATGCGGCCCGATACTGGCGCGTAGATTTTCCCGTACCCAAGCTTTTGCTGCGACAACTTTAGCCCGCTTTCTTGTTGAGTGATACTGGCGAGCAGCCCTTTAAGCTTACGCTCGYTRTCATCAAGWGCSGTTTTMGGGATGGCACCGCCCTCATAMAGYGTGCGGTCAATAATGATTTGTTTTTCAAAGAACTCAATGTCGGCTTCGATTTTAGTGACCGATGCTTTGGCGCGGTTAACCTCTGATCTTACGTCTTGTGTATCTAGGAGGGCCAGCACGTCACCCGCTTTGACCATATCACCTTCACCGAAATAGACCTTTGCAATGGTCGTATTCAGGCGCGCCGATACTGTCGTGCGGCCATCATCGGTAATACGGGCCGTGTAATTACGGGTGAACTCCAATGTTTGCGAGGATAGACGCGCAGTTTTTACCACCATAGTCCGTGTGGCCGCAGGCGGAGGCACGTCTTGGCGGGCTTTCATTTTGGGCATGATGACAAATTTTGCCACAGCTATAAGGGCAGTGAAAAACAAGGCGCGGGCAATCCATTTTCCCATATTGCCTTTGCGTTTTGGTTTGGGGCTAAGTCCATTATTGTTTTTTGTCTTCGTATTCATTTTCATCTCTTATTGTTAGTGAGTACTTGCTTACATAAGTGCTCAAAAAAACACCTATATTAGCGGTATCATTTTTTGCGCAGGGCAGGCCATATGGTATTCCAAATCTCATCTGCCGTGTCTGTAAGTTTGTAATTAAAGTCAAAGATCGACCAGCGCACAACAGAACCCTGCACCAAGGTCACAACCATACGAGCCATTTGGTCGGGGTTAACGTTTTTGTCGAATACACCTTCCTTGATGCCGTCCTGAATAAGCTGTCCAATATTTACCGTCAATTTTGTTATGATGCGTTGCACTGACTTTTTAAGCTCAGGGTCTTCCGCGTGTAGGCGATCAGAAAATAAAATGCGCGGTACGCCTTTCATTTTGCTAACCATGGCAAGATGACGTCTGATAAATGTTTCAAGACGCACATCAGCAGGTTTATCCGAAAGCATTTGCCCTTCAAGTGCCTTAAATACATTGCCGGCTACGAAGTCTAGAACGGCACGAAAAATATCGTTGCGGGTTTTGAAATGCCTAAATACGGTTGCTTGCGCGATACCCACACGGTCAGCAATCGCCTGCGTTGACACCTTTGCAATGCCAACTTCAGACGCTAATTCTAGCGAGCTTTGAATAATCTCAGCTCTACGCTCATCTCCAGTTTTTCTAATCATAGTATTTATATAGGTAAGTGAGTACTCACATGCAAGCCTTATTTTGACGGCAGGAAAACCTTGTCAATTCGGCACTTGCCAGCTTTAAACAACGTTCGTCAGGTTTACTGTAAACGTGTCGGATTGAGTTCCCCGTCAAAATCAAAGTGCGACAAATTGTCAAATACCGCCTCCTTAACTCTTTGTAACTTGCAAAACCAATAGGCTAAAGCCACTTGCATGTAAGTACTCACTTACACAAAGGACACGCCATTATGAAAAAATATCCGTTACTCGCATCCGTTAGTTTATTTGCTATCGTGTTTGCTCCTGCCGCTTTTGGCCAAACCACGCCGCCTACCAGCAACGAAGATCTAGCCAGTATTCTCCAAAGGCTGGAACGCTTAGAGGCAGAAAACAAGGCTTATAAATCGCGCCTACAAGAAATAGAAGAAGACTTGGAAGTCCCCGTAGCAATCGAGTTGGCGGACAAAGACGCCGTACAGCCGATTACCCTAACCAACTCTGCAGACGGCAATAGCGGGCTTATACAGTTCAATCATAAATACGCTTATGAAATGCTTGACCCGACAACGAACATTAACACCAAACAATTGTACTTGCTGGAACAAAAACGTGATGGCGTCTTGGATAAAAACACAGTTTACATTGGCGGTGCAGTVACVGCGATTGCCGATTATTGGGATAGCAATACGGACGATAAATTCGGTTACTTAATGCGCCACCCTACGGCCAACAACCAAATCGGCGACAAGGTYAGCGAGGCAGTTATTCACTCAGYACAAACAAAYTTTACYGCAAATATTGGTGACTGGGTTACAGCTTACGGTGAATTTTTATATGATCCTCAGCAGAGCTTTGGCACCGGTACCGTTACAGATCTAAACCGCAACCAAATCCAACTACGTCAAGGATATGTCCTGTTTGGTAATCTTGAAAAAACGCCATTTTACGGCGCTATAGGCAAGATGAGCACTCCATTTGGTCTGACCGATACGGTGAACCCATTTTCAGCGTCCACCAACTGGCATGCCTTTGGCGGGCTGGCTAACGGCATTTTACTCGGCTACAATAAAAACGGCCTGCATATCCGCGCAGAAGCCGTARAAGGCGGCGCACAATTTAGAGCAGCCAATGTACCCGTTGAAGGYACCAATGTCCCAAGTAAGCTCAATAATTATGCAGTTGATGCCAACTACACCATGAACTTTGGCGATATGGGCTTGGGCGGTGGCGCTAATGACATTATGGTTGGCGGTTCTTACGAACGCGGCAGCGCTTATTGTCAATCCTACCCGGTTATCCATTTCAACCGGCTTTGACAACTTAACTTCTCAAGCCCAGCTTTTCTATTTAAGCCAAACTAGCCCTTAGTTTGAATAGTAACAATAACCCATTCAATTTGTGCTAAAACTCTAAACTTCCTGAGTGAATTTCGTGAAATGAGATGTCGACGATGATTAAAAAGGTTATAGATGGGACCGTAATTTGAAAGCAGTTTCTGGGCGGCTTTGATACTTCGGAATTTCTGCGCCTTTCGTTCCCTCCTACGGATCGGAACATGAGAGCATTCGGCTCGATTGTTCTTGCGGCCTCCTAAGTCATGCAAGGGTTTTAAACCGATCTTCTTCAGGGCTGCACCATAGGACCCCAGTTTGTCAGTGACAATTCGTTCCGGTCTTACACCTTGGTTTCTTAGAAGTTTACGCAGCAACCGTAACGCTGCTTTCGTGTTGCGACGTGTTTGAACAACGACATCAAGGACAGTTCCCTCATCATCAACTGCTCGCCAAATATAGACCATCTTACCGTTTATTTTGGTATAGACTTCATCCAGATGCCAGACTGGAGAGGGTTTATCGCTCCTGGACTTAATCCGCTTGGCATACATTCCCCCAAACTTATCGACCCATTGCCGGATGGTTTCATAGGAAACATCTATGCCCCTCTCGACCATCAATTCTTCAACGTCTCTAAAACTCAGATTGAAACGAAAATACAACCAAACTGCACGGCTGATAATGTCAGAATGAAAACGATGACGGTGGTATATTGATACTTTCATGCCGAAACTATAGCCAATTTGTTGAAAGATGCCATTAAACTGACAAAGCCGCTGGAAGCTGTGCTCTACCATGAAGACTTCGGATGTGACGGATACGCTGAATATGGCGCTTGAAGCTTCGGGATGTGATCAAGTCAATGTGGTTCACAAACCACGTCTACTCTCGGACAATGGCGCAAGTTACATCTCCGGCGAACTCGCCGACTACATTAAGGACAACGATATGAGCCACGTCAGAGGTGCGCCGTATCATCCGCAAACACAGGGTAAGATCGAACGCTGGCACCAAACACTCAAGAACCGGATATTACTGGAACATTACTTCTTGCCCGGCGATCTTGAACGCCAGATTGAAAACTTTGTGGAGCATTATAACCACGAGCGTTACCACGAAAGCTTGAAAAACGTCACACCTGCTGACGCTTACTTCGGGCGAGCGCAATCAATTTTAAACAACAGAGAAAGGATAAAACAAAAAACTATCGAACATAGACGCTTGCAATACCGCAAAGCAGTCGCTTAATATAAACCAACAGAGGTGAGCAAACTCTCGCTTAGCCCAGGCTTAAATCTGTCTCATTTTATATGAAGACGGACAGAGTTAACGTGACAAAGCCGTCGTGGCTTAAGTGGGGAAAGTTTTCACCAATTTTTCAATCCCTCAAGAGCTTGCATGTAAAGGGTGGGTGCTTGTTTAAGTACGGCCTGTCGCCAATCAGGATTTTCAGGGCAAAAACGGTCTCTTAGTTGAATGCGTACTTGCTTTGTTATGGACGCATCAATATCGCGATTGCTCTTCAGCCAATCATCCATAAGTAAAGATTGTAGCATAGCGTCTAATTTGTAGGTGCCCCATTCAATGACAACACTGGTAATTTCGACCTGATTAAGATATTTAATTTTTTCTTTCATACCCTTAATGAGAAGCCCAGTATAATTTGGGGATGCACCGTCAAGGATATCGTCACTATGTATATTATGCTTTAGCCACCAAGAAGATGCACGTTTGAATTCTGCAGATAATACAGGAGCATCCATAATAAAGTACGGCTTGCCAAAATCACCAATGCCGGTGTGCCAATCAAGTAAAATAACATTTTTAGCTTCGGTCAAATACTGATTAGCGATTTTGAACAATGTTTGGACTGACCAACTCGGTGCACTACCGCCAAAGCTCATTCCGTCAGGGTGTTTATACTGACCCGCCGTAATACCACTAACGGCTTGCGCCATACCATAGGTCTCAACATATCTATGAAAGGTGGCAGTAAATTCTATTAGGCCATCCTCATCCACATTAGCACTTTTGATAAGCGAATGCAGTGTATCATAAGCAGGGTTAGCCGGGTAAGGTTTTGTGTGATCAAGAAAATTTCGATTGAGATCAATACCGTCTTCATTACCGCGCCTGTCATAAGCCCAACCATATGGATTAACAGGGTGCACAAGCAGTATAGCGGTATTATCAGGGAGATGTGTTTGTGGGGTGGTCTCTAAGAATTGTAGTATAGTCGCTGCACCTGTTGAGGCCTCAAGACCGTGTGTGCCGCATAAAACCATGAGAACTTTAGCCGCATTTTTGGGACCAATCCATGCCGTATCTGCTGCCAAGTCCTCCTTACTAGGGCCTTTATGGTTAGGGTGAATAAACGATTTTACCGTAAGATTATTTTTTTCACAAGCATTTAGAAAGCGCGTGCGACCTTCACTATAATTATTTGAAAAATAGTTTTGAATGTTAATCGCTTTAGAGTGCATCTGCGGCAAATTTTTCCAAGAGTATATTAAAGCTCTCAGGGTGTTCCGCAAAAGGCGCGTGGCCGATAGTTGGCAGTTCAAACACCTGGTCTCGCCAGAGATTTTTCCAAGGCGCGTCTCTGAGGTAATCAAGCGCAGCGAATGGGTCCAAATTTCCGTGCAATACACAAATAGGTTTTTCCCACTTTGCTATCGTATCGTATTGTTTATGCCCGTCCGTGCCGCCCATCCAGTGTCCAACCATGATCTCGCGAGCTTTACCTTCAGTACGGTGAGCACATTCATAAAAAAAATTTGGGATCGGATCGAGCGTTCCGTAAACTGATTTAACAAATGCATCAATCTGCTCTCTCGGCGTATCATTTTCACCAACCGCGGATTCAAACGTAGCAGGTAGATATGCCTTTTCTAAATTTTTCATCCCGGGGCCAACCGGGGGGGCGCCGAATATCATTATGCCCTTTAGGGTGGAGTTCGAATCCGCTAAATCACAGCCCGCCAGCTCTAGTGCAATATTTCCGCCAAGTGACCATCCAATGAGGATATGATCATTAACGTCTAACGCTGTGAGAGCTTTGTTCATAATTTGCGCGTAGCCCGGAATTGTATATGTGCTGTCAGGCGTGATGGCATTATCTGAGCTGCCATGCCCGGGTAAATCGATGGCTAGCACGGTATATTTTGAATTGGAAAAATGTAAAAATTGGTTCTCGAAAACTTCTTTACAGCCAGAATTTCCATGTAAGAGCACAAGTGTTGAGACGCCATGTCCTTGTTTTTGATAGCTAAGGTTCATACCATCAACACATATTTTATTGATTTCCATTTGCTTGTTTACCTAATCAAATAGCTAAAAACATACATCCTCGTTTTTTAAAAAACGAGGATGTAACCATTAAACCAAAGGGAGACGGTTTTAAAAATTTGCGACCAATTCTACGCCATATGTACGGCCAATATTATGTTGCCGAACTTTAGTGCCAAAAAAATCCTGTAGATCAGAAACAACTTGCTGTTCATCAGTTAAATTGCGACCCCAAAAATAAATTTCAAATCTCTCACTGTCTGGCAGAAAGCCTATACGACCATTTATCTGGGTTAGCGCTTTGGCATATCCAAAATCGAATGGGTTGTTTGGCTCAAAAGCTGCCACATCTGTTTTTATATTATCAATGCTTTGGAAGATACCGCTGCGATGGGTTAAATCAGCCCGTAGCAACACGGATGCTTTCATGGTGTCTAGGCTATGAATATATTGCCCGCCAAAGGTTGCACTGAAATCGGGCGCCCCCGGCAAGGCCTTACCCGCGGCATCCGTACCGCCCGTTGCGCCGCCTGGAAATACGTCGAATGTGGCATCAAGAAAGCCTAGCGTACCTTGGAAGGTCAGCTCATCAGTTGGCCGCCAAGACGCCTCCAATTCAAGCCCTTTTGACGTCACACTCGCAGCATTAGTAATACGGATCGAAGTGAGAGGCGGGGAAGCATTTGGGTCTAGTACAATAAATTGATTGACTTGATAATCACTAAATTCAGCTAAGAATGCCGCTGCGGCGAAGCTGAAATTACCAGCAGTGCCCTTTAATCCAAGCTCATAACTGTCGACCGTTTCTTTGTCGAACTCAAGGCCAGCATTCGCCGCTAATTCGTTAGCATTGATGAAATCAAGATTGAAGCCGCCACTTTTAAAGCCCGATGAATACTTAGCATAAACATTGGCCGTATCCGTTACAGCATAGGTCAGGCTAACAGCAGGCGAAAACGCCGTATCTTTTCTATCATTAACCAATGGTGTGGGTGCGCCTGTTATTGGATCGGGGTTGGTAGTACCAATACCGAACGGGCCAGAATTGCGGCCATCAAGTATCCAACTGGCATCTTTCTCGACAATTGAATAGCGAGCGCCTATGCCAAGAGTGAGCCGATCTGACAGCTCATAATTTGCATTAAGAAACAGAGCGTAATTGTTCGTTGTAACAGCACCAGTATTTGTAGTCGCATTAGAGCCTTCCGGGCCAAACCCTGCAATAGCGCTGATGAGATCCAGATTAGCAGCGGTCAAGTTGGCAGGATCTAGCCCTAACAATGGCGCCACGGCGGGGGCTACAAATGGAGCAACAAAACCTTCAATAAAGCCATCACCAAGCGGTACATCACGATTGGTAAATGCATCTTGTGTATACAAATATGCACCCACCACATAATCAAGTTTACCCTCATCTGGCGAGATCAGTTGAAACTCTTGAGAAAATTGCTCGAATTCGTCCGTGTATTTAATAAAGATGATGCTTGTCGGTGAATAATCCGTAGCATTGCTGAAAAATGCCTTGGTATCGCGCCAGCCGGATAGAGATTTAAGCGTGAACCCATTTGCAAGTTCATACTCTACCGTGAGCGCCACTCCATATACATCGCGGCTTTCATTCGGGTCAAAATCAAAATTAACTTCACGGTCCTCAGGAAGAGTGAAGAGGCCCAACATATCTGTGACCGGTTCTCCTACCATAAAGAGGCGGTCAGAGTTAAGGCCATCAAAAGAGAGATTAATGTCCAAATTGTCTCTCGGAGTGAAGCGGAGCTGCCCGCGATAGGACAATGTATCAACTCCCATCAAATCATTGCCTGTACCTGTATTTCGAATAAACCCGTCACGATCTGCTTTTGAGATGGAGCCTTTGAAACTTACTGTGTCACTTAGTGGCACTGTCACCATACCTTTAAACTCTGTATAGCCAAAATTACCGAGATCAGCACTGATAGTGCCTTCAAATTCATCGCCCGGTTTTTTCGTAATCAGATTAATTGCGCCAGCAACTGTATCTTTACCAAAGAGGGTGCCCTGCGGGCCGCGCAAAACTTCAACTTGCTGCAAATCGAGAAGTTCCTGATTGAGGGACGGAGATTGCCCCATATAAATACCGTCAACATACACGCCCACACGTGTATCAAAACCAATATTACGGCTAACTGCGCCAACACCTCGAATTGTCACAGAAGATCTAAAATCACTACCCTGACTAATTTCGACATTGGGAATATATTCTGCAACTTCTTTAAGGTCACGAATTCCAGTCGTCTCAATCATATGTGCGCCAACAACAGAAATTGATAGAGGCACATCAATAAGGCGTTCATTGCGCTTGGTCGCCGTAACGATGATTTCATCTTGTACCTGAGCCGAGGCCGTAATGTTAAGCGTACTTGACGCGAGTAGCGTGCCAGCCAGTAAGCCTAGTTTAAGTGTATTCTTTGACATAATAGTCCCCTCTGTTAAGGTCTCGCCAACGTGGCCAATTGCTATTACTATACATATCTGTATAGTAATAGCAATACGTAAAACATAATTTGAGGAATTTCACTTGGAACAAAAGATCCAAAACATTGTAATGCGTCCAGGCCGCCCCAGAAACCCTGATATTGAGGATAAGGTCGTTAAAGCTGCTATCGAAATATTAGCAGCTAATGGATATCAAGGTCTGTCCTTTGCGAAAGTAAGTTCGGTTTCCGGTGTTGCGCGCCCCACATTAAAGCTAAGGTGGGATACACGAGAAGATTTATGCATCATGACGATCAAGCACTTGCTTGACCTCCCGCAAGGCTTACAATTGCCAGATGATCTTTCCGATCATAATATCAGAGCGCTTACTGTTTCAGTGTTAGAAGGGCTTATTAGTGCACTCAGCTTGCCACAAACCATGCGTATCCTAAGCTCTATTTTATCTGCAGCGCATTTTTCGGAGCCTTTGGGCGAGTTAAGGCAGTATATTTTATCAAGACGCGGCATCGTATTACGGCGCCTTATACGGGCCGGTRTTGAAAATGGGGAATTTGCACAAAGAACGGATATCGATTTTTCTCTTGATGCCCTAAACGGCCCCATTCTTTACCATACCTTAATTATGGGCATGTCTATGAACCCAAATAGGGCAAGGGCTATTGTTGACATGGCCTTACCAAATTAAGGGCTATTTTTTGGGCTTTGTCACGTTAACTCACTGTTTCCACGATTATAATATCAAAACCTAATGAAAACATCTATATATACCCGTCATCGCTTTCATCCCGATATTATTCGTAAAACCATCTGGCTGTATTTTCGCTTTAACCTGAGTTTCCGTGATATCGAAGATATGATGGCTGAGCGTGGTGTCGATGTTTCTTATGAAACTATCCGGAGATGGGTAGATAAATTCGGTTTGACTTATGCCAAGCGGATCAAACGCAGGTCAGACAAACCAAGTAACGTTTGGCACTTAGACGAAGTCTTTGTGAGGATCGATGGAAAATTGGTTTATCTTTGGCGCGCAGTTGATGATGAGGGAACTGTTTTGGATGTTGTTGTTCAAACCCGCAGAAACCGCAAGGCGGCCTTGCGTTTAATCCGTAAACTCCTAAAAAACCAAGGTGTGAGGCCTGAACGTATCGTCACCGACAGGCTTGCATCTTACGGTGCGGCACTCAGGGACATTGGACTGTCTGATCTCCAAGACGTAGGAGGGCGCAAGAATAACAGAGCTGAATGTTCACATGTTCCCATAAGACGGCGAGAGCGAAAAGCACAAAGGTTTAGAACAATACGATCAGCACAAAGGTTACTCCCCGCCTACGCGCAAATCTACAACTTGTTCAACAACCGCCGACATCTGACCTCACGTAACACAATGAAAATTCTTCGAAATCGAGCCATGACTAGCTGGGATATTGCTACACCCACTGGTACCAGGTAACAAAAATGGCAACAGATAAACTGACCCTAGGAAGTTAATGTGACAAAGCCACTGTAGTGCTGAAGCTAAGTGTTTTATAAGGTTTGAGAAAATTTTGCATATTCCGCTGCAATTTACCCCTAAAAATCATATTGGGCACGGATTAGGAAACCTTGAACTTTTTCCTTTGAAATGCTTGCCGTTTGTAGGGCTATGAATTCTGGTGCTAATCGGGATGAGCTTGTGCCTAAGTTGGCGTCCGAGTTGAAATAATTGATGCCGATGCGTGTGTGTTTGGTTGGATACCAATCTGCACCGAGGATTATGTTTTTTAAGTCCCCCCCGTTTACAGAGCCGTCCACAAGATCAAGGCCGTCATATCTAGCGACAATTGAAAAAGCGCCTATTCCGCCCTTTGTAACCGGGTTGTAAACTTTTGGACGGTCAAACTTGCCGTTTTTATATACTTTGCGCCCGCCAAAAAAAAATCCTGCTTCCGCGTAATACCCGTTAAAGCTTGGGTCCGTGATACAGGTCGCACACTTAGCTTTGTTGACGGCGTATTCACCTGCAACCCATATTTTATCATTTATCCAAGCCGCCTCACCGGCAAAGGTCGTATCAGATTCTGCAATGCGTCCAGTACTCAGGATCGGATCAATATTATGGGAATAAGGCCTTTGGGTATAGCGGTTGGGGCCGCTGTCTTTATTGTCCGTCCGGTAGCGAAAAGATGCTCCAAGATGAACGGCTTTTTTCTTTTTTAAGAAAGGHGTGTATGTTCCTCGTAGCGCTACCTCATTGCTACTACCGAAGGGTTGGTGATCTATAGCGCCGCCAAATACCCCGCCCGCAAGGGTGTGTTTTTTGCCGCGCTGAACAAACCCGACCCCGACACGGCGCTGAATATTAAAAGAGTCTGTGAAAGACGCGCGCTCAATTGTTGATGTAAATAGAGACGAGGTACTTTCATCAAGGGACATGGGCGTTTTAAATTGCCCCACACGAATTCTAAAATCATTACCCTTTTTGGTGTTGAATGGTTTCCAGTCAAGGAAAGCAACTATCGGAGTAACCTTCCCGTTTTCATCAACACCCACATCAACATTATAACTTACTCTGTCCCCCAATTTACCATGCGCACCTATATAGGCCCTGCGTAAATCAAACCCGTTAAAATCTGCACCCGAGTTGTCACCGTTAGCATTTGTATAATCTACTTGTAGTCGCCCTTGGGGTACTAAAGTGAAATTGTCTTGCGCAGCTGCCACGCCTGATGAGCTTATTATGGCTAGCAAACTTACCGCAGTTATGTGTTTTGTTTTAAGGCTTAAGTTTTTCATCGGATATCTCTCATTGTTTCTTGGGTTTTGTGGAACGCTTCCGCTTTCCTTGTGGTTGATATTTAAGAGACGTGTGAAGCCTTGGATTTATTCCAAATTAATTTATTTTTCTTTTTCTGGGAATAAAATGCACGGCCCAAACGTCAGATAGGCAGACTGTAAATTTACTAGAGGAAGTACCCATGGCAAACACATGTATTCAGCAGAGTGACCTCGCAATTAAATTAGAGGCAGGAGAAATAATGACCTTTCAGGCGACAAAAGCACAGACCGCCGTTCCGCTCAAAGCAGGGGCAAATGATTTTATGCCAAAATCAGAAAAGCGGGCAAAGTTTGCTGCCCTTAAGTCTAATAGAGTGCAGGCGGCAAAGCGTGCCTATGTAACAAGGAATATGGATTTAGAGCCTGCTAAATATTTAAAGCGCGGCCAAATCACACCAAAAGCAGGCGATCTTGTATTGGCTAAAGTTACATATCTTGGGCAACATAAGCGCATCGAGAAGACCAATGGCCGCCGTGCATTTCTGCATGTTGGTGATGAAATCAYCCTCAGCTACGGCGCACGTTATGCGGCCGATCAATTCGAAGGCTATGTGCCAGAAAATTTATCCGAATGCTATATGGTTGCTGCAGGTGGGATTGCTGCTACCTATGCCTCAAAAAATGCAAGGGTCAAGAACCCGACACGCATCAAACCTATTGGACTTTTGTGTGATAAAAATCGAAATGTCATCAACCTGAAAAGCTCTGCCATTAAACCGGGTTTGACATCTACTATTAAAACAGAGCCGCACATTATTGCTGTTGTTGGTTCGGGTATGAATGCAGGCAAGACTACTGTGGCGGCAAATATTATCCATAGTTTGAGCCAAGAAAACTTGAAAGTAGCCGCCCTTAAAATTACGGGCACGGGTGCAGGGGGTGACATGTGGCAATACCAGGATGCCGGGGCTCATATAGCTTATGATTTTACCGATGCTGGGTATCCAACAACATTTAAAGTGGCGCAGGATGAGCTAAGGGGCATTATGGAGTTGTTGGTAAGCGCCGCCAAAGCAAAAAACCCGGACGTTATCGTCATAGAGRTTGCCGAYGGSCTYYTACAAGAMGAAACCAAACACATAATCGGAACACCTTGGTTCAAGTCACAGATAGATAGCCTCGTGTATGCAGCGCGAGACGGCCTATCTGCGAGCGCCGGTGTCAGTCTGCTGCAAACGCACCAATTACCCCTGATTGCGATCGGCGGCATGTTGACATCGGCTCCACTTTGTGTGCGCGAAGCCGCACTTGTGACAGGCGTGCCGATTTTGGACGCAGCCGCCTACAATAACACTGCGCAATTAGCTCATGATTTGCTGCGTAGTCCGTAGCCGTATCTAAAGGGGTAACATCATGCATCAGGGGTCAAATTTATTTTCATGGACACTTCTAAAGTCCTTGAAGAAGCTCGCCTTGATTGGTGTGCTCGAAGCAAGCTTGGCTGTTACTCTGGCTATGCAGATAAAACGTATATTGGCRCCAGATGCARTGGACGGTAATTTGTTACTGTTTGGCGTTAGTTTGTTTTTTGTTGTTCTGGCCTTGGGAACGCTTAAATGGCGCGAACGCGTTGAAGCGGAACGGCTGGGTCAAGACTATGTGCACACCATAAGGCTTGGACTGTTTGACCATTTAAGCCGCTTGTCATTTAGGGTGTTAGCACGAAAACGCAAAGGCCCGCTTCTGCTGCGTTTCATGAACGACCTGACGGCATTAAGACAATGGGTGACCATAGGTTTGGCCCGGTTAGTCATATCGTCTATTTTGCTGATCATCGGCCTGAGCGCACTGTTTTTCATCAACATTAATATTGCATTGGCACTGACGGCTTTATTCTTGCTTGGCGGGGCTAGCGCATTTTTGCTCGGCACGTCTGTTAATGCATCGGTTAGGCAAGCCCGTAAGCGCCGTTCCATATTAGCGTCCGGGATTACGGAAAAAATGCTGACCATGCCAATCATTCAAATTCTGGCCAGGCGGCAGGTCGAGCGCCGGGACTTTCAAAGAAAATCACGTAAGCTTAAAACCGCCATGCGTGAACGCGCTAACTTCATAGGTCTTTTGCGAGGATTAACACGGATTGTCAGCAGCCTTGCCCTTATACTAACCGCGCTTGTTGGGGCTCTGGGCATACAGTCAGGCCAAATCACTACGGGTGATTTATTGGCGGCGATTGCCTTGGTTACGTTTTTGTCGCCAGCCTTATATGATTTTGGGCGCGTGTATGAATACTGGCACGGCGCCCAAATTGCCCAAGAAAAAATTGACAATCTACTCAATTTGGGGCCGCTTATAACGCCCCCAAGCAAAGGCCAGAGATCCCGCATTCGTCGTACAGATTTGCAGCTATCTTCAGTAGAGTTTTCTCCCGCACTTTCTGACATTACCGTTCAGGCAAACCCCGGCGATAAAATCGCTCTACTGGGTGTTAATGGTTCAGGAAAATCAACACTTCTTCAGCTGATAATGCGGTTGGATGAACCACAAAAAGGCCAAATTATGCTTGGCGGAAAACCTCTGAATAAATATGGGATTGGCAGTTTGCGCCGCACCATAACATTGGCTAGCGCTAGCGATCCATTGTTCAAAGGCACAATCGAGAAGAACTTGTGCTACGCGAGCGACCRCATAAATATAGATGCCAGCAAGGAAATGCTTTTGGCGCTCGGCATGGATGTAGACAACCCAAAATCTGCGTTTTGGCGTGGCCGAACTGTGCGTGAGGGCGGCGCCAATTTGTCTCGCGGGGAGGTCTCAGCAATAGTGATAGCGCGCGCATTTCTCATGAGACCGAAGATATTGCTTCTGGACGAAGTTGATGTCCATCTTGATAAAAAAAGGAAAGCTGCATTTTACAAAGTTTTAGAAGGCTTTGAGRGCACAATAATTGCCGCCAGTCATGACCTCTCATTGTTGGCACTTTGCAACAAGGTCTGGCAGCTGGAAAATGGTAAAATTCAAAAACAAACACCGGCTCACTATAAATCAACATTACATACGTTAAATGTTCAATAAAAATAGATAGGGTAAATTCGTGGAAACTATATTAAAGCACAACAAAATTATGGCTATGACGACATCTGGTGATGAAGCCTGTCCATATTATATTTATGTCCCAAAAACCATTTCTGAACGGCCAACTATATTGGTGAGCGTTCACGGAATTACGCGCAATGCTATTGAGCACAGTACGCGATTTGTTGAGCATTTTGATTTAAGTGATACGGTTTTAGTCGTCCCTTTGTTTACTAAGGAACGCTTTAAACATTTTCAAATATTACGGGAAGACGCCGCCGGCCTTAGACCAAGCGATGCCTTAAATCTTATACTTGAAGACATAGAAACAAAATATGGGTTTGAGACAAAAAAAATAACACTAAACGGTTATTCAGGCGGCGGCCAATTTGCGCATCGCTATGCGATGTTATATCCGGAACGCATACAAAAATTGATCCTTATGGCACCCGGCTGGTATACTTTTCCGAACGCGGAAATGACTTATCCTGAGGGATTAGCAACCAGTGGTGAATTTGAGAATTTGCAATTATACCCAAAAGGGCTACTGTCATTTCCTATTGAAGTCCTTGTTGGTGAACGGGACAATCGTCGAGATAAGAAGCTAAATTGCAATAGTACAATTGACAAAAACCAAGGGTGTAACCGTTTGAAAAGGTCACAAAATTGGATAAAATCTATAATAGAGTTAGCCATTTTGCGGGACATCAAACCAAATATTAAAATGACAATTGTCCCTGGTGCCTATCACGGTTTTAAAGCAAATTTTAGGAGGGCGAATTATGTGCAGTGTGTGCGCGCCGCCGTATTCGATATATAGAGTAATTTTGCTCATAAAATATTTACATAGAGAGGTTAGACAAAGACAATGAGTACAGATAATTTATACAAAACGAGCCTAATGATGGCCGCAGCGCTGTTGATGTTTTCAACGCCTGCATTAGCGCAAGAAGATAGCCGCGGCGGCAATCAGGACGCTACACCTCTTGAGGCGCTGGTCTCGGGTCTAAGTTTTCATATTAATGCGGGGGCCTATTACAACAGTAATGTGTCGGTCAGCGAACTAGATGTGAATGTCGGCACGGGCGATGTTTCAGCCAAGCTGAGCGCGCAAGTAAAGTTTGAACAAGAACTCGGCGAAAACACCGAATTTGATGTTCGTTATAAATTATCGACCACAACCCACGAAGAGTTTTCCAAATTTGATGTGCTCACGCATTTGGTTTCAACGAAGCTAGAGCATGATTTTGGTAATTTTAAAGCAGGTGTCTCCTATCAATTTGCCAACAGCAGTTTGAACCAAAATAATTTTTTGACGCTCAATCAAATATCGCCTTATGCATCTCGGTTTATTGGCAAGAAAGCCTATGTGCGCGGGTTTTATGGCTATGCTGATAAGGCTTTCAAGAGCAACCCAACAAGGGATGCAAATGTGCACAAAGGCGGGGCGGACATATACTTTTTTTTAGACGGTGTCCGGCAATATGTTCAGACCGGGTATAGCTATGAAGATAGTGATGCTAATGCCGATGAATTTGATTACGGTGCGCATAAATTCAAGCTACGTTATATAAAACGGTTGGACATTTTGGGGCGAAAAACAAAATTTAAAGCTGGGTGGCGCTACCAAAAACGCGACTATGACAACATTACACCGTCAATTGGTGTGGTGCGTGATGATAATCGGCACAGGTTTCAACTTGAGTTAGAGGTTCCAATCACAGATGTTTTTTATGCTCAAATAGAGCTTGAGCGCGCCGTACATTCCTCGAACTTACCCTCTGCAGATTACAATCGTAGTATTGTCGCATTCAGTCTTGGGGCAAAATTTTAAGCGGATTAAAGACGTATAGGAAGATAATGGCCACTTGGCGAAACTTGACACTCTATCTACTCACTAGTGTTTTCACGGTAGGCGTGAGCAGCGCGGTAGTATCATATCCAAGTTACGCACAAGAAGATCCCGGCGACACCGAAGACGATGTTGAAGACGACGTTGAGGATGATGTTGAAGACGATGTCGAGGACGATGTTGAAGACGACGTTGAAGACGATGTCGAGGATGATGTTGAAGACGACGTTGAAGACGATGTCGAGGACGATGTTGAAGACGACGTTGAAGACGATGTCGAGGATGACGTCGAGGATGACGTCGAGGATGATGTCGAGGATGATGTTGAAGACGATGTCGAGGATGATGTTGAAGACGATGTCGAGGATGATGTCGAGGACGATGTCGAGGATGACGTCGAGGACGATACTGAAGACAACGTTGAGGATGACGAAGAGCTCGAAAGCAAGTTTGAGAGTAATGTCGACTTTGATGTGGAAAATTTCGAACTTCGTGACGGGGAAGACTTCATTCTTGAAAGCGACGAAGTTGGAAACTTTGCACTCTCAGGAGAGTTTTTAGCCCTGATTGATCCTAGCGACCTAGAAGCCTTATCAGATCGAGGCTATCATATCCGAGAAGAACAAAATTTACTGGGACTGGAAAAAACCATCGCTCGGTTGGAGCCGCCTGTTAGTTTTGACTTTCAACAAATTCAATCTGATATTGCCACTTTAGCGCCTAACTCTGTCGTTGATTACAATCATCTCTACACAACAAAGAGCGGGCAAAGAGACAAGGGTGGTGCAAACAAAGGGCAGGGCATTTTACCAAGCTCTGTTTTTAACGCTGAAGGGTATAAGTGGGGTAAGGGCCTAAAAATCGGCATGATCGACACAGCCATTCGCGCTGAACACGCCGCGCTTGCCAATGCCAATATCATGACCCGCGAATTTGTATCCTTCGATTTTAAACGGCCAAAGCACGGCACATCAGTTGCCTCTATTTTAGTGGGGCAATCAGAAGAATATACCGGCCTGCTGCCCAATGCAGAGCTATATGCCGCATCCGTATTTTTCAATTCCCCCATGGGTAAAGAAACCACAACAACACAAAACCTCGTGCAGGCAATTAACTKGATGGTTGAAAATGAGGTTAAGGTTATAAATATGAGCCTAGCGGGTCCGCCAAACGCTATATTAGAAGCCGCCATTAATCGGGCTGGCGACAAGGGTGTAATCATAGTCGCAGCTGTTGGCAACGAAGGACCTGCGGCGAAACCTCTTTATCCCGCTGCTTACCCTTCCGTCGTAGCCGTTACAGCCGTGAATAAAAACAATGCTGTATATCGTTACGCAAACCGGGGCAAACATATCGATTTCGCCGCGCCAGGCGTTGCCATCCTTAATGCTGCTGGTACAAAAAGATATCAATCGTCTAGCGGTACAAGCTTTGCTTCGCCGTTTGTCGCGGTTGTTTTGGCTATGTCGGATGCGCAAGCGGGAAACACGAACGAGGCATTATTGAAAAAGCTTAAAGCAAATGCCAAAGATCTGGGCGTCGCTGGTTTTGACCCAATATACGGGTACGGCCTTATTCGCCCTTTAACCCGCACGGAGCGGACGTCCGCTGATTAGTAGTATTTCCAGAAACCCTAAAATAACACCTTTCAGAAAGAATCTTTACTTATATACGGAATAAACACGGCTTATGAAACGTCAATGGAGTGAAGCAGTATGGAAAGTAACGATAGCAAAACACGCAAAGAGATGCTCGATGCACTACCACATTTAAGGCGGTTTGCCATATCGTTGTCAAAAAGCCGATCCGACGGTGACGACTTGTTACAATCCACTGTAGAAAGGGTGCTCAAGAAGGGAGTGCCAGAAGATGTAGACATGAGAAAATGGATGTTTCGCGTTTGCAAAAATATTTGGATTGATGAAATTCGCGCGAGAAAAGTTAGGCAACGTGCTGCCGAAGGGCAAGACATTACCATTCACAACCGCCCTGAAAGTGAGACTGAGATTATGGATAAGCTAAAACTGAAGCAAGTGAGAGCGGCGATGGATAATTTGCCAGACGACCAACGTGCCGCTTTATCCCTAGTCGCCATAGAAGGCTATTCTTACAAGGATACAGCCGAGATATTAGGCACACCCATCGGCACAGTAATGAGTAGACTGGCAAGAGCGCGAAAAAACTTAGCGAGCCAGTTTTCAGACGGCGGAAAACCATTTTCTCCCACCCAAGCATTTAGGGCATAAGGACATGAAATTTACAGAGGAACAATTATCAGCTTATCTTGACGGCGAACTGCCCGACGAATTAATGGCTTCGATAAAGGCTGCTATTACAGACGACCCAAAAATAGCAGAGCGGGTATCTGCTCTGAATATGGCAAACCAATCTGTCAAAGCCGCATATGGGGATATAGCCGATGAACCCATACCTGCCGAAATTTTAGCTCTGCTCGACGATAAATCCGCGACTACAAAAGAGCGGCGTAATGATAATGTGGTGCTGTTTAGAACGCGTCTCAACACATTTTCAGTGTCGAAATGGGCGGCCCCTCTAGCAGCTACCTTGGCTATGATGATTGGTCTGACGGTGGGACGAGGTACGCTATTGGCATCCGACGATAGCGGCGCGCTTTATGCGCAACTAACCGGTACAATCACTACATCAAGCCCGCTTTACAATGTGCTAGAATCGAGACCAAGCGCTGTGGAAGTCCGCTTTGATAAGGGTTCCAATATTGCAATTAAACCAACCCTAACATTTCAAACTGTGGACGGTCAATATTGCCGAGAGTTTCAAGCACAAAGTGAGGCGTCAGCACTTCGCGGCGTCGCATGTCGAAACGAAACAACATGGCAAATATTGACGCTCAACCAGGCGGAAAGATACGGAGGCGAAGGCTACCAAACTGCTAGTGGAGCAGACGCAGCAATTGTGGATCAAGTGATCGACACAATAATTTCCGGCGATCCGCTCAGCAGCGTAGATGAAAACATTTTGATCGCGCGGGGATGGATACATTCAAAGTAAAATGGAGCAAATGTAAATATCACTTCTTGTAGCGGTATTGTACAAAAGGCAGACTGCGTACTCAGAGGAAAGTTGGTAATAGTTAGATACGGTGTAAGCATCCATTCCTCACACGTTGATTATGTCTTGCTTCCAGTTCCACGGGAGCAGGTCGTCTAGTTTGGATGCAGGGTATCCGTTAGTCATGCGTGTGAGGATGTCTGTGATATAGGCGTGAGGTTCGACTTTGTTGAGTTTGGCGGTTTCAATGAGAGAGCAGATGACCGCCCAGCGGTGCCCACCTTTGTTGCTGCCTGCGAACATATGGTTTTTACGACCCAGGGCGATTGGCCTTATGGCCCGCTCAACAGGGTTGGTATCAAGCTCGATACATCCATCTGCCAAGAAGCGGCAGAGGGATTTCCATCTTGCGAGCGTATACCGTACCGCGCCTGCGAGTGTGCTGCTGGCAGATATTCGCGTAAGCTGCACCTCCAGCCACGGTTTCATTGTGTTTATAATAGACTGCGCGTATTGGCTGCGCGCTTTCACCAGGGTTTGCGGCGACTGCCCACGTACGTATTTCTCGACCTTGTACAGACCCGCAATCCGGCTCAACATCTCCTGTGCTATTGGTGATCCTGTTGCCTGATAAACCTCGTAAAACTTACGCCATGTGTGGGCCCAACATGCGGCCAGGTTGATCTCTGATTTGGCAGCCAGTGTTTCAAAGCCTGCATACCCGTCTACATGGAGAATGGCCTTATAGCCTTTGAGGTGTATCTCCGGTCTCACGGCTTTGCGGTCAGGCGCATAATGGTACAGAGCTATGGGCGGCTGTGAGCCGCTCCAACCGCGCTGTTCGCGCACATATACCCAGAGCCGTCCCGTTTTAGTGCGGCCCCTGCCAGGATCAAGAACTGGAATGGGCGTGTCGTCTGCAAACAGGTGGGTGGCCGTATTTAAATGTGCCTGCAGTTTGTCATGGAGAGCTTCCAGCCACCAGCATGCGCCGCCAACCCAGTTGGCCAATGTTGAACGATTAAGCGTTATGCCCTGACGGGCCATTATCTGTGATTGCCTATAGAGCGGTGTGTGATCACAATATTTGCTAATCAACACCTGCGCTATCATTGCGGGTGTGGCCAGCCCCTTGGCAATAGGGCGTTCCGGGGCCGGGGCTTGTTGAAGTGCACCACATCCCCGACACCCATATTTGGGACGACGGATACGAATAACGCGCAGCTTGGCCGGTATCCAGTCCAGCATCTCGCTGACCTGCTCGCCCGCATCATGCAAGGCGCCGCCNCAGTTAGAGCAACCATCATGCTCAGGTTCCAGTACAATATCTGTACGCGGTAAGTGCTCCGGTAAACCCCTGGTTTTTTCTTTACTCGGATTATCTGTTTGCGGCAGTCAAGATAGATCAGGTTCATCTATAACCAGTTTGGCATTTTCTTCCAGATCCACATCCAAACTCAAGGCCATTTGGTCTGCATCCAACTGCTCAGACCGCCGCCCATATCGGGAGCGCTGCAAACCTTTGATGATCTGCTGCAGGCGGTCAATTTCTTCGTCGCGCTGCGATAAACCCGTCACCATATCCGTAACAAGACGCTGTAAAACCTTCGAGTTTTTAGGTAAACTTGTCAGATCAATCTGCATACATACCCATAACATAAATACACATGCAGGACAAAGGATATCGGGGTAAATCCGTGCAAATTACAGACTTATTATCCCGCTTTTGCTGGCCTCCACACCTGTTTGGGTACACGCCAATCTATCCCTTCAATCAACATAGAAAGTTGAGCTGACGTCAAGACGATACTACCGCCGACCTCGCCGGTGCGCGGCCAGGTAAACCCGCTCTGGTCCAACCGCTTGGCGAACAGACATAAACCATTCCCATCCCAGTAAAGTATCTTTACCAGATTAGCCTTACGCCCCCTAAAGGCAAACAGGTGACCGGAATACGGATCTTGCTCCAGAATGCCTTGCACCATCATCGCCAGACCATCCAGACCTTTGCGCATATCCGTAATGCCTACGGCCAGATGCACCCGTGTGCCTGCCGGGAGCAACATCATCGGAGCTCTCCTTGTGACCCAAGTTCGGCCTCAACAGGGTCAATAATAGTGACAGGCAAGATGACGGGACCAGGCCGCGAAGTATAGGTCTGCTTCCAACGGAACAATGACCGACGGGATATCCCGTAACGCCGCGCCACGCCTGACACTGTAGCCCCCGGCCTGTTGGTCTCGGCCACAATATTACGCTTGTCCGCCGGGCTATAGTGACAWCGGGTTCGTGGTGRGACGGACGGCATTACCATTGGCGGYAAGTAACCGGGTGACAAATGCTGRGTTTCCTTATKTGTCACRTGTTCTGTCATATGACTAAGTGTGACAGAACGCCTATAAAGCAGTCTTTTAGGCGGGGGTGGCATCTCGTCTCTGAGCGTGGCACGCCAATTCCCGAAGCGTTTAAGTGGAAGGTTATGGGCCAAACAATAAGCCCTTTGGTTCATATCGCCTGATTGCCAAGCAATAAGGTGTGCATACCAAAAATCACGTAAATCCATACGTTTACGAGGGGGTAAATGGGTCATAGACGGCTTCTCCTATTTAATTCACAGGAGAAAGTTCCCGTAAATACTATAGAATAGAAGACCATATTTAAGGCCAAACACACAAGAGTGTGAGAAATGGACGCTTACGTTCTGTTTATATATTTCCCTGTTATCCAAATAAAATTCCCTGTTAAACAGGGAAAATGGGCAGATACGGTTTCGGKCGRGACTGCGGCCACCTCCATTACCTTCTGGTACAAACCACCTGACATGCCTTGCTCAAGATAAGTGCCCTACTAACGGGGACTTAGCGGAGTATTGCGTGCAGTGTCAGAGGGAACTCATTAAATCAAGATGTCGTTAACGTCAAATTTGAGCAGCTAGCGGCTGCCTATCGTGCAAATAGTTATGAAAATTGCATTCAGTCCTAAAATAGTATAGACTGAGCGGTATCTTATTCTTTGAGAGGAATGATGGCTTACTTCAATATCGTACGGGCTTTCGTCATAGTCTTTTTACTGGCTCTGGCGAACGTCCCAATACAAGCGGAAATCCTGTATACTAGACTTGCCTGTGAGACGGTGGACGGTTCGRCACATATCTGGATACACAGCAAAGCAATTGCGTATGACAACGGAAAACCCGCTATTGAAATTACGCAAACGTCTGACCCTCAAACACTGGCAGATCAAATTTGGGCAGATATGCTCAAAGCTAACGACAGTGACGCAGTTATGGCTGAACATGCCGAGCCATTTCGCAAAATTTTATTAGAAAGGTATGGCCTGCTTTGTAATGGTGACGTGGGTGTCGCACTTCTTAAAAAAAGCCTGACAGAGCTCGAACAGTCTTCGAAACTAGCTGATGGTGTTTGGATCAAATATCGAAAACAATTTGACAATGTAGATCTTGAAATCCGTGTCATCGCTTACCCGGAGGAGTAGTCATTCCAATCATATGCTTATAAAGTGTCGCTCATGATGAAAGTGATTATGAAGCAGCTAGATTTCTAGTGGAAATAATCTAACTAAATTCAGGTGTAAGCTGTTGTCTATTGAGCTTATTTATTTCCCTGCTAAACAAGGAAAGCAGGAGTAGATACGAGTTCGGCCATGACTGTGCCGCAGCCTGGCGGAGACCGTGTGCTGTGCAGTTTTCAAACGAATAGATAGGGGGGCAAATAAGCAATGATGTAGTTGGGCAGAAAATTACCGATTTTCTTTTGAAATGCCGTTATTTCCCTTGTCACAAGCAAGTTTTATTATCACAAATGCTATGACAAGAATGTGTTTTCTATGTTAGTAAGAATTTAACATACTGAATACATTAACTCACTGGGGAATTTGTTATGACTGAAACACTAGGTAAACCTGTCCGGAACTCATTCCGACTTGGAGCAAAAATCATAGAATGGATTGCTGCACTATCAGCTGCAGCCATCATCATTGAAAATCTCGGATTTATTGAAAAAATATCTTCAATCGTGGCAATGCCTGCCAGAAAAGTTATAGATGTTTTGCCGAATTTGGTAGAAATTGTGGCATATGTTCCTTTTCCAAATTTTATCACACAAGCCATTGCTAACACTAAAATGGCCCAAGATTTTAATTTGCTTTTAAACTTGGCCGCTCTTTGGGCTGCGGCACGGCTGATCGCCACTATGTTTAGGTTGATTGGAGCAGAACGGAGCAAAGTTGAAAATATTTTTGGCTTTGTTATTAAGGGATTAATCCTATTGGCTCTCCTCAGTGAAGGTGTGAAATTTGCTATGGGATCAGATACTATCGATTTATTCAAAGGCCTTATCCCACTTTCCACGGAAAATGGCGGCAATGTGCCAGGATGGCTCTCCAACAATAATTTACGTGAATTGGCTTGGGTTGTAAGTTCTTCGATAACAGGATTGTTAGTAGGCGTATGGGCTTATAGGTCACACATTAGGCCGGGACGACTACAGAGACAGGAAATGCTAGAAATGCCATATGTACCAGAGGTTCCAGAGGTTCCAGAGGTTCCAGAGGTTCTAGAAGCACCAGAAGTGCCCGAGGTTTCAGAAGCACCAGAGGTTTCAGAGGCTCCAGAAGTGCCAGAGGTTTCAGAGGCTCCAGAAGTGCCAGAGGCACCAGAGGTTTCAGAAGCTCCAGAGGTTCCAGAAGCACCAGAGGAAAACCATTAAAATCTAAGAATTTGCTATCGTCCTAGGGGGCTTAATGGCAGTTATCGGATATTCTGATTATGAATTTCACTCTGCTATTACGGCTTCTTGCATCATTGCCTCTTTCTGAGCCAAGGTATCCATGTGTTGTTGAAACGCTGTGACTTTGCCGTCCTGGAGCGTCCAGAGATGCACGACTTGCGGGTTCATGGTTTTGCCGCTCGTGTTGTATTTTGCTTTATAACGGCCAAACATAGCAACTTGGTCCCCGTCGGACATAAAACTACCCGGTTCAACTGAAAAATATTCCCAATCCTGTGCCAATGGAGCAAAAACACCGCCCATAATGGCTTCAACCCCTATGTAAGGGCTATCAGGCGCGTAGAGATTGTTCTCCGCCTCGTTCCAGACTATGGCGGGGGCCAATGCCGCGATGAACTCGTCAATTTTCCCCGATTCGAAATCCGCATATATTTGTTTTACAGTGGCAAGGTTCTCTGCCTCCATCATATCTGATGTTCCGCCTTGCGTACAAGCCGCCAAGCTAACTAGCCCGGCTGATAATAGTAAATGTTTCATTGATCGCCCCCTTTGCGAATAATCTTATAGTAATAATCAGAGGAAATCTAGACGCTTGCAAAATTTAGTTTTGACGTGGTGTTGGATGCCTATGGCCGTGCAAAGGGATTAAAACAGCGAGCAAAAGGCATGATACATTTATCTTTTGACCGGTTTCGCTCTGTTAGTACCTGCCTGTTTGGCCAAAGCATCAAAGCTGGCTGGAAATGCGGGGCGTTTAACGTATTGTCCGCTGCCCTCTACGGCCCGTAGATCGCCGTCTTTCCAAGCCAATATACCGCGCGTTAATGTGTGTGTTGCAATGCCTTTAACCTGCATGCCTTCGAAGATATTGGTGTCGATATTTTGGTGGTGGATTTTTGCAGAAATCGTGCGCGTAGCCTCGGCGTCCCAGATAACAATGTCCGCATCTGCGCCAATGCTGATGGAGCCTTTGCGGGGATAGATATTAAAAATCTTTGCTGCACTCGTCGATGTCGCCGCAACAAATTCATTGGGCGTGAGGCGGCCCGTGCCAACCCCGTGGTGCCAAAGCACCGACATACGGTCCTCAATGCCCGCCGTGCCGTTAGGAATGAGGGTAAAATCATCTTTGCCTGCCGCCTTTTGGTCTGCGCAAAAACAGCAATGATCCGTCGCAGTGGTTTGCAGCACTCCGCCTTGTAGACCCTTCCAAAGCGCTTCTTGATGCGGTTTAGCGCGAAAGGGCGGTGACATTACATGAGCGGCGGCTTTGTCCCAGTTTGGATCCAAATAAACACTATCATCAATGATAAGGTGCCCCGCGAGAACTTCGCCGTAGCAGCGCTGTCCTTGGGCGCGGGCCCGTTTTAATTCTTCCACGGCTTCGGATGTTGAAACATGCACAATATACAGCGGTACACCAATGGTTTCRGCAAAGCGTAAGGCGCGGTTAGCGGCTTCGCCTTCGACAGCGGGGGGGCGTGAGAGCGGGTGCGCTTCTGGGCCCGTCATACCTTCGTCCATGAGTTTCTTTTGTAGCTGATAAACAAGCTCRCCGTTTTCCGCATGCACGGTCGGCATAGCRCCAAGCTCTAASGACCTWGAGAACGAGTTGTACATGATCTCGTCCGTAGCCATGATYGCRCCTTTATAGGCCATGAAATGCTTGAACGAGTTTATRCCCTCTTCGCGTACTAACGTACCCATGTCTTTGTGTACGCTGTCGTCCCACCAGGTAATGGCRAYGTGAAAYCCGTAATCWGCRGCGGATTTTTCCGCCCAACCRCGCCATGTTTTATAGGCGTCCATGATGTTTTGTTCGGGGTCTGGTATGACAAAATCTATGATAGAGGTCGTGCCGCCCGCAAGRCCTGCCGCTGTGCCCGTATAAAAGCTTTCCGATGCCACTGTGCCCATAAAGGGCAGCTCCATATGGGTATGGGGATCAATGCCGCCCGGCATTACATATTGCCCGCCCGCGTCAATAATTTTGCAGCCTGTTGGCGCCTCAAGCGCCTCTCCGATAGCCACGATTTTACCACCACTGCAAAGCACATCTGCGCGGTAAGTTTGATCTGCCGTAACGACCGTTCCGCCGCAAATGAGTGTGGACATAGAAAACTCCTTATGTGCGCTTGTTAAGTGCGCCTGTTATGTGCGCCTGTTATGTGCGTCTGGACAGGATGAGGTACACAAAGGCTGCGACCCCAAATCCGACAAACCAAGCATAGCCGTAAATAGTATCGAAGAATACAGGCACGCTGTCTACAAAACCTGCCACATGTAAAAACCCGGGAAGGCTCGGCAATATGCCCAAAACAAGTGCAGTCAGCCCCGCTTTGTTCCAACCATTGCTGGCCCCGTAAATACCGTCATGCTTGAAAAGATCTTCAACCTTTAAATTGGTTTTGCGCAGTATAAAATAATCAGCAACCAGCAAACCTGCGATAGGCCCGAGCAAGGCTGAATACCCTACAAGCCATGTGAAAATATATGCGCCCGCGTCCTCAACCAGTTTCCACGGGAAAATGAATATGCCGATGACCGCCGTTATATATCCGCCCATGCGGAAAGATATTTTCTCTGGCGCAAGATTTGAAAACCCGTATGCGGGCGCGACGACATTGGCCGCTAGGTTCGTGGTAAGGGTCGCGATAACCAATGCACCAAGCGCGATGATCACACCAACCCCGCCCATTTTTCCGGCAAGCTGTACAGGATCCCAAATKGCTTCRCCGTAAATGGTMACGGTGGCCGAGGTCACGGCAACGCTAATGAAAGCAAAGAGCGCCATAGGCAGCGGCAGGCCAATTGCCTGGCCCCATATCTGGTCTTTCTGGCTTTTGGCGTAGCGGGTGAAATCAGGAATATTTAAGGCCATAGTCGCCCAAAACCCGACCATAGCCGTCAGCGAAATAAAGAAGGTTTTGGCAAATTGACCTTCCTTTGCCCCGCCTTCAACGAACTCGGACGGTGCGGAGAGCATTGCGCCGAACCCGCCAGCCTTCACATAGGCCCATGCMAGCAAAGCTAGCCCCATCACCAGTAATAAAGGYGCGGCCATTGTCTCTAACCAGCGAATACTTTCTGTWCCTTTTTTGATGAAATACAAATGCAARGACCAGAACAGAAGAAAACAAACCGTCTGGGCTGCATCAATGCCTAAAATAGGTAAATCTGCRCCCACAAACATATCGCCGCTCAGTGCGTTSAGRATCACATAAATWGCAGACCCGCCAACCCATGTATTGATACCAAACCAGCCACAAGCAACAAGCCCYCTTGCCAGCGCCGGTATTTTAGCGCCTTTAGTGCCAAAGGCTGARCGCAGYAAAACCGGGAAAGGCACRCCGTATTTCGTCCCCATATGCCCAATGAGCATCATAGGCACGACGACAATAGCATTGCCAAGAAACACGGTCAGAACTGCTTGCCACCAATTCATGCCCGCCGCCACAAGTCCGCCGGACAGCATATAGGTCGGTACACACACGACCATGGCGACCCATAGGGATGCGTAAGACCACATATCCCATGTGCGTTCRTCGTCGCYCACAGGCGCCATATCGGCATTATAAAGTGTCGGGTCAGCGCCCTTGATTTTGAAATTGGTGCTCATAGATGTTCTTCCCTCTATTCTGTCATCCCGGCCAAGCGAAGCGCAGAGCCGGGACCTCGTACTTCCTGCACACACTGAGCTTAAGATTAGTACCAGTCTTCTGCTAAATCCTGCCACTCGGGATTGCGTTCTTCAACCAATTTATTCTTCCACGCCCGCCGCCATCTTTTTAAGCGTTTTTCCCAATCAATTGCCGCCAATATATCATCCATGGGCCCATAATACACCAACATGAAAACTTTGTACTTGGCGACATGCTTGGAGCCAACACCGNTTTTATGTTCCCACACCCGGCCTTCAATATTATTTGTCACACCCACATAAAATGCACCGCCTTTGCGACTGGCCATCATGTAGACAAAGTATTCACGCGTAGACATGGGTGAAAGTTGCAACATTGAGGTCCCGGGTCAAGCCCGGGATGACAAATGTTTTATGTTTTACTCGTTTATTTTTATTTGCTCTCGGTCAGTTTCCCGTATGTATCCGGTCTTCTATCGCGGAAAAATTGCCAGAGATTACGCACTTCCTTGACCATAGACATATCTAGATCATGGATCAACAACTCGTCCTTGTCGCGGCTCGCTTCCTTCTCGATCTGCCCGCGCGGATTAACAAAATAGCTCTGGCCGTAAAACTCGCCGATATCCCAAGGCTGCTCTCTGCCAATGCGGTTAATCGCGCCGATATAACAGCCATTGGCCGCTGCAGAGGCGGGTTGCTCCAACTTCCATAAATACTCGGAAAGTCCGGCCACGGTCGCGGACGGATTGACGATATATTCCGCACCGTTCAGCGCAAGCGCCCGCCACCCTTCRGGGAAATGGCGGTCATAACAAATATAGACGCCGAGCTTGCAATATTTGGTTTTAAATACGGGCCAATTAGACTTGCCCGGTTTGAAGAAAAACTTCTCCCAAAACCCTGATACTTGCGGGATATGGGTTTTGCGGTATTTACCAAGATACTCACCGTCTGCGTCAATTACCGCAGCTGTGTTATAATAAACCCCCGTCACTGCGTCGGCTTCATAAATGGGTACAACAATAACCATATCATATTTCCTGGCGTATTTTTGCATGAGCTTTGTTGTTGGCCCGTCCGGGATAGGCTCGGCCGCATCAAACCATTTCACGTCTTGGCTTGGACAGAAATAAGGTTGGGTGAACACCTCTTGGAAACACAAAACTTGCACGCCTTTTTCGCCCGCTTCTTCGATATAAGGAATATGCGCCTCGATCATAGCTTTGGTAATTTCCGCAGGAGATTTATCAGTGCTTTCTTTCAAGGCCATCTGAATAATGCCTGCTCTTAATGTTTCCCTGTCAGTCGCTTTCGCTCCTTCTGCGCCTCTTGATTTAGTCATATTAAACTCCTGTTCTATCCATTACATTACCCGTTGCTGGGAAAATTAAATTGTGCGCCTTTGCGTATACCTTTGGGCCAGCGGGTGGTAACCGTTTTCAGGCGCGTATAAAAATGCACGGCTTCAGGACCGTAAATGCCGTGGGCGCCAAAGCTGGAGCGTTTCCAGCCGCCAAAACTGTGATAGGCAACGGGCACTGGTATGGGCACATTAATGCCCACCATGCCGACTTTAATGCACGCGGCAAAATCACGGGCGGCATCGCCGTCTCTGGTAAAGATAGCCGTGCCGTTGCCGTATTCATGGTCATTGATCAGATCAACGGCTTGTTCGTAATTATCAGCGCGTAAGACGCTGAGAACTGGTCCGAAAATTTCGGTCTTATAGATGCTCATATCGGGCGTGACGTGATCGAGTAATGTACCGCCAATCCAAAAACCATTTTCATARCCTTGTAGTTTTAAGCCGCGRCCATCAACCACGACTGTCGCGCCTTCTTTTTCGCCAACACCAATAAGGCCTGCAATTCTATCACGGGCKKCRCGCGTRATRATRGGTCCCATCTCGGCGYYTGGGTCCGTGCTYGGKCCGATTTTYATGGCCGCCACTTGTGGTGCCAGTTTAGCAACAAGTTTGTCCGCMGTTTCTTGACCAATAGGAACCGCAACAGAAATAGCCATACAGCGCTCGCCCGCAGAGCCAAACCCTGCGCCCATGAGCGCGTCTGCGGCTTGRTCWARATCRGCGTCCGGCATGATKATCATATGGTTTTTCGCACCGCCCAATGCYTGYACYCGTTTGCCCGCCGCACARCCGCGCGTATAAACATATTCGGCAATAGGCGTAGARCCAACAAAGCTAACGGCTTCTATATCYRGGTGGTCAAGGATTGCATCTACYGCAGGYTTGCCGCCGTGSACRATATTAAGMACCCCGTCCGGGAAWCCMGCTTCTTTAAACAACTCATATATAAGATTAGCAGAAGAAGGGTCGCGTTCGGACGGTTTGAGGACAAATGTATTGCCGCACGCCAGTGCCATAGGGATCATCCATAAGGGTACCATTGAGGGGAAGTTAAAGGGCGTAATGCCTGCCACAACACCGATCGCTTGGCGCTCTGAATGGGTATCAATGTTAGAACCAACATTTGCAGAAAAATTGCCGTTTAAATGTGAGGGAATGCCTGCGGCAAACTCCACAACTTCAAGCGCGCGGGTAACTTCTCCCAAGGCATCGTCGTGGGTTTTACCGTGTTCCGCCGAGAGGGTTTCAGCGATTTCGTCTGCGCGTTTTGTCATAACGGCGTGCAGTTTGAACATGAGCCGYGCGCGTTTGGCAGGAGCCGTTGCACTCCAGCTCCCAAAGGCTGCTTGGGCTGCTTTTACGGCTGCATTTACTTCGGCCGCCCCTCCTAATGCGAGCTCGGCCGTTTGCTCACCAGTTGCTGGATTATAAACGGCTTGCGTGTTGGTGGTGCTACCAGATGTATATGCACCGCCGATAATATGCTTTATAGTTTTCATAARTTACTCTTAATTACTCTTAATTACTCTATAGTTTTTAAAACATCGCGCATGGTRTCAAACATGAAGTCGATATGGGATTCTTCGATTATTAAGGGCGGAGAGAAAGCGATAATATCGCCGGTCGTGCGAATAAGAAGACCTTTTGCGTAAGCTTTTAAGAACGCATCTGTTGCCCGCTTGGTGACTTGGCCCGGAATAGATTCCAGCTCAACCGCACCTATCAGCCCCATATTGCGAATATCTATGACATGGGGCAGTCCGCGCAAGGCATGCACCGCATTTTCCCAATAATCCCAAAGCTTGGTGCCTTTGTAAAACAAATCCTGCTCTTCGTATGTATCAAGTGTGGCAAGAGCCGCCGCGCAGGCCATGGGATTGCCGCCATATGTATAGCCGTGGAAAAACTCGATCAGTTCTTCGGAGCCTTGCATAAAGGCGTCATAAACATGATCATGCGCGAACACCGCACCCATGGGTATGACGCCGTTGGCAATGGCTTTAGCCGTGCAAACAATATCCGCTTCTATATGGAAATAGTTAGATGCGAACGGTTTACCCATGCGGCCAAACCCCGTGATGACCTCGTCGAGAATGAGCAAAATACCATGCTTTTTCGTAATAGCTCGCAAGCGTTCCAAATACCCTTTGGGCGGCATAATGACACCCGCAGATCCCGCGATAGGTTCGACGATAACAGCGGCGATAGTTGACGGATCGTGCAGCTCGCACAAGCGTTCCAAATCATCCGCCAGATAAGCCCCGTGTTCGGGCTGTCCTTTGGTGAACAGGTTTTCCTCGATACCGTGTGTGTGGCGCAAATGGTCAACACCCGCGACCAATGTACCAAACATTTTACGGTTTGCAGGCATGCCGCCAACCGACATACCGCCAAAGTTGACGCCGTGATAACCCTTTTCGCGGCCAATAAGGCGGGTGCGGTGACCTTCGCCGCGCGCACGGTGATAGGCAATGGCGATTTTCAGGGCTGTCTCTACACTTTCGGAGCCCGAATTGGTAAAAAACACATGATTCAAATCGCCCGGCATAATGCCTTTCAGGCGGTTGGCCAGCTCGAAGGCTTTGGGATGACCGGATTGAAACCCCGGCGCATAATCAAGCTCTGCCACTTGCTGCTGAATGGCTTTGACAATACGCGGTTGGTTATGACCTGCATTACAACACCAAAGCCCTGAAATACCGTCCATGACTTGGCGACCGTCATGGGTTGTGTAATACATACCGTCAGCGGCCACGAACAAGCGCGGATTTTTCTTAAAAGCACGGTTGGGGGTAAACCCCATCCAATAGGCTTCCATATCGTTCGGTAGGGATGTTGTGGGTAAGGATGCTGTCATATTATCACTCTTCTTATCATTCAGTAACTTGCGTAACATTTTTGGGATGATCGGGCCATGTCACATAAGGAAGATCATTTTCCAGCGGCTCCATAGTGATACAATCAGGAACGGGGCAAATATGCTGACATAAGTTACAGCCGACACACTCGGCGTCTACGACCGTAAATTCGCGGCCCGCCTCGGTCGTCTTAATTGTAATTGCCTGATGCGCGGTATCCTCGCAAACAATATGGCAACGTCCGCATTCAATACATTTGTCTTTATCGATCTTGGCTTTAAGATCGTAATTCATATTCAGATCATTCCAATTCACAGTATTTGGCAGGGCTAGCCCGCGAAAATCATCTATGGTTTTATAGCCTTTGGCATCCATGAAGTCTGAAAGGCCTTCCGTTAAATCTTCAATAATTTTAAAGCCGTAGAGCATGGCGGCGGTGCAAACTTGCAAAGCATTTGCCCCGAGCGCAATAAACTCTGCCGCATCTTTCCATGTCGTGATACCGCCAATGGCAGAAATATCCAAGCCTTGTGTTTCCGCTGCGCGGGCAATTTCCGCCACCATATGTAGAGCAATTGGCTTGACGGCGCTGCCGCAATATCCGCCGTGGGAGCCTTTCCCGTCGACAATGGGTGTCGGCGCCATAGCGTCCAGATCAACACTGATAATGGAATTGACCGTATTGATCAAAGCGACAGCATGTGCGCCGCCTTTCAGTGCCGCCTCTGCAGGCAGCAAAATATCCGTGGTGTTCGGTGTTAATTTTGTAAACACGGGAATATCGACCACTTCGCGCACCCAGCGCGTGGTGCTTTCGACCATCTCAGGCACTTGCCCAATAGCAGAACCCATGCCGCGTTCACACATGCCGTGGGGGCAGCCAAGGTTAAGCTCTATGCCGTGCACACCAGAATTTGCGATCTTTATAGCCAGGTCTTTCCAAAGTTCTTCTTCGACGGGTGCCATCATGGAGCCAATAATGATGCGGTCAGGCCAGTTTTTACGCACTTGCTCTATTTCGCGCAAATTGACCTCCAAAGGACGATCAGAAATCAGTTCAATATTATTGATGCCGAGAATGCCGCGGCTTGTATCTTTGTGAACGCCGTAGCGGGAGCTTACATTGACCACGGGCGGATCAACGCCGAGCGTCTTCCACACCACGCCGCCCCAACCAGCCGTAAAGGCGCGTTCTACATTATACCTCTTGTCCGTAGGCGGAGCGGAGGCGAGCCAAAACGGGTTGATGGTTTCTATGCCTGCGATGGTACATCTAAGATCTGCCATTTATACCTCCAACATTGCGTGAATTGCGCGCGCAGATTTTTTCCCGTCTGCAACGGCTTGCACGGTCAAATCTTCGCCCGATTTAATGCAATCCCCGCCAGCATATATGGTGGGAAGGGCCGTAAGACCGTCCGCGTCGACCACGATTTTCCCGTGCTGTATTTTAAGGCCGGTCAAACCGTCCGACACCAAAGTTTGGCCGACGGCTTTGTATACTCTATCCGCGTCAATAGAGAGCTTATCTCCGCTGCTTGTAAGTACGCCATCAACAAGGTGCATAAATTCAAATTCTATGGATTTAACGTGATCCTTGCCCAATATAGCCAGCGGGCTAACCCAATGTTTTATAACAACGCCGTTGGTTACGGCTAGATCCTGTTCCCACTCAGTCGCCCCCATTTGAGATGGTCCCCGGCGGTAGGCCAAAGTCACATTTTTAGCGCCCAGCCGCTTAGCCTGCACGGCCGCATCAATAGCCGTATTGCCGCCGCCAATAATGACCACATCATCACCATGATTAATTTTAGAAAGGTCATCTGCTTGGCGAATGGTTTCAATGAAATCCAGTGCATTTGATACACCGTCCAATTCTTCCCCCTCTATACCGAGCGCGCGGGGGTTGGTGACACCAATACCAATAAATACCGCATCGTGTTTTCCCCGTAGGTCTCCCAACGAAAAATCACGGCCAAGGGCTTGACCATTTTGAATATTTATCCCGCCAATTTCCAATATAAATGCGATCTCTTTTGCGGCAAAACCGTTGGCCATTTTATAGGCGGCAAGACCGTATTCGTTGAGGCCCCCCGCTTTAGCTTTAGCCTCATAGACTGTGACATCATGGCCAGAGAGCGCCAGTTCATGAGCACATGCAAGGCCCGCAGGGCCCGCACCAATAACGCCGATCGTCTTGCCTGTTGGCGCGGCGCGTACAAATGGATGGGTGTTCGCTGTGGCCATAAGATGATCTACGGCACTGCGCTGCAAAGCACCAATTTCAATGGGTTGATGTTCGCCGGTGTTAAGTACACATTTTTCTTCGCACAGTATTTCAGTCGGGCATGCCCGCGCACAGGTTCCGCCCATAATATTGGCAGACAAAATAGACTTAGCCGCCCCAGTAACGTTTTCAGTTGCTAATTGGCGAATAAATTTCGGAATATCGATCGCAGTCGGACATGCAGTGACACAAGGCGCGTCATAGCAAAACAAACAGCGGCTGGCCTCTACTTGTACTTGCTGTGCATTTAAGGGCGGATGTAAATCACTAAAATTTTCGGCGATTTCTTGCACCGATAGTGCTCCATCTGTTTTGCTGTGAACTGGATGCTCTCCCATTTTCCCTCCGGATACTTGTAAAAGCATCATATTGTTAGTTGGTCTATAATTTTATGTTACCAAAATAACGATTTGGCTTCAAGTTATCCGTCTTCATATTAAAGTGAGATAAAGTTATATCTAGACGCAGCAAGAACTTATCCACCATTATTGATCGTAATTTTACTGCTCTGACTGATATATCCTTGATGTAGATAGTATTAATATCAATGTTTTCAATGACTTGCACATAAAATGCACGAATGTATCCACGCTCCCCGCACCTATGTTATAGTGGTTAAGTTCTCTTCTTTGGGACAGGCAAGTGCACGTTGACTAGCTGGAGGAGAGACGGTGTCT
>NVTC01000017.1:0-12485 GCA_002732905.1 Robiginitomaculum sp.
TTGAATAGCTATCGGGCTTCCAAAAGACGATAGTTAATCCTCAATAACAAGCAAGGGGAATAACATGCAAACAATAATCTTGGAACGGAACGAGCCGTGATTGATATAAGGTGGGCGCCAGAAATATCCGCCGGTTGGTAATTCACCGAACTGCATCATCCAGCTTGATCCCCAAATATGATAGCTCTCTTCAGCGCAATCATGATAGCTGATATTGTCCTGCATATATTGCGGGCTCATACAGTATAAAAACGTCATAGCCTCGGTCAACGGATCAAAATGCAATAGCTTCAGAAATAGCCCGGTCGCTACGGACGGCGAAACAATAGAGCCACCCTGCCACGGCATATCCGTATAGGAATTGACCGATATGAAACCTTCTTTCAGGGCTAAGTCGTGATTGGCATCGCTTTCTTCAAAGCTTGGTTCGCTGTCATTGTACATCATGATCAATTCGCAACCGTCCGCGACTTCCATAGCTTCAAGTGCTATACCAGCAGGGACAAAGAGGTAGTGTCCTTCGGCACAAGTATCGCCGCCGATTTTTACTTCGCCCGTGAGCACGAAAATTTCTAAATCGGAATAAGATAATCCCGGCGGACGTTTAAAACCTGCGTTCATGCGAACTTTAAGGGAGCAAGCACCTTTGTCAGTGTCTAGGGAAAGCGTTTTATAATCCGCCCCGATAAAGCCTGGGATCTTAAATTTTTTATAGTCCTCGTTAAGTTCGATAAACGGCTCAATATGTGGTCGTGTCATAGCTCTCTCCTCCTACCAAATCACGCGCATAGCATCGGCACGTTTTGGTTTTTTAGGCATTTCTTCGTCAGGGATGATGCGTTTTTGATCACCCGTCATATAATAGCCGCTGGTCTGGATGAGACGTAAAAACTCTTCAATCCATTCTTCCCGTTCGGCTTCCTTGCCGTCTATTTCGTCGACGATAGCTTTGTAGCGCACTTCCTGGGCGGCGGCCTCGTCTTTCATCCAGGCTTTGGCCTCTTTGCCGCGTGTTGGTTTGTCGTCTTGTACATTTTTACTCATGTCATCTCCTTAGTTATCTTTGCGTCCATCATGTTTTGTATTTCTGCGTCCGAATACCCGAGTGAATGCAGGATTTCGGCACTGTGTTCACCTAACCTTGGTGCTAGTGCGCGAATGCTGGCTGGGGTTTTGGAAAAATTAATCGGTGGGCTGGCCATGCGCAGCTTGCCTTCTGTCGGGTGTTCGTGAATTTGCCAAAATCCGCTAGCGGCCAAATGCGGGTCGTCTTTTACCTCGTCCAAGCGGTTCATCACCATATGGGGGACATTGGTCGGCGCAAAAATTTCCAGCCATTCGGCCGTAGTTTTGTCAGCTATGGCTTTACCAATTTCATCACAAGTATCGATAATGTTTTTGGTGCGCGCTTGCATATCGATAAAGCGCGGGTCATCAGCCAGATGCCGGACATTTGCGACCTCGCAGAACGTACCCCAATGATTATTCCAATAAGGCAGGACGGCCAAAAACCCGTCCTTGGTCGGGTAGGGTTTGCGGGTTTCTGCAAGAAGACGCGTATAGCCCGCCGTGCCTAATGGTGGCTCAAATGTCTGTCCCCAAAGATGCTCAACCATATTAAAGGCAACCATGCTTTCAAACATAGGGACTTCAATATCTTGACCCTCGCCAGTGCGCTCGCGGTGAAATAGTGCGGCGAGTACGGCCTGTACCACATTACCACCAGTGGTTTTGTCGGCCAAAATTGTCGGTAGATATCGCGGCTCACTATGACCCAATGGTGTATTGGCTTGACCCATTAAATCAGCCAGTCCTGAGGCCGCTTGAATGCTGTCGTCAAGCGCACCCATATCGCCGTAAGGGCCTTTTTTCGAATAACCATAAGTGGCACAGTAAATCACATTTTTGTTGGTGGCTTTGACCGTATCGTAATCTAGTCTTAGCTTGACCATGGCGGAAGGTCTAAAATTATGGACAATAACATCAGCCCGTTCACATAATTTCAGCGCCGCTTCGTGTCCGGTTGGATCTTTCAAATTCAGCACGATAGATTTCTTATTGCGGTTACAAGTGAGATAAAGCGCCGCCATATCCGCGTTAGTTTTATAAGGTCCAAGCCGGCGATTGGTATCGCCGTAGGGCGGTTCCACCTTAATCACATCCGCGCCCATATCGCCCAAAGTCTGGCAGGCCAATGGGCCAAGGACGACCGAAGTAAACTCGACAACGGTTATACCGTCCAGAGGGCCTTTAGTGTTACCATGCGTGTTTTCTGGCATTATTTATCCAAACCGTAAAGTTTCAGCACATTGTCGCGCATGAATTTACGGCGCACGTGTGGTTTTAAATTGGCAGCGTCTATTTCGTCCACGGTGCGACCAAAACGCAGGACAGGGAAATCTGTGCCGAAGATGACTTTATCCTGACCATAGGAATTAATATATTTCCAAACTGCTTCCGGCCAATATTTCGGCGAATGGGCGTCGGTGGCGATATAAACGTTTTCGTGTTTCCACGACATTGCAATCATTTCGCGTTCCCACGGAATCCCCACATGGGTGCCGATGAGTTTCAACTCTGGCAGGTCGCAAGCAATATCGTCTAGCGCAATTGGTCGGCCAACRGAGCGCGTGCGGTGYTCGGGAGAGTAAATCAAGCTTTGGCCCACCTGCATTTGGAYGGGAATATCAAGCTCGATACATTTGGCATAAAACGGATAATATTTGGCGTGGTTGGGCGCGAGATCGTACCAGTGCGGATACAGATGGGCACCGATAAAACCTAAGTCTTTGACTGCGTGCTCTAACTGGCGCACACCGTCCATACCCATATAGGGATCAATCCCGACAAGGCCTTTAAAGCGTTTGGGATATTTAGCGCAGGCTTCTACAACCACCTCAAGCGGCATGTGGTAACAACCCGGTAAGCCAACGCGGCCAGCTTTGGCAGCGACCAGAAATCCCATCTCGATATTGGCGGCGTCCATATCCTCCAGCATTTTCTCTAGGGATATACCGCCAGATCCATGCTTGCCCTTAACCTTGCCAACAAAAAATTCATCGGTCCAACCGGGGCGGTGGGACAAAGCCTCTGCCGTCCAGATGTTGACCACGGCGTCTATGATTTTGTAATCGTGTTCGCTCATACCCTTATCCTATAACACCTGATTGTTTCAGTTCTTCAATATCCACACTAGCATAGCCAAGTGATTTCAAAAGCCTATCTGTATCCGCTCCAGATTTGGGCAAATCCGAGCCAGCGCCCAGTCTGTGGCCATCCATCTCTATGGGCAGTGCTGGAAGCTTCGCTGCATTACCGTTCGGTAAAGTTACATCGATCAATCCGCCCCCAGCATTTAGATGCGGATCGTCGAACAAATCAGAAGGTTTGGCTACGGGTGCGAAGGGCAGCCCGATATGCTCTAATTTTTCCATCAGATCAGATTTATCATAGGATTTAAACATGGCCGCAACTGCAGGGATGAGGCGTTCTTTGGCGGCGACACGGCCATTATTGGTGGCATAATCTGTATTGATTTTTAAATCCTTAAGGTCAAAGGCATCGCAGAATGTATGCCACTGGGCATCACTGACAATACCGACAAAGATTTGGTCATTATCTTTGGTGTCGAAAATTTGGTATATAGCCCAAGCCGATGTGCGAACGGGCATGGGCTGTGCAGCGGTGCCGGTCACTGATTGTTGTGCCATATGCTGTCCAACCAAATAAACTGTGGTTTCGTACAAAGCGGATTTTACATGTTGCCCTTTTCCATCCACATGACGTTGTTGTAGAGCCGCAAGGATGGCAATGGCACCGAACATACCGCCCGTAATATCAATGACACTGGCACCAGCTCGAAGTGGTTGCCCCGGTAGTCCAGTCATATAGGCTAGCCCGCCCATCATTTGTGTGACCTCGTCCAACGCCGTGCGGTGTTCATAGGGGCCCGAGAGGAAGCCTTTTTCGGAACAATAAATTAAAGTAGGGCTATGAGCGTGTATGTCTGTGTAGCCAAAGCCAAGTTTATCCATGGCACCTGGCCGGAAGTTTTCAATCAGTACATCTGCATCTTTGAGCAATCCAAGGGCTATGGTTTTGCCTGCTTCTGATTTYAAATTTAAGCACAGGCTTTTCTTACCRCGGTTAAACATGGGAAAATACCCCGCACCGGATCCGGTAAGCTTGCGGGTTTTGTCACCGCCGATAGGTTCTATGCGAATGACATCTGCACCGAGATCAGACAAAATGGCACCAACGGCAGGCCCCATAACCATATGGGTAAACTCAATAACTGTGATGCCACTTAAGGGGAGGGTCATTGTTGAGACCTCCATTCAGCAGCAATCTCTGCGCCCGTAGCATTCCACACCCAGCCCGTTTCTATGAGAATTTCCAGCGTATCGCGCAAAGCCTTGATCCGCCATGCTTGGCCAATGACATAAGGCGTCAAAGAAATGTGCAGGATGCGCCCACCGTGGATTTTGCTTTCGCGGTGCAGGAGGTCAAAAGCTGTCAGAATTTGCTCCTGCCAGGTTTTTTCATTCTGGCCGAGATTGACGAGCAACTGGTGGTCATCAAGTTCCATAGTGTGCGGCATAGCAATGAGTTTCTCGCCCTCGCCGATCATATAAGGCATGTCGTCATTGACCCAATCGCAAGCATATTCAATGCCTTGTTCCGCGAGCAATGCTAATGTGTTTTGACTTTCTGACCGTGCAGGGGATAGCCAGCCCGAAACGTCTTGTCCGGTGGCTTTTCGTAGACCGTCCAATGCGGATTTAATTTGCTTGTGCTCCACGTCTATATCCATACCGCCCCAGTGCAGCGCATTCATATCTGTGCCGTGACCGATAAATTCATGGCCGCGCTTGGCTATTTCTTCGATTAAAAATGGGTAGCGCTTTGCAAGAGCCGCATTAGTCGGGAAGCTTGCTTTGATGCCTAGCTTGTCAAATGCTTTTAGAATGCGGTATATCCCGACCCTATTACCGTATTCCCGCGCCGTATATGTGCGGTAGTCGGGATAAGGTGTGACCATGTTGCCGGGTGCTTTGAACGGCGTTTCGTTGTTTGAAGTGAGCGGAAAATACTCGAGTGCTACTGTTACCCATAAGGCAACATTCTTGTTCTTTGGCCAAGCGACAGGCGTGCGTTCAAACATATTGCTATAAGGGTACAGATCGTGGTCCATTCCTTTTTTGCGCTTAGGGTATTTGAGATATGATTTTGGCAAGGCCATAATTATGCCCCTACCTTGTTTATTGCGGCGATATTTTCCAAAGCCGCATCATAACAATTTTTACGGTAATGATCGGCAATTTCGGCTGCTGTGGTCACCCAAACCTCGTCTTTATGTCCGGTGATATAGTCGAGCACTTCGGCGAACGGCCCGATGCGGTGTGCGCGCCCGATAAGATAGGCATGCAGCGGAATACACATCACGGTGCCACTGTCTGCGCCTTCACACAACAGCTGGTCGAAATGCCGTTTTAGGAGGTCTGCGTATTGCTCTGCACTTTGTCCGTACACATTAAACGCATAATGGTCATTGACCTCTAGGGAATATGGCATGGAGATCAATTTTGATTTCATTTTTGTGTGGAGCGGCTGCGGTTGATCGTCTTGGAACAAATCACATGAATACCAAATATTGTTTTCCGCTAAAAGCTCAATGGTGTGCTCTGAATGGGTCAATGCAGGAGCCAGATATCCGCGTACTCTCTGCCCTGTTGCATCCTTGATGGTTTTGATGCTGTCCTTGATCATTGCATCTTCTTGGTCGCGGGACATGCCGTAGGTGTATCTTGTGTTATAAATACCGTGAGAGAAAAATTCCCATCCACGTGCGGTACACGCTTCAATGATTTCGGGGTGATGTTGGCAGACGGCGGTGGATAATGACACTGAGCCGCGCACACCGTATTTATCCATGAGTTCCATAAGCCGCCAATGGCCAACACGGTTGCCGTGATCGCGATAACTATAGGGTACAATATCTGGTGTAGGGCGAGGCCATGGTGTTCTGTTGGGGTTAGACGGGGGAGCCAGCTCGTAAAACTCTATATTGGGTGCAACCCAAAACGCCAACTTCTTTCCGCCCGGCCAGATGATTTTTGGGCGGTTCAGATATGGCCAATAATCATATAGCTTAGGATCATTCTTCACATTAGGCTTCATAACTACCCAACCAAGCAATCACTTCTGCTACTTTGACCACATCTGCRTATTTAATTTGCAAGTCCGTCAGATTGGCAAAGTGATAACTCTCGTGCTTGTCGGCCACACATTCCATTGGGACAATTGTGCGGTAGCCACGTGATAGGCTGTCAACAGCAGTAGCGCGGACACAGCCGGATGTAGAGCCGCCGGTTACAATGACGGTATCGACTTTGTGCCAGGTTAGAAACGATTGTAATGGCGTTTCGAAAAAGGCGGACGGCATACGCTTGGTATAGACGGCGTCAACGGCGCGGTCGATCTCAATGCGGTCGTCAAACGCATGGCGTTCGGATCTATATTTGATGTTTTGTAAACTGTCTGGGGTGTCGGTACGSGTCCCCCAARCCCCTGCATCGGCAGCATTGTTCATATAGGCGACATGTGTCCAGACAACGGGYAAGTTTTTCGCCCGYGCCAATTTGGATATTTGGTTGATATAATCCATCTGTTTCGGATCAGTGATATAAGCCGTGTTTGGGAATAAGTCCGGACGRGTATAGCCCTTTTGTGGATCTACATTGACGATAGCWAGTTTATCCCCAAAGCCGAATTTTGCCCGCTTGGTATTTGCGTGTACGCGTTCGAAAATTTGCCGAGCGCTCTCGTTAGAAAGTTCCATCGTTGATTTGGGGGTRGAAGACATGTTCATCCTACTTGTTGTTGGSSTAKATTAAATGTTATAGTTATATATCATTTAAGTCAATCGGCTAGATTTCATTAGAATGGTTTTACRGCACCAAAGAAGGCTACTGTTGCTATCCCGACCCAGTAAATATAGGCAACGGTTTGAGCGAGTTTTATAGACTTTGCCAATTTAGCTTCTGCCGTTTCATCAGGTCCACTCGCAAGGATTTGAAACAAAACCGGCCATTCATGCATAACAAAGCGCAGGATAACGCCGATGATCAATAGCATGCCAAAGACCATGACTTTGGCACTAAACCATTTTTCGCCAACGTCTGCACTGAACGGGCCGTGACCGAGCAGAGAAAATAACCCGATTAGAATAAGGGTCGGAATTAAAATATAGCGGCTCCAATCTTCGATTACGCGCAAGCGGGTCCCTAGRGGCGTGCCGCGCTTGAAATATGCGCCGTATGTGACGGCGAATAGTRTGAAATACAAAACCCACATGCCGACAAGCCAAGCACCACCCAATGGTTGGATGCCGTAAATAAAACCCATATGCAAACCAAGTGGCAGCAAGGAAATTATCCCGGTGCGAGCAAGRATATCTATACGAAATGCCGTGTCCATATGGCGCATGCGTTCGTCGAACGGTAGCTTGGGGTCAGTGACTTTATAGGCGGTTTGAAAGACHCCCCATTCYCCGCCGAGCCAGTATACCATAGCCAAAATATGTAACCACCGTAAAATATCTACTGTTGCCATGACGTTTCTCCTAACCYAAATGTYGCCYCAGCATAACAGRTMTGCAAAGCCACACTTTGACTTTTGTCAACACGGTGTCTTTCTTTGAAGCCATGCCTAACATTATTGCTTAACWTTATTCATGGGTTCAGTTAATGTAAAATCCAACTTAGGGGAGATCATTATGGATAGAGCAGTACGGGCAAGCTTGTTGTTTATGGCGTTTGTGCTCGGCGCATGGGTTTTGTTTTGGATGCGCAATATTTTGGCGCCCTTTGCTTTGGCTGTGTTTTTCTGGTTGATCATTGACGGTTTTGCCAAATGGCTGGACTCGAAATTTAAGTTTTTGCCCTATATGGCGACACTGGGTMTAGCTTTCTTGGTTGTTATTGCTGGTATGGTCGGGATTGGTATGATTATTGCTGATACGGCGTTTGATATCGCGGCGCATGCAAAAGAATATGARCATCGTCTCGGCGAAGTTTTTAACCCAATTATTGAGCGATTTGGTGACGGCAGTTGGGAGGGGCTTAATGAGCGCTTCGGTTTGTCGTCGCGGGTAGAAGCTTTACTCGGCGGGTTTGCTCGCTCCGTACAAGGCGTAATGTCGAGCTTTGTATTTATTGCGCTTTATGTGGTGTTCTTGTTTGCAGCGCAAAACTCCTTTGGTAAAAAAATGGATGATCTATGGCCCGATCCTAAAGAACGTAAACAGGCGGCGCAGGTTGGTGATCGTATCCGTATCAGCATCGAGAAATATCTGGGTATCCAAACTTTGATGAGCATAATTATGACTGTGCTCAGTTTTGCAGTCATGAAGATGTTTGGCCTCGACAATGCATTGTTTTGGGCTTTGGTGATTTTCATCCTGAACTATATTCCGGTCGTGGGTTCGGTAATGGCAGGACTGCTGCCCGCAATGTTTGCCCTCATGCAATTTGATAGTTTGGTTATGGTTGGTGTTATGGCGGGGCTTTTGTTTGTTGTGCAGTTCGTCATTTCTAACACTGTGCAGCCAAAAATGATGGGTGATAGTATGAACTTGTCAGCGCTGGTGGTGATTTTATCTTTGGTGTTATGGCAGGCCATGTGGGGCGGTGTCGGTGCATTTTTATCAGCACCACTAACTGTGATACTCATGATTGTTCTGGCGCAGTTTCCCACTACGCGCTGGATTGCAGTCGTCCTGTCAGCAGACGGCGACCCTGATATGAAAGAAAATGAACCTGCGCCTTCTTTGTAGGCAGATTTTATAGGTTTTAATTTGCCGCCAGTTCTTTTTGCATTTGGCTTTGGTATTCCAGTAGAGTTGGCAGGTAGCGTTCCTTGAGTTCTGTGATGGTCATGGCCGATGCAATATAACGCATAGCCAAAGCGGCTAAGAAATGGCCGTCGTGCATTATGGGCAAGGCGATGGTATTGGTTTTACCTGGCTCAATAGTGCGGGGCGAGCGGATGTTGAGTGCATAACCTTGTTCGCGCACATTAGATAATAGCTGGCTCAGGCGTTCCGGCTGTCTCGACAATACATTTGTTTCGTCTTCGGGCTCTCGCCGAATAGTTTCAACAACAACATCGCGCTCCAAATTATTGGAAGATGCTAAATAGACATGTCCTGAGGCCGTTGACAGAATAGGCAGTTTCAAACCTTCGTTATAGTAATCAAGAGCCAGCGGGCTGTCGTGATCGGTGGTGAAACGCAAAGACATACGGTTGTTGCGCGGCGCGATAATAGAAATAGGCCAGATCACGGTTTTACCAAGATCGATGGCCAGTGGTTTGACGATCTCGGATAGCCATGCGCTGTCGTAAAATCCAGACGAAAGGTTTTTCACAAGGATGGTCAGGCCGTAACGCCCATCGTGTTCGTCGCGGTATAGATAACCGATGGAGCGCAGGTTTTCCAAAATKCGGTAAGTCGTKGTGCGCGGYAAATCAATTTCACGTGCCATCTCAGCCACACTCAGCTWGCGCTTGGTGTTGAGAATTTTCAGGGCAAGTAGGCCCCGGTGTAATGATCGGATCGTGTGCACTTTTCTCTCCTCTGGCCTCTCCAAACGCTTTTCTTAATCACTATATAATAGATGGCCACCTGATGGACTGTGGGTAAAACGGCAATATTGACCAYTTACTGGTCATTYAAGCGGCAATCAAGTGAACTTACCTTGATTGCCRACAGAGTTTAGGCACAGRTAAAGGCAATGGAGAGTAAATATGACCAGACTTACACCATCGGACCTAACACCCGATAATAAAAAACCCGTAAAACTCGHGACAGGCGATGTCTGTGTTGCYGCGACWTAYGCGACCRGBGAGCCGGATATTCGCCGCAATTCCGGCGATGGCCGGATTTTGGTATATRATAAARATTTRAACCTRAARGGYGCACTCTGGACGGGCGAGACMGGATTGGTCATCGGGGTWGARTATTGCRCGAAAAGCAAAGTRYTGTTCGCYAGYGATACMWCAAGCCAGACCGTCAAGCGYTTTTCAATGGAMGGTGAATTGYTMCCRTCCTTTCCCGAACAACAAGGTAAGCCGTTYTCKACCATGGAATTTAYGKCTGATGGTTCAYTGGYYATCGGTGARCAYATTCACGGCGARAGGCCRCCKTTTATWGGYAAGGGCGATATCTGTGTATTCGGYGCAGAYGGCAAYCAGRTRCACCGCTATGACGTGGMWCAYGATCCGGGRAAATTTGGYTTTCAYGCRGTGACRAATWTRRCTTTAAGYGCGGACGARACCACRGCTATATATCTRTCRGAAACKGGTAARCGYATCATGCAATATGATTTGGNKRAAGGCNRAGCAAYTGCCMGAYTTRTTWGTTTTTGSAGATGMGGGYGCGGACGCTGATAAATTYACTGCRGGTATTGCAAGAACCAAAGACRACAATCTGCTGATTTCCCATGTTTACAGTGCCAGTCTTTATTCTATGGCAGGTGAGTTGTTGAAAGAATTTACCGACATACCGAGGGATCGCGGTTGGGCAGCTATATGGGCTTGTAAAGATGGTAAGTCGTTTTTAATAGGCAATTTTTTCACCGGGCGGATGGAAAAACGCAGCCTAGAAGATGGTTCTTTATTGGGCGCCGTTGATACAGGCTTGGTCTATAAGTTATCCGAAATGTGCGAGATTGGCTGATGGCAGATAATAGTTCCCAGAAAAATGCCTCTCTGGCTGGAATATTAAGACGCACCAGCTTCGTCGTGGCAGATGCAGAAAAAATTGCTGACTTCTACAGCCACGTTTTTGGTTGGGAACGGTTTTATGATAACGACACACCCGTCGATGCGCGCTTCCCCCCCTGCGCACCGGACGCGGCACTCGCCAAACTGATCATCCTCAAGGCCAAAGACTCGGACATTGGTATGCTCGGCTTTATGGAATATCTAGGTTTCGAGCCAGAGGTGTCGACGAACAAGGATAAGGCTACGCTCGGGATAGGTGATCCGATTCTAGTGATAGAAGCTATGGACATTGAGGCGGTTTACGAGAAGGTGAAAACCACGGAAGCACGCCTCGTCAGCGAACCGATAAAATGGACGGTTAAGGACTATGCAGGAACCGGTCTTATCCATCTGTGCACATTTTCGTTTTTTGACCCTATTGGTACTTATGTCGAAGTTAACACACGGCTTGGCCAGACTTAATTGAATGGCATAAYTTAGYTACCGAGTTTTTCGCGAAATTCACGAATACGCGCTGTGTTTGCACCAATGTCGGAGCCGCCAACGCAGCTGATCGAGCGGATATCCAGTATTGAACCACCACCTTCAGACGCCTGAATACGGATAACTACATCATCTTTRAARCCAAACCAGAAAGTGCTGTCGGTTGCTTCGATWAYACCTGTYTCGGCGGAGTTCGAAGCTAGCTTCCAACCCATGGCATTGACGGTCGAAAGCGCGCGTTTGTAAAGAACATCGGCGCTATCCGAAAACACCAAAGTCCTAACATCAGGATAAGCTTTAACTTGCGCCACTGAAACCAGCTTATCGCTTTTACCAATGGTTGCCCCTATATAATCTAGTGAATTACTACATTTGGCGCGCCTGTCTATAATGGCTTGGGTGAAGGTCGGTGGGTTTTGTGTGTCCGTTGTGATGTCGTGAATRAACGGTAGYTTTCCKGCTTTGGCTTTYATGTTTTTRCCAAACCCTATGCYGACAATTGGTACGGCAAGACAAAGCAGGGCGATGAGCCAGCCTTTGCGCGGCTTGACCACAAAAGCCAAGATCAAGGCAATAAGCGCGACTACAAATGTCAGCATCATCAATTTAGGACCAAAGCCAACGGTTAGTTTCCCAAATCCGAACCGCCACCCCCACAGACCTATTTTAGTCCCAAGCGCCGCAATCATAAAAAAGACGGGTGTGAAAATTGCCAAGCCGATGGCCGCTTTCAGTACATATGTTTTAATYTTTGCTAATTTTTCCATGGTMAAACCCCTTCGTTAATTTYYAAATTTATMTRATGYTSAATGCTCGCRTAATCTCYGRCCATAAATCTGGMRCGRSYTTGCTKAWWACWAAAAMMGCAATSAGGCCAAAYAGKATCAAAAACAGWAAACCNNNACCACCACTTGCGTCGCCGCGYWYGCCCCATGTATCTATGCCTTTATTGCTCTCGCGGGTRATACTGCGGYTTTTCTTGCTGTGCARCATGGCCTCRATGCGGTTGCGTTCGGAACGGTCRYGTGTGTCCCGCCTGCGGACGCGGGCYATGTGGGWTTCAGGRAACACTTCRGTRTTMCCGTCTCTTGAATGTAGACGTTTATGGGTRTTTTTGCGTGCAGCAGAATGRCCATGGGCATTTCGCTTGCCGGAAGMTTGCTCATTRATTTTCTGCTGGAGAMGTTCTTGGRCTTGTGACCARTTTTGCTGNNNNG
>NVTC01000017.1:12490-39752 GCA_002732905.1 Robiginitomaculum sp.
GASMSTGACCKWBHDCYHSSTTTTTTAGCTGGCTTGGTYTTGGCRGCRTTCTTGATTATCGGAATGACGAYAAAAACAATKATMGCAAAGAATACAAAACCGCTCATAATCCACTTTCTCTAATTGGCTTTTATCTTAAGGGTAAAGAATACGCTTTGTCCATTCCTTAGAATTTACATCCTGCTCAAACAATAAGCGATCATGCAGGCGAAATGGTCTGTCGCGCCAAAATTCGATTTGCTCAGGCAGGACGCGCCAGCCTTTCCAACCCGGAGGTAGGGGCACAGCGACACCGGAAAACTTATCCTTGGCTGCCTCAATAGCTTTCTCAAATACGTTTCTAGTGCTCATAGTCTTTGATTGTTGAGACGCCCAGGCACCCAATTGGGATGCACGYGGYCTTGAGGAAAAATATTTRCCRACTTCAAGCTTGGTTAGAGGTTCAACGGAACCGCGCACACGCACTTGGCGGCGCAAAGATTTCCAGTGAAAATTAAGAGCCGCCTTGGGATTGTGTTTCAACTGCCCGCCTTTGGCACTACCAGCGTGTGAGTAAAATACAAACCCGCGAGCGTCTACACCTTTTAGTAATACCATCCGCACATCGGGGAGACCATTTGCGTCTACCGTTGCAATAGCCATAGCGTTTGGATCGTTGGGTTCACCTGCATTGGCTTCTTCCATCCAAGCATTGAAGAGCACATAAGGGTCATCAGCGCGGAACATTGGTTTGGCGTTGGCTTTTACTTGAGCTTTGTAGATTCTATCTGATTCTTTCATTGTTAACCATGCTTGTTAGTGAGGTCTTTACCATAGGGGGCTTAGGTCTTCTTGTCTATAATGGAGGGATGAGATGACACGGCATCAGGCAATGATGACATTGGGATTAAATATGAGCGCGMGAGAAGCYGARATTAGAACAGCGTGGCGYGCTAAAGCCAAATTCTATCATCCAGATAGTCCTTACGGTAGTGTCAATGCATTCGTAAAGTGCAAGCAGGCTTACGAGACCTTGATCCCGCCTGCGCCACAAACTATCCGTGTTCAAGCAGGTTCCCGCGCAGTTTAACTTTAATTCTTAAGCCCAAGAATTGGCTGGTACGCTCAGCATAGTTGCTGTAGCTAGATTGCATGTCACATAATACATTCGGACATATGTTTAGATTTACCAGCTGGGGCGAAAGCCACGGTCCTTCTATTGGCTGTGTGATTGATGGTTGTCCGCCGGGACTGGAACTAGACGAAAGTTTTATTCAAACATTCCTTGACCAGCGTAGGCCGGGCACATCAAAATTTGTCACTCAGCGTCAAGAAGCTGATCAGGTGAAAATTCTATCGGGTGTGTTTGAAGGTCGGACTACGGGTACCCCGATTTCTTTGTTGATAAAAAATACCGATCAGCGCTCACGGGATTACGGCGATATCAAAGATGTTTATCGTCCGGGGCATGCGGACTTTACTTATGATGCCAAATACGGGTTTCGGGATTATAGGGGCGGTGGTCGCTCCAGTGCTCGCGAAACCGCGATGCGGGTTGCGGCCGGTGCCGTAGCACGTAAAGTTCTCGGAGACGACATCCTCATTCGCGGCGCATTGACCCAGATGGGCAGCAAGATGATTGACGGTGATAATTGGGATTGGGACGAGGTTGGCAATAATCCGTTTTTCTGTCCTGATAAAAATATGGTAGACGAGTGGGCCAGTTATCTGGACGGTATTCGCAAAGACGGTAACTCCGTTGGTGCCATTGTCGAAGTTCAGGCTGATGGTGTACCTGCTGGATGGGGTGCACCGGTTTATGCAAAACTGGATACGGAAATCGCCGCCGCGCTGATGTCGATCAATGCGGCCAAAGGCGTGGAGATTGGTTCGGGTTTTGCTACGGCAGCTTTTAGCGGTACAGATAATGCAGACGAAATCCGCATGCAGGATGGTAAGCCCCTCTTTTTGACGAATAATGCTGGCGGTATCTTGGGCGGAATTTCCAACGGGGATRCAATTGTTGCTCRTATGGCCATCAAGCCAACCTCGTCCATYTTGACCCCGCGTAAAACRATTACACGGGACGGTAAGGAAACTGAAATTCGCACCAAAGGTCGCCATGAYCCGTGCGTTGGTATCCGCGCCGTACCTGTTGCCGAAGCCATGCTGGCATGTGTGCTCGCCGATCAAAAAWTAYGMCACAGAGGACAAGTTGGTGGGCAGGTGGGTRCTGTYATTTGCGGTGATGAAAGCGGCTAAATTTGTATTCGATGTAGAAATTCGTTTGCCATTGTTAGGCCGTCTCATCGCCTACAAAGGTTAGCTTCTATAACATGAACCCAATATAAATTTCCGGCTCAGAAAGCGTTCAGACGRCTTTTCATATAAAGCAATCCTACAAGGAACACCGATAGGCAATTTCGCCGCCCGGATCCGAACACAGGAGTTTGACATGAAAATGCTCACAACCTTACGTGCCGCCACTCTCGCGACCCTCGCAGGTGCGGCTATTTCTCTGCCCACTCTGGCTCAGGCTACGGACAATAATAGAGGCTATTATGATCCCGGTCAGAAGTGCCGTTCTCAAGAAAATGACGCCCAATTGATTGGCGGACTTCTTGGAGCTGTTGTTGGCGGTGTCGCTGGCTCACAAGTCTCTGGAAATGGTGCTCGCACTGAAGGTTCCATTATTGGTGCCGTTCTTGGCGGCATAGCCGGAGCTGCTATTGGTGATGAAAGTGTTGATTGCGACAAAAGACGTCGTGTCGGCTATAGCAATACCACATATAGYGGCCAAACTTATGGACGTACTGTTCCTATTGTTTACGGCGGCACGGTAACAACACGCCGAGTTTCCCAACCTAGACGCACATATAGTACCCACAATGGCTATCGTAATAATGGCTATAACAACGTCAACTATACCCGTGTAAATGAATTGCGGGCCCAGCTTGGTGATGTGCGGTACCGTTTGCATGAGTTGCGTGACAAAGATCGCCGTCTCGAGCGCAGATTACGCCGTGAATACCGTCCACGCCTTGCTCAAAAACAAGAGTGGGTTCACAAGGARATYCACCGCTTGGAACGCAAAGAAAGACGGTTGAAAAAACGCTTACGTAAGCAAAGACGCTCTTACTAAGTTTCAAATGATTATCTGAAGAACGGGTTCGGCATTGCCGRGCCCGTTTTKKYTTGYCTAACCAAYTAARGGATAACTGGCTTCTTTAATATAAGTGTTAGGGYCGTTTTTATGTCTTTGGGTWGAGTAGAGAGCGAACTGGTCGATCAAAAATGGTTTGGATGTGAAGCRGACATAGCGGCGTAAATATCTTTCRAAATCATCTTTAGCGATGTCGCGGCGTAAATAGGCCAAACTTAAATGTGGCCTGAAATTTCTGCTTTCCATTTCAATATYGCTGCGCCGGGCCGCCCTGCGCACATGATCATGCAAAGCAGTTAATGCCCGGTTTTTCTTGACCCCGAGCCAAAGTGTRTGCGGACGCGAGCTACCAAAATAATCRACACCCGATAAACTGACATCAAAYCCGTAGCCGGGGGCTCGCATTAATTCGTGGTCGAGCATTTCTACRTATTCATTGYTAAGTTYGCCGAAATAGCCAACGGTAATATGCARATTDTCACGCGGCGACCAATTGACGCCTTCAATACCTTTTTGCAAARGTTCTATAGCRTCCAGAATATCTTCAGRTRGTTTTATAGCKGCAAAATATGTAGGCATTGTTTTAGCAATTGGGTTTCAAAATTAAGGGCAGGGCGATCTATATTTAACGTGGAATTTATGAACGGCTTTATGCATTTCGTCGCTCCATTCAAGATCAAAGGCATCTATGTTTTCAGCCAGTTGTTCCAGATYGGTTGCACCAATAATGGTTGCCGTTGTAAACGGGCGACTATCGACAAATTTAAGAGCAAGCTGCGCGGARCTTATACCAAATTCTTGRGCGAGGTCTTCGCATTCCGCAATAGCTTGCGCCGCCGCACCGCCTTCATAGCGCTCCATGCGGCCAAACAGAGTTTTACGYGCTCCGGCWGGTTCCGCGCCRTCYCTGTATTTRCYGGTCAAGAAACCTTGGGCGAGGGGGGAATATGCCAGCAGTCCAATATTTTCGCGTACGGCGATCTCYGCTAGGTCATAATCGAAGCGGCGGCTGACCATGGAATACACGTTTTGAATGGATGCCATTCGCGGCCASCCATGCTTTTCCGATAAGGCTAGGTAACGCATAGTCCCCCATGCRCTTTCGTTRGAYAGGCCGAGATGRCGGATGTTGCCTTTCTCCACATGBCGGGCAAGGGCTTCCAGTGTATCTTCAAACGGTATCATATCGTCTATGCCGAAATCCTGAAACGAATGAAAGCCAAACACTTCGCGCGGCCTGTCTGGCCAATGCAGTTGATACAGATCTATATAGTCCGTTTGCAGGGCTTTAAGAGARCGCTCTACGGCAAAATCAATATCGRCTTTGGTTTGGCGCGGCGGTTTACCTTCCGGGCGAAACCAGTTAGCGCCGTCCATGCGGCCAACGATCTTTGTGGCAATGACAAGTTTGTCGCGGYTACCGCGTTCCTTGAGCCACGTCCCGAYRTATTTTTCGGTGAGCCCGCGCGTRTCCGGYTTTGGMGGGATYGGGTAAAGCTCGGCAGTATCAATAAARTTGACCCCGCGAGAGAYTGCGTAGTCAAGCTGGGCATGRGCTTCTGATTCGGTATTTTGTTGACCRAAAGTCATAGTTCCRAGGCAAACTCGCGAAACTTTTGTACCAGTTTGCCCAAGATTTGAAAATTTCATTCGATGTCTCCCAGGTGTATTCTTGTTAATTTGRCTTGGATTTTTGCTTAAAACACCTATATGGTACGAATATGAACTTTGCGCAGTTGTGCGCAAGCATTAATTGGCTAATCTTATATACTGGCCTTATTATGGAGACTAAAATGAACCAACATTCTAATGATGCATTAGCCCGCGGCGGTGAAATGGATCTGGGTCTGCGCAATTTTATGCTGGGCACTTATAAATATATGGTCATGGCTATGGCCGTGTCTGGTCTTGTTGCTTATCTTTTTGGCACCAAAGTTTTGTTAACGGCAACTGGCGGATTATCCGATATTGGTCGAATGCTCTATAGCCCCGGTGCTGCTATTGGCTTGACTATCGGTATTGTAGTTTTGTTCGGTGCAGTTGGCCGTAAGCTACATTCCATGAGCGTAAGTGCCGTTAAAGTATTTTTGTTCAGTTTTGCCGCTATTATGGGGGTTTGGCTATCTTCTATCGCGGTTCTTGTTGATCCGATGATCTCCGTCAAGATATTCTTTATGGCAGCGACAGCTTTCCTCGGTGTTAGTCTTGTGGGCTATACAATCAAAAAAGATTTGGGCGGAATTGCCAAATTTTTTATCATGGTTTTTGTTGGCTTTGTTGCTATTAATATACTTGGTATGTTTATTCCAGCTTTGGCCATGGTGGGTACGGCTGGCTTCCTGTTTAACTTGGTAGGCCTTGTTGCTATTTGTGGTATCACTGCATGGGAAACACAATCGTTAAAGCGTATGTATTACGCTACAGCCGGAAATGCGGAACTTGCAGAGAAAATGTCTGTATACGGCGCAGCGTCATTGCTGCTGTCGTTCATCAACATTTTTTCTATACTGATGAGTATGTTTGGTAGCGATTAAATTATTACAAATTAARACTGTAAAAAGCTCTATTTCGCGATAGGGCTTTTTTCTTTGCGCCAACATTAAAAAAATGTTAAGAAATGGGCGTTGTTAACGGGCCAGAGAGCTTGAGGCGGCAAATCGTAGTGGGCAGAATGCTCATAACACAAAACTCTTTAAAGGGGAAATTTATGTCTATTGCACGTATTATTTGGATAGTTAGCCTGTTGGCTGCTGTCGTATTATCATTTGTCGATCTTGCACAAGCTGGGATGGTCTTAGCTATTCTAGGTCTGGTCGCCGGATATTTTGCCGACCAAGAACATCGTCTTGGATTGATTGTTGCCGCTATATTTTTAGCAGGCGGTGCAGCAGCTTGGGGCGCTATTCCTGCAGTTGGTGAATACCTGACCGCTATTTTCAAAAACTACTCAATGGTTCTAAGTGCTGGTGCACTAATGGCTGTCTGCAAAACGACTGTAGAACGCGTAATTTTGGGTAAAGGCACAGATAGTTAATCTGGACGCTAAAACTAAGATCAAACTTTAAACCCGTTAGCCTTTAGGTTAGCGGGTTTTTTCATGGCCTGAATTAAATAATGATCAGAGGTTCTTAAACCTGAATTTATCAAACACACGTAGGATGGTATTTAAATCATGCCCACGTTTGAGRATCAACCCGCCCGGTGCAACAACACTAAACTGGCCTTGCTTACCTCGAAGATCGGGACGTTTGTTGATCTGATAAAGCGGTGTTTGTGTGGCCTGACGGTAAATAGAAAACACGGCTYGTTCGGTCAGCATATCAATGGCATAATCTTTCCAATGCCCSWGTGCTAYCATCTGRCCRTARACATTGAGAATGGTGCCAAGYTCCTGACGGTTAAAAGCAACGGGTGCACGRTTTTGGCGGGCTGCTYTAGGATGTTGKCRAGATATTRGGATAATTTTTGCACTCATAGAGTATAGAATACTTAAACCGGAATTAATGTAAAGACACAGGTTTGGTAACGAATGAGTAAGGTGATGGTTGTAATTAGGGTTTATGAAAAAATTAACTATACTCCTGTCTGCCAGCGTTTTCGCGCTWATGACAACTGGCTGYAGCACAGTGATGACTGCAGGTGTCAAGAAGGGYGATGAACGCAATYTYGCCCGCTCTCTTAATGACKTGAATGCGTCGCGGGCAATTACGGCTCGTATGGGTAGGGTTGAGGGCTTCAAGCTTGCKGGYGTAGATGTGGAAGTCGCTGAGGGTATTGTTGTGCTTTCAGGCAATGTCCCGCGCGAAGAAGACAGGATAGAAGCGGAACGTATCGCTTGGTCTGGCCCAACGGTCATACAGGTCGGTAATGAAATACTGATCAAGGAAAAACAGGGCGTAATCCGTAACACCAAAGATGGTGTTCTCAACAATTCTGTTCGTGCACGCTTGGTTGCTACCAAGGCTGTTAAGGCACGTAATTATAGTGTCGAGGTCAATGACGGCGTTGTCTATTTGCTCGGCGTAGCGCGTACGCCCGAAGAATTGGCACTCGCCGCACAAATCGCAAGTACGACCAAAGGTACGGTTGAAGTAATTTCCTATGTGCGTGTGGCAGGTAATAATTCCCGCCTGACAGCCACTGGCCCCGGATTTAACGGCGAGCCAAGCATGGCCGCAGGTATACCAAACTATGCGCCGCTTCTTCAGGCCCCTATTGCGCAAGGTGTAGAGCTACCAAGTCTCCCAACAGGTCAACCCACTATATTGGACGACGATGCTATTGAAAGCGGCGAGCCTTATTACCGCGATCTRGTGACAGGTGAGCGCATTATATTGCCGGAAGGTGTGACGCCAATTCCGTATGTGCCTGAAAACGGATCAYCCGTACCCGGTGCCTATAATATTGACCCCATGACAGGTGATATGGTTCCTGTCAGCTATGAAGGTCAATAATTTTGCACAAAGAGCTTTAAGCTAGCCCTTTTTTCCTATTTTCGGTAAATCTTTGAAATCGCCTGGGCGTTTTTGAGCGCGCGCTTGCATGGCCTCCATCATTTCTGCGGGGTTGAGAAAGCTGGCATTCCAAATGGCAATTTGGTCAAGAGCGTCCTCGGTGTTGTGGTCACGGCCATAGGTGATGGATTTTTTACAGCCCATTACGGCCAATGGGGATTTACTCGCAATCATTTTCGCAATGTCCATGACACCTACTAACATTCCGTCTTGGTCTTTATAGACTGTATTGACAAGGCCGTGTCCTTTGGCTTCCGCCGCATCCATTTTACGACCTGTATAAGCTAACTCTCTGGCAATGCCTTCTGGGAGATGGTTGAGGATACGCGGGAATGTACCAACATCTGCCGTCATGCCTACATCAATTTCCGTAATGGTAAAAAAGGCGTCGACCGTACAGTAGCGCATATCAGCCGCCGTGACCATATCAACGCCCGCGCCGTAACACCCGCCCTGGATTGCCGCTAATACCGGGATGCGGCATTGCTCTAGGCTCGAAAATGTGTCCTGTAGATATTTGACTTTATCTAAGAACGCAGCCCCGTAGGTAGGGTGGTTTTTATCGTGTCCGTCTACAACGCCGCCTGCCAGCATGGAGATATCTATGCCCGCACAGAAAATTGGGCCAGTAGAGGAAATGACAATGACGCGTGCTTTGGCATTATCGTCAATATCGCGTACGGCTTTGGGTAGTTCCTCCCAAAAATCTGCCGCCAAAGCATTGCGTTTGTCCGGACGGTTTAGGACGATGTGAGCGATTTTGTTTTCTATGGTGAGGTCGAAACTTTTGTTGGTCATGATGGTCTCTATAAAGTGAATAAGCAGCCTTGGGATGGATTGGCTTTACCGTCCAAGAAATCATTATAGCATTTAAGTAGCGCTGTCTCACCCTCTTGTTTGGAAATTGTCAGCCAAGTTTGCGCGCTATCGCAAAAAGGGAACCAGCTAGCCGCGAGGTTTTTGGCAAACCCTGCGCCGCCCCAGTCTGTCACGCGTTTTTTTGCTTGGTCAGGCGCGAAGAACATAATGGGCGGGGCGCCTTTTTTAGCCTTAGGCGGCGGCGCGCCTTGCCAATGGGATTTCCCAACCATGCAATTATACACGAGATTATCGCCAAAATGTTCATAGAGCCTAGCGTTTACTWCGCCGTTGCCAGCCATATCAATAAGGGCGGTTTTTTTACTTGGGTCGAGGTTTTGGATATTGTCATAGCTCTCGACAATATCGTAAAATCCAGTGCTAGTCGTGAATTCCATATTTCCGTTTGAAGTCAGACCGACCACCTTAACCGTATTTCTATTCTTCAAACAAAATGCCGTACCAAGGGCAGTTTTTGATGAAGCGCTTAGAAGAACAATCTGTTCAGCACCGAAAAAATCGTTGTCGTCAAAGAAATCATCGATCAAAAATGATGTAGTAAATAAGGGACGTAACACGGGCTGAATATCATCTAGTGCAGGGGCAAATGATGGATCGTTTGCGGTCAGTGTATAACTGTTATAAATCGGGTGCAGTGGCAAGCGGTGGTCCGCGCCGTCCTGAAACCCGAGGGGTGATAATTTTACGGGTTTGATATCTATGCTCTTTGCGATGGGGAAAAAACCGTAAATTCTAGTTCCAACCAAAACACCTTTGCATTTGCTTTCGGTTACATTCCCGTAGCTCCAAACTGGCATACGGCCCATGCTTGCCGCGTCTATACCGTAAGCTTCGGGGTCGAAGAATTTCCAATAACCAATCATATCGCCCGTTACCATATAGGTAATGTTGTTGGCGGTGATGGCGAAGGGGCCAATGTCGACGCGGATATGTTCGTCTGCAAGATTGCAGTCAGGCATATCCACCAATCGGGTGTCGCGAAAATCACTACGGTTTACAAGTAAAGTCTGGTTCATACTAATAACCTTTCATGACTTTGGTCGGTAGGCGATCAAACACTTCGTCGGGGACAAAGAAATCCCCGGCCAAAAGCCCGTCGTAACCGGGTGAATATTTTGCAAAATCTGTGACGCCCTCGGCTCGCAAAAATTCTTCGTCAATAATGAAATTGCCGGTAAATTCGACGGGGTCTTTGCACATCATGATGTGGGCTGTGTCGGATAAAATATCTGGTGTGCGGCTCATTTTGGCCATTTGGTCGCCGCCTAGGACATTGCGCACAGCAGCCGTATCAATAGCGGTTAGCGGCCACAAGGAATTGACGCCGATACCAAATGGTTTGAATTCTTCTGCCATACCCAGTGTGCACATAGACATACCGTATTTAGCCATGGTGTAGGCCGTGTGGTTTTTGAACCATTTAGGCGACATGTCCAAAGGTGGTGATAGATTGATAATGTGTGCATGCTTTGAGGCTTTCAAATACGGTAAGCACAGTTTGGACATCAAGAATGTGCCGCGCGCATTAACTTGGTTCATCAAATCATAGCGTTTCATGCTGGTGGCTTCTGTGCCTGTTAGAGAAATAGCACTGGCATTGTTGATGCATATATCCAAGCCGCCAAAGGTATCAACGGTTTTGTCAATGGCCGCTTGTACCATATCTTCACTGCGTACATCACAAATTAAGGGTAGAGCTTTACCGCCCGCAGCCTCAATCTCTTCGGCAGCAGTGTAAATGGTTCCTGGCAATTTAGCGTGGGGTTCTGCTGTCTTAGCTGCAATAGCTATATTGGCACCATCCTGCGCCGCTCGCAGTGCGATAGCGAGCCCGATGCCGCGTGAACCACCCGACATAAATATGGTTTTGCCTTTTAAAGTTTTTAAATCTGCCATTTGCCTATCCTCTTAATTGTGCCTATAATGGAGTTATAACCTATATGCACATAATTGCATAATAAAATTTGGGGAAATAATGGCGGAATATTATGGCATTGGCTGAGGCAATACTTGTCTGTCTAACGGACAGGCCTATGAGCGGTTATGATCTGGCCAAGACCTTTGATGCCAGCATCGGATTTTTCTGGCGGGCTTCGCACCAACAGGTCTATCGGGAGCTGGCTCGTTTGCGTGATAAAGATTTGGTCGAGAGCCGCGAGATCGAGCAAAGTGGGCGCCCCAACCGCATCATTCACACAATTACCAAAGCGGGTGAGGATGTCGTCCACGCATGGTCATTAAAACCGTGCCGCATGCCATCGGTTAAGGACGAGTTATTAGTCAAACTTTATGCGTTAGATAATGTGGACATTCCGGTTTTGCATGAACAACTAGATATTCGCCTCGACCAACACCGTGCCAAATTGACGGCCTATCTACGGATCAAAGAGAAGTTTTATGATGGCAAAAAACTTACCCGGGCTCAAAAGGGTAAGCTTATTGCACTAACTATGGGCATCAGCAATGAAAGAGAAATGGTCGGTGCCCTCGGTAAAGCTATTACAATGCTAGGAGAGATTAATGAGTGAGGTGAAGGAAAACCCAATGATGAAGTGGTTCATCATCCATGTGATCGTAATTGCAGCTTTGGTGGCTGGTTTCTTTATGCTGACCAAAATGCCAAAAGGGGACACGGTAGATAAAGGTACGATCGTTTATTTAGTGCGTCACGCTGAGAAAATTACTGGGGAAAATGCGGGCCGTGATCCGGCTTTGACGAATGAAGGCGAAGCCCGCGCCGAAACATTAGCTGGTATGTTACGCGAAGAAAACATCACAAAAATCTATTCTAGTGATTACATTCGCACTCGCGAAACGGCAGCACCTACTGCGAAAGTGTCTGGTGTTGAAATAGAGATTTATGACCCGCGCGATTTACCCACTTTGGCATCATTGATCCAAGAAGTTAAAGGGCACATTTTGGTTGTCGGTCATTCCAACACCATCCCTGAAACTGTTGCTGCCCTCGGCGGTGTCGGTGGTAGCCCGATATTTGAAAAGTCCGAATATGACCGTTTATATGTTGTGACCATATTGGAAGACGGTACAGTACAGACGGATCTACAGCGTTATGGGGTGCGGTATATAGCTACCCCTTCAGAGCAATAGTCACGACCCAAAAGAAGTAAATTGCATTGGCTGACAATGTGCTAACTACGGCAAATGATCCTAAATCTTTGGCGTGTTTTCCGACATTTGAAATTTCTGGTGAGATGTGATCTATAATAACTTCTATGGCGGTGTTAAGCGCTTCGCAGGCGAGCAGCAGTAGAAACAAGACTATGCTGATAAGATAAGCTTCTACAGGAACCCGCAATACAACATATACCAATAACACTAGGCCAAATATTAAGGCTTCAATCTTAGCGGCCAGTTCCGCTTTGAACATGTAACGAAACCCGGCAAATGAATAGCGTGATGTGTTGGAAAGTTGGTGAAAAAAAAGCCCGAGTGGCCCAAGACCTTTGGCGCGGCGCAGCTTTCGCTTCTTAAATTCAGTGTCAATTTCATCAGTCATGTCATTTACCTCTTTAACATAACGGGGTGATAGGTCTATGAGGTAATTTATGAAATCGGGTTGGAAATTTTGGATAGAYMGMGGCGGCACATTTACCGATGTWGTAGCYTGTGATCCARACGGCAAACTRCACACCAAAAAACTATTATCGGAGAACCCGGAGAGTTACGCAGATGCCGCACTTGAAGGTATCCGTCGGTTTTTAGGCACACCTAAAACCACACCTTTGCCAAGCCGGAAAATCGCAAGTGTCAAAATGGGGACAACCGTTGCAACCAATGCTTTGTTGGAGCGCAAAGGCGAGAAGACGGCTTTGGCGATAACGTCAGGACTGCGTGATGCTTTGGAAATAGGCTATCAGGCACGGGCAGATATTTTTGCTATGCATGTCATCAAGCCTGCACCGCTCTATGACGGGGTGGTGGAAATTGATGAACGGTTGGATGCAGCTGGAGATGTCATAACTGCGCTGGATTTGAAGAAAGCCCGCGCRGATTTGCAGGTATTATTTGATAATGGATACCGTTCATTGGCAGTGGTTTTTTTGCATGCCTATCGTAATTCCTCCCATGAAAAATTGGTGGTGGAACTCGCTCGCGATATTGGTTTTACCCAAGTCTCTACCAGTGCTGATGCTAGCCCTCTCATAAAAATGATTTCTCGCGGGCGCACGGCAGTGGTGGATGCGTATTTATCACCAATTCTGCGCAGCTATATAGATAGGGTCGCCGCTGCACTTGGTGGTGCCAGTGAACTCTTGTTTATGCAGTCTTCAGGCGGGCTGGCTGATGCGGCACATTTTCATGGCCGTAATGCTGTGCTGTCAGGGCCAGCGGGTGGGGTTGTAGGAGCAGTTCGAACGGCGGAGGCTGCGGGGTTTAGTAAAATTATCGGATTTGATATGGGCGGGACATCTACTGATGTTTGCCATTATGCAGGTAGTTACGAGCGCGCACAGGAAACTGAAGTGGCGGGTGTACGCATGCGGGCGCCGATGTTGGAAATACATACGGTGGCAGCAGGGGGAGGGTCGGTGCTTGATTATGACGGATCCCGTTTTYTAGTTGGACCAAAATCTGCAGGGGCTAACCCAGGGCCCGCCGCCTATCGACGCGGAGGGCCGCTTACGGTTACCGACATTAACGCGGTGCTGGGTAAATTGCAGCCACAATTTTTCCCTGCGATATTTGGTGCRRAYCAAGAYCAAAARCTAGACGCAAGAGCGCCGCGCAAGYCATTTGAAACAATATCTTTGCAAACRGGAAAAAGCCTAGAAGAAACMGCAGAAGGTTTCTTGCAAATYGCTGTCGGYCATATGGCGCGGGCWATAAAGAAAATATCGGTAGAGCGCGGCTATGACTTGCAAGGATATACTCTAGCTTGCTTCGGYGGTGCRGGTGGRCAACATGCTTGTYTGGTCGCRGAAGAGCTCGGYATTGAGMGGATATTTATTCATCCGCTCGCCGGTGTRCTTTCTGCCTACGGTATGGGACTAGCAGATATTTCCGTGTTGGAGCAAACCACGGTGAAYTTGCCCATCGAACAAGTGGATGMRRCGCTAAAAGCAGCGCAAGGTTTGGCCGATATTGGACGRAAAAAACTGGAAGACCAAAACGTAGACACAGTAGAYATAAAATCGCGGTTACGGGCTTTTGTACGTTACGCRGATTCTGATACGGCGTTGGAACTACCYCTGACGACCAACTTAAAGAAAGACTTTGAGCGCGMCCATCAATCCCGTTTCAGTTTTATCGACAAAACTGCAAATATCATCATCGAGTCTATCAGCGTCGAGTGCGCAGGCGGCGGTGAGAGCACCGATAATTTTTCGCTAGAGGACAAAACTGGACGCCTGGAAAAACCAATTAAATTCTATTCCAAATGTAAATGGCATGATGCGGAAGTTTATCACCGCTCTGGGTTACAGGTCGGTGAAATYATTGCAGGCCCCGCAGTTATTTTRGATGCYGGTGGCACCAATATCGTTGARCCGRGGTGGTCGGCAGAACTGACCAAAGAGCAAAATTTAGTCCTGTCTTTTCTAGGACGTGAAGTAGGGGCGATGTCTGAGGCAAAGGTTGATGAAAGCCTTGATCCTATACGTTTAGAAATATTCAACAATTTGTTCATGGCTGTGGCTGAGCAAATGGGAGTGGTTTTACAAAACACAGCGCGGTCTGTGAACATCAAAGAGCGTCTGGATTTTTCTTGTGCCGTGTTTGATGCAAACGGCGAGCTGGTGGCTAATGCACCGCACATGCCTGTGCATATTGGCTCTATGGATGCCAGTCTACTGGCACTGATTAATTCTGGTTTGTCTATGTCTGCGGGCGATACATTCGTCCACAATAACCCCTATGACGGCGGCACACATTTGCCGGATATCAATGTAATTACGCCTGTGTTTGGCGCAGGTGGTAAGAGACTGTTATTCTATGTGGTGTCACGTGGTCACCATTCTGATATCGGCGGGATAGCCCCAGGATCTATGTCGCCCCTTGCCAAAAACATCTACGAGGAAGGCGTCATTATTGATTGCATGAAGTTGGTGTCGGGCGGAGTATTTATGGACGCGAATATTCGTAGCGTCTTGACATCCGGTCAGTACCCGGCGCGTAATTCTGAACAAAATATAGCGGATTTAAAAGCTCAAGTTGCTGCCAATGCCAAAGGGGCGGCGGAGCTTATGAAGCTGTGCAAAATATATGGGCATGACACCGTTGCCGCCTATATGGGCTATTGTCAGGACAACGGCGAGACCAGTGTACGCCGCGCAATATCCGCCTTATCAAACGGTGAATTTGTTTACGAAATTGACCAAGGTAGTAAAATTCGTGTTTGCATTACCGTCAACAAAGCCGAGGGTTCTGCCCTCATAGATTTTTCGGGTACAGATGACCARCGAGATGATAATTTCAACGCACCGGAGGCCGTGACCCATGCAGCCGTACTATATGTATTTCGTTGTTTGGTCGGTTCGGATATTCCTCTCAACGCAGGCTGTATGCGGCCTCTCAATATACGTATTCCCAAAGGTTGTTTATTATCTCCAAGCCATCCGGCAGCTATCGTTGCAGGCAATGTAGAACTGAGCCAAGCCGTGACCAATGCTCTATTTGGTGCGTTGGGTGTGTTGGGGTCAAGCCAAGGCACCATGAACAATCTGACTTTCGGTAATGATAAGTACCAATATTATGAAACTATTTGTTCCGGTGCTCCGGCTGGGGACGGGTTTGACGGTGCGGCAGCTATCCATACCCACATGACCAACTCACATTTAACTGACCCGGAGGTTTTGGAACTACGTTACCCCGTGCGTCTCAAGCGCTTCGAAATTATGCGCGGCTCTGGCGGTAAAGGGAAATGGAAGTCCGGTGATGGGGTAAGGCGGGCGTTGGAATTTTTGGAGCCTATGGATTGTGCGATACTATCTGGCAATCGTGTTGTTCGTTGTGCGGGCGTTAAGGGCGGTGATCCGGGGCGTTTGGGCCGCAACACGGTCATCCGCAAAGATGGTTTAGCCAAGACCCTAAAAGGYTGCGACAACCTAAAAATGGAWMCWGGYGATRTATTCATGGTAGAAACYCCAACYGGCGGCGGCTATGGTCAGGACAAAGGGTAAAGCGTGTTATGGYTAAAGAAAAAATAGAATTTAAAGGCGCGTTTGGAGATAATTTATCCGCACGGCTCAACTGGCCGGATGATGTAGAACCARATGTMGTTCGCGCCTGGGTACTCTTCGCCCACGGATTTACTATTGGCAAARATTTCAAGCCTGTCCGGACRATCGCCAATACGCTTGTAGATGCCGGTTTTGGTGTYATGCGGTTTGATTTCACTGGATTAGGGGAAAGCTGTGGTAATTTTTCTGACACTAATTTYAGCTCCAACGTCAAAGATATTCTAGCTGCTGCCGCTTATTTGAGGCRTTACCAAAAGGCACCAGCTATTCTTATTGGYCATAGTTTCGGYGGTACGGCCGCCTTGATGGCRACCAAAGATATACCAGAGTGTAAAACGGTAGCKACCATTGGTTCGCCTTGCGATACTAAGCAYATTGTATGCCAATTTGCCGACCGTATTGAGGAAATTGAACGAGACGGCGAGGCAGAAGTYTTGCTGGCGGGGCGGCCATTTGTCATCAAAGAGCAATTTCTACAMGACGTTGCCAACCAGGACATGGAGGCAGTTATTGCCAATCTAGGYCGAGCTTTGATGATATTCCATTCCCCACAGGATAAGGTCGTGCACATCGGAAATGCAGGTCATATTTTCACACGGGCAAAGCACCCTAAAAGCTTTGTTAGTCTTGATAAAGCTGACCATTTGTTGCTAAAAAATCCAAAAGATGCGGCCTATGTCGCTCGGGTGTTAGCTGCTTGGKCACRGCGATACATATAGGTATGAGATGAATARTTTTGATGAAATGATGAGCGCAGGCACCGAAGGTATTGAAATRYTGRYCGYGGCTRAATGYGCTMAATTGGCTAAGGGTAAAGATGTTCTTTTAGTTGATATTCGTGATCCGCGTGAGCGGGAACGGGATGGCTGTATAGCTGATGCTTATTCTATGCCGCGCGGTATGTTGGAATTTTGGATGCACCCTGACAGTCCTTATTACAAATCAGTTTTCAGAAAGTATGCGCATTTCATTTTTATTTGCTCCAAGGGCTGGCGGGCACTGCGAGCCGCCAAAGATGCCCGTGATCTAGGCTATCATGCGAGTGTTATGAASGGCGGTGTTAGTTCATGGCGTGATGCGGGTCTCAACATGGTGCAGCCGGATGGGGACAAGTTTTATACTTTAGAAGACATTGAAGCCATGCTGCCCCATATTTTGAAGCGGCAAAATATTGCACGTTATGCAGACGGTAAAGTGCTGATCGGGAACCGTAAAGATTATCCGTTCGAGAGAAACTTTGTGACTTGCGACAGTGTGGAAGATGTTGCCGTGGCTATAGAAACTATGGTCACTCAAGGTGTTGGGCCGTGGGTCGCCGCCGTGCATGCGCTGGCCATGCGTGCGGATCAAGTTAAGGGTAGATCTGATATATTGGCCTTACTCGCCGCCGCCAAAGATAGGCTCATCCAAACCCGTCCGACCAACACTATGATTCGGTACCGCTTGGAAGCTGTACTTGCATCAGCCGCTACCGCTTTGGAAAAAGGATTAGACCCAGCCGAAGCCATATTACGCCGGATCAAATCTATTATGGATCAGATGTATAAATTCTATGGTCGGCGCGCACAATATGGCAACAAATTAATTGAAGACGGTGACGGTATTTTGACAATGTGTTTTGCTGAAACTTCTTTCGTTATGGCGATGGCTATGGCCAAAGATGTGGGGAAAAATATTACCGTTTATGTGTCGGAAACACGTCCGTATTTACAAGGCGCACGCCTAACCGCACCGAGTTTGCATGAATGCGGCGTTGATGTGAAATTGATCACGGACGGTATGCCGACAGCCTTGATGGCAGCAGGTAAAATCCAAAAATATATGACGGCCGCCGATCTGATCACCATGGATGGGCATGTGGTCAATAAGGTGGGTACCTTCCAAAACGCTATTGCCGCACACGCCCATGATATTCCGTATTTCGCATTTGCTTGGGGTAGCGATAAAAATAAACCCGATCGTGCCAGTATCGACATAGAAATGCGCGATCCCGCAGAAATCAAAAATGTACGTGGTGTGCCAACAACCCTAGACGATTTGGGTGCGGTTTACCCAGCCTTCGATATCACACCACCTAAATATGTCTCCGGTGTGATAACAAGACACGGCGTGCTCAGCCCATATTTACTTAAGAACGGATTTGAATGATGAATGAAGTTACGGCTTTAATTGGCGGCACGGGGATATATGCTTTAGCGGGTATGGAACTGCGCAGTGAGACTGTGGTCACGCCTTACGGATCGGTCACGGTAGAACGTACAGATGATTTGATTTTTCTGCACCGCCATGCACCACACCATTCTGTGCCCCCCCATAAGGTAAATTACCGAGCYAATATCAAAGCGCTGGACATGCTGGGCGTCAAACGGATTTGTGCAACCTTTGCAGTGGGGTCTATCAATGCGGATTTTGAATTGGCMGTGCCGGTTATTCTGAGCGATTTTCTGGATTACTCATCTGGTCGCGAACATTCATTCTTTGACACAATCGACGAAGGTAAAGGCCATGTAGATGTCAGTGTGCCGTTCTGTCCCGTGCTTTCGAATGCATTGGAAGCGGAAGCTAAAAAGCTGTGTCTAAAAGTAAGGCACGGCGGGGTTTACGCGTCCACCAATGGGCCGCGTTTCGAGACACCCGCCGAGATACGCGCTTACCGAAAATTTGGTGCAGATGTTGTGGGTATGACTTTGTGTCCGGAACTGCCTCTCGCGTTAGAGCTCGGCATGTCTTATGCAGGGTTGGCATTTTCCATAAACTGGGGTGCAGGCATGACGCCGAACATTGAGCTTATGCATGATGGTATTGATACAATAAAAGACGATATGTTGCGCACCATGATTGCGGCGTTGCAAAACACCAAAAATGCAGACTGCACACCCGCCAAAATACTGTAAAGCACATTATGACCAAATTTTCTTACGCAGAACAATTAGATGATTTCAAATCCACGGCCTATTGGTTGTCCAAGCGCGGTTGGTCAGAAGCTGCTGGTGGTAATATGTCGATCAGGTTGGACGCCCAAAATACCACTCTGGCGAAACTGCATGAAGACGACCATATTAAATTACCCGTAGCGGTACCGTATTTGGCTGGCAAAGCAGTTCTGCTGACAGGCTCTGGCACACGGGCGCGGGAAATCGGCATGAATGCCGAACCGCATATCGGGCTTTATAAAATCAGCGACGATGGGCGGCATTATGGCTGGATTGCTGGCAATCACAATCCGTCCATGGAGCTGCCCGCTCATTTCGCTATCCACAATGCACTTGAGCAGCACCGTCCCGAGGATAAAGCTATTTTGCATACCCACCCGGCGAGCTTGATTGCGCTTTGTCATGTTCCGGGTTTTGATAATAGCAAAACCATATCGGATAAGATTTTATCCTTGCAAAGCGAAGCTAGATTAATCTTGCCCGAAGGGATTGGATTTGTTGAACATGAATTGCCGGGGTCATTGGAACTCGGTCTGAAATCTGCTGAGGCATTAGTGCGCCATCATCTAGTGTTGTGGCAATATCACGGCTTACTGGCTACGGGCGAAACGTTGGCAGGCGCTTTTGACAAGCTGGAAGTGTTCGAGAAAAGTGCGGGTGTATATTGGAAACTTCGTGCGGCAGGCATTGACCCGGTAGACATTGGCAAAGCGGAGATTAAAGAAGTTCTTACGGCGTTTGGTCGGCTTGATCGCTACTCATCTTGAGCTTAACGACGGGTTCGCGCCAAAATGCATAGGCAGTAGCGAGTCCCATGTAAACCACCAAGGAAAGCGCAGGTTTTACGCCGATAAAGTCCCAGCTAAAATAAATACCGTAAGTATAGATAAGCAAAGCAATGAGCGGCAAAACGGTCATCGCCCAGACGGGTAATTTGAACGGTGCCGCTTTGTAAGCATCAGGGTTCCGTTTGGCTAAATTCATTATGGCGAGTACGGGCATGATGCCAAACACTGCACCAAACGCATTGCCAAGCACTGATACTTGGCTAATGGTCATACCAACTAATATAGGCACAAGGCCGACCAGAAAGAACACAGTGAGAAAAATATAGTGGGTGCTAAACCTGTTTTGTACGGCAAGTTTTTCCGGCAACCACCCATCCTTTGAGGCCATATAAAGGCCGCGCGTACACCATGCGAAAATAGCGTTTAAGGATGTGACCAACGCTATTAGCACGCCGCCAACAATAAAGACCGTATACATTTGCACCGAGAATATTTTCTTGGCGACAAGAGATAGATTTTGGTAGGCTACATCTTCTATGGGCAATACGCCGGTGGCAACGACGGCAACACCAAAATAAATCGCGATCACAACGGCCAATGTTATACCCATTACTAGCGGAATCGTTTTGCCGGGGTTTTTCATTTCCCCGCCAAATTCTGCAACAAATTCTGAGCCAACCAAGGACAAACGGAGTAAGAACGCAGCGGCGAAGAACCCAGAAAAACCTTGTGCCATTATTTTATTTGGCGCAATATAAGGGCTGTAGTCATTTACATGGGGTAGGCCAAAACCAATGAAACATAACAGTGCTATGATGAGCCCTAGGACAAAGATGGTTTGCAGGCGGGCGGCAGTTTTTAAACCAAGTAAATTGGCACAATAAACCAACACGATTACGATTACGGCTAAAGGTTTTAAGTTGATATTTTTGCCTAAAGATTGCGGTAATAGGTCTTGTGCATAATCGGCAAAACTAAGTGCAAAAGCAGCTAAAAATATCTGTGCAGCCAGTAAAAGTGCCAGATAAACGAAAGAGGTTTTGTGACCTAGCAGATCACGTACATATGTGTAATTTCCGCCCGTATTAGGAACTGCAGATCCAAGTGCGGCGATACAAAGTGTCGGAATAGCGACGATTGCGAGACCGAAAATAAAAGCCCACGGTGTGCCGTGTCCGGTCATGCCTATGGCAATACCCGTAAGAACAACAACACCCGTTCCAATGACCTGCCCGAGGGAAATACTCAATAAATCCCAAAAACCCAGTAATTTTTTTTGGGTGGGTTTATTGGATTTTGCTTCAGACATTAGAATACCCACTAATGAAATTTTTGTGCTTGCCAGTGTCGGGATAAAAAACCGAGCGTTCAACTTTGCCAATATCTGCACCGTACACATGGATGGATATACTGGTGCCGTTGTGCCCGTTACGAACCTTGTGAATGTCGCCGATAGTTGGGGATACGGCTTCTATGTCGCCGGGATTTAAAGTGGTTTCACTGATTGCATTTAAATCATTGTCGTAATTAGTCGAAATTTCCTGGCCGTGCAATTGACCGAGCAACCCCCAAACTGTGTGATTGTGGATGGGTGTTTCCTGCCCCGGCCCCCAAACAAAACTCACTATGCAAAACCGTGCTTGCGGGTCTAGGTACAGCAAATATTGCTGGTAATATTCAGGGTGGGTTTTGGTGAAGGCTTCGTCCAGCCAATCATCTTTGGAAACCAGATCAGCCAAGTATTTTCCGCCTACAGATAGTATTTCGCCTTCCTGCGCACCCGTGTCTATGAGTGCGGTGAACTTGTCTGTGAATTGGGAAATCCGTGTATGCACAACTCTAGAATTGGCTTTCAAACGCGGCAAATTTTTCGTCTAAAGCTTTGATCATTTCCGCTTTTTTATCGTCGTCAACAAAGGCATATCTAAGGCCGTTATAGGTCATGTTTTTTAGCTCGGCATAACTTAGGTCAAACTCTTGGGTGCCGCGRACATATTCRTGGGTYAAATCGATGCGCGCCACGCCTTCATCGTCTGTGGATAATGAAATGGGGACGCCCGCCGCACGGTAGACTTTTAGCGGGTGCTCATCACCGGTAATGCCGAGCAATGCATCGGAAGATGTCAGGTTGATCTCGACCATGATTTTGTTGTCGGCCATGTATTTCAAGAGGTTTTTGTAATTGGTTTCAAACACAATGTCGGTGCCGTGACCGATACGTTTTGCATGGCCAATTTTTACGGCGTCATTGATATGATCGCGCAACTCGCTTGGGTGGACAAGCCCGAGCCAAAGCTCTCCGGCGTGTAGGGAAATATTGCGCTCGCCTTGGGTCTTATACAGATAATCAAGCTGTTCCATATGGTCGTCGTAATCACGCAGGGCAATAAAGTCGTCTTCGGGGGCGACGAGATTTGTGCCGACAAAACGGGCATCCTGAGCCATTAACTCCCAGCCGAAAATTGTGTGGGCGTAGACGGCAGACGAAGGCAGTGTACGCACGGGCTGGTTTAAGAACCTGACTTCTACAGTACAGCCCGGCATGGCATCTTCTGTGCCGCATTTCAAAAGCGCATTTTTGCGCGCTATGGCCGTATCGATGTCGCGACGTGCACGGGCAACCATGTCTGGTAGCGCCGCACCAAATTTCCCGCTCATCAGGGTTTCGTAATCTTTTGCAGCGTCTCCGGTCATGGGTTCGGCAGCGACCATAGGCAGGATGGTCTCAAACAATTCCATCGTGTGCATAAGCTCAAGATAGGCTACATTTTGTTCACCTGCTAAATTAGCCGTCTCAGCAATCATGTCGCCAAAACGTGAGGGTAGGGCGGCCATATCTGCAAAGGTTGCGAAGAACTGGTCATGTCCCGACCAACCAGCATAAGGGACAAAATCCCGCAATGAAAAGTTTTCAATCACTTCATTGCGTAAATCCTGATTGAAGTTAAGTGCGGCCTTCATTGTCGGCAAATCGCCGCAACCATCTGCACTGGGAAATCTAATTGCAAGTGCGGTCTTGTCCAAACATAGCCCGTCTTCTTCGGCCCATTTGATCCAGCTTTCCGCATAGACGGCACCGAATAAATGGTTGTGTAAATCTCCACCTTTCGGCATGGCTTGAATAAATTCACGCAAGGCAATGTCGTTGTCTTTTATGCTTTCGAATTTAGCTGAGACACCTGTTGGTAAAGAAGCTTCGGAGCAGGACGTAAGAAGTAAGCCTGCTAATACTGTCAGTAATTTTTTCACCTTGGTCTCCCGTTATTCTTAACTATTTCAAGAATGTTTTAAGGGGAACCGTCTCGTCTGCCAATGCTTTTTTATCGATGATTTTATTAAGCGGGATAAGTCGTTTGCCGAGCATATATTCTTGTGGCCTATTCACCGCATCTACGGCGAGCAATTTATCACCTTTAAAGTAAAATGCGGCGAAGCTACAGCCTTCATCAGGATTGCCGCGCAGAACAATGCCGTCATAGCCACCAGACAGTCCAGCGATTTGTAATTTTAAATCAAACTGGTCCGACCAAAACCAGGGCAAAGCATTATAAGGTTTGGGTGTGCCGCAAATTGCCGCCGCCGCCGTCTTTGCTTGATCGGTGGCATTGGGTACGGATTCGAGCCGCAAATGCGTATCATAAATTGGGTTGTGGTGCCAGGTCACATCACCAATAGCATAGATATGCGGGTCGGATGTGCGGCAGTTTTCGTCTACGACAATACCGTTGCCGACTTCTAGCCCGCATTCTTGTGCTAATTCTATATTGGGAATTACCCCGATACCGACAATCACCATGTCTGCATCAAACTCGCCGTTAGAGGTAACGACTTTAAGTCCGCCATCATTTTTGCTTTGAATTTCTGTAGCAGCGCAATTTTCAACAATATTCACACCTTTTTTGGTGTGAATGCGTTTGTAAAAATTTGACATTACGGACGCAGTGACTCGTTGTAATATCCGGTCTTCCATCTCCAAGACGGTGACTTTCATGCCTTGTTTGGTTAGAGATGCTGCTGTCTCAAGGCCAATATACCCGCCCCCGATAATTACGGATTTTTTGCCTGCGCTCACTTCGGCCTTTATTTTCAGTACATCATCTGCACTGCGTAGATAAAACACTCCCGGTAAATTTGCGCCCAGTATGGGGAGTGCTCTTGGCCTTGCCCCTGTGGCTAAAATCAGCTTGTCATACTGTAGAGTTTCGCCGCCTTCTAAAAATATCAAGCGGTCACCCCTGTGGATACTGTGGGCTTTCATATTACGCACGCATATAATGTCTGCGGTTTCGTAGGTCTCAGCGGGGCGGATTAATATGTCGTCTATGTCTTTGCCGCCAGATAAAAAATCTTTGGACAGAGGTGGGCGGTGATAGGGTGTGTAGCTTTCTTCTCCGACCAAAATAATGCCGTCGTCCCAACCGGATTGGCGCAAAGATATGGCCGCTTGTCCACCCGCGTGGCTCGCCCCGATAATGACACATGTTTTACTCATAGGCAGGGTTTAACTAGATATTACCTTCAATCCAAGACTTGATTTCATTTGATCGTCTCACGCCTGCAAGATGTGCCACGGACTGGCCATTTTTAAACAAGATCATCGCCGGAATGCCTTGTATTTTGTATTTCGCCGCCGTGTTTTGATGATCTTGCGTATTGAGTTTAACGAAACGAACATTGGGTTCCATTTTGCTTGCCGCCTTAGAAAACTCAGGGCTCATCATTTTGCACGGTCCGCACCAAGGCGCCCAGAAGTCCACGACGACGGGTATGCTAGTCTTTGCGGTAAATTTATCGAAGTTTGCATCGGTTAGGTCAATTGGCTGGCCCGTGAATAATTGAAATTTACATTTGCCACATCTAGCCGTTTGCGCAGGCTTGGATTCAGGTATCCGGTTTACAGCTAGGCAATTGGGACAGACGATTTGATTGAAATTAGACATTTCTACTCCATTCTACCCCCGATATGGGGCCGCGGAAGCATGTTTCAATGGGACAAAATCTCTCGCCCCAATAAATCCTTGGGCAATATATTTTTATCTAGAAGACTTTTACAAAGAGCAACGAGGGGGCCATCTTGCATAATAGTCTCCAGTGCACATTGATCTTGTGTGATGATAATATCAGCATTGTGCTTGCTGGGTTCAACGAATTTTTCGTGCATGGGGGCAACATCACGGGTGAATTGATCTTGAATRCACGAGACCGTCCGGCCGCGTTCYTCTACGTCGCGGCGAATACGTCGGTCGATGCGCGTGTCCTGTTGGCAGGCAACAAAAAACTTATAATCGAAAGCAGGCAGTAAGCGGTCTTGGCTCAAGATCAGAATACCTTCAATAAGTATTATTGGTTTAGGGACGACCCTTTTTGTAATATCTGTGCGGCGGTGGGTGGTGAAATCATAAGTTGGAATATCAACGGCTTGGCCCGATTTAAGCAGGCGTAAATGCTTAAGAAATAAGTCCCAGTCAAAAGCCTTGGGGTGATCAAAGTTCGGTAAAGGTTGTCCCGGTTGAACTCCGCCAAGGTCAAGATAATAATTATCTTGTCGCAGAACGGTGCAAACCTCATCACCACGGGAATCATTCAGCGCTTCACAGGTATATCTTGCCAATCGGGTTTTGCCGGAACAACTACCACCAGCAATCGCAATAATATGAATGTCCACAATAGGCTCCCAAGTTCAGGAGGGTATGGCGTGGTTTTACTGGCTTTGCAATAAAAGTTCTTAACGCAAACGGGCAAGGTACAAACAGGAAAAGCGATGACACTCTGGCTTTCAGCCAAGTATCATCGCTRCTCTTCYCYGATRTAMTATAAAGTGTTTAGRYTARCCTGCTCTGCGAGCTGCAAACTTTTCYGCTTTGGCTGCTAATTGMCGCGCACGGACGCGCTCAAAGCTGTCCAAAGTATCCAAAGCCATCCGCAGTTCGCTACTAAGCTCTGTATTTTGTAATTCGATGTCGTTRATSGTCACTTGCAGGTTCTTCTTGCGTAAAATCACRGAATTTGCGTATGAACCGTAAGCTACATACCCGTCTTTACGGGCATCGGGAGAAACTTCATCTTCCGGTACGCTGTTGTTTAATTTGAGCATTTGCCGCCCAAGATCTTCTCTTGTGGCTTCCAGCACTGCTACTCTTTTTTGTAAATCWGAAATCGCAAAGCGTGTCTTGCGCACGCTTTTATCCATTGAAGTATTCATTGTTTCACCTAACCCTAACTTATNTCGGCGTTTTCGCCATTGATTAGGTTTGTACGAGAACAGCCTTACAATCTGGTAAACAAACATAARAAAAATGGGATTTACATCAAATTGCATCAAAATAGRGCGTATTTACCGYAAAAATGAATTTTATCGTTAACATTTGGTTTACGGGATTCACGTATTGGTTTTTTTACGTTAACTAATATTAAGTGATTCGCCCATTTGGGCATGTCTTTGTGGCAATCCTGGCTCCAAGGACACATTCTGGGAGGGAAAATATGCGAGTTCTTCTAATTGAAGATGATAWGGCGACAGCACAAAGTATCGARTTGATGCTGAAATCGGAAGGTTTTAACGTTTATACGACTGATTTGGGTGAAGAAGGTGTCGATCTGGGTAAGCTTTATGATTATGATATCATCCTGCTTGATCTTAATCTGCCGGATATGCCGGGTTTTGATGTGCTGAAGACTTTACGTTTGGCAAAAATCAATACGCCTATCTTTATTCTGTCCGGTACATCTGATGTAGACACCAAAGTACGTGGTCTCGGTACAGGTGCTGACGATTATATGACMAAGCCTTTCCATAAAGACGAGCTYGTWGCCCGTATCCATGCCGTTGTTCGCCGTTCTAAAGGACACGCACAATCTATTATCCGCACTGGCGAAATAGCCGTTAATCTGGATGCCAAAACTGTTGAGGTTGGTGACCACCGCGTTCACCTAACTGGYAAAGAATACCAGATGCTCGAGCTTYTATCTTTGCGTAAGGGTACGACCCTAACCAAAGAGATGTTCTTAAACCACCTTTACGGCGGTATGGACGAGCCGGAATTAAAAATTATCGATGTGTTTATCTGTAAGCTCCGCAAGAAAYTAGCGGCGGCTTCCCAAGGCGAACATTACATCGAAACCGTTTGGGGCAGGGGTTATGTRCTGCGCGAGCCAAACAAAGAGCGCATCAGCGCTTAAAAACTTCCTCCCACGAAGTATAAAACCCCGTCTTGGATTGCCAAGGCGGGGTTTTTAATTTTAGCGGTTTAAGTATCCGGCAATACATCCGGCTCACCGGGCCAGATTGTGATATGTTTTGTGTGGTCGTCTTCACCGACGTCAAGTTCGTGAACTGTTGCATTTTGCACGCTCATGCCTGCCTCGTGAATGGTATTCCTGTCACCGCTGACCAGATAATGCCAGTCGGGCAAATCTTTGCCTTCGGCTAGTAGGCGGTAGGCGCAAGTACGAGGGACCCAGTGCAGCTTACCAACATTTTTTGCGGTCAACTGTACACAATCCGGCACATATAGTTTGCGGGTCTCATAATTTTTACAGCGACATGTGCCCGCGTCCAGAAGTTTGCACCGGATATCTGTGACATAGATATTGGCATTATCCTCGTCTTCCATGCGCAGCAGGCAGCATTTACCGCAACCATCACAAAGGCTTTCCCATTCATCCTTGCTCATTTGGTTAAGGCTTTTGGTTTTCCAAAAGGGCTTAGTCATTAAACAATCTTTTCCGCTGTCAAAATCATGCCGTATTCTTACCTCATTAAGATGAAAAACCAACTGGGCATTTAGCCTTTTAGGCGTTAAAGGGG
>NVTC01000018.1:0-24079 GCA_002732905.1 Robiginitomaculum sp.
TACCAAAATATCTACACCGACAGACACCGTCTCTCCTCCAGCTAGTCAACGTGCACTTGCCTGTCCCAAAGAAGAGAACTTAACCACTATAACATAGGTGTGGGGAGCGTGGATTTAGTTTTTCAAAATCCATTCAACTCATTGAAATGATTGATAATTAAATCCACAACACCAAGGATAGAATTTGAAACTCTATCAGGCTGAGCACCAAATCATAAATTTCAAACCCAGACATCTCGGCGAAAATGTGGCCTGATTGTCACATAATCACCTTATGCCCGCCTTACTCGTTACATATTCCCCGTCCATAAATCAGGCTCACACTAGACGGAGAGCAAAATGAGATATTTAGCTTTTGARAAATTTGTMGGCGGAACGGCTTTGACGCTYGGGTTTATTATGCTGGTCGGGATGTATGTYTAAATCTGACAARAGCCAGAGATCTGACAAGAGCAAGAGACATGTCTGCACTTCAGACACATTGAAGCACTTAAARTCCGGTGATATATTTGACATYCAGTCCAGTAAAAACACGACCCAAAGCTTCACTGTTCTGGGGGCAAATATTGTCCATAAGAGCCATCCAGATGTCGCCTGCAAAAATGGCGTCCCCTCTCCCACCACCTTAACACTCACCAGCAATTACCCATTTGGGCGGCGTGGCGGCGATACACCATTGCGTTATGTGGTTTACGCTGAACGAGCCCTCTAAGTATCGGGGCAAGTATTACCTAAAATTAAGTGCAATTATTGCCCACGAATCGCTAAATATATGCGAAATTCGAAATTTGGAGGATGAGCCTCTAAGAGTTTCCAACGGTGTGTTGTTTAGACACACGCATATTTAGCGAGATGGTGTGTACGTTCAGGATAAATTTTCTCCCTATCTTGATCCGGACCCCATAGCCGAGTTCTTTGACGATGTCGGTCAGCGCAGTATGGTTACAGGCCTATTTGCTTTCACTATCCATATTTTTATTTTCATGATTTTGCAGACAAGGCTGGACATACCCCATGTTCCTGATGAGCTTGAACCGATCATCGTCGAAATTATTAGTTTCGAGCCAGCCGTTGAAGCAGAAATTGAGCCAGAGCCAGAAATTGAGCCAGAACTGCGCGCCGCAGTGCCGCCGCCTGCCCAAGCTCCGGCTCCAGTTCCGAAACCAGAACCGAAACCAAAACCAAAACCCAAGCCCATACCGACCCCACTGTCACCTGAGCCAGAACCTGTGGTCATTCCCCCTGCTCCTAAAATTATTAAAACCCCAAAACCCGAACCAGCGTTGGAAGCACCGCCCGACCCAATACCTTTACCAGAACCAACGCTAGACTTGTTCGACCCAGAATTGGTGACCCAAGCCGAGCCTGAACTTGCGCCAGAACCAATCCTCGACATTGCCGAGCCGGTTACAGAAGTCGCAGAACCTATTGCACCGCTGTTTGAGGCCGATATTTTGGAGCCAGACCTAGAGCCAGAAGCTTTGCCCGAGATTGATGAACTTCTCGAACTTGCGCCTGCGCCCGTCATTACCGAAGAGCCGCTATCGGGCGTAGAGACACCAGACCCTGAACCCGCGCCGGAATTGCCACCACCGCCTGCACCTCTGTTTCAACAAGATATTGTCGAAACCCCGCAAACCCAAACCGAACCGGCGCTATTAGATATCCCAGACATCGAAGTGGCTGCTGTGCCGCCGACCATTCTCGCATCACCAGACGCCCCGACGACACAGGCTGAGGCCGAAAAATCCATTCCTCAAGAACAAGCCATTACACCGCTTGATTTTATCTTAAAAGACCGCGGCCAATCTGGTGTGCCCACAAACCCCTCAACTAACCCGTCTAGTCCTTTCAGTGGTGACAATGGCAATCCTGAGAGCGCACCCGTATTCACGGGGTCAACACCGCGCGCTGCACCCGGTGCCAAGGGCTGGCAATTGGGCGGCACATGGCCTTCGAACGGCCTGCCGGGCGGCAAAGGTATAATTCGCGATATAGATTGTCGGGGTGAAAAGCGCGACCATGAAGATTGCCCGCAATATGTACGCGGCAATACGGGACGCGGTGCAGACGGCTTCGAAGCCTTCGGCCCACACACCCCGCTCGGCACCAGCACGGTCAAAAGATCMCGYGTCATRGCRCCCAATTTAGCAANTACACCCGGCTTTGGYGACCCTGGTTCSCCTACGGGAAGCGTGTTACAAGATGCRGGYGGTTTCCAAGGMCARTTCATCGGTGATAATGTCGGCCCGCGTRACCAAGGCCGCCGTATTCGTGATGTCTTTAGCGCGCCAGACGCTGCCCCGTGGACAACGCTTCCAGACCTTACGCCTCAGCCAGAAGAAGAAGTTGAAGACGACCCGGATGAATTGATTATTTTAAAAAACCCGGAATAGAGAGGTTTACCCAAAAATCACGCCTGAGCTTATGTGCCTCCTAAATAACACTCTACCCATGACAATATTTCCTGTTAAAAGAAAGCTATGAATACGGTTCACATTTTTTTGACACAGAGTTTAAGCGGTTGGGCATTYTATGCGCTTAAATTATTTGCGGTTTTATTATTGGTTRCGCTTGGGTTTCTTATCCTGAGCATCTTCATCTTCTTTATCACCGACATCACCCAGACCAAAAACTCTATTCGGCGCAATTATCCGGTGCTCGGGCGGTTTCGCGGATTATTTTCTCATTTAGGGGAGTTTTTCCGGCAGTATTTTTTCGCCCAAGACCGCGAGGAAATGCCCTTTAACCGGGCGGAGCGAGAGTGGATAGACCGGGTTTCCAAGCAAGGTAGCGAGACGGTGCCCTTTGGCTCAACCCGTAATTTAACGCCGGGTTCTGTGATTTTCGCCAACGGTATGTTCCCCAAAATGGAAGGCGAGCATGAACTACATGTGCCTAAACTCATCGGTGCAGGCACAAAGCATCCCTATCAACCCAAAAGCTTTTTCAATATTTCGGCTATGAGTTACGGTTCCTTGTCCAAACCTGCCATACGCGCATTGTCCTACGGCGCGACTATGGGCGAATGTTGGCTCAACACGGGTGAAGGCGGGGTATCACCTTATCACCTAGAAGGCGGTTGCGATCTAGTTTATCAACTGGGCACGGCCAAGTTTGGCGCGCGTAATGCGGATGGTTCACTGAACGAGAATAAGCTGCGCGCACTCTGTAAGAACCCCAATATAAAAATGATTGAGCTTAAATTATCCCAAGGTGCCAAACCCGGCAAAGGCGGTATTCTTCCGGCCGCTAAAGTCACAGCAGAGATCGCTGAAATTCGCGGCATACCCGTGGGCGAAGTGGCTATATCCCCGAACCGACATATTGAAGCCTCTAACCCAGAAGAACTGCTCGATTTAATCACGACTGTCCGTGCGGTATCCGGGCGGCCTACGGGCATTAAAATGGTCATTGGCGATCTGTCGAAACTCGACGAATTTATTGCCGCCATCATCAAACGCGGCGCAGATAGTGCGCCAGATTTCATTACACTGGACGGGGGGGACGGCGGCACAGGGGCTGCGCCCATGCCGCTACTTGACAATATGGGTTTGACCATTCGCGAGAGCCTGCCGGCCTGTGTCGACGCATTAGCGAAGGCAGGACTGCGCGATCGTGTCCGCATTATTGCAACGGGTAAACTGATTACGCCTGCCGAAGTGGCATGGGCATTTTGTGCGGGTGCGGATTTTGTCTCTTCTGCACGGGGCTTCATGTTTGCGCTCGGCTGTATCCAAGCCATGAGGTGCAACACCAATACCTGCCCCACGGGGATCACGACCCATAATAAGAGGCTACAGCACGGTCTTAATCCGCAGAACAAAGCCGAGCGCGTGCGTAAATTCATTAAAACCATGCGTTATGAAGTGAATATGATTGCCCATTCTTGTGGTGTCGACCATCCGAACCAACTCACCCGTGACCACGCGCTCATCGTTAGTGCATCTGGACGCTCAAAACCCCTTACGGCTATTTGGCCAAATGTAGAGATAGAAGAATGAAAAAATCCGTAGTTGAAAATATAGATGATCTATCAACCGACATTGCTGGCACCACCGGATTTTTAAAAGTAGAGCGGGATGTCGACCCGGCAGTGGTCGAAGCCGACTGGCAAAGCTTGCAAGAGCACGGTTTTGTCATGATGCGGAACCTAATTACTGATGCAGAAGCCGATCAAATCAAAAGCGCTCTGACGCCCCTGTTTGATAAACTTGGCCGCAATGAATTTGAAGGCGAGTTAACCCAGCGCATATATTCAACCATGGCCAAAACTCGCGCCGTCGATTGGTTGGCGACACATCCCCGCATCCTTGCTTTACTCGACCGGATGTTCATGCCGAACTACCTTTTATCGCAATTGCTCGGCATCAATATATTGCCCGGTGAAAGCGCCCAGTATATCCATCCTGACGACGGGTTTTATCCCGTACCGCGTCCGCGCGCGCCGCTCGGTGCAGCTAGCATATTTGCGCTGGATGATTTTACTGAAGAAAACGGTGCTACCAAATTGATCCCGAAAAGCCATCTCTGGGGGATGCGCAAACCCACCAAAGACGACAAGGTTATTTCCGCCGTTATGCCCAAAGGCAGCGCTATATTTTACGGCGGTACATTCTGGCACGGCGGCGGCGCTAATGTCTCGGACGGCTCTCGTATGGCTCTGACCGCGCAATATTGCGAACCGTGGCTGCGTCAGCAAGAAAACCTGATGATGGCCATCCCGAAGGACATAGTCCGCAAGCTAGACCCACAGCTTAGATCCTTGCTCGGCTACTCCATCCTACCTCCCTATATAGGCATGGTAAACGGCGTACACCCACTACGTTTGTTAGACGGGGAATGAACCATTGAAAAGTGGCAGGCTCAAATTCAAATCCAGTAAAATGTCTGCTTTGGCGGCAAAAGCGGACATTAGGTCAGGAGCCGTTTCCGCCCACAGACAGTCATTCGCTCCGACCCCTAAGGCTTTCTTGAGCAGGTCTTTTCAGCGGAGCGTCCGTGCATCCAAACTGCGAACYGGAAAGTGCGGAAATATCAATATTTTCAAACCGCTGTTCAATTCGCTCCATTATTTGCCTTTCCCCATTTGTAGTCGCAACGATGGAGGCCTCTTTCGATAGCAACTTCATATTGGAAATATCTTCAGGTTTAATCTCATGGGGACACGGCAGAAAACCCAAGAATTTACCTTGGCTATCAAAAACGCTCAACTCATCACGGATGTTCAAGCTCCATAGTCCGTATTCTCTAAACTCCAATTCGTCAGAAAAATCTACATAAGACACACGCTTACCCCTGACCCTACCATGTCGGACATCAGCTGAGCAGTCGGAATTCGTTATAAGTTGCACACTGATCCAGCGTTCTGACGCCATCCAAGCCGTACAGCCTGTCTTAAGCTTGTCGCTCCAATACCAAACACTCCCTGATAAAACGTCCCATTCATGAGAGGCATCCCGAGGAATCTGTTTAGGTTTAGGTGCGCAGGCCGTCAAAACGGCTCCGACCGCCAAGGCAGTGAGTAAATTACCCCTTCGTAAATAATTCCATTTCCTCATAAGTGTAAGTTAGCACGTACCCCCACAAATCGAAACTTGAAATGCATGAGGTTAAACTCCCATTTCCTTTCGCTTCTTGGGCATCAAATACAAATTGGCCGAAACAATTGCTAAAAAAGTAGTTGGGTCAATGCCACAGAAGAATTTAATCAAGCAATAAGCTAGCTTTGTCACGTTAAGTAACTGAGCGTTCTAAAATCGCTCCATCTAAGAAACTGTCTAATGTCTGCTTGGGGAACCACAGACATTCCATTGGATCCCCAGCCCACTAGTAAATGAGCGGGGTNATATATTTGTGATTAAGCCTTCCGCGCCTGCACAATATTGCCTTCTATATACGTCTCGCCGAGCGTTTTTAGGGCTTCTATGCGGTGCAGGCCTTCGACCACTCCATAACGGTCTTTGCCGATGCGGGCATAAACTTTATTTAAAATTATCCCGCTTTAACTTTGGCAACCCATTGATCAACCCGGCGTTCAAGCACGGAGAGCGGCATCGCGCCGCCGCCCAATACCGTATCGTGGAAATCACGGATATCAAATTTATCGCCCAGATCCTTTTCGGCGCCCCGTCGTAGTTCCTGTATCTTCAGCATACCGATTTTGTATCCGGTTGCCTGTCCCGGCCATGTCATATAACGGCGAACTTCCGCACGAGCCTGCCCTTCGGTAATTGCTGAGTTTTGTTTGAAATACGCGATGGCGTCTTCTTCGCTCCATCCCTTTGCGTGCAAGCCAGTATCGACAACAAGACGTATAGCGCGCCAAATTTCAGACCCTAATCTGCCAAATTCTGAATATGGATCTTCGTAGGTGCCGTTGAATTCAGTCGCCAGCCATTCAGTATACAAAGCCCACCCTTCGGAATATGCATTAAAGCCAGCCTGCGTACGAAATGTTGGTACGCCGGTTAATTCCTGCGCAATCGAGATTTGCATATGATGACCCGGCAGACCTTCGTGGTAAGCAATCACTTCCAGCTCACGCTTCGGCATGGCCTTCATATCTGACAAATGCGCATAATAAACACCGGGACGTGAACCATCTGGCGTTCCTGAATTATAATGCTGGGGCGCGCCGTCTTGCTCCCGGAAAGCTTCAACCCGTTTCACTTCAAGGTCAGCTTTGGGAAGAATACCGAAATAGTTCGGCAGTTCTTTTTTAATGCGGTCAAGCGCCGCCGTCGAGTCGACGATATAGGCTTGGCGGCCCTCGTCCGTATTGGGGTAATAATAGCGCGTGTCGTCTTTATTGTCCCGAAGCTCTGTAAAAAAGGCTTGTAAATCTCCTTCAAAGCCGACCTGCTCTTTGACTTTGATCATTTCGGCGCGCAGACGCGCAACCTCATCAAGACCGATTTTGTGAATTTGATCAGATGTCAAATCCGTGGTTGTATTATTCGCCAATCTCTCATTGTAATAGGCTTCGCCGTTTGGAAGAACGCCAACACCCGTTCCCTGTTCGGGCGTATTTTTAATGTCTTCTTCCTGCCAAGAAATCAGGTTTTCATAAGCCGGTTTCCAGTCGTCCATGAGCGCAGTCCGTGCGGCAGCTTTCAAGCTATCTGCTTTGGTAGTATCGATTTCGCCCTTGCTCAGGAGAGCGTCGATTTTACCCTGAGCATCTGCCCAAATCGCGCTGTCTTTTCCCCCGTCAAACGGCGCGCCTGTAATGATTTTTTGTGCCGAACCGATTACAGACACAAATGAGAAACGCGGCGGACGTACACCCGTTTCTGCATTAGTTTTTGACAACACGATTAGCTGATTGATCACTCGAGCGGTTTCGGAAAGGCGGCTGATATAGGCTTCCATGTCGGACACATCGTCAACTTTGTGGACGGCAATCATAATCCTTGGGAATTGGGTATGCACTGCGCCCATTTGCTCGAAAATATATCCGTTGGTTCTAAATTTATCAGCAGCGAGCGCGGTTTGATATTGGTATTCCCAAATATCCCAGGAAATTTTCGCGTCATGTGTTAATTTATCATAATCGAAATTTGTCTTCATCGCCTCGACGGTCGCTTTTYGCCAMGCCATTTGCTGATCAGACGCTTCTTGAGAAACATCGTCCATTTTATCGTAGTTGGTTTTTCGCCCGAGGAATGATTGCCTAAGGGGGCTGAATGCAACTTCTTCTTCAAATTTTTCTTCAAACCAAGTGTTCAGRCGYGCSGTTTCCGCMGTGATTTCATCTGCRGTATAACTAGCGGCAGGGKCYTCTTTYGGCGCCGATGTCGAAGGCGAACAGGCGACCATTGCGCTGGATGCCAWAAGTGCAATTAGAAAATGRCCGGTTGTTTTTTTAAGGTTGAATTTAGTTGCAATACCCATGGTGTTAATCTCCTCGTGATTTTTTTAGAAGTAAGTCCAGTAAAATCGGCGCAGAGTCAAGTGTGATGAAAAATTGGGGTCACGGTCATTACGGGCAGTTACCCACCTACATGGGTCCACCTACATGAAATGAGCGRAYTTAGANRYRYYRYYTAMGCCTTMCGCGCYTGTACAACATTGCCTTCTATATASGTYTCGCCGAGCATTTTTAGGGCTTCTATGCGGTGTAGGCCTTCGACCAGCACATAACGGTCTTTGCCGATGCGGACATAAATCGGCGTTTGTTGGCCGTTTTCTAATATGTCTTCGGCAAGCGTTTCAACTTTGGCTTCGTCGAGCGTTTTGCGCTTGGCGGCGGGGACATAWATTTTTTCAATGGGGACATCTATAATTCTCATACACTTAGTTTAAGGTATTTCTTGACCCGCGCCAAGAGGAAGATTTACAGTGCGGGTATGAAAAATTACAGTATCGCCCCGCCGACGATTATCAGTTTACCAGTTGCAGGGTATTCTGACCGCTTTCCTGTCCGGCGCATTTATTGTGTTGGCCGAAACTATGCAGACCATGTGGCGGAAATGGGCGGCGATCCTAACCGCTCAACACCGRTATTTTTCACAAAGTCCCGCGAAACAATCGTTGGGTCCGGTGCGACCATTCCCTACCCGCCTTTGACGGAAAACCTGCATTTCGAAATAGAGTTAGTCGTGGCAATGGCAGGAGAGACAGAAATTTTCGGYTATGGTGTTGGGCTAGATATGACAAGGCGCGATATGCAAGCSGYRGCCAAGAAAGGCGGTAAGCCTTGGGACATGGCCAAGAATTTTGACGACAGTGCGCCGTGCTCCGCTMTCCTTAARGCSAGYGRTGCGCCGGATATTTCCAMAGCTRRMATMACGCTCAAGAATAATGATGYGGTTAAGCAAAAYTCGACCYTRAACAAAATGATTTGGAGTGTTGATGAGATCATAACCCATCTAAACAATACCGTGACCTTGGCCGCAGGGGATCTAATTTACACAGGCACGCCCGAAGGCGTTGGCGCAGTGATAGCAGGCGAGACACTTGTCGGTACTATTGACGGTCTTCCAGAAGTTAAAGTGACCTATGTCTGAATATATCTTGCACAATTATTTTCGTTCAACCACATCTCTCAGGGTGCGTGTGGCGCTAAACATTAAGGGTCTGAATTACGATTATGTATCCTATGCTCTGCTGAATAAAGACCATAAATCAGATGCTTATTTGAAGCTGAACCCGCAAGGTCTGGTGCCTGCTTTAGAGATTAAAGACATAATGGAAGGTGGGGCAGTCCTCACCCAATCCTTGGCCATTTTGGAATATCTTGACGAGGTACAACCCGAACCGCCGCTCTTACCAAATGATGCCCTTGGTCGCGCGCGGGTAAGAGCTTTGGCACACATCATTGCCGTCGACATTCACCCGATCAACAATCTACGGATTTTGAAATACTTAGAAACGGAGTTCGGCGCCGATGCAGATGCCAAGAAAGCCTGGTTCCACAACTGGGCCCATGCAGGCATGGAAGCCTTGGAAACCCGTTTGGCGACTGAACCAGAAACAGGAAAGTTTTGCCACGGCGATACACCAMCCATGGCCGATATTTGCCTGTACGCCCAAATGTTCAACAACCAAAAATTTGATATGGACATGGCCGCCTACCCAATCATTATGGCACTATTTCGTCGGTGCGGACAATTGCAAGCTTTTGCGGACGCAGCCCCACTCAACCAACCTGATGCGCCCAACAATTAAGGAAAACATCCAATGCTTAAAAAGATTTCATTTCTATTCGCCTTTGTGATTTTACTCGGCCTTGCCTATCTTACGTTATGGCCTGTGCCGATTAACCCCGTGGCTTGGAATGCTCCAAAAAATGCGGGCTATACGGATGATTTCACACCAAATATGAAATTGGCAAGTTTGAAGACGCTGGCTATTGGGGAGCACCACGGCCCMGAAGATGTTGCAGGGCRTGTTGAGGACGRCMGTATGGTCATATATACATCCACCCAAAGCGGCGACATCATTCGCATTGATCCCAACACCAATAAACACAGCGTGTTTGCTAATACCGGCGGTGTCGCGCTTGGTTTGCAATTTGCACCTGACGGAATACTGGGTGGTAACCTTATTGTCGCTGATGCACACAAAGGCCTGCTCAGCATTGATGCCAGCGGCACGGTTACTGTCCTGACAGACAAAACAGATGAGGGCAGCCCTATTCTTTTTGCAGATGAGCTTGCAATTGCGGCAGACGGTAAAATTTATTTTTCCGATGCCTCGACAAAATTTGGCGCCAAGATGGCAGGTTCRACACTTTCCGGRTCATTGCTAGAATTAATGGAACACGGCAGCACTGGGCGGGTTTTGGTTTATGATCCAGCCGACGGCAGTACCAAAACTGTCGCTAGCAATATGAGCTTCCCGAACGGGGTCGCCATGTGTCCAGATGATGCCTGTATTTTGATTGCAGAAACCGGCACATATTCGGTCAAACGCCTTTGGCTGACAGGGTTAAAAGCCGGGATTATGGATACGGTGATTGATAACCTGCCAGGCTTCCCTGACAATATTAACAAGGGCCAAGACGGGCGTTACTGGATTGGCCTCACCAGCCCACGCTCAGAAGCATTGGATAATCTATCCGCCAAACCCTTCATGCGCAAACTTGTACAACGCTTACCCGCTGCCCTGCGGCCCAAGGCGGTGAATTACGGCTTTATATTTGCCGTAGACATGAACGGTAAAGTATTGGTGCAATACCAAGACCCGTCCGGTTCTTATCCGCTCACCAGCGGCGCAACCGAGCCCGGTGATGGTTGGTTATATATCGGGTCGCTCGGCGCAATAGAACTCGGCCGCAAAGATTTGCGCGGCGAAACATTTATACAACCTTAATTTTAGTAACCTTAATTTTGTAGGAGCATAAATCATGCGGTTTAATAGCATTTTAAAAATTTGGATTATCGGGTTCACCATCGCCCTTATGCAAGCCTGCGGCTCTATACCACAGATAAAAACACAAAAAACGGACACACATGTCAAAACCCAAATTCCGCCGCCTTTCCCGATTACGGCGCAGTCCCTGCGCCAAGAACGCATCGATGCCCTACTGGTTGAGCTTGTCAAAGAGGGCCGCGTACCGGGTTTGTCCGTCCTGATTTATGAAGGTGATACTGAAACATATTTTGGCGCAACGGGCTATTCAGACATAGAGGCCAAGACACCTTTAAAACGTTCTGATGTGGGGCGATATTATTCTATGACCAAGCCAATTACCGGTATCGCTATGATGATGCTCTATGAGCAGGGTAAATTTGAACTGGACGATCCCGTATCAAAATACTTACCTGAGTTCAACGAAATGATGGTTTACGACGGTGAGGACGCAGACGGCAGTATTAAACTTACGCCCGCCGAGCGCCAAATCACTATACGCGATCTGATGCGCCACACCGCTGGCATGACTTACGGTTTTATCAACACGCCAGTTGATCATATGTACAACAAAAACCAACTGCTCACATATGATCAAACCGTGGAGACATTTTCTGAAAACCTGGCTGAATTGCCTTTGCTCTATCAACCTGCCACCCAGTATAATTACAGCGTATCGGTTGATGTGCAGGGTCGACTTATCGAAGTTCTATCGGGACAATCCCTCGGCTCATTTCTTGAAGTCAATATCTTTACACCGCTGGGCATGAACCACACAGGATTTAAAGTCAAAGCTACGGACCGCACAAAGTTCGGAGCCGTTTACGGGCTCGGCAAAGATGGYTTATTTCCTATGCACGATGGTGACCCGCGCATGCCGCTCGGCTTGATTGTAGACGAACCATTTTTAGGCGGTCTAGCATTTGAAAGCGGCGGCGGCGGACTGGTTTCATCAATAGATGATTACGCCAAATTTGCTTTGATGTTACAGCGCAATGACGGYACACTTATCAAGCCTGCCACATTGGATTTGATGACAACGGATCAACTTGGTTCCCTACCAAAAGGAGACCTCGGCGACGGTTCCAGTTTTGGGCTTAATATTGCGTTGAAGACCTCACCACAAAATAGTGGCGGTTATCATGTGCCAGAAGGAACATTTTATTGGGGCGGTACAGCCGGAACATTATTCTTTGTTGATGATAAAAACGATCTTACATTCTTGATGCATATGCAGGTAATGACAGCCAATCCGCTAAACCTTCGCGCGCGGATGGTGAACGCAGTTTACGGCTATACGCCATGAACACATTAACCCTACATATCGGCAATAAGAACTATTCTTCGTGGTCCATGCGGCCGTGGTTGGTTTTGCGTAAAAGCGAATTGCCTTTCGCTGAAAATATGATCCAGCTTGATGTACCCGGCTTCAAGGACAAGCTGCTGGCGCTGAGCGGTGCGGGAACTGTGCCAGTACTACAAACCCGGGACTACATGCTCCCTGACAGCTTGGCCATTAGCAATTGGTTAGCCCAAGCCGTGCCTAATCTTTGGCCCAAAAACCCCAAAGACAAAGACCGCGCCTATGCGCTTTGTCAACAGATGCAAGATGACTTTACGGAATTTAGGAACCATGCGCCCATGAATTTACGCAGGCGTACGCGTACAGAAATGCCAAAATCCTGTCTTGAGGCTGCCGCTAAAATGGACAGTATTTTTGCAGACCTGTTAGGCGAACACGATGGGCATTTCTTGTTCGGTGACTGGTGTATCGCAGATGCATTTGCCACACCCTACGCTACGCGGTTCGCCAGTTATGATATTCCCCGCTCTAACAAAACCGATACCTATATTAGTGAGCTGATGGGCGACAAAGATTATTTAGACTGGGAAGCCGACGCCATGGTCGAGGTCTGGAAGCTACCAGACACAGACCTAGTTTATGGTGGCCGTGCTTAATGCACATAAAATCTCTACACATTTACCCGGTGAAAAGTGCGCGGGGTATCGGTTTACAAACCGCGCAGGTAAAAGCGCGGGGCCTAGCCGGAGATCGCCGGTTCATGTTGGTAAACGCGGACGGTGTTTTTATCACCCAAAGGGAACACCCTAAACTAGCGCTACTTTGCACGCGGCAGATCGACGGCGGCATTGCGCTTAAATGGTCTGAGCATGGTTGGATGGATGTGCCGTACCCGTCCCCATACCCGTCACAAGGCAACCGCAAACAAGTCACCGTCTGGCGCAGTAGCGTCAATGCTGCCCACACCCAAGACGAGATTAATGCGGCTCTATCCACATGGTTAGGGCGTCCTGTGTCGTTGGTTTTTATGGACGAAAGCGCAGAGCGGCTCGCCAATCCGAAATGGACAGCAGCGCCGAGCCAAGTCAGTTTCGCTGACGGCTACCCGATTTTAATTACCAACACGGCATCTCTTACCGCGCTTAATAATCATATTACCAATACTGGCGGCGAGGCACTCAGCATGGATAGGTTCCGTCCTAATATCGTTGTTGATTGTGATATACCGTGGGCGGAAGACACGTGGAGGTCTTTGCAAATGGGAGATGTCATTCTTGATCTCGTCAAACCCTGTGCGAGATGTGTCATAACCAGCATTGACCAGAGCACAGGCGCAAAGCACAAAAAAACAGCCCTCACCGCACTTAAAAAGCTTCACCCAAGCACAGACCCCAAAAACCCSGGTGTACTTTTTGGCTGGAACGCCGTAGTCAGGAAAGGCGGCTTAATAAGGCGCGGAGAACATATAAGACCAGTTTCCAATTGATGGTCAGGAGATAAAAAATGGCATTGCCAGTTCTTGATATTTCGAATTTACGGGAAAACCCTGACAGCCGTGCGGCACACGCAACGGCTATTCAGCTCCGCGACATTTGTCACAATGCTGGCTTTTGTTACATCATCGGTCACGGCATGGCGGCAAGGCATACGAAAATTGCCACAGCTATGCAGAACTTTTTTGACCTACCCGTATCTGAGCGTAAGAAACTGAACCTAATCAACTCACCACATTTTCGGGGCTATACCATTTTGGGGAATGAACTCACGGGCGGGGAGCAAGACTGGCGCGACCAGTTGGATTTTTGCGACGAAAAGCCGGCGCCCATATTATCGGAAGGCGATCCTGCTTGGCTTAATTTACGCGGCCCGAACCAGTGGCCCGAGGCATTGCCCTCTTTACGACCTACTGTCGAAGCATGGATGGACGGCATGTACGAAATTGGCAATACCCTAACCCGTGCTCTTACACTCGGCATGGGATTGGGAGCAGATTATTTCGACAGCTATTTCTCGCCAAAAGGTGAYGCGAGGYTWAAGCTCATMCGYTACCGCGTRCCRGAGACGGGYGGTAGYTCACAAGGYGTGGGCTGGCACCACGAYACGGGCTTTCTCACTTTCATTATGCAAGATAAAATCGGCGGGCTACAGGTGGATATAGACGGCAATATTATTGATGCCACCCCTATTTCTGTAGCCGGGGAAAATGCACTGGTCATGAATATGGGCGAAATGTTGCAAGTGGCTACGGGCGGTTATCTGCGCGCTACACCGCACAGGGTCAAAAGCCCACCGCCCGGCAAACAGCGGCACTCCATCGCCTATTTCTTCAACCCCAGACTAGAAGCCAAATTCGAGCCTATCCCTCTACCAAAGAAATTAGCAGGCGAGGCCAATAGCTTTCGGGGCGCACAAAACACAGACCCCAATGACCCGGTATTTAACGTGGTCGGCGCGAATATCTTAAAGACAAGGCTACGCGCACATCCTGATGTGGCTGCTAAATATTATGGCGCCGCTTAAACGTTAAACTTGAAGTGCATAATGTCGCCGTCTTGGACGATGTATGTTTTACCTTCTTGGCGGGTTTTTCCGGCTTCTTTGGCACCTTGCTCGCCGCCGTGTTCTACGAAATCATCGTAAGCCGTTGTCTCGGCGCGGATGAAACCCCGTTCGAAATCTGTGTGGATGACGCCAGCACATCTGGGTGCGCTCCAGCCTTCATGGAAAGTCCAAGCACGGGCTTCTTTGGGGCCAACGGTAAAATAGGTTTCCAGACCGAGGAGTTTATATCCGGTCTGAATAAGACGGTTCAAACCCGGTTCTTTCAAATCGAGCGCATCCAGATACTCAACCCGCTCATCATCATCCAATAACGCGATTTCGCTTTCGATTTGCGCGGAAATGACCACGGCCTCTGCGCCTTCGGTTTTAGCATGAGCGAATACGGTTTCGGAATATGCATTGCCGGTTGCCGCGCTCTCTTCGTCCACATTGGCTACATATAGAATTGGCTTAGCGGTCAGCAATTGCAACATGCGCCACGCTTGCCTGTCGTCTTTGTCGATCTCTGCACAGCGAGCCGGACGACCTTCGTTGAGCTCGGCCATGGCCAAATCTATCATTTTCAAAGTTAGGATGGCTTCTTTGTCGCCGTTCTTGGCTTTTTTCTGCAAGGCAGGTGCGCGCTTCTCCAGGCTTTCCATATCGGCCAGCATTAATTCTGTCTGCACGGTATCCAGATCGGCTAACGGATCAATTTTTCCCTCGACATGGGTGACATCATCATCATCAAAACAGCGCAGCACATAGGCTATGGCATCTGTCTCGCGGATATTGGACAAGAATTGATTGCCGAGCCCCTCACCTTTGGAAGCACCGCGCACCAGGCCTGCAATATCAACAAAATTCATCCGTGCCGGGATTTGCTCTTTCGATTCGCCAATTTTGGCAATGATAGGCAAGCGCGCTTCTGGTACAGGCACTTCTCCGACATTCGGCTCGATAGTACAAAACGGATAGTTTTCCGCAGCCGCAGATGCAGTTTGCGTCAGAGCATTAAACAGGGTCGATTTCCCCACATTAGGCAGACCAACAATAGCGCATTTAAATCCCATTGATAAATCCCATGATTAATTCCTTCTTGGTTTAGAGGTAGGTGACGGAGCCAAGTGATTGACCTTCGTCTGATATTTTTCAATTTCACCTGCTGCCAATAAATCAGAAGCCCTTGCACAGGCATCCAATAAAGCATCAACCCAGTCACGATCAGATTTGGCAAAATCGGAAAGCACATGGCTGTGCACTTGTTCCTTACGTCCCGGATGGCCAATGCCTATACGGGCACGGTAAAACTCGGCGCCCATTTGAGCTTTGATAGAGCGCAGCCCATTATGACCAGCAATACCGCCGCCTAGCTTCATGCGGAACTTACCAGCATCCAAATCAAGCTCATCGTGAAACACAACGATCTTGTCCTTGGGAATTTTATAGAACTGCGCCGCCGCACCAACGGAGCGACCGCTTTCATTCATAAAAGTCATAGGCTTTAGAATAAGTGCTTTGACACGCCCGCCCTCGGTCTCGATGAAACCTTCGCGGACACTACCGCTGAATTTGGATTTTGGTGCAGAAAATCCGTGCGCATCTGCAAGTGCATCAACCGCCATAAACCCAATGTTATGGCGGTTGTTTGCATATTTCGCGCCGGGATTGCCCAGCCCTACAATGAGAAGCATAGGAACCTCCCCGGTTTTACGTGCGGTTTTCTTTTTCCGAAAAAGGAAAGAGAACAAGGACCCAAATGACAAGGTTAAATTAACCCTCGCCTTCTGTCTCGCCTTCGCCTTCACCTTCGGCTGCTTCGCCTTCAGTTGCTTCGCCTTCTTCGCCCTCGATGATTTCTTCTTCTTCAACTTCYACCTCAACACGAGCCATYGCGATRGTGACAACTGTCGGRTCACGGTCAGTAATAGCMGGTACMACAYCTTTAGGGAATGYGATTTCTGATTCGTGTAAGCTATCGCCGATTTCCATWKCRGAAATATCWACKACAATGTGATCCGGGATACTGCCCGCAGGACATTTCACTTCGATGGCATGGCGCACAACGTTCAGATTACCGCCTTTGGTCAGACCTGGGCATTCTTCGTCGCCAACAAGTTGGATGCTAACTTCCATTTCAATAATGGTTTTGGATGTCACACGGAAGAAGTCGATATGTTGTGGCATGGCTTTGACCGGGTGRAACTGCACGTCTTTGGTAATAACGGACTGTGTCTCACCTTTATGGGAAATTTTCACCATGGAGGCGATCAAGTTACCAGTGTTCAGCGCTTTCAAAACTTTGTTTTCTTTCATTGAAATGGCTACTGGRCCTTCKTCGCCGCCGTAAATTACACCKGGAACCAGYCCTGCACGGCGAGTAGCRCGAGCGCCGCCTCTRCCWGTRYKTTCGCGGACTTCTACTTCTAAAACTACATTTGACATAMCGTCACCTTTTGTTACGCACCTCACGAAAATCGTCGCCCCTTGACCGTACATGGCAGGCTACAAACATCTCTTCGCGCTTTGCTTTGATTTAAGTAGGCGGTRTATAGTGTAAGGCCAAACCAAGTGCAAGCGYATATRTGACTGTGTTTGAGGTGGATTACCRCATTGTAGCCCCGCCTTAGTTTTGCTACACCTCGTCTATAAAGTGTACAAAATTGATAAATCGGAGGCTCACCATGCGTAAATATCTACTTATCTTCACRGCTCTAGCCAGTATTGGGGCWAGTTTAGGTAGCCAAAATGCCTTGGCGCAACAATCYGGGCTCTCCCAAGAACTGGCCATGACCATCTACGGMGACGGGCGAGCACTTATTGAGGATGTGCGYAGYTTTGATTTYSAAAAAGGSCGCAGCGTGATYGTGYTGCCCAATGTRTCTTCTCAAATTAACGCACCCTCAGCAAGTTTCATCGCCGACGGCACCCAAATCATTGAGCAGAATTTTGATTTTGACTTGTTGACGCCAAATAAGTTGATGCAAAAGGCGGTCGGGGAAACGGTGACCATAATCCGCACTAACCCCGGTACTGGTATCGAAACCCGTGAACAAGCCAAGGTGCTGGCCGTGAACAATGGTGTCGTTGTTCAAATCGGCGACCGCATCGAAGTTCTGCGTGATGACAATCTGCCGACCCGTGTTATCTTTGATAAAATCCCGGAGAACCTTCGCGCAAAACCAACCTTGTCAGTAATGGTCAATTCAGAACGCTCAGGCACCCGCCCAGCCACACTCACCTATTTATCCGGAGGCCTCAATTGGCGTGCTGATTATGTGCTTAATTTCAACGAAGATGCTAAAAAAATGGATTTCCAAGGTTGGGCGACCCTGACCAATAAAACCAATACGACTTTTAAGAACGTTAAAACCTCGCTGATCGCTGGGAATGTTGGCAATAGCTCAAACAACAATTACGGCGGATACAACCAAGTTCGCAGAGGCGGCAATCAAGCCAGTCCGCAAGAGCGTATTGGCGATAGCTATCTATATTCTCTACCGGGCACCACCACATTGGCGAGCCTTCAAACCAAACAAATAGGCTTCATTGATGCCGCTAATGTCCCCGCGCAGAAAGCCTATGAATATCAAGCTTCCGGGTTTCGCACCTTGTCTGAACCTGCCAATGTTGAAGTGCGGATTGTCTTTGAAAATTCCCGCGAAGCCGGCATGGGTGAAGCTTTGCCCAAAGGCATAATCCGCGTTTACAGCAAAGACCAAAAGGGCCGTTCCCAATTTATTGGCGAGAGCAATATCAGCCATATCGCAGCCGGTTCAGAAATGTCTCTCAAAATCGGAGATGCCTTTGATGTAACCGTGCAGCCCACTGTTATTTCTCAAAACAAAGTATCAAAAAAACGTACCGACACTAAAATGCGTTACACGATCAAAAACGCTAAAAAAACGGCAACCAAAGTGACCATTAGGCAAAACCTATGGGGCTGGCGCACTGAATATAAGGTGCGCGAAGAAAGCCACACATCGCGCACGCCAGATGCCTATAGCCGCGTCTGGACCGTAGACGTACCAGCCGAAGGCGAAGCGGTGCTGACCTTTACCATAAGAGAAACCCGGCCATATTAATGCTGCGTATTTTCGGCATATTACTGGGCACTTTTTTGGGTGTAGTGTTGAGCTTCGGTGCTTCTGCTGGTGAGTACACGCGGGTGATATCCGCGCAGGCCAAAAGCACAGCCCTGACCATCTATCCGGATAATCTAGCGCTGATTACGGAAACCCGTACTATCGATTTGCCCGCAGGTAAATCAACCATAGTCTTTGAAGGGGTCAGCGACCGCATGATACCTGCGTCTATCTTGTTGCGCGAATTTTCCGGCCTGACTTTGGAGCGTAACTTTGATTATGCATTGTTGTCCAAAGCCAATTTATTTGAAAAATCTATCGGTGAATATGTCACCCTGACCCGCACCCACACTGCCACGGGAAARGTTACACGAAGCCGYGCMAAAATAATTTCCAGCGGCACRGGTACCGTGTTTGAAATTGACGGTAAACTATCGGCMTATCAATGCTCTGGCCTGTCCGAAGGCACACGGTTYGATAATYTACCCGAAGGTCTCACYGGCGTTGCCGAACTTTCCATAGATGTTGCAACCAAGCAGGCCGGGACCCAGGAARTCGTTATTTCCTATTTGGCTGATAATTTCTCTTGGGCCGCAGATTACCGACTTGATTTGGCGACAAACAATAAGTCGGGAAATTTAGCCGCATGGATTACCATGAACAATAACACTGCGCGCACATTTAAGAACACACCYACGGCYATCATAGCSGGGCAGCTYAACCGCTCCGCCSARACCAGAGCWCCTGTYACYAAYWCYAAATCCTTRCGGGCRAATTGYTGGCCARACCARTCGACACAAACRCCCGTAAAACTCCCCGAATATCTATATAGCGAGCAAACATGTTGGGACGGKAGYTTYGCCTATAGYRMAGAAAATTGYCCSCCRYRKCCGCAATTTGAAGYTAGTTATATGCTAAACGACGAAGTCGTTGTYACTGGYTCRCGCATGARARRAGYAARTTWKGSARSMSSYGYMCCWGMKMYRCSAWCSGTGSARCAAGAAGATCTCGGGGATTACAAGCTCTACCGHATATCCGAACCCATTAATGTTGCGGCCTATCAAACCAAACAAATCAGGTTTTTTAATGTGCCCGATGTGAAGGTGAARAAACTWTATACSGYYRAAGTTTTTCTYRATCGTYTYMGCTATAATTACAACGATGATGAGCGCRGGAAACTAAGCGGCACCCAAGTCGAATTTAGACTTRATAACGAAAAAGRCGGCCCAYTGGCCAAACCCCTACCCAAAGGHAMRMTSCWRATHTTCCAAAAAAMCKCYGMRGRTAAAASRCTWATMATSGGYCRAGCCAGTGTCCGCGATACRCCTATTGGCATTGAGATGAAGGCTAAGCCGGGTTCAAGYAATTTGGTTCAAGTCCATACGAGCRTCACCCGTACCACCACYAAAAAATCCAGCAAAGGTGCCTATAAAGTYAGGCTWAACCTCGTCCACACGATMAGCAATGCGACAGACCARCCCGCTCTRGTAGAGTTTAAGTTACCKACAACACTAAAGTCCCTGAAATTTGACCGAAAGAGCCACACAATGGATCCAAAAGTTCTACCAAATGGTTGGACGATTTCGGTGCCTGCAAACAGCACAAAGACCTTAAAATACCGAGCGAGTTATATTACCGGCTAAAATTAATCAAACAGCTTGGACACGCTCTCTGCGTTTGCAATGCGTCTGATGGCTTCACCCAGTAATCTAGCTACTGTAAGTTCRCGGATTTTCTCGCAGTCTTTTACTTTTTGCGGCTGAGCGATTGTGTCGGTTATCACCACTTCTTTCAGCGCAGATTTATTGACATTTTCCACGGCTGGATCAGACAGCACACCGTGGGTGATATAGGCGCTAACCTGTTTGGCACCTTGTGCCATAAGAGCATCAGCCGCTTTGCACAGCGTGCCGCCGCTATCKATAATATCATCAAGGATAATACARTTGCGCCCCTGCACATCACCAATAATATTCATCACTTCGCTCTCACCCGCTTTCGGGCGGCGTTTATCRATRATGGCRATATCAGCTTCGAATTTTTTRGCCAAAGCCCGYGCRCGCACRACACCGCCWGTATCMGGYGATACAAACATTATGTTTTTTAGTTCTTTTCTGGAATACTCAGAACGGATGTCGGCTTCGAACACAGGCTGGCCGAATAAGTTGTCGGTAGGGATATCAAAGAAACCTTGGATTTGCCCAGCGTGTAAATCAAGTGTGAGAACTCTGTCTGCGCCCGCCCGAGAAATCAGGTTGGCAACCAGTTTAGCAGAAATCGGGGTGCGCCCGCCGACTTTGCGGTCTTGTCTGGAATAGCCGTAATACGGAATGACCGCCGTGACCCGTGCCGCTGATGCCCTAAGCAGCGCATCCATCATAATCAGGAGTTCCATCAAATGATCATTGGCCGGAGCCGAGGTGCTCTGGATCAAAAAAATGTCTTCGCCGCGCACATTTTCGTTGATGCGGACAAAAATTTCCTGATCGCGAAATCTTGTAATCGTGACGTCTGTCAACGGCATGTCGAGAACGTCGGCAATAGCGGTGGCTAAATCCTCGCTAGCAGTACCACTTAGTAGCTTCATGGGAGCCCTTTATTGTTGTGCGACTCGGATGCCCTTTGCCGCTTATCGCCCTTTAACAAACATGTTTAGAGAATCAAAGCCCTTGATTGATCATTATGACAGAAATATTACGGCCATAATCCGGTATATTGTTATGGCAATTATGMCGATAACTAAAATATTCATCGTTCCCGGCGTAKGTGCAATCGGGCAAGGCAGCCGCCGASCCCACGCCCGCTGCCAATAATTTACRTATYARATAMGTTTTRATATCAAAGTAAGAACGGTCGCCCTTGCCCTTACTRAACAGTTGTGCGTTGYTAGRGYTTTCAGAAATAAATTCATCAACAAACTCTGGYCCAACCTCGAAATGCTGKGGCCCRATGCAAGGGCCAATGGCAACAACTATATTATTTCGCCGCGCACCCAAGGATTCCATWGCCTTAATAGTTTCGTCTGTAACCCCGGCCAATGCCCCGCGCCACCCCGCATGAGCCGCACCGATTACACCGGCTTGTGCGTCCGCAAATAAAATSGGTGCGCARTCGGCTGACAATGCAGAAATMGCYARCCCTGCCACATTMGTAACAATACCGTCKGCTTTTGGYTGTGYRWYTTTRTCCCAAGGYRTTTYRGCAAYAACGACATTGGTACTGTGGATTTGGTGGTTGGACAAAAGACGCTTGCCCGTTGTCCCAACAGCTTGCGCCACCAGCTCACGGTTTTCTTCAACATGCGCTGCACTGTCATCTGAACCCCGGCCAGTATTGAGACTAGCATATATGTCGGTTGATACRCCGCCGCCGCGTCCGAAAAAWCCGTGATTGATRYYCTGCAAACCATCAAGCACGGGGGMRRATTTTACAGGCAARTCTGACATYATCCTGTCCCTTCRCCGAACCCTAAAGGTGCTGGTAAATCCTGTGATTGAATAGACATTGCTTTGAACAARRWACCCAWATCGTTCTCGSCGGTCAGACGATGGAGTTGCCTTGCGATTTTCTCTTTTGATTTTGGCGATGTTTTCGATAGCGACACCGCTCGCACTTCAATACCGAGCCGCGATAACAACTGTCCTTGTGGGCACGGGCCGTAACTCGCCAATCCTGCTTTCTCCGCCCACTGGCCTAGTGCTGCGAAGTCCACCCGCGCAGTTAAATCTGCGTGACCGGGGGCGTCCAGAGGATCAACTTTTTTGTGCTTTTTTAGGGCTTGAAATGTATCGCCTAGCTCTGTTTTTTCGGGGCCGTAATCTATGAACAAAGCAGCACCGGGATGATCCGCAAATCGCTTACACAAAGCGTCGACAATCTGTCCAAGTCCCGGGTTTATTTCTAGCAAGTCCCCGTCTTTTACGGGCGGAATATCCGTGGGCAACAAGTTTCGGTCAATTTCGGATATAGGCACTTCGGACACACTAAATATAAGTTCACTAGGATTATCCGGGTTCACATCAACCATGCGTTCATGCCAGCCCCCCTCAATACCGTTTGGGCCTTTAAAACGGTCTTTCATGATCAATTGGCGCAGGGGTAAACAGTCGAGATATTCATTGCCAATCACGATGGTTGGCCCCGCAGGAACAGCGTCTAAACTATCAACCCAACTGACCGGAACACCCCCAGTGACCAAAGTCTCTGCCTGCTTAGCTTCAAGGGCGCTGGACATTTCAATGAGGCTTAAATGGATAGCGGCAAAAAAATCTTTATCCAGCCTTGCCGTGCGCAGCATATCCGACATCATAACCCCGCGGCCCGGCCCCATTTCGACCAGTTGCAAGGTCTCAGGTTTGCCCATATCTCGCCAAGCGTTGATCAACCAAAGTCCTAATACTTCTCCGAACATTTGCGAAATTTCGGGTGCGGTGATGAAATCACTTTTCCCGTCTCCGTCTATGCCTAAAGGATCGCGGGTCGGATAATATCCTTGCTTTGGATCCAGTAGACACCAGCTCATATAGCTTGCCACGCTCATGGGGCCGCTGGTTTTTATGTGAGTGATAATACGGTCTTTTAGCTCACGCATCTGCTTTATCGTCTTCGTCAGCAGGTGGCCATTCCGGCAGAACCGGCGCACGTTTTGCCGCCCATATAATCACGAGCACACCGATGATAACCATAGGGAATGAATACGTCATGCCGCGTGTCAGCGGGCCAAATTGCGCAACCCCAACATCCGGTTCACGGAAAAACTCCACAAATATTCTGAAACTTCCGTACATGGCAAGGAACATTCCGGTCGCCAACCCGGGCTTAGTCAGGATTTTAAACTTGCGGCTGGCGAGCCACAACACACAAAATATCACCGCGCCTTCAAGAAAAGATTCGTAAAGCTGGCTCGGATGGCGCGGGCTTAGCGGGAAACCGTTCTGCGTAAAAATAAATGCCCACGGCACATCGGTAACACGGCCATAAAGCTCTTGATTGACAAAATTGGCCAACCGCACAAGCAACAAGCCTATGGGGGCGGAAATCGCTAGAATATCAGCCACCCGCATCAATTGAAGCTTACGTGACCGTGCTAAATAAAGAGCAGCTACACACACGCCTAGGAACCCACCGTGGAAAGCCATACCACCTTCCCATACTTTAAAAATTCGAATGGGGTCTTTAATATAGTCTCCCAAACCGTACAGTAAAATAAACCCGATACGGCCACCGACAATAATTCCGATTAGGCTAAAAAACATCAAATCTTCGAGCATGCGTTTACTTGGTACCAGTACNG
>NVTC01000018.1:24090-38734 GCA_002732905.1 Robiginitomaculum sp.
GCYYCRSMRWYWKSCCCAGGGTTTTGCMAAGKGTTTTGCCAAATGTTTTKATTRGCACTACTGCGGCGCGCATAATAATAGGCGCCGAACAAGCCGAAAATATAAGAAATTCCGTACCATTTTACTGATAATGGCCCGATGGCAAAGGCTTCGGGTTTCAACCAATTAGGAAATGTGAAAGCCCCTAAAAAYTGTAGTGAAAATTCCAATGAAGATTCTARCATCATTCTGCACTCTATCTATTTCAATTTATACTGTCCGTGTTATACTGTCCGTGTTATACTGGGAAATAGATTAAGCCAATAGGAATATCCCTAGCGCATACGGCTTACCACGGAGACCCTGATGCAAACCAAATCCCCTGCCTTTGATGATCTGGCAAATCTGATGACCAACGCTTTTGGTGCTGTCAAAGGTGTCGGCGACGAAGTGAAAGCTGCAGGCCGCGCCCGCGCAGAAAGCTTCATAGCCGATATGGATCTGGTCAGCCGCGATGAGTTCGAAACGGTAAAAATGATGGCGGCAAGCGCACAGGCAGAAATCGCCACGTTAAAAGCTGAAATTGCCAAACTGAAAACACCAAAAAAACGGACAGTTAAAGCAAAAGCTAAGGTAAAAAAATAGCCCGCCGATAATATCGACGGACTAAAATTTAAATATCTAAAAAACTATTCTTCTATTTGCTCCACTGAACCATCAGGCGCAGGAATGGTTGATTCATTCTTAAAGCATTTCTTCTCTACGTTTACTTTGTTGAGAGCATTAACAGTTCCCTTAAGGTTTGCAATATGTGCCGCTTGGTTACTTCCTGAAAGTGATGAAACAGGCAACCCAAGAAATATCACACCAACTGTGTCATTTGATCTTGCTTTTTTTTGAGCTAATGATGCCGTTACTAGGGCTTCYTCTGTCAACCTAAGTTCTTCAGAAATTTGCTCGCAGTCATATTTGCTATATTGCAAACTACYCACATATGTCGGCGCAATTTTATCAGGAGCTGTTGCACAGCTTACCAAGATAATAGTTCCGAAAACTAAAGCTATTTTATTTTGAATTTTCATTTTATTCCCCAAAATAGTGTTTAAGACAACACTACAACTAGAGACTTAATTTGAACATGTAAAGTTGAAAGCAGTGGTTTATTTTATTTAAATTACTACTTATTATCAAACTTCGCTGAAAACTCTACAATCGCATCTGCTATCTTAGCAGGATGTGACAATGGTATCATGTGACCGATGCCGTCCAGTGTCATTAATTCGGCACCCTCGATTTCCTCACTGATTTTCACACCAATTTTATAGGGCACCATTTTGTCYTTCGTGCCGTGTATAACCAAGGTGGGCGTTTTTATATCACCCGGGGATAAATCGCTGGGCGTAAGCGCGTTCATTTCGCCGCGAAATGTATCAAGTGAGCCCGGCATCAACAGTAGACTTCTTTGGTTGCCGACCCAACGGGTTGGCAACGCCTCCGCAAACCGGGCAGAAATAGACGCTTTGGCTAGGAGGCCACCAAGTACTGGTAAGCGCAGAGCCCATTCAGCTGCCTTCATRTTRTCRCGCTTGCCCTCTATTCTCATAGAAGAACCAACGGCRGCCAGAAGYACGATAAAGGGAGTTTCAGCCTTGCGKGCWGTKGYAGAYGATTGCACGACCCCGCCGCCAAACGACCATCCGACCAGTGCAGGGTTTTCCAACCCCATAACTTCGATCAACGCATCCAACTCGTCTGCATTCGCTTGCATGGTGAATTTTGCATCTGCAGCGCGCCTTGAGGAATAGCCGTAACCAACGCGGTCATACCAAGTCACTTGATACCCTTTGGCCACCAGTTCTTCGACCAGTTCCGGCCAGTCACTGGCACTGCCCGGCAGACCGTGAACCAAAACAATTGGCTTACCTTTATTATGACCAGATGGACCCTTGGTGAATGTGTTTATTTTAGTGCCGTCCGGCAGTGTGACAATCTTCCCGGGTGCAGGTGGTTTTGGCGCTGGCAATACTTTGCCCAAAACCGTGAGCACTACGAGTAATACCGCGACGACGATAATAATTTTCAAAACCATTTTCATTACTTTCTCCCCTACCCTACAGCCACAAAAAAACGGGCCGCCCAGGCCCGTTCATTGTGTCTTTAATTGTTCTGCAAAGCAATGCTCTAATGCTCTGCCTAGTGCTCAACGTCTTTCCAGACTTCCTTATAGGTCATGAACAGCAATAGAGCGAAAATGAACAGGAACAAGAATGTTGCAAAACCAACCTTCTTGCGCACTTCCATTTTCGGATCGCCCGACCATGCTAAAAATTCGACAACATCACGAGCCATTTGCGCTGTAGTTGCTTGCGTACCGTCCGCGTATTCGAGCAAATCATCCATGAGCGGTGGTGCCATTTTRATCGCACCGCCCGGRAATACGGCATTATGATACACGCCGTCGTGGCTTTCATCGCTGTCATATCCGGTCAACAAGGCATAGATATAATCTGCACCGCCAGTACGAGCCGGAATAATGATAGACAAATCAGGTGGYACCGCACCGCCGTTWGACGCAGCRGCAGCGATAGCATTGGGGAAAATGTCCGGGAACTTATCGGCCGGTATRCCTGGGCGRTCTATGGGATCACCRCTGTCYTGRTCAATRTCTGASACGTCCCAGTCTTTGGCAAAWGCTTTRACRACCGGATTATCGTTAGGRTTCGGGAAYTCCGCATCATAGAAYGGRCCACCTTTGTCRCCGAGATGRCGGAAAGACARATGCTCCAATGTATGGCAGGACGAACACACTTCTTTGTAAACYTGATARCCRCGYKSCATTGCMKSACGATCATAAGTACCGAACGGACCYTTAAAGCCCCAAYCTTGCACTTCGATATGCTCGCCGCCGCCTGMAGCTTGGGCAAATATGCCGCCAGCAAAAARCGATGTAGAAACGATCGCGGCTACGGCTAATGTCTTTGTAATAGWTTTCAACATTAYGCATCTCCCGATAATACGGCCTTGGTGATCGATTCCGGYAGCGGTTTGGTTTTCTCTATCCAGCCCATRATSGGTAGGATCGGGAAGAAATAAGCAAAGTAATACAGCGTCGCAATCCGTGACAGCCATTTGAAGCTCATACCGTRCTCMCCRATAGGAATAGCAATATCRTCCGGTGMRTTCGCRCCRCACCAACCTAGGATAAAGCCCATAACCAAGAAKATAATAAAGAACCAACGCGTGATCGGACGGAAACGCATGGAGCGKACTTTAGCCGTGTCYAACCAMGGCAGAACAAACAGAACMGCAATGGCWCCRAACATCAACATAATGCCCATCAACTTATCAGGTACAGCYCKTAAAATCGCGTAGAACGGTAARAAATACCATTCAGGCACAATGTGCGGCGGTGTCACCATAGGGTTGGCSCGTTGGTAATTATCRGCGTGRCCAAGYGCGTCCGGTAGATAGAACACAAACAGGGCRAAAATCATCARGAAYACAGCAATCGCAAACGCATCTTTCATAGTGTAGAAAGGATGGAACGGTACCGTATCCGATTTAGATTTAGGCTCGATACCAATTGGGTTGTTTTGCCCAACATGATGCACGGCCCAGACATGAAGCCCAACAAGCGCACAGATGACAAATGGCAGCAAATAATGCAGTGAGAAGAAACGTTGCAAGGTCGGATTACCGATGGAATACCCGCCGAGTAACCATTGTTGCAAGCCTTCACCTACAACTGGAATAGCACCAAAGAAGCCCGTAATCACGGTCGCACCCCAGAAGGACATCTGTCCCCACGGCAAGGTATAACCGAGGAAACCAGTGGCCATCATARCAAGATAAATCAAACAACCGATGATCCATAAAAGTTCACGCGGGTTCTTGTAGGAACCGTAAAACATCCCTCTGAACATGTGGATATAGACGGCCAAAAAGAACATGGACGCGCCAACCGCATGCATAGGCTGTAACAGCCAGCCAAACGGTACATCGCGTTTAATGCGCTGCACACTGTCAAATGCCAGATCAACATCCGGCGTATAATGCATGGCCAAAATTATGCCGGTGATTAATTGCGCCATCAGGCACAATGTCAAGATACCGCCAAAAGCGTACCAGTAGTTTAGGTTACGCGGGCTTGGAAAACCCATAAAATCGACGCCGAACCGRACAATCGGAAGRCGTTTATCGAGCCAGCGYTCRGCCGCATATTTCGGCTCATATGTTGAATGACCACTCATATTCTTATCCTACCTTGATAACAGTATCGGAGATGTATGTATATTCCGGGATTGGCAAATTCAAAGGCGCAGGCCCTTGGCGAATACGTCCGGAAGTATCGTAATGGGAACCATGACACGGRCAATACCAGCCGCCAAACGCGCCCATTGGATCGATTTTACCCTGTTCACCAACCGGGATACAGCCAAAGTGAGTACACACCCCAACCATGACCAAAAGACGTTTGTCTATAACACCAGAAAAATTTGGAACAAACCGGTCATCGTCTGACTGAGGATCGCGTAAACTCGATACATCCACGGCATCCGCAGCGTCGATTTCCTCTTGTGTCCGGTAGCGTACAAACACGGGCTTGCCGCGCCAAAGTACTTTTAACTGTTGGCCTTCGGAAACTTTGGATAGATCAATTTCAATTGACCCAGCGGCGCGTGTATCCGCAGCAGCGCTCATTTGTGTCACGAGCGGCCAAGCAAATGCACCTGCGCCAACTGCAGCAGCGGCACCMGTTGCTATATATATAAAGTCGCGGCGTGTRGGTTCGCCCGCCTCGCTATTATGGTGTTCATCATGCGCGTCAGACTTATCTGTATCAGACATGTTCATCCTTTTCYATRTTTGGAATTWGTATAAAAGATATGACCAAGCATAACTATATAGAATTCCCCCTCAAACAAATCTGCGACAATTCGCCGCAAATTTGCCTTTACTTAGCAGGTTCTTTAAGGGAAGGGCGTGAGAATACCAAGCAAATATCATCAATTAACCGAAAGTTTTCATGAAAATTGTCCTATACCAACCTGATATTGCCCAGAACCTTGGAGCCGCCATGCGGTTATGCGCATGTTTTGATGTTTCCTTGGCAGTTATAGAGCCTTGCGGCTTTCCTTTAACCGCCAAAGCCTTGCGCCGAACCGCTATGGATTACGCCGCAAATATAGAACTGATTCGCTATAAAGACTGGGCTGAATTTACAAAAGTGCAAACCGAGGACGGCGGACGTATTGTCCTGCTGAGCACCAAGGCCAGCACCGCCATCACCGAATTTGAATTCCGCGAAAACGACACTCTATTGTTTGGCCGCGAGAGCGCAGGCGTACCCGACGAAGTCCACGCCGCAAGCCACGTACGCATCCATATCCCGATCAGTAAAGACACAAGGTCCTTAAACCTTGTCAGCAGCGCCAGCATTGCTCTTTYCGAAGCACTGCGTCAGACACAGGACCAGGCACAGGAATAGAATAACTGGGTATTTTTTGAGCCGAGGAAACTTCATTGCGAAAACTGCTTTTTGTGGATAAGGTTGCGACAACAAGAAAAAAACAAAGGTAAGAATATCATGAAAAAATGGGGCGTTCGCATAGGAACCGTTTTACTCATCTTGGTAATATTGGGTTTCGTCTTTAAGGGTAAAATTGGTTATGCCCTCATTAAATCTAACATTGCACCGACGCAAAGTTTTGCCAATATCACACCACCGCCTGCACCTGATTATTCTACTGACACCTCATGGGCCGCTCTTCCGCAAACTGAAGACAAGGCTGATTTTACACCAGAAGAACTTGCCACTAATGACGCGCCCCATGATGCCGCAGTTTTCTTTATTCATCCAACGACATATTTCTCGAAACTCGGATGGAATGCACCGCTCGGCGGCAGTGAAGCAAACACTAGAATTGACGATTTGGTCATGCCCGGACAGGCTAGCGTGTTTAATTTATGCTGTGATATTTATGCGCCCTATTACCGCCAAGCAACACTGTGGTCTTATTGGGTCTTAGAAAAATCTGGCCAAGATGCGCTGGATTTGGCTTATGGGGATGTGGAGCGTGCTTTTGACGCATTTCTGATGCGCATTGGTTCGCGTCCCTTTGTTCTGGCAGGACATAGCCAAGGCGGACACCATCTTGAGACACTGCTTATCAACCGGATTAGCGGTACAGAACTGCGTGAACGCATGATTGCCGCCTACCCTATTGGCATTGCGATTAATCCCGTTACTTTCGCCGAAAAAGCACCTGATATACCCGTATGCACGAGCGCTACACAAGCAGGATGTTTCGTCACATGGAATAGCCGTGGAGAAAAATCTGACATCTGGAATGACCTGCACGGCGCAGTGTGCGTAAACCCGCTCAGCTGGACGACAGACTACACCGAAGTGAAAGCAAAACAAAACCCAGGTTCATTGGCCGTAGGCGAGCAAACCCGTTTAGACACTGGCGTTACCAGCGCTCAGTGCCTTGAGGACAGACTACTCGTCGGGGAGTTTCAAACCGATATCTACACAGGTCTAAAACTGAGCTGGGGGGCTGATAATTTTCACGTCCTGGATTACGGCCTATTTTATGCAAGCATTCGCCAAAATGCCGCAGACCGCGTGCAAGCTTATCAAGCTAAAGACTAGCCTTTAGACGCAACCCTTTATTTAGAYGCRACCCAWGCATYAACCCGTTCTTCCATAATYGACAGAGGYACCGGGCCGGAGCTGATGATAACRTCGTGATATTCACGGATATCAAACTTATCGCCKAGCTTGGTTTTGGCYGCCTCGCGCAGGGACAATATTTTTATCATACCGATTTTATAAGCAGTCGCCTGCCCCGGCATGATGATATAACGCTCAATAGCTTTAATCGCATCGTTTTCCGCGTTGGGAGTATTGGTTGTAAGATAATCAATGGCTTCTTGGCGTGTCCATTTTTTATCGTGGAGACCCGTATCAACAACCAAGCGTGCGGCGCGCCAAAGTTCCATGGCAAGACGGCCGAAATCGGAATAAGGGTCCGCGTAGAAACCCATCTCTTTTGGCAAGTATTCAGAGTACAAACCCCAGCCTTCCGAGTACGCCGTGAAGCGTCCGTATTTACGGAACTTAGGAACGGTTTCCAACTCCATCTGAATAGCGATTTGCATATGGTGGCCCGGAATACCCTCATGGTAAGCTAACGCTTCCATCTGGTATTTCGGCATGTCGGTTATCTGGTAGAGATTAGCATAATATGTGCCGGGCGTTTTACCGTCGGCTGAAGGCTGATTGTAAAACGCTTTGCCCGCAGATTTTTCGCGAAACGCTTCAACTTTTTTGACAATAAGATCAGCTTTTGGTTTGACGATAAACACATCATCAAGCCGCGTTTTCATAGTATCAATAATGCTGCCGGCATCCTTGAGGTAGGATTCTCTGCCCGCGTCGCTGTCTTCATAATATTGCGCCGGATCATTTTTAACCTGAGCGAAAANCGCTTGCAAAGTGCCTTCAAAACCAACCTGTTTCATGATGCCGCGCATTTCGTCGTGGATACGCGCAACTTCGGAGAGRCCTAAATCGTGAATTTCTGTGGCTGACATATCCGTCGTGGTCATACGCTTTAGCCGCGTTGCATAATATTCCGCACCGTCCGGAAGGCGCCAAGCACCGTCATCGGTGGTAGCACTCGCTTGCATGATTTCCATCTCTGCAATCAGGTTTTCAAAGGCCGGTTTAAATGATGTTTTAAGAGCCGTAATGGCATCTGCATTTAGTGTTTCGCGCTGTTCATCGGTAATATCCAGCTTATTAATTTTCTTTGTGAAATCAGCCAATAAAGTCGACGGTTCACCCTCGCTAAACGGTGCGCCAACAATGATGTTTTTAGCATCGCGAATAACATGGGCGTAAACATAAAGCGGCGGTTGAATACCGTTAGCCGCACTGGTTTTTTCGTTTTCCACATGTACGGCTAAATACTCTTTGACCCCGTTTAGCCTAGCAATATAGGCTTCGGCGTCGCTGAGCGTATCAATGCGGTGACGGTTAATCAGAAAAGAYGGAATGCCAGATTGCACACCGAACATTTGGTTAAATGTATAACCGTAATCCCACCATTTAACACCGTCAATTTGTTGCTGGCTTTGGATTTCAAACAAGCGGTAAGACAATTGATGGTCTGCATCCAGATCGTCCATGTTATACGCGGCACGCATATGTGCTAAGTCGTTGCTCGTCTTCTCAACGCCCTCAAGGTAAAATGCTTTGCTCGGGTCGTTCCATTTATCATAATCTTTTTTCATRCCAAGTGTGGTCATGAATTGCGGGCTCTTGTGTACGGCGTCCATAAACACGGTTTCGAACCAAGCATCCAGTTTCTGGTTYTGRTCYTGAACATCAGCGTTCACGGCTGGCGTCTGCGCTTCATTTGCAGCTTTATTTTCGCTTTGCGAACAAGCACCAAGTGCCAATACGCACGCTGTCAGTACTAAATATTTCTTCATGGGATTACCCCTCCTTATTGTTGTGGTTTTTATTTTTGATCCATTCATTGACCARTTCTTCGAGCAARGACAACGGCACTGARCCATTGGCCAAAACGACATCGTGAAACTCGCGAATATCAAATTGATCRCCAAGCTCGGATTGAGCMTGTTTCTTGAGAYCGCCGATTTTGAGCATRCCRATTTTGTAAGCGGTCGCCTGCCCCGGCCAGACAATATAGCGGTCAATTTCGGCACGGATATCACCTTCKGGATTGGCRATATTTTTMAGCATGTAYYKAACSGCCTGTTCACGCGTCCATTTTTTCGAATGRATGCCSGTATCAACGACCAAACGGGCGGCGCGGAATATCTCCATAGAGAGCCGTCCGAAATCACTATAAGGATCGGTGTACATACCCAGTTCTGCTGGCACGCTTTCAGCATATAATCCCCACCCTTCAATATAGGCCGTGTGACCACCTTGTTTGCGAAACTCAGGTATACCCTCAAGCTCCATTGCAATAGCAATTTGCATGTGATGTCCGGGAATACCTTCGTGGTATGCGAGCGCCTGCATCAAATATGTCGGCTGATCACGCACATCCTTTAGATTAACAAAATAAGCCCCGGGCCGCCTCCCGTCCAAAGACGGTTGTTCATRGAACGCAAAGGGCGCCGAAGCTTCACGGAACGGTTCGACCCGTTTAACAACCATATCCGCCTTTGGTTTGGTAATGAACAAATCGTCYAATTTGACTTTCATYGTGTCAATCACGGCCGTAGCCTCAGMCATATATTGAGCCCTACCTACATCRTCRTTKGACARCACAAATTGTGGGTCAGTGCGCAAGAAATTATAAAAGTCTTGCAAGCTACCTTCAAATTCCACCTGCGCCATAATTTCGCGCATTTCCTCTTGGATGCGGGCAACTTCGGCGAGGCCAATATTGTGGATTTCGTCGGCAGTGAGTTCAGTGGTCGTGTAATAATTAAGCCGAGACTGATAATACGCCGCCCCGTCCGGTAGCTTCCAAGCACCGTCATCATTATTGGCATTTTTTTCGTGGGCCTCAAACATAGCAATCAAGTTTTCATAAGCCGGCGCAACTGACATGAGCAAAGCTTGCTCTGCTTGTTCTAATAACGCATCTTTATCCGCTTGTCTGACCATCTTCAGCTCAGCGATTTTTGTTTTTATATCTGTGTAAATCAGGCTGTCATTACCGTCCGTAAAAGGTGCACCTGTAATCACATTGCGCGACAATTCAGTCATTTTCCCATATACAAATTTCGGCAACAAAATGCCGGATTTTGCCTGCGCTTCTGCTCGGGCTTGGTATTGTCCTAAATAACGTTCAGTGGCGTTTAGCCGTGCAATATAAGCGCGGGCATCTTTAACGCYWTYSMMTSYGKRWWMMYKSWYSWTKWRGSYTKKWWGSYSGCWRTGCGGGCCGGATATATGATCAAACACATATTCATGGCCTTCGAACTGGTGCCCCGATTTAGAAACATTCCCATTATATTCAAATAATCGGTAGGAAATTTTCCCCTGCCTATCGAGGTTGGCAAGGCTGAACTGGGTGTGCATATCGTCTATATATTTTTGTTCCAATGCAAAATTTTCATCAAGAGACGCTTGCGATACATCATCAAGCTGACCCAGCCCTTGTTTTAATCCAAAATATGTCTGAGTGATCGGTGACTTAGCCAACTCATCTTGGTAGCGCGCTTCAAACCAACCATTCATCTGTTCCGTTTGCGATTCCACCTTATCGATTTTTGGCACGTCTGAACCAGAACAACCCGCCAAACCAGCGACCAATAAAGCCCCCGCAAAAAATCCTGTCATTTTTTTGACAAGCAAATGTTTGAACATACGATCCCCTAATCAAATTTATGATTTCAGTTGTTATACAGACTTATCGATAAAAGGGAAGTAAAACTGCTTGTGCGCCTAGCACCCTTTTACACAAGCAAATCAGCAAGGTCAGGAATAGCGACATTTTTATAGCTGTCTGTCACAAAATTGGCTGTGGAGAAATCACCCTCACCTGCGTAGAAACTGGGCACAACGACTGTGGTCAGGCCCGCACCGAGGCTTGAGCACATACCGTTATAACTATCTTCAAACCCGATGCATACTGACGCCGGTAAGCCGAGACGTTCCAGCGCTAGATTGAACACATCTGGGGCTGGTTTTTTATTGGGGACTTCATCACCGCACGCCACGACTTTGAAAATACTTTCAGCGTCCGCATGCCAAATGGAGCGGCACAGCGCGTCCACATTGGGGCGGCTGGTTGTTGTCGCAATCGCTAATGTCAAACCAGTAGCAACAGCTTCGTCCATCAAGGACTGCACGCCGGGTCGCAACTCCAAGCCGCCGCCCTTAAGGACGGCACCATAATGTTTGGTTTTTTCGGCGTGGAGTTTCAAGATACGCTCACGCCAAAGCTCAACATTCAAACCCAAATGATCGAGCACGTAGGTCAGCATGCGCTCTTTACCGCCCGYCGTCCCAAGCAGGGTTTGGTAGAGCTCTGCGCTCCAATGCCAATCTAATCCCGCATCTTTGAAAGCCCCATTGAACGCCTGTAAGTGTACACCTTCAGTTTCTGCGAGGGTGCCGTCTACATCAAATATCAGAGCCTTGAGGCTCATAGCTTAAGCTGAGCAAGTTTGGCATAAAAATCTGCCCAATCACTAAAATTAGCAGATTGATAAAGCTCGGATACGGGCGTCTTGCGGTAGCCTTTGGTGTGCAAGAGAAACGGCGCGTCCGCATTCTCTGCTGTTGCCGCATCAGTTTCACTATCCCCCACATAGACACAAAAATCATCGCCTAACAGCCGCACACATTCGTATAGCGGTGCCGGATCTGGTTTACGTTGTGGCAGGCTATCGCCGCCRAYTARYACCGGACAATATTTATCAAGGCCAACCGCATCCACAACCAACCGCGCCAAGCCGTAGGCTTTGTTTGTGCAAATAGCCATTTTATGACCATCTCTTTGTAATCGTCTCAACACATCCATGACACCTTCAAATGGCTTGCAATATTTGGCAGGAGCCCCAGCGTAAATTTCCGTAAAACGGGCAATGGATTTGGTGAGTTTAATTCCTGACTGCGGACGGTTTGAAGCCTGCAAACTGGCCTCGACCAAGGGGCCGACACCGTGGCCGATAAAGCCTGTCACTGTCCCTAAATCCAGCGCAGGTAAATCCAGTTCCGCCAAGAATATATTGGTGCAGGCATGGAGATCCGGTGCACTGTCCACCAAGGTTCCGTCAAGATCGAAGACTATGCTTATAGGGTCGCGGGCAGGCACGTTATTTCCATTTGATAGAACAACCCATRGACGGGATTTGCTCTGTYGGRCCCTTACCCGTTTCGGCAACTTGCCCCATGGCTTCAAATAATTCGCGYACGGCATCAGTTGGGCCAGTATCACGCCTTGATGCATCAAGGCGCCCGCGGTATTGCAAGCCCCCGTCTTTATCAAARCCGAAAAAGTCCGGCGTACACACGGCGTCATAAGCACGGGCAACAGATTGGTCGACGTCGTGCAAATAAGGGAAAGTAAACCCGGCTCTTTTCACTTGCTCAGCCATACCGCTAGGGCCGTCTTGTGGGTAATTAACCACATCATTGGAGCCAATAGCCACTATGCCAATGCCCAGCTCTTGTAGCGCTTTGGCATCACGGGCAATACGGGTTTCGATAGCCTTCACATAGGGGCAGTGGTTAGAGATAAACATGACAAGYGTCCCGTTCTCCCCTGCGATATCTCTGTAGGTATAGGTTTTTCCGTCAAGACCCAGTAAAGCAAAATCTGGTGCTTTCCAGCCAAAATCACAGATAGGAGGAACGGCCGCCATGCTAGCTTATAACCGCGTTAGCAGCGTCTCTAATTGCTTTGATATTTGCGGCGTAAACACTTTCGTCCTGCGCACCTTTCCCGAAGACTGCGGACCCTGCGACCAATATGTCTGCACCAGCCTCGGCAACTAAAGGAGCCGTGCTTGGCTTGATGCCGCCGTCAACCTCAATCAAAATATCACGACCGCTCAACATAGTCTTGAGGTCATGGATTTTCTGGATTTGCGAATGCAAGAAACTCTGTCCCCCAAAGCCCGGATTAACCGACATAACGATCACAAGGTCGAGCCTGTCCAGTACATTTTCAATAACATTTATCGGTGTAGACGGGTTGAGCGCCACACCCGCTTTGGGGCCCAGTTCACGAATGACCTGTAATGTCCGGTCAAGATGCGGATGCGCTTCGGGGTGGACGGAGATATAATCCGCACCAGCCTTAGCAAATGCTCCCAAGAGTGCGTCCGCAGGTTCGATCATCAAATGCACATCCATGACGGTCTTGATATGGGGGCGTATCCACTTACACACATCCGGCCCTATGGTCAGGTTAGGTACATAGTGATTGTCCATCACGTCCACATGCACCCAGTCACATCCGGCACTTTCGATAGCGCGAATTTCATTACCCAACTGGGCAAAGTCAGCCGATAATATGGACGGTGAAATCTTGATGGACATTGAGAGCTCCCTGCTTACGAAACGCCGAGTTTGGCACGCCAACCCGGATAGATTTGATCAGCATCAACTTGGAATGTCTCGAACGCCCTTGCAAGTTCTTTATGCTCTTTGGCATACTCAACCGGGTCTGCACCCGCACGCCAGCAAGCTTCTGCTTGGCGCATAGAACGCGCACCCGCAGCGGCACCGTCCATATGGCCGTAACAGCCACCACCTGCCGTCATTATTAAATTGGAATGACCAAGGTTTTCAAAGAACCCCGGTATACGCAGCGCATTCATACCGCCAGAAATAATCGGCGTCGTCGGGTTCATGCCTTGCCATTCTTGGTGATAATACGGGCCGTCTGCACTATCATCCGTAATCATATAAGCCATATCGGTATCGGACTTTTCGCCCTCCATTTTGCCGTAGCCCATGGTGCCGGTATGAATACCAGAAGCACCCATACAGCGCGACATTTTCGCCAATACAAAGGCCGTATACCCGCGCTGGGTTTGCGGCGAAGTTACCGCCCCGTGACCCGCCCTATGATAATGTAGATACTGGTTCGGGAACCGTCTGCGCGCCGTCGTGATAGCCGCAGGGCCAGCCACATAACCGTCAACAAGAAAGGCTACATGGTCGGCAAATTCGCCGAATGTTTCTAAAATAAACTCACCCCGTGCGACCATTTCGTAGTGGCAATCGGCAGTAATATTTGCGGAAAATAATTTGGCTTCGCCCGTCTCGTCCTGAGCACGTTTCATAGCGTCTGCGACCAAAGTGATGGTTTCTTTTAAGGGCGCAAATACCTGGTTTCCTTGTGGCTCATCATTTTTGATGAAATCGCCGCCGAGCCAGAAATCATAGCAAGCACGGGCGAACGGCGCCGGACGCAAACCAAGTTTCGGCTTAACGATTGTACCAACAATAAAACCCCCGTYCGTGGTCGGGCGCTCCAACACTCGCCACAAATCTTTGATAGTGGTCGAGGGACCGTCGAACAGGCGCAGATATTTAGGCGGAAAATAGAAATCATACATTTTGGCATATTCCACATCACCCATGCCTTGGTTATTACCAATGACCARCGTYAAGAAAGATGCAATCATGGCACGACCATCGGTGATATTGCGGTCAAACAAATCCACAGGATAAGCAATTTTCATCAACTCTTTTTCTTCGTCGATTTCGTACACCATGGCGTCAACGCCTTTGGTAAAATTATCCGTGGTGGAAACGGAAACATTGGTACCCGTAGAGCTCTCCGCCGCGAAATGCGCGGCGGTGGCCAAATAACCACTGAACCCTTCTTTGGGTTTCATAATATAGGCAACCAAAACGTGGTTACCCTCTTCCATAAGTGTTTTTTCTTTCAGCGATAAATCCGCATAGCGACTAGACTGATCCATAACGATCTCCTTGATTAATTGCCCCCATCATGACCGATTCGAAACCAAAAGAAAATTTAATATTTTATACGTATGATTAAGAAAATTTTTGTATGAGCACCGGCAACCACACCACATCTCACTGGATACCCGCCTACGCGGGTATGAGCGGTGTGTGGGGGTGAGCATCAAGACGTTTCCTATGTGGTTTCTGGACGTCCGATGATTTTAAGCCAGAGCAGGGAAAAAG
>NVTC01000019.1 GCA_002732905.1 Robiginitomaculum sp.
ATTTACCCAGTGAAACATGGAACGGTTTCCATGATTTACGTGCAGATCAAGAGGCCTATAAAAGCGGCTTTCTTGACCCTGATTTTGCCCGCCTTATTGCCAAGGTGCGCCGTGATGTTTCAGTCACAATTGCAGAGGATGAAAACGGTTTATTAGCCTATTGGCCCATGCATATAGGGATGGGAAGGTGGGCGCGGGCAATTGGCTTCCCGTTCACTGACATCAACGGTCCTATTGTACGCTCTGGTGAGATAATTGATATTCCAGAGTGTCCGTCTTCATATAAAATGGCACAGATTTAAGTCTGCACTAAGAGAGAGTTTGCTCACCTTTGTTGATTGATACTAAGCTACGGCTTTACGGTATTGCAAGCGCCGATGTTCGATAGTTTGTTTTTTGATCCTTTCTCTTTTGTTTAAGATTGATTGTCCACGTCCGAAGTATACGTCTGCAGGCGTGAGATTGTTGATGCTCTCGTGGTATCGCTCGTGATTGTAGTGCTCCACAAAGCTTTCGATCTGTCGTTCAAGATCACCGGGCAGGAAGTAGTGTTCCAGCAATATCCGGTTCTTGAGCGTTTGATGCCAGCGTTCGATCTTGCCCTGTGTCTGTGGATGATAGGGCGCACCGCGCACATGGCTCATGCTTTGATCTTTGATGTAATCGGCTAGCTCGGCGGATATATAACTGGCGCCATTGTCAGACAATAATCTTGGTTTGTGAACCACATGTACTTGATCACAGCCTGATGCCTGCAGCGCCATATCCAGAGTTTCTGTCACGTCGCTTGTCTTCATGGTCGTGCAGAGTTTCCACGCAATAATATAGCGTGAGTAATCATCCAAGATGGTGGAGAGATACATCCAACCCCAACCAATGATCTTCAGATAAGTGAAGTCCGTCTGCCACATTTGATTTATGGCCGTCGTCTTATCTTTGAACTCACTGGCTGCCTTCATGACGATAAAGGCAGGGCTCGTAATCAGATCATGTGCCTTTAACAAGCGGTATACCGAACTTTCCGACACAAAGTAGCTCTTCGTGTCCGTGAAGGTTACAGCTAACTCACGCGGACTAAGTTCAGGTCTCTCCAGTGCCAATGTAATAAGCTTCACTCTAACTTTATCGGGAATACGGTTCCATACACGTGCAGGCATTGGGGCCTTATCTTTAAGAGCTTTGTCACCTCCAAGACGATGCCGGTCATACCAACGATAAAAGGTTCGCCGTGGTACGCCCAGCATATCTAAAGTTTGCTTGGCGGGTAAGTGTGAACGCTCAACTATGCGGATGATCTCTAGCTTCTCTGTTGCAGGGTATCTCATACGTCTTCGCCCCCATCCCCGATCATGCTTTTTTTAAGAAGTCTGAGTTCCAAAGTTTGTTCGGCAACGACTTCCTTTAGCTCGCGGGCTTCCTTGCGCAGATGCGTGACTTCGCTGCTATTGGCTTGGCGAACAATGTCGCCCGCTAAGCGCTTCTTGCCAGCCTCCATAAAGTCCTTCGACCATTTGTAGTAAATACCCTGCGAGATACCTTCACGACGGCACAGCTCTGCAATGCTATCCTCGCCGCGTAAGCCGTCCAGCACGATGCGTATCTTCTCCTCGGCACTGTATTGGCGGCGGGTCTTGCGTTTGATGTCTTTAATGATGCGTTCCGAGGAACGCCCTGTATGTTTCTGTCTCATCACTTACTCCTAAGATGATGATGAACAAAAACTCTCTCTTAGCACAGACCTAAATCTGTGCCATAAGCGCTGACGTCAGACAAAAACCAAGAACAACGGCAGACTCGCCTGTTGCCGTAGACAGCCTGTCGGCTGAAACATTCAACGGGATAGGGAATGCAGCCGACGTAACCGATAATCTTAAATCATTAGTCCCATCATTTACAGCGACGCCTGCAACGGGAGATGGCAGTGCATTTGTGCGACCAACATCGCTTCGTGGTTTGGCTCCGGATCAAACACTGGTCTTGGTAAATGGAAAGCGCCGGCATCGCTCTTCGCTCATTCATTTCTTTGCACCGGCTGCCGGTAATGGTGCTCATGGACCTGATATTGGGATGATCCCCGGAATTGCCTTAAAACGGGTCGAGGTCCTGCGCGATGGTGCAGCCGCTCAATACGGTTCTGATGCCATTGCAGGTGTGATCAATTTTGTCACCAAAGATCGCCCTGATGGCGGTGAAGTCGCGGCTCAATTCGGCCAATTTTATGAAGGTGAAAACAGCTATAAGGTCGCAGGGAATATTGGCCTTGCATTGGGGGAGAACGGTTTTTTCAATTTCAGTGCTGAATACATCAATAATGACGCGCTTTCTCGCGGGATTCAACGGACTGATGCACAAGCATTAATTGATGCGGGCAATCAAGGTGTTGGYGAAGATTCGCCATTCGGTGATGCTCCCTTTGCACAAACATGGGGCAGACCGGAAACAAGTGGTCTTAGAATTTTTGCAAGTGCTGGGTATGATATAGGCGATAATTCTGAAATTTATTTGACAAGCAGTTTTGCAAACACGGATGGGCGCTTTCGTTTTTTCTACAGAAACACTGGCCATTCTTCGCTGACAAGCCTTGTTAATAATGATGGGTATACAGGTTCTTTACTTCAAACCGGATTTACACCTTTCTTGGACGGTGCGCAGCGGGACTTCAGCATTGTTGCTGGTGTACGCGGTGAGCATTCCTCAGGATGGAATTATGATATTAGTGCTGCACGTGGTAGTAACGAACTTGACTATTTCCTAAACAACTCTGTAAACCCCTCCATCGGTCTCGGCGGAGACGGCGAACCCGCAAACGCGATTTTGATCTGGGGGCTTTGAAACAAGTAGAAACAAATATCAACATGGATTTCTCCAAAGCGGTATTRGATAATCTCAATGTGGCGTTTGGCGGGGAATGGCGAGAGGAAACATACATTGTCAAAGAAGGTGAAGTCGCTTCCTATACGGGTGCAGGGTCATCTGGTTTCAAAGGATTTTCGCCCGAAAACTCAGGTGAAAACAGCCGCGACAACGTCGCTGTCTATATCGATATAGAACATGATATCTCCGATGCATTACTGCTCCAATATGCAGCCCGCTATGAAGATTTTTCTGATTTTGGCGGCACGCTTAATTACAAAATAGCTGGCCGTTTGAAAGTGACTGATAGCATTAATCTTAGAGGCGCTATTTCGACGGGGTTTCATGCACCGACACCAGGTCAAAGTAATATAACGTCACAAATCACTACTTTTGATGCGAAYAACAACCAAACGGTAGAAGGACAGGTGACCCCAACGGATCCGATAGCTGTTGCTGTGGGGGGCAAGCCGCTCACAGAGGAGAAGTCTAAAAACTACAGCCTTGGTAGTACATTCACTTCTGGCAACATAAAACTTGCCGTTGATCTTTACCAAATTGATGTGGAAGATCGGATTTACCGAACAGGGAACATTGTGGCGCCCACGTCTACAGGAACAACGACAGTTTCGTTCTTTACCAATGCGCTCGATGTGCAGCACAAAGGCGTAGATGTGGTTTTTTCGTCAAAAATTCCGTCGTTTCTGAACACGGACATTTCTTTGGCTCTGAACTATAACCAAATCAAAGTAACCAGTCAGTCATTAGTGAATGGTTTGCTACCTGTAGGTGCTTCAATTGTTGAGGATATCGAAAATAACTATCCTGAAATTCGAGGCGTTCTAACAACCCGCTCTCATCTGAGCGATAAAGTGGATCTGACGATGCGSGCCAACTATTATGGCTCACACTTTGATGAACGCGGCACCATTGGAGCGGCAACCAATCCGTCTGCGAARATTGATGCCACGATCTATTTTGATACGGAACTGGGGTATGCAGTCACAGACACTATAAAACTCGCGGTGGGCGGAACCAATATTTTTAACTCTTTTGTTAATGAAATTGATGCTCCATTCGCAAACAGACAAAATGTTGGTTTGACATATCCGCGTCGGAGCGCCGCAAATTATGAGGGTGGATCCTGGTATGTAAAAGCGCGGTATACGTTTTAATACCAAAATAAGTAATCYTTCAAATGGGAGGGTCGCCCGTAAGGGCGGCCCTTCATTGCGCATTCTCATCGCCGRAAARATTGGTGCGCGTTCTCCGCCTGATTGTTGTGGTATTTGAGTAAATTGCTCATGACAAATGCCTAAATATCAGCTATYTATCTTGTATGAACCTTCCTCTGACAATACCWAAAAARGNAACCATCATGCTGCAGCYNAAAAAAGAGTGGCTGCTGTGACAGTTAAACTAAAAGCTAATCATTAGCGGGGCAATAACAATGGATCATTCACACCAAAATCACGGCAGATCAGCGCAATATAAGAAAAACAGCCTGACGCTTGCGGGTGCCGTAGCCATGGGAACTGGTGTTATGATCGGTGCGGGTATATTGGCACTTACCGGTCAGATTGCCGAACTTGCCGGCTCGCTATTTCCTTTGGCATTTCTTGCGGCGGCTGTTGTTACTGCTTTCAGTGCATATTCCTATGTGAAAATGTCCAATGCTTATCCTTCTGCTGGGGGGATTGGGATGTTTTTAGAAAAAGCCTATGGCAGAGGCGTGATAACGGCGGCCAGTGCCTTGCTGATGTATTTTTCGATGGTCATCAATCAAAGTTTGGTGGCGCGTACTTTCGGCACTTATAGCGTCCAACTTTTCGATATTGAACCAACAAGCTGGATAGTAACAGCATTGGGCGTTGGGGTTCTTATCTTTGCCTTTCTGCTTAATATTTCTGGCAATCGTATGATTGGTTTATTCTCTCTCGTCATGGCCTCTTTGAAAATTGGTGCAATTATTCTCTTTGCCGTAGGCGGGCTGTGGGTTGCCGATATTTCGTTTGAAGTTAACTCAGCAAGTGTAGCAGACACATCTGTAACCGGATTTCTGGCGGCGATGGCTCTGGCAATTTTGGCCTACAAAGGCTTTACCACCATCACGAATAGTGGTTCTGAAATCGTTGACCCGMACCGCAATGTAGGAAGAGCCATTATTATCTCGATTGTGCTCTGCGTGGTTATTTATTTTCTAGTTGCCATAGCTGTAGCAGCCAACCTTACTCTGCCAGAGATTATCGCAGCAAAAGATTTTGCCCTCGCCGAAGCAGCCCGCCCAGCTTTTGGTGATTATGGATTGTGGTTTACTGTTGGACTGGCAATTGTCGCCACCGTTTCTGGCGTTATTGCCAGTGTGTTTGCCGTCTCACGCATGCTTGCCATGTTGATCGATATGAAATTAGTGCCGCACAGTCACTTTGGTATGCCAGGCAGCATCCAGAAACATACACTGGTATATACCGTTGTGATAGCCATGTTCCTTACAATATTTTTTGACTTGAGCCGCATTGCCTCGCTCGGGGCTATTTTTTATATCATCATGGATATTACCGTCCATTGGGGTGTGTTTCGCTATTTGCGTAAAGAGATCAATGCCAATGGCATCATACTTATTTCAGCCATTATTTTTGATGTCGTGGTGCTCGGTGCATTCCTTGTGGTCAAAGCACAAACTGACATTATGGTGATCTATGCGGCTGTGATTGGTGTGGCTCTCATTTTTATTGGCGAGAGATTTTTTTTACACAGACAAATAAAAGAGGGCGGTCACGGAACATGATTGTTACAAAGGAAAACCGCACGCAGATAGGACGGTAACAACGTCTAAAAACTAAGTGATTTTCCTCTGAGTGCGCAGCCTGCCTTTTGTACAATGCCCCAAGACAACAAGCTTGATACAAGTCAAGAAACAGAAACAAATACATGTTACATAATATTGGAACGGACTATTTGGAGAAATAATAATGAAGGGCGTACCAAGATATACAAGCTATCCAACGGCCCCCCATTTTCACGACGGTATTAAGGCACAAAAATATATTAAGTGGTTAAAAGAGTTGGATGAAGACACGAGCCTGTCGCTATATTTCCATATCCCCTATTGTAAACAGTTGTGCTGGTTTTGCGGGTGTCATACAAAAATCGTTAATGGGTACAGCTCTGTAAGCAAGTATATTGAACTTTTAAAACAAGAAGTTCTTATGATTGCTCCTCTCATTAAGCATTTACCTGTTAAGCATATACATTTTGGCGGGGGTTCCCCAACAATATTRTCCCCAACAGATTTTTCCGAATTTATGGCGCTAATATCTGAGCAGTTTAGGCTTACAGATAGTGCTGAAATTGCTGTGGAAATGGACCCCCGTACAGTGGATATGGATAAAATTATTAGCTACGCAGAGTCTGGAGTGACAAGGGCTAGTCTTGGTGTTCAAGATTTTGACCCAAAAGTACAAGAGGCAATAAACCGTGTTCAAAACTATGAATTAGTAGAAAAAGTTGTTAATAATTTACGAGCGTCTAATATTAACGCTCTCAATATTGACTTAATATACGGTCTTCCATATCAGACGACAGAAACAACCATTTCCACTATAGAGCGCAGCCTGTCACTAGATCCAGACCGTATATCCTTATTCGGGTATGCTCACGTTCCTTGGATGAAACAGCACCAGAAACTGGTGCCTGAAGACGCATTGCCATCAAAAGAAGAGCGGGTAATACTTTCAGAACTTGCTAGGAAACTAATATTAGAAGCTGGATATACGGCAATCGGAATAGACCATTTTGCAAAARCTGATGATGMRCTATCCACCGCCGCRTCGAGCAACAAATTGCAACGWAAYTTYCAAGGCTAYACMACTGATAAYGCKGATGCATTAAWAGGCTTTGGTGTGTCTTCTATATCTTCATTACCCCAAGGGTATTTGCAGAATACGGCTAGTAATGTTGACTATGCAGCTGACATTAAAAATAAGAAATTGCCGATAGCCCGTGGTGTGGARCTYTCYACGGAAGAYAAACARCGTAGAGACATTATTATGTCGCTAATGTGTAATTTTCAGGTAAAAATTAAGGCTGATTTATATGCTCCTGAATTAAAAGAGCTACTCCCATATATTGATTCTGGAGATGTTTGTTTCTCAGATGGTGTTATAAAAGTTAACCCCCATTCCCAAAATAAATTAAGACTGGTTGCTTCGATTTTTGATACTTATTTGCAAAATTCACCGCATCGCTATTCACAAGCTGTATAGCATGTCGCCGTCTATCTGAACGATCAATATGGCATTGTACAAAAGGCAGGCTGCGCACTCAGAGGAAAATCACTAAGATCTAAGAAGCTGCTACCAAACTAGTTTATGCCGCAATATCACACCGTTTGGCCAAAGTGTCTGACGTCAACGCTTATGAGACAGATTTAAGTCTGGGTTAAGCGAGAGAATTGGATTGACTTGCGTCTATCAATGCTAAGCATTTTTCAGTTTCACGAATAAATGGATGATGATCTACGCCGTCTAAAGAAAATAAATTCCAGTTTGGCCGACTTGTTGCAATCGACCGGACCGCAGAAATTGGCGCGCTGAGGTCATCTTCACCATGTATGAAGAGGACCTCTAATTGTTTGGGTAATGATCGAAAGTCGACCGATACATCATGACGATAGACAACTTCCCATAGTGATGATGTCGACGAACACCAGGTATGCTTGACGAGGTCTTTGACAATATCGCGCGGCAAGTCACGAATAATAAAAGGTAAAATTTTTCCAAACACCCGGCGCGTCAAAATACAAGTCGCTATGGTTAGAATGGCGTTTGTGTACAAGAAGCCTCCCCTTACATTTCTTTCTTTAAAATATTCAACTGCCTTGTCTTTCGACCCAAAATACGGAAGGCTTATAAGGATTAATTTCTTTATTTGAGATGGGTATCTAGCCGCATAAGCAACAGCCAGCAGGGCACCTAAGGAATGCCCCACCAGCGTGATTGGTCCAGTTTTAGAAAGTACATCGTTTAACGCTGAAACGTGACGTTCTACATTGTAGCGCACCCATGGTTTGGGGGATTCACCAAACCCTAACAAGTCTATTAATGTTACCGAATGATTTTTCCCCAGAGATTTAATGCCGGGCAACCAATACCGCGTTGTTCCCCCAAGGCCGGCCAAAAACACAATTGGGTCATCGCCGTTTCCATAGGTTTCTGTATGCAATTTTTTGCGCTTATCATTACTTCCGATTTTATCAAAAAACATAGTCATTAGCCTTAAATGCTATACAGGATTTAAATAGGTCTCGGCAAACCCATCACGGTACGTCTAACCCTAAACCACCGCAATAAATCTTTGGAACATCAATTTAATACTCCATATTTTAGTTGTGTTCAACGCGGGTGCCATCAGCATTAAATGACGCTAGAAACGCAATAAGTGCTTTTCTTTGCTCGGGATATTTTATCCATTTTATGTTCCTGTGTTTCTTTTGCAGCAGGTTCCCCATGTTCTTGAGCTACTGCGATATTCGATAACGCACCCGTTATACTTGCGGCTACCATCATGGTCCTAAATGCACAAACTACCATTGTTTGCATAACACTAGTACGCATCGGCGCGCTACAGCCCTTAAGCAATGACGTACTTTTAATATCATAACCGTGAAAACGGTGCGTTAACGTGACAAAACCCCCTGCTTGGTTACACCCAGTCTTTGGGAGAGGCTAAAACTTTCACCAGTTCTGCCTCTGCACTTCCTGCTTCGGGGGTATGATTATAATGCCATTGCACATGTTTGGGCAGGCTCATCAAGATGCTTTCAATGCGGCCATTGGTTTTAAGACCAAACAGTGTGCCCTTATCGTGTATGAGGTTAAACTCCACATAACGGCCACGCCTAATCTCTTGCCATGTTTTTTGCGCGTCCGTATAGGAAAGCGTTTTGCGCTTTTCGACAATGGGAATATAGGCTTCGGTAAAACTGTTGCCTACGCTTGTTACAAATGCATACCAATCATCCATAGACATATTTTCATCTGCTTTTAAATAATCAAAAAACAAACCGCCAATTCCGCGCCCTTCTTCCCTGTGGGCGTTATAAAAATACTCATCGCAACGCTTTTTGTATTTTGGGTAAAAGGATGGATTATGTAGATCGCAAGCAGTTTTGCACACGGTATGAAAATGGACGGCATCCTCGCCGTACAAATAATACGGGGTTAAATCTTGCCCGCCGCCGAACCAGGCCGAAGCAACATTGCCGTCCGGGTCATATAGTTCGAAATACCGCCAATTCGCATGGACCGTCGGCACCATCGGGCTTTTAGGGTGAATGACCAAGCTTAATCCGCAAGCAAAAAATTCAGCCTGCTCTACCCCAAAATGCTTTTGCATGAGCGGCGGCAATTGACCATGCACGGTGGATATATTCACCCCACCCTTTTCAAAAACATGGCCGTCTTCAATAACCCGTGTTTGTCCGCCTCCGCCGCCAGGGCGCTCCCAAATATCTTGTTTGAACGTGGTGCCGCCGTCAACCGCTTCCAAAGCGCCGCAAATAGTGTCTTGTAAATCTTCTATATATTTTTGAAATTTTTCCCGCATCTTAGGATCCGTATTCCTTCACGGCGTCAAAAAATGCTTTGGCATTATCCAAAGGAATATCAGGCAGAATACCGTGCCCCAGATTGACAATATATTTGTCCTTTCCAAAGGCGTCTATCATTTCTCGGACTAGTTTTTTAATCTTCGTTGGCGATGAATAAAGCCGTGTTGGATCAAGGTTACCTTGTAGGGTTATGTTGCCGCCCGTTAGTTTTCGCGCCGTTTGTGGTCTACATGTCCAGTCAACACCGATAGCGGAAGCATTACTTTTTGCCATTTCCGGCAATGCGAACCAACAGCCTTTACCGAAGATAATCACCGGAGCATGTGCGCTTAAAGCTTCAATGATTTGGTTGTTATATTGCCACGAGAACTCTTGGTAATCATCAGGGCCCAACATGCCGCCCCACGAATCGAATATTTGAACGGCGTCAACGCCAGCAGCCACCTTTGCCTTTAAATAAGCAATCGTAATGTCTGTAATTTTTTGTAAAAGTTGATGCGCGGCCTCGGGTTGGGTGAAGCAAAACTGTCGGGCTTTATCAAATGTTTTACTGCCTTGCCCTTGCACAATATAGCAAAGAAGCGTCCACGGGGACCCCGCAAAACCGATCAAAGGTATTTCGTCTTCAAGCTTTTCCTTAGTTAATTTGATGGCTTCCATGACATAGCTGAGCGCATCATCAACATCAGGCATAGTCACACGATCAACGCCCGCTTGATCGCGTATTGGGGTTGGCAGGTATGGGCCAAAGTTCGGTTTCATTTGCACTTCGATGTTCATTGCCTGCGGAATGACCAAAATATCAGAAAATAGAATAGCGGCGTCCATGCCAAATCGACGAACGGGTTGCACCGTGATTTCACTGGCAAGTTCAGGTGTCTGACAGCGCGTGAAAAAATCGTATTTTCCACGAAGTTCCATGAACTCTGGCAAAAAACGCCCTGCTTGACGCATCATCCAYACAGGRGGGCGGGMAACMGTTTCTCCCTTAAGGGCTCTTAAAAAYAGGTCGTTTTTCAYTATAWYTGCYTYYTAGYTTATCGTRTTTRTAAAYGATGTTTATTTTGATGYTYCATAACGTACAARTKAAATAACTTCCAATGCTTATGTAAATTCATTAGAAGACATTTTGACACAGAGCGAGACCAAATTTGATCAATATATTATACATAAAATCCATTCACATAATTTTTGTGGTCACCTGGTTTTMTGGGCTTTTCTATATTGTCCGTTTGTTTATTTATCATATYGAAGCCAATGACCAAGCRGAGAAGACGCGCTCTATACTGCAATCCCAATATAAAATTATGAGTAAGCGCCTTTGGTATATCATCACATGGCCGTCCGCCTTCATCGTCGGGGTATCAGCAATATTCTTACTCATTGACCGGCCCGCGTATTTATCGGAAGCYTGGATGCAGTTAAAACTAGGTTTTGTCGCTTTGCTRTATCTRTATCATTTTAYATGTCACCGCATTTTCAAGCGACTGCAGAACGATATGCCAACAATGAGCGCACACAAAATGCGGCTTTGGAACGAGATTACAACGCTCTTGCTCTTTGCCATCGTATTTTTAGTGGTCTTGAGAAGCTCCGTGAGTTGGATTTACGGCACATTAGGACTGCTTGGGCTGTCTGTTGTACTCATGGTCGCCGTAAAACTTTATAAAAAGCACAGAAACAAAAATTAACCTGCAACAACCTGCATGGATTTATCAATAGCGGCGATGGTGGCATCTATGTCTTCTTCGCTCAAAGCGGATGACAAGAACCAAGCTTCGAACTGAGACGGCGGCAAAAACACGCCCTGCCTCATCATTTCCCAGAAAAATTTAGCAAACTTCGCGGTATCAGATGTTTGCGCCTCGGCAAAATTCGATACCTGTGTGTCTGTAAAGAACGGATTGATCATGGCGCCGAAACGGTTGACGGTTATATCTACATTATATTTTTTTGCGCTGCTCAGGAGCGCTTCTTCAATACGCTGCGCGTCAGTGTCAAATTTCTTATATGGGTTTTGCCTCTTTAGCTCTGTCAGCGTCGAAATACCTGCGGCCATGGCGATTGGGTTGCCTGACAATGTGCCCGCTTGGTACATTTCGCCGAGGGGTGACACCATTTGCATTATTTCTTCTCGCGCACCGTAAGCGCCAACAGGAAAGCCGCCGCCAATCACTTTCCCAAGACAAGTAATATCAGCCTCAACGCCTAGCAATTCTTGCGCGCCGCCAAATTTTGAACGAAACCCTGTCATAACTTCGTCTACGATCAACAGTGCCCCTTTGGATTCCAGTAGTTTTTTAAGCTTTTTAAGAAAATCGTTTTCTGGTAATACAACGCCCATATTCCCAGCGACAGGTTCAATTATTACAGCTGCAATATCGTTATGCTTTTCAAAATGAGCTGCAACGCTGTCCAAATCATTATAGTTAGAGACCAGCGTGTTTTTCACTGCGGCGTCGGGCACGCCTTTACTGCCCGGTAGGCTTAGTGTTGCAAGCCCTGACCCTGCCGCAACGAGCAAAGCGTCAGCATGGCCATGATAACAACCAGCAAACTTGATGATTTTATCGCGCCCGGTAAATGCGCGCGCAAGGCGAAGTGCGCTAAATACAGCCTCTGTGCCAGAATTAACAAACCTGACTTTATCCATGCCGGGAAAGGCATCACAGACTATTTTCGCAAGGGTGATTTCTGCTTTTGTAGAGGCCCCGAATGAATACCCGTTTTTCAATGCCTTACGGATCGCTTTCTCGACCTTTTTATGACGGTGCCCCAAAATCATTGGGCCGTATGACAATACAAAATCTATATAGGTATTATCGTCAACATCGGTGATTTTGCTGCCCTTTGCTTTCTTGATAAACAGCGGACTGCCACCAACGGACGCAAAAGCCCGCACGGGCGAATTAACGGCGCCAACCAAATGCTTGGAGCCTTTTTTAAACAGCTTCTCTGATTTTTTGTAACTCATAGCGCTGACCTTATTGTGAAGTTTTATTGTGCAGAAGACGTGCGGCATCTTTTGCAAAATATGTGATGATAATGTCTGCGCCGGCACGCTTCATAGAGAGCAGGCTTTCCATCATCACGCGCGGCCCGTCTATCCAGCCTTGTTTTTCAGCAGCTTTGATCATCGCATATTCACCGCTGACATTGTAACACGCAATCGGTTGATCAAACTCTGCCTTTAAATCGCTAATGATATCAAGATAGGACAGAGCCGGCTTGACCATTAGAATGTCCGCGCCTTCATCGCTATCGAATTTGGCTTTGTGCATGCCTTCCCGGCGATTAGCTGGATCCATTTGGTATGTGTTACGGTCGCCAAAACTAGGCGCACTGTCAGCCGCATCTCGAAACGGGCCGTAAAATGCTGACGCATATTTCACGCTATACGCCATTACCGGCAGGTCAGAAAACCCTTCGCCGTCAAGCGCCGCGCGAACACTGGCAATTGTGCCGTCCATCATGCCGGACGGGGCAACCATGTCGACACCTGCACGCGCATGGGATAAGGCTTGTTTGCTAATGTTGGTCAGGGTCTTGTCATTATCGACGTCTTCCCCTGATATTATGCCGCCCCCTGATATTATACCGCAATGGCCATGATCCGTGTATTCGCAAAAACAAACATCCGAAATCACCATAAGGTTCGGATAATCTTTTTTGATAAACCGAATGGTCTTTTGGATAATACCCTCATCATCCCATGTCTCTTGCCCCTTACTGTCTTTGTTTTTTGGGATGCCGAACAGTAAAACGGCGGGAATGCCTAGCGTTGTCACCTCGTCAAGTTCGGGCGAGAGTTTATCAAGTGAAAACCGTTTAATGCCTGGCATAGAGCTAATTTCGGTTTCAATATCTTTGCCCTCTTCGATAAACAAAGGATAGATAAAATCATCTACGGACAATTTTGTCTCGCGCACCAATCTACGCATATTGGCYGTTTTACGAAGTCTACGGGTTCTATTCATAATATTTATTCACTAGCTCTACAACATTTCGGACGATTGGGCTGGGGGCTGTCTCCACCCGTTTGAAATGTTTATTTGCTTCCATTGCCGTTGTTTGTCCAATGCAAAAAGCAATTGGATCTGGCTTGTTTTCTTTCAAATAGCTTTTGACAGCCGAAGGGCTAAAAAACAACACACAATCCACCTTGCCTGTGACAGGCGCGCTTTTATAATGTGTTTTATAGACAATCACTTCCTTATGGCTCACCTGATTTTTCCGCAAATAGTCCGGTAGAACATCCAGGCGCTTATCGCCGCAAAAGAATGTAAAATCTAGGCCCCTGTGATTGTCAACGATGTGCTTTGCGAGCGCGAGGGCGGAGTTCTCTACATGTACACCAGAATCAAATAACTGTGGGCCAAATAATTGCTCCGCTAAAGCTTTGGTTCTATCGCCCACACAAAATATTCTTTCAAATGGCATTTCGTTCTGCGCCAAATTTTTGTGAACGGCATTTACGCCGTTCTGGCTCGTAAAGATGACATTTTTTGCATTGGCTTGCTCAGGCGTAAGCTGGCAAAATTCTACATCAATAAAATTAGCTTCTTTATAGATAAATTTTTGACCTAAGTTTTGCGTCTGTTCAGTAGATAAAATTTTCGTTGAAAACACATGAACTTGCTCTGCTGGCATGGCTGTATTTTCATCTTGCTCTGCGCGCAGCGCATTTTCGTTCATAACCTCTCGACCACCTTTAGCGACAATTTCTTGGATACAGTCATCAGCAATATTCTGGCTATCTTTAAGAGATGTCACACGTGTTACATCAATTTTTGTTTGCCCGTCGCGGCTATAGAGCACGCCTTCAAAGTGCACATTACCGTCTTTAATATATGCATAAGCACCAATTGGTGCGGTACAGCCGCCTTCTAATTTATTTAAAAACTCACGTTCTATTTTTGTACAAAGACTTGTGTGTTCATCATTTAATTGTCGACAAATTTCCAAAACCTTCAGATCATCTTCGCGGCACATAATCAGTATGGCGCCTTGCGCTGGCGCTGGCACCATCCAATTTAGAACGCTATGATTGTCAGGCAGTATCCCAATACGCTCCAACCCGGCAGCGGCGAAAATAGCGCCGTTCCAGTTATTATCCTTTAGCTTTTGTAGCCGTGAATTCACATTGCCGCGCAGGCCAACCAGTTTATGGTGTGGATATTTATGCAGCCAAGCGGCGCGGCGGCGCAAGCTACCCGTAGCAATCACGGCCCCGCTTTTTGATAAAATGTCTTGGTCGTTTTTATGTACCAATATATCGCGCGCATTTGCGCGTTTCAAAACGGCCGCCTCAACCAGACCTTTGGGCATTAGCGTTGGCACATCTTTTAAGGAATGCACAGCAATATCGATTTCGCCGGCCAGCAAAGCGGTGTCTAATGTGCGGGTGAAAATACCTGTAATGCCGAGTGCATAAAGAGGTTTGTCAAGGACAAGGTCACCCGTAGATACGGTTGGTTTAATGACGGCTTTCCGGCCCAAACCGCGGAGTAAGCCGTGCACGTTATGGGCTTGCCATAGGGCTAATTCGCTTTTGCGCGTACCAATTCGAATAGGATCAGTCATTGGTTTTTATCTGAAGATTAAAAATTTCAGAAATCAAGGCGATCGTTTCTGATTGCGATGAGGGATTTTCCTTTAAATGGACACCAAAATGATTGATAGTTTTTTGAATGATTTTTTCTGAAAGAATATCGGCTTGCTGATTGTTGAAATCCGGGATTTTTTTACGGTTATCTTGAATTTCTTTTTTATGAATATCTTTGAGCCTCGCTTTGAGCGCCTTCATTGTAGAAGCATAGTTTCGTGTTTCTTGCCATGCGTTAAATTCTTTTTTTACTTCACCGATAATTACCTCGGCTTGCGGTATCTGCGCCGTCCTTTTGACAATGGTTTTGTCGGTGATCTGCGAAAGCTCATCAAGAGGAACAACACGCGTATTTTGAAGCGCCGCGACCTCTCTTGCTACGTTCGTCGGTACAGATAAATCCAGAACAAGTAGTTTGCGTTCCCCCGAAATCATGTTTTCAGTAATTGTAGGATGCGGCGCACCTGTTGCCACAATGAGTATATCAGCCTTTGTAATTTCGGTCTGCAATTGGTCAAAGTTCTTAACTTGTAAACTAAACTTTCCGGCGATTTTTTTAGCACTGTTTTTCGTTCGGTTAATCAAGACTATGTTTTTATTTTTAGTGTGCTTGACCAAATTATCACAAGTATTTCTACCGATCATACCGATCCCGTATAATAGGATGTTTTTATCTTCCAGACTGTCAAAATGTTGTTGAATATATTTTACGGCAGCAAAAGCAACCGAGGTCGCACCTGTCGAAATACTTGTCTCTGTTTTAACGCGCTTACTGGCTTGAATAACCGAATTGATCAATCTCTCCAAAAAAGCATCTACAAGTCCGTATTGTTTAGACACAGAAAAACTCTGTTTGAGCTGCCCAATAATTTCAAAGTCCCCTAGAATTTGACTTTCCAATCCCGTCCCAACACGGAAGAGATGTGTAATTGCATCTTGGTTTTTGTAGACTTGTCCATCTTTTTGAAACTCATCAAGCGAACCAAATGTATTGTCGCAAAGAAGTCTAATCAACTGAAACGGATGTTTTGCAAACCCGTAAATTTCAGTTCGGTTACAAGTGGAAACAGCCAAAATACTAGCCGTACCCTCACTTGAGGCTTGCTCAAGAACCCGTTTATGCGCTTCCTCGCTCAGAAAAAACTTTCCCCGAATATCAGCATTCGCCTTTTTATAGTTTAGTCCGATACAGTAAAAAGAACTGTGTTTTGAAGTGTTATTCCGAGACATATTATTTCTTGCCATCATTAATATTCATTTTATTCCAATAGTAATTTCCTAACACACTTTAGGTTCTATTGGGCAAATTTCTTACGCCACAGCCGTTCTGTATACAATACCGCATTGCGTGGATTTTCACCTATCAAACATTACGGAAGATCAGCATGCGACCAATTGTCTCGAACTTGCAACTAAGAGTAATTATCAGTTGCAAACACAAAACTTTACTCTATAGACCAGTTGAGAACGGTTCTCATTACGAAATGTCGAATTTTACAAACGAAAGATACGAATGTGACTATATTAAGAAATGCACTTTTAGGCACCGCCGTGAGCAGCACGATCATAGCAATTGCCATGCCCGCATTAGCGCAAACAACGCCGAGCATGCAAGAAATGTGGCAAATGCTACTAGCGCAACAGGCAAAAATTGATAATCTCGAAACCGAGTTGGCAGAAGCGCAGGTTGAAACTATCGAAGTCAAGAAAAGCGTCGAGAGTGTAGCGGACGCCGTTGAAGGGGGCGCGGGCGGAAGTTTTCTGGGCAGCGACACACAAATAGGCGGTTACGGCGAGTTGCACTATGAGGGCGGCGCAAAAGACCAGATTGATTTTCACCGTTTTGTTTTGTTTTTCGGTCACGATTTCACTGATAACATTCGCTTCTTCTCGGAGCTTGAAATCGAACATTCCATTTCAGGCGACGGCAAGGTTGGCTCAGTCGAACTTGAGCAAGCTTTTGTCGAAATGGATTTAGGTGAAAGCACACAAATATACGGCGGTGTACGCCTTGTTCCTGTCGGCATTATAAACGAAACGCATGAGCCACCAACATTTTTTGGCGTTGAGCGAAATGCTGTCGAGAAGAACATCATTCCTGCCACATGGTGGGAAGGTGGTATCGGTATCCACGGCAATGTTGGGGACAGCGGTTTTTCCTATGATGCTATGATCTCGTCTGGTCTGGATTTAAATGCAGGTAATGGTTATAAAATCCGTTCCGGGCGCCAGAAAGTCGGCAAAGCAAAGTTCAAATCGCAAGCTTATACTGGCCGTATACAATACACTGGCCTTCCTGGTGTCACCCTTGCTTCATCATTGTATTACCAACCTGACGTCACACAAAAAGCCGGTGATAGTATCACAGGGGACGATGTAAGCGCTTTGCTGTGGACATCAAATTTGCAAGCAAAATACAATGGTTTTGGCTTAAATGCATTATACGCAGCATGGTCACTCGACGGCAACGATGTGGATGCCACTGGTCGTGATAAGCAAAATGGGTTCTATATTGAACCGTCCTACACATTTGGCGTGCCAATAGGAGCTTTAGAAACCGCCAAATTTGGCGTATTTTATCGGTATTCCGATTGGGATAATAATAACGGACTTGATAATAACACAGGTACCCAGCGTAATGTATTTGGCATAAATTATTGGCCGATTGATGATGTCGTTCTGAAAATGGATTACATCATTGAGGACAAAGAAAATAGCAACACAAATACAAAATCCATGAATTTGGGTATTGGTTATCAATTCTAGTCAGGTCATGAGGCTTTATGATTTTTAATAGTATAAAATACGGATTGAGGCGCGCAGTTTTTCTGTGCGCCTTAACGTGTTTATTCATACCTTCTACGGGCTATGCCCAAGAGGGTATTTCCAAACAAGAGGGTATTTCCAAACAAGATGGGATTTCCAAACAAGACGCGTTTATTGAGACGGCTTTTGCTAACGATATACCTGTCACTAAAACGCTCTGGCTTGACAAGCACCAAAAAAAATCGGCCAAAAAAATCCTTGGTCACGCGTACAATGCGCTGCGTGTTCGGTATTGGCAAGAAGGCGGCAAGACCGTTTGGGTGCTTAACGAAGTCGGTAARTACAAACCCATTACGGTAGGRCTKGTTGTAAACGAAGGTAAGATCGAAAAACTCTCCGTGCTGACYTACCGCGAAAGTCGTGGTTGGGAAGTGAAACATGATTTTTTCACCAAACAATTCATTGGCGCGCATTTAAGCAAAAAAAAYAAACTGGYTGAAAATATTGACGGTATTTCTGGGGCAACTCTATCCGTGCGCGCTTTAAAAAAACTCGCACGCCTGAGCTTGTATTTCGATGAACAGGTGCAAAATCCATGAAACGTGTATTGATTAGATGGCATAGGCGCATCGGCATTACGTCTTCCCTTTTTGTATTTATATTGGCTGTCACCGGGCTTTTCTTGCTGCTCTCGGAGCCACTGAAGCTTAGCCAAGTGAAGTTTGAAAATGCTTTAATTTCAAAAATATATCATAGGTCCCCACAAAGTGACCCCGTAGGTTTTAAGGTGGGTTCTAACCTTGAAAACCAGCAATGGGTGGTCATGGTGGACGGCCTTGTATATGTCGGTTCGGCAGATCCTATTCCCCTATCACCGCCCCTCATGAACGCCGCCGTGCAAGATGACAATCTCATTATTTTTTCCAATCATGAGGAAAGCATAATCACACTGCGCGACGGCACATTGGTTGAACGCATGACTGGGGTTGAACGCATGACTGGGGTTGAACGTATGGCAGGACGTACATTGCCTGTACAAGCCCCTATGGTTCTACCAAATACGGTAAAACAGGCAGTGTTAACACGCTATAGAGGACAGGGCGTGCCTGCTTCGCGCGTTATTCTTGATATCCATACGGGGCGTTTCTTTGGAGCATTAGGCCCTTGGATCATGGGGCTGGCAAGTGTATTTTTAATTATTTTGTCCATTAGCGGTGTCATTATGTGGACGGGTTTACGCAAGCGAAAGAAACCTTAAATCCGTATAATTTCGCCGTCCTCGCGCATAAGCAAGGCGGCGTGTACATTCGCTTTTTTTGCAATATTCCGAATACGGTTTTCATCCAAGAGCGTAAATGCTGTCGCGAGACCATCTGCCATTATGGCTGATTTGTGCACAACGCTGGCACTGATGAATTGCGGCTTGTTATGCCCTGTTCTCGGTTCAAAAATATGCGACATTTCTGCGCTTAAATACCCGCCCGTCGCGGACGATGTAGCAAGGCCTGCGTTTTTGAGCGAAATAATGTCTATCACGTCCATAATATTGCGCGGGTCCTGCACGCCAAGCTTCCATGTTTTTGCGCCAAAAGCACGAAACTCGCCAATATTGACAAGGCCAGAACGGGCGCCACCGCGTAACAGAAGCTGGGTGATTTTATCGGTGATATAACCTTGGGCAAGCCCGTTCAATGTAATGGTGACGCCTGGCTCGGTAAAGGAAACATGACGGCCGTTAATTTTGACATATGTGTAATCGACAAGGTCATAAGCCTTAGCCCATAATTGTTTTATACCCTCTTGCGATATTTGCACGCGGGTTAAATGCTTTGCCGTGTTCCAAAGGGACTGAACGGTTATATCAAATGCGCCGTGGGTGAGTTTTGAAATATGAGCCGCTGCTTGCAAAACCTCTATCATTTCTGGTGATGCGTGTTCGAGCACACCGTGCTGGTTTAGAGCTGAGATTTCGGAGGCGGTATCGCTCAATGAGAAAATATTTGTCAACCTTGTTATTTCTGTTTCGCTCGCCAAAAACAGTTTCTTCGCCTTTGCAAGCGGTACTCCGTACAACTTTACGGAACTCGGCGCACCCAAAGCCTGACCCTGCCAAACATGAGGCTGCCAAACATGAGGCTGCGCAGTGTCACAACCGTTCAGCCCCAAAAAAACGCACGCTAATCCAGATGCTGATAATACGCCCATGTCCCTACGGTTTAACATCCTAACAACCTATCAAACAGGGTGGAATTTAGCCATAATATTATTTTATTTCTTCGATTGAGCCGTCATGGCCATTTAAATTGTAGACTCTACGATAAGCATATGGTTATGCTATATTTGTCCTCATGTGTTGTGGGGATATTCTCAGGGCGGGGTGTAATTCCCCACCGGCGGTAAGTGGATATTCCTTAACTGGTTAGGCCATAAGCCCGCGAGCGCCTTTTGCCTTCTGTCTTTAGACGGGCGAAAGGGTCAGCAGATCTGGTGCGATTCCAGAGCCGACGGTCATAGTCCGGATGGTAGAGAATAAAGCGCAAGAATTTCCGCTTTGGCGGCTATGCTGTGTTTTGTACGCCTTGATCAATTTTGTAAAAGGAGTACATCATGGGTCAAAATTCAAGTAATACACAATCCTATAGAATCGCATTTATCAAAGCAAAATGGCACGGCACAATTGTCGATCAATGCTATGTGTTTTGTAAGCAAACATTGAAATCCGAAACAAATAACAAATGCTCGCTTGATGTTTATGACGTGCCGGGCGCGCTTGAAATTCCTTTGCTGGCGCAAGACATTGCTAAAACGGGGAAATATGACGCAATTATTGCATCGGGATTCATCGTTGACGGCGGCATTTATCGACATGATTTTGTAGCAACGACAGTTTTGGATGCAATGATGAGGGTTGGGCTCGATACGGGCGTGCCTGTATTCTCGGCCGTGCTAACGCCGCATCATTACCAAGAAACMSASGWRMAKRRYARSKWCWYYWAWKMCCRSWTCSARCGYAAWKKCGRNAKRGSKYGSCCMSRMGKRTWTSGMAAWGCNCAYYSSTCKSSWRGMCSTKGCYAANCGCWNNGMCTWRMNCKCTKNAKYMTKMWGKTKGACRSRYCMKSYGMCNATMYMKGNAAASRMGCCKWRSRNNGCKKSCWGKYMRMGGCCWNNTTRCSNCGSRNGRYMRAKMYYYGTKTNGSMKGYKKSWKTGYMRRWRATSANCGKCATTATCGGCGAAGGCTTTCACGAAACAACGGGGGGACCCCATGCGGAGGTCAATGCGTTGGCGTCCGTGCAAGGCTCTACAGAAGGTGCAAATGTGTATGTGAGTTTGGAGCCTTGTTGTCATCAAGGCTTAACACCGCCCTGCACGGATAGCCTGATTAAGGCTAAGGTCAGCGCTGTGATCATCTGCAATAGGGATCCCAATCCGTTAATTGCGACAGGCGGTATGCAGACATTGCGGGCTGCGGGTATCACAGTTACCGACGGCCTTTTGGCTAAAGAGGGCCGTAAACTCAACCCAGGTTTTTTCGCCCGTATGCAAACGGGTTTACCATTGGTGCGCGTGAAACTCGCCCAGTCTTTGGACGGGCGCACGGCCATGGCGAACGGGGAAAGTTATTGGATAACTGGCAAGAAGGCGCGCCGCGATGTGCAACACTGGCGGGCGCGGAGCCATGCCATTATCACAGGTATTGGCACGGTGCTTCAAGATGATTGCCGCATGAGCGTGCGCGCGGATGAACTGCCTAAAAAATGCAAAAACCTCCCCCACAGATTTGACACTTACCAACCCATGCGCGTTGTGCTGGATACCCATTTGCGTATTCCGCCAAGCGCTAAAATATTGCAAACCAGCGGGCGCTGCGTGGTGATGACCAGCGCAAAGGACAGCACCAAAATTACGGCCCTACAAAAGCAAGGTGCCGAAATCATCATCATGCCTTTGGCCAAAGCCGAGAACGGGATCGGAAAACTTGATCTTAAAGCAGTGCTTACATGGCTGGGCCGCGAGAAAATCAATGAAGTTTTGGTGGAGGCGGGCGCGGCGCTCGCAGGACAATTTATCATCAACAAGCTTGCGGATGAGCTCATTATCTACATGGCACCCATACTAATGGGCAGTTCTGCCCGCCCGCTCATTGACATCAAAATAGACACAATGAAAGAGCGGCTTCACCTTAAAAAAATGAAGCTGAAACACCTCGGAAGGGACTGGCGGATCATCGCCAGTTTATAGATTTATGTTTACAGGATTAATTCAAAGCAAAGGCGAGGTTCTGACCTGCCATGTTAAGGATAATAATTACACCTTTACGGTCGCGTCAAAGTTTACGGATATGAACGATGTTGCTCTTGGCGACAGCATCACTATGAACGGTATTTGCTTAACCGTAACGGGCATTCAAGGTGATGTAGTTGGCGTTGATGTATCGCGAGAGACTATCAACCTTACGGATGCAAAATCATGGGCTGTTGGCACGGTTTTAAATCTAGAAAAATCCCTTGCTCTAAAAGATAAGCTCGGCGGGCATATGGTGTCTGGACATGTGGACAGCCTAGCAAAATGCGTAAAAATTGAGCCAAGCGGAACGTCAATTATATACGGCTTTCAAATCCCGCCTAGCTTTGACAAATTTATCGTCAAGAAAGGGTCTGTCGCCATTAACGGCGTCAGTTTGACGGTGAACGAGATTGAAGATTGCGTATTATATGTGAATATTATCCCCCATACCTTGGCAATGACAAATCTTGGTCTATTGGCATTGGGCGACATGGTGAATTTTGAAATTGATACAATTGCCAGATATGTGGAAAAAATGCTGCGAGGGTTTACATCATGAGCAGTAATAAAACCAATGTGGCATTTAAAGCCCGCACCGATCTTCCCACCCGTTACGGTAGTTTTAAGGCCCATGTTTTTATTCATAAAGGCCAAGAGCACCTTGCGCTTGTTCTYGGTGAAATCGGTGCAAATAATACCGTTCTTACCCGCGTGCATTCAGAGTGCCTAACCGGCGATAGCCTGTTTAGCCTGCGGTGCGATTGCGGGCCACAGCTCGCCTTTGCTATGGATATGATGCGCACCCGCAAATCGGGCCTGYTGATTTATCTACGCCAAGAAGGCCGCGGCATTGGCCTTGTAGAAAAAATAAAAGCCTATGCATTACAAGATGGGGGCGAGGATACGGTCACCGCTAATCTCAAACTTGGGCACCCTGCGGATAACCGTCATTATGATATGCTAAAAGGTGTATTCGCCTATTTTGGCGTGACACAGATAGATCTACTGACCAACAATCCTGAAAAAATTTCAGCCATAAAAACCGCAGGTATAGAGATAAAAAAACGCATCCCGATCAAGGTAGGTCATAATGCTTATAATCATGTTTACATACAAACCAAGGCGGATAAATTTAAGCATTTATAGCTCATTTTTATACCGCCTAATGAAAATCACACAGTTAGCGCACGGTTAGTACCAAGGCTCTGATCAGAGCCCAAATCCCATCATCAGCACTTATATATAATCACCAAAAGTTGTTGGTGGCTGGTTCGTGCGCACCCATTTTCCGTCAATAAAATGTATACCGCATTCGGTTTTACCTGTGCTACGCCAACGGCCAGCTCTTGGGTCCTCACCGTCCGCGACTTTCGTTGTACACGGCGCGCAACCAACAGATTTGAAACCAAATGTTAGCAAAGGATGCGGCTGCAGGCCGTGCTTGTGCATATAGCCTGTAATATCTTTCGCGCTCCAATGGGCAAGCGGGTTAAGTTTTATCTGGCCGCCGTCAGCTTCCAATATTTCTATATGAGCGCGGTCCGGCGTTTGATAGCGTTTACGGCCTGTAATTCGGGCTTTGTATTTGCGGATATGGGTTTCAAGCGGGCGCACTTTGCGCAAAGTACAACAGGCATCTTTGTTGGACTGGTTTAAATCCCCGTCCGGGTCTTCATTGGCCAGTTCCGCGTCATCAGGCCTGATATTTTGAAAGTTTGTGAGTCCTAAGGTTTTTACCAGCAGGTCTCGATAGGCCAAAGTTTCTCCGAAATGCTTCCCTGTTTCCAAAAACAACACCGGTAAGTCCTTATCTATTTTTGACACCATATGCAAAAGCACGGCGCTATCGATACCCATGGACGAGGCGAGAGTGATCTCGCCTTGAAARTCAATTTTTAAGGCYCGCTCCARCGCAGCTTCGGCTGACAAACCAACATATTTTTGCGGCAGGGACTGGGCGCGCTTTGCKGCRCGWGCRGCAAAWATATTCTGAGCCGGKCCGYTCACTGCCCCATAGCCTTTTTGGTAACTGAGCTGAAACGCATCAAGCGCCGCGCGCCATTCTGATTTCGATTGCCGTTCAAATGTTAGGGGGTCAACTTTAACCGCGTCAAAACCACATTGTAGGGCAAAACTATATTGGTCGGGAATCAGCGGCCCGGAGGCGATGAGGTCGCCTTTATATTGAAATTGGCGACGCAATTGTCGCGCGATTGAGAATCCGCGACCGTCGGCGAACCCGGGAAATTCAATCTCGATTGTATTCAGCCGGGCAAGGTGAGGTGCCAGTTTGTTTAAATCGACTTCAGGCGACAAGCGAACTGAGCTGGCGTCATTACTCGCCAGAAAAGTTTCTAAAAACGGATGATCTGTTTTTACCTGATCATGGACGCGGCCATTTCTAATGAGCGTCATACAGCACCTCCTTAAAYGGGGCCATRCCRATTCTRCGGTAGGTGTCCACAAATCGTTCGTGCYTTTCTCGCCGYTCCAAATACARCGTCACCATATTATCCAGAGCATCAAGCAGCTCATCATGTGAAAAMCCKGGCCCTGTAATGTCGCCGAGGCTGGATGTCTCGCTGGCATCGCCGCCAAGCTTRATTTGGTAAAACTCGACGCCCGCTTTTTCCAAGCCCAATATACCCACATGACCAACATGATGATGACCACATGCATTGATGCACCCTGATATTTTAATTTTCATCTCGCCGATAACCCGCTGTTTTTCAAGGTCAGCAAAACGCTGCCAAATCGCTTGTGAAACGGGGATTGAGCGGGCGGTCGCTAGCGCGCAATAATCCATACCGGGACAGCAGATAATGTCTGTAATGAGGCCGATATTTCCGTCTGCTAATTTCACCGTTTTGAGTGCATTATATAAGGCATATAGATCGGACTTTTTAACATGGGCCAAGACGAGGTTTTGCTCATGGGTCGCGCGAATTTCTCCGAAAGAATATGTCTGTGCAAGATCGGCCACTGCGCGCATTTGCGCCGATGTTATATCGCCAGGCGCGCCATCCTTTGGTTTGAGAGAGATATTGACAATGGCATACCCTTTGGCCTTGTGAACAGCGAGATTGGTATCTGCCCAGCCTGCGAACCCTTTATCGTCGCTTCGTGCTTGTTCAAAACCCGTATCAATATCAGCATCAATATCGGCGAGGTCTTCAAAATCTGGCGCGGCGAAATAATCAGCAATGCGGGCAAGCTCTTCAGCGGGCACGGCAATGTCTGCTGGCGTTAAATTGGCATATTCTTTGGTCACTTCAGATTTAAAATGATCGATACCCGTTTCTTGCACCAATATTTTTATGCGGGCTTTGTATTTATTATCCCGGCGGCCATAGCGGTTATAGACACGCATAACGGCTTCTAGATACGGTAATAATTCAGCGCGCGGTAGATAAGCACATAGCTCTTTGCCGAGTATCGGTGTACGGCCTAGGCCGCCGCCCACAAAGACTTTATAGCCAATATCGCCGGCCTCGTTTTTGACGATCTGCAATCCGATATCGTGAACTTTTATGGCGGCTCGGTCTTCTTGCGCGCCTATAACTGCGACTTTAAACTTACGCGGCAGGAAYGTRAATTCMGGRTGYAGRCTGGACCATTGMCGCACCAATTCTGCKGTTGGCCGYGGGTCTTCTATTTCATCATCGCACGCGCCYGCCCAAGGGTCGGACGTRGTATTACGAATACAATTGCCAGAGGTTTGAATGGCGTGCATTTCRACCTCGGCCAGYTCGTCTAAAATATCTGCTACAGCTTCTAACGCGGGCCAATTAAATTGAATGTTTTGCCGYGTGGTGAAATGTCCGTAGCCGCGATCATATTTGTCTGCAATATCGGCCAGCTTATACATTTGCCGTGCTGAAAATGTRCCGTAAGGMAYRGCMACTCTGAGCATATAGGCATGCAGCTGAAGATAAAGCCCGTTCATAAGGCGCAAGGGTTTAAACTGGTCTTCGCTTAGAGAGCCCGCAAGCCGGCGTTTTATTTGCGTGCGAAATTGCTTGGTTCTAGCCTGTACAAATTCATGATCAAATTCGTCATAACGGTACATATTATCCTCCAAGCTCTATCAGTTTTCCGGGGTCATAGCTTGGCCCCTGCATACGAAATTTTTCACGATACCGCGCCGGTAATCGGGAGGTCGTATCCACATCAATCATATAAACRCCAACAACCAAATTGCTTTTGTCGTCGCGGTAGGCCGCCTGCTTCATTTTCTCGATTAGGYYGRCGTCATCGCTAACCAAAGCCTTGGAAAGATGATTGGTCCAAAGAAATTGCGGATTCAAATAYACGACTTTGCCGCTGCGYAGRTCGTTGGCYGTTACGGCTTGCAAGCCCKTGCCYTTGTGTTTTTTKKKGCCCGTGTGTKTTTTKKTGCYCRTGTKYTTKTTSTYGNTNATGTTYKTKWKYTNGNNTGTTTGYKRKKYKTKTKYKKGSNCTTTTTGCTAATCTGGGTGTGTAGCCAAGCATAAGAATGGCGGGGCCCGTTATGTCGCCTCTGGTTATATCGCTACTGAGCATTTCCAGTGATGAGCCGACTATTTTTTGTGTGGGCAGGGACGCATTTTCCACGATGGTYAYCGGCGTGTCKGGCCGSGCRCCRTGGGATAATAACTGCGCTCTTATGCGGCTTGATGCCCCTAAGCCCATATAAATCACGGCRCGSGCGGCAGGCAGTGCGAGCTGCGCCCAATCATGCTCCACATATCCTTTGGCGTCATGGCCGCTCAGCAAAGTCAATGCTGTGTTGACGCCGCGCGTGGTCAATGAGCGRCCAATAGAGGCSGCCGAAGCCGAAGCTGCCGWAAWRMSCKKWTMTRWAWMRAMYRRRAYMTKKSMMKYKWMCAGTGCCGCCAATTCCTCGTCTGCTCGTCCAAAGATTAGCGGGTCGCCGCCTTTAAGGCGCACAACATGATGACCTTCCTGCGCGTATTTGATAAGGACGGCATTGATGCTCTCTTGAGACGCGCTAGGCCCATTTGGTTCTTTGCCTACATAAATATATTCGGCTTCACGGAGACCTAAGGCCAACACCGCTTTGCTGATAAGGCGGTCATAAACAATGACATCCGCCGCTTCCAGCGCGCGCACCGCTTGCCGCGTTAGTAAATCGGGGTTACCGGGGCCGCCGCCGACCAGTGTAACACGACCTTGCGGCGACAGGACTTCATCGTCGTTTAAATGCTCTTCTGCCTTGGCCGCTATACCGGTTTGGTCAAGCGCACATAAGGACGCAAGGCTTTGCGCTTTAAACATCGCCTTCCAAAAACTGAGGCGGTTAGAAAATTGTGGGCGCTTTTTGGGGAGCGTCTTTCTAATGGCGCCTAAATACTCTGTCGTTTTACCCAAATTAGCAGGTAAAAGCGCTTCGATTTCTGATTTGATCAGCCGCGCCATTCCCGGGGATTGTCCTTCCGTGCCAATAGAGACACTCACAGGGCTGCGATCAACAATGGCTGGTGAGAAAAAATTAGACCCCACCTTGTCGTCTGCCGCATTGACCAATAGTCCGCGCCGTTTTGCAAGTTCGGCGACCGCTTTGTCCTGTGCGCTATTACCACTGGCTGCATAAACGAGCCGCTTGCCTTCAAAGTCATCAGGCGTGAACGTGCGGTTTTCCCAGGAAAGTTTTCCTGCCTTTGCCCAGTCTTGTATATTTTGGCTTATACTGTCCGCTATAACAAACAGTCGTGCGGGCGTCGTGAGCAAAGTACGCAGTTTTGCTTCCGCCATAGGCCCTCCGCCGACAATAAGTATGTCAGCGTGCTGTAAATCTATGTGAATTGGTAAGTAGCGCATATCATATTTCGTTTGTTAAAAAGTACGCATATATCATTATATTTCTATTTACAAGCTAAATCGTTCTATATATAGAACAGTAATGTAATTAAAGAACACCTCCATGATCTACAGTCCTATTTTTGTGGATTTTGCTATAACAATGAACGAGAAACGCGTATGCAGATGACCATGTCACGACGAAAACGTATAAAAGATGCTGGCTGTGATGCTATGAGCGCACAGTTAGGCACGACAATTACGCGCTTGCGGAAAGCCGGGAAGCTTTCGCTTGGTGATTTGTCAGAGCAATCTGGCGTGGCCAAATCAATGATTTCCCAGATCGAAAAAAACGAAAGCAACCCGACGCTGGCAACAATAACCCGCCTCAGCCAGGCGCTCGGCATATCGGTTGAAAATGTATTATCCTTTAGTCCGGACAGTACGGCTTTGGTAGAAAAAGCGGCGCGGCAAGATATTCCGCTGATCCAAAGTGAAGACGGGCTATGTACGCTGCGCATTATTGGCTGGATCGCGACGGTCGCATATACCCAGTGGTATGATTTTACTGCCSARRTTGGCGGGGTACTGGAAAGTTCACCSCAYCCAGACGGGTCCGTCGAAAACTTAAGTGTGCTTGAGGGCGAGCTCGAAGTCAGTATTGGCAATGAAGTTTGGCGATGTAAAGCCGGTGAAACTTTGCGTTACCGTGCTGACCGCCCACATAAAATCACCAATATAGGCACCAGCACTGCCCGTGCCACCATGGTCAACATATTGGCTCATGCCGTAGAAAGCTAAGTAGAAAGCTAAGTAGAGCGCTAATCAGTTTATACTGATGCCGCGCCGTAAACCAGCGCATCTATTTCCGCCTCCATATTACACTCAATTATACAAAGCCCCATTATGTCCYCACCTMGCCCCAACTCWAAYCCTAATGCACCGACTTCAGAAACYGTATTGTCGGTCAATCACTATACAGATCAGCTCTTTGCTTTTAGCATTACCCGTCCGCCCAGCTTTCGGTTTCGCTCTGGCGAATTTATTATGCTTGGTTTGCAAGGCGAGAAGAAACCTCTCCTTCGCGCCTATTCCATCRCCAGCCCGTCGTGGGATGAAAAACTGGATTTTTATYCCATCAAAGTTCCAGACGGTCCCTTAACCTCACGCCTACAAAATATTAAAAACGGTGATGAGATTTTATTGGGCCGAAAACCGGTAGGCACATTGGTGCTCGATGCATTGCTGCCTGGCAAACGGCTGTTTATGCTGGCTACGGGTACGGGGATCGCACCCTTTGCAAGTCTGATCCGCGACCCCGATGTTTATGAAAATTTTGAACAAATTATCCTTGTCCACACATGTAGGCATATTGCAGAACTGACTTACGGGTTTGATTTGGCGGCAGCAGCGAAAGCTGACCCGCTGGTCGGTGAATTGGCCTTAGAGAAATTACAGCACATTCCGAGCGCCACCAGAGAGGCATATAACTTGCAAGGCCGTATCACCACTTTGATAGAAACAGGTGCGCTATTTGACAACATAGAAGGCGGTTCATTTGATCCAGCCACTGACCGCATCATGATTTGCGGATCTATTGCTATGACCAAAGATTTGAAAATGCTCGCTGAAGCGCGCGGCTTTAAAGAAGGGTCTAACTCCAATCCCGCAGATTTCGTGATTGAAAAATCCTTCGTTGGCTAGAAGCGGTATTTAGAAATGCCTAGTGTAAATTATTTCCCGTTAACAGGGGAAATTGGCTGGGTACGGCTTTGGTCATGACTGCGTCCACCCCCATTTTCCTATAGGCTCTTCTTTTCCCCCATGAGGCCGGAATGAGGCCGGACTTGTATTTTATTTGGGTATAGTTAGGTTGTGATAGTTTTGGAAATGTTGAATGGGAGCTTTGATGGTTTATTTTCGCCTCTTCTTACTTGTCTCGTTTTTTAGTTTTGCCAGCGCCGCAAAAGCTAGTGATACTTTCTTCCGATATTTCCGGATTGAAGCCAGTCTTAGCTCAAATGGTTATGGTACGCATTGCAAAGTTTCCGTGTCAGAGCAGTCTACTATTTGTCAAATAAAAAGTGAAATACAGAAATACTGCCATGTCCCTGTAAATCAACAAAAAATGGTTTATACATATAAATTACCGAGTACAGATTACAGTTCGGAAAAAAACTACCGAGTTCAAAAATGGAAAAACCTTAGGTGAGTATGCCAAAATGTTTCAGGACAAAGGCTTCGCAATAAAAACGACGAGCATTGATATTGTCCCACAAAAATCTGCCCAAGAAATATCCTGTAAATGATTGAAGGTTTGCGGTTGAAACGCTGAAGGTTTTTAAGATAAGCCGCTATGGTTTTTTCACCAAAAAACTCAGGGTAAGGTTGGGTTTTTATTAATCCTCATCCAACAACGGCACATCGTCGTCTAGCCCGCCGATTTCTGGCATTGAACTGCCGGCTATGCCTTGCAAATCGCCGTGCATACCCATTGTAGCGGCGATGACCGCGTCGATTTGACCGTCACGTTTGGCCCAATTTTTCAGAGTGACTTTCTTTTCGCGCTCTAGATCCGTCCGCATATCGTCAAATTTTTCGACGATAGCTTCGATGCGGTGGCGGAATTTTGTGCCCGTAAGATAATCATAGACCAGTTCCGCCTTGCTGGCTTGGCCGTCGCGCACGGCCATGACGCCCGCCATTTCGATGAGACTGAGGCGCAGAACTTCGACCAAAGAAATTGCGCTGTCAAAACTGGTAACCCAGACACCGTCGATTTGTTTAAATGTRGTTTGYTCAAATTCTTTGGGCAGGGTGGTGCTCATGAGGATGGCAATATCGGCACCACAACTGCGTTGGTCGGCCTTTAACTTTGGCAGCCATGTAGCGTGCCAAGCTTTGGTGCGTTTGGTTTCCCACAATATAGAGCCGCACATTTTACCGTTGGGGCTCATGACGGTCTGGATGATGTCGCCGCCGACCACGCCTTTGGCGACAGGTTTAATGTCGTCATAAGGGAATTTACGCGCGAGAATGTTCTCCAATTCCATCTCCAACACTTCGCCTTGGTGCTGTTGCGAACCTTGTTCAGCSCGGCGTTTAAGATTGTCGATTTGGGTGCGCATGGCGTTGATTTGCTGTTCGCTYTCGCGTTGTTTCAGCAAGAARGCRCTTTCTTGTTCTGCTTTGGCTTTGGCGCGGATTTGTTCAAYTTCTTCTTGGAGGCGTTTTTCTACGGTYAGTTCCARCTCGCGTTTTTCGTCTTCAAGCGCCCGKCGYTCYTTCATGATCATGGCTTGCTGTTCTTGGGCGCGAGCRAGCTTGGYTTCGTTGTCTTTAAGGACYTCRCGMARSTCGTCAGCTTCTTTGGCTTTGGCGGCAATATCACGGGCAGATTTTTGTGCTGCCTTGGCYGCTTCTTCTCGTRCGATTTCGGCGCGGGCATCTTCGACGCCGCGTTTTAATTTTGCTTCYAAGCCCGCATGCTCTGCTTCCAGCTTTGATTGTTGAGCCGCCATTTCAGCATTTTTCTGGCGCAGTTTTTCGGCAAAATCATCGCGTGCTTGSGCAAGYAAGGGCCCCGCTAAGCTTTCGTTGAGCTTAATCGATGTACCGCATTCGGGACAGGTTAAGGTAGGGTCAGACATAGAATTTCCAGTATAGATTTGCCGTCACCTTATATCATAGTTTTTACCAGCGCAATATTTGTTCGATATATGTTCTAGCCCTTTATATCCCGCWMTTGGCGTGTGGGGGTTGATGTGTTATCGGCGGATATGAAAAAAATAAYCAAAGTTATATTCGCAGGGTTTGTCGTCGCTATCATAGGAGCGGGGGTTGGGGCGGGGGTTTGGACGTGGTCGCCATTACCAAGCAATCCTGATGCCGCTACATTGAGTGCAGGTGCAGGAAAATACGATGTCAATATCATACGAGACGATTGGGGYGTTCCGCATATTTACGGCAAAACKGACGCTGATGTAGCTTTTGGATTGGSTTATGCCCACGCCGAAGAYGATTTTGACACCATGCAATTGTCTGTGGCTGCTGCGCGCGGTACGCTTGCTCGCTACCAAGGAAAAGGCGCTGCAGTTACTGATTACCTTGTGGCGCTTATGGATGTGTGGGGCACCATTGATCGCCGTTACGCAAAAGACGTGACGCCAGATGTGAAACGGGCTGCTGAAGCTTACGCCGCAGGGCTTAACTTATATGCGGCGCAAAATCCGGATGTTACTTGGCGCGGTCTGGCGCCGTTTAGCGGCGAAGACATAATTGCAGGCTTCATATTCAAGACACCGTTATTTTACGGATTAGACGGCATACTTCTCGAATTATTCGGGGACGCGCGGGCACAGGAAATTGCGCTGGATCCATCAGGTGGTCGGCAAAGTTTTCATGTCTCGCCGAAGACTTTGGCCGAGAGGGGCTCTAACGGTATCGCAGTTTCGGCCATGCGCTCCGGCGACGAAACCACGCGGCTTTTGATAAATTCCCATCAACCCATGAGCGGGCCAGTTGCTTGGTATGAAGCGCATCTGGTATCAGAGCAGGGCCTTAATATGACAGGCGGCGTATTTGTCGGCACACCGTTTATTTTGCACGGGTTCAATGACAACCTCGGCTGGGCCAATACGGTGAGTGCCCAAGATTTGGTGGATGTCTATGTTTTGACCATCAACCCTGAAAATAAAAATCAGTATTTATTGGACGAAGAATGGCTGGATTTTGAGCAAAGCACGGCCGTTATCAAGGTCAAGTTGTTCGGGTCATTTGCCTTTAAAGCCAAGCGGAAAATTTTGCGGACACAGCACGGCCCCGTAATAGAAAGCAAGCACGGGACATATGCGTTTCGCTATGCGGGCATGGATGAAGTGCGGCAGCTAGAACAGTATTACCGACTGAACCAAGCGCAAGACTTGGACGGGTTTTTAGAGGCTATGTCGCTCAATGCCCTGCCCAGTATCAATTATGTTTACGGTGATAAAGACGGTAATGTCGCTCTTATTCACAATGCTCAATACCCTAACCGCATAGAGGGTTGGGATTGGAAGAAATATCTGCCCGGTGATCGCTCTGATTTAATTTGGCAGGGTTACCGCCCGTTTTCGGATGTGCCTAAACTGATCAACCCGTCTTCTGGCCTCGTTTATAATTCGAACAATTCTCCGTTTACCTCCACGGACGGGCCGGATAATATATCGCTAGAAGATTTTCCAAAATCCATGGGCCTACAAACCAACCAGACAAACCGTTCCCTTAGAATGCTTGAAATGACAGACGGGGACACGCTGATCAGTAAAGCTGGATTGCTGGCACTAAAATTTGATAATAAATATGCCGAAAACTCACGGGCCGCGGAAATTATCGCAGAGGTTTTAGCGCTGGACTGGAACGATGACCCACAGATGTCAAAGGCGGCGGCACATCTTGGCACTTGGGACATGCATACGGATATAGAGAACCGCGTCGCTGCCCTTGGTGTGTTGGTGACACTTAAAGATATCACCGAAGAATTTACCCATATCCCTGCACCGACACCCGAAATAGCCTTTAGGGATGCCGTAAACTATTTAATGGAACACCACGGACGCATTGATCCGACCTGGGGCGAGGTAAACCGGTTGGTGCACGGCGATATCAATATTCCCATTGATGGTGCGCCTGATGTTATGCGGGCTATATATCCGGCTAAGATCGGGGAAAACGGTCAACTTGACGCCGTCGCGGGGGACACTTGGATTGCTCTCGTGGAGTGGCCAAAAAACGAAAATGCAGACGGAAAAATGAAGGCGGATGTTATTCACCAATTTGGTAGCGCCACCTCAATCCCGAGCTCTCCTCATTATGCAGATCAAGCCGAAATGTTCGCAACCCACAAATGGCGCAAAGCTTTGCGCGATAAGGCAGAGATAAAAAAACATGCGGTGCGCGAATACACACCGACGGATAATAACTAAACCGGAATTTCATTGCGCAAATTATCTTTTCCTTGCACAGTGTTTTGAAAGGGGAAACTTATGGAAACAGCTGCGCAGACATTTGGATTTTGGTCAATATTACCACCACTGATCGCTATCACTTTGGCGCTTTGGACACGGCAAGTTTTCATGGCGCTGGCTGTCGGTATCTGGTTTGGCTATATGATTATGGCTGGCTGGCACCCGCTCACAGGAACGCTGGATACTATCGATTCTTTTGTGACCGTTCTCACCGATACGGGTAATGCCCGCATGGTGATGTTTTCGCTGATCATTGGCCCCTTAATTGCGCTTGTGCAACGCTCGGGCGGCGTCGAAGGTTTTGTCGGGCATATCCTTAGATTTATTGAAAAGGTGAGCGTCAAACACACTGAAAAAGGCAATAGGAAAATCGTTGAAAGTTTGGCCGCTTTGACTGGACTATTTTTGTTTATCGAGAGCAATATCTCGTTGTTCACCGTTGGCACGCTGTACCGCCCCGTTTTTGACAAGCTTAAAATACCGCGCGAGAAACTGGCCTATATCACGGATAGTACATCTGCACCGTCTAACATATTGGTACCGTTCAATGCTTGGGGTGCATTTATCATGACGCTGTTGATTGTGTATACAACTGGCCCCGACAAAGTGTTTGATAACGAGTTTGAAGTGCTGGTGAAATCCATTGCCTATAATTTTTATCCCATGCTGACCGTAGCCCTTATCTTTGTGGTGATCTGGAGCGGCAAAGATGTTGGCGATATGAAAAAGGCCGAAACCCGCGCCGCGGAAACTGGTAAAATTCTACGCGACGGTGCCGTGCCGATGATGGACGATAGTGTCTCTATGCTCGARGCTAAAAAYGGTGTCCCGCACCGCGCGTTTAACATGCTCATTCCGATCATTTCCATGGTTGTGTTGGTGCCAACCTTCTTGGTCTATACGGGCTGGGGCGAGGCTGTTGCTTTTGCYRCYGCAGAWGCKGTCAAAACRGGRCWAGAGCCAGTWCRCGGRTTATCGGTGGCCTGGATATCTTTGTCCAAAGGCTACGGCTCCGGCTCCGCCGCCGTACTTTATGCTGTGATATTTGCTGTCCTTATTGCTATGGCTATGTACCGCGCTCAAGGCATTATGAAGCTGACCGAAATGGTCGAATTGTCCCTCAAAGCCATGGCGGGCATGGTCAATGTGGCGATTTTGGCCGTGTTGGCATTTGCGCTTAATGCTATGTGTAAAGAAATCGGTACGGGTAATTTTGTTGCTGGTATTGTCAGCGGCACCATTCCGGCAGGCTTCATCCCTGCGCTTATTTTTATCATTGCAGGTGTTATCGGATTTTCAACCGGAACCAGCTGGGGCACGTTCTCTATTATGATCGCCGTTGCAGTGCCCATAGCGGCTAATGTCGAGGGTGTGAATTTATACATGGCAGTTGCGGCGGCACTAGGCGGCGGTGTGTTTGGAGACCACTGCTCTCCGACATCCGACACCACAATCATTGCYAGCATGGCCACGGCCAACGACCATATAGACCATGTACGCACCCAAATTCCCTATGCTTTAATCGCGGGGGGCGGTACGGTGATAATGTACCTGATTTTAGGATTTATGGGCGTGTAGTGCCCGCAATTGATCCATATTGTTCTAGGAGATCAATTGCAACGAAACGCATCATTGCTCCGCAATGATGATGAAGAGAAATAATATGCGTGTTTTTATAATTACAGTTCTTATGCTGTTTGTTGCTGCTTGTGCCCAAGCGCAAGACCAAGCAAATACAGAAGCAACCACAGCAACCACAGCAACCACAGCAACCACAGCAACCACAGCAACCACAGAAGCAGCTACAAGCGAATTTAACGGGTCATGGCAGAACGAAGCCGGATCGCTTGTGACCTTTGTTGTGAAGGACGGCGAAGTCCACGGTATATATCAAACAAATGTGGGGCAGCCGGATAAGAACCAGAGCTTTGCGCTTATTGGCCTCGTCGAAGGGGACCAAATTACGTTCAATGTTAATTTTAAAGGCTACGGCTCCATGACTGCGTGGGTTGGCCAAATGACATTAGACGACGAGGGCAGGCCCTATATCCGAACGCTTTGGCATCTCACACGAAATAAAGAAGACGCCGAAGAAAAGGATGAACTTTGGCAATCGATCATAACCGGTGCCAGTAATTTYGTCGCTGTGAATTAGATAACTTAGGGCGCAAGCCTTAACTTATAGGTGCATCGCATGTGCCGCCGCTGCCTTTAATAATCCACCGCGCACTCCAGTCCTCATATCTGCGCGGGCCGCTCAAGGTCATGGCGCCAATACTGTAACCGTAATAACATGTGTCTTGTTTGTAGACCCAAAAACAGGACGTGCCTTGACCCATATTTTCGTCATTGGAATATTTATAGCAAATTTTTTGTTCGCCTAATGTATACCAGACACCCTTGGATTTAATCGGCCCTTCGGAATAATCTGTGGTGCCGTCTTTATGATGGATTTCAGAAAAATTATAGGTCTTAGTACGCGCGCGCATTTGGCGGTATTCACCCGTGATAGTATTCCCGGGCAGCATTTTCTGGAACTGCTTAGCAGTGATGGGTGTGTATTTCTTGTTACCCGCATGTTCTYYTGCGTAGACTGTGCCGGAYGCSAATASGAGYAAGATAATGATGGGGATGTTTAATTTCATTTTATCACCCTTTCTATCACCCTTTCTGTCACCCTACCGGTATATCACAAGAACCGCCAGCGCCCTTGCGCACCGCACGGGATGACCATCTATCCCAATTTTTTGGGCCGCGTTTCAAAGACATTTCTTGCGCTGTAAATTTGTAATAACAGCCATCAACATTGAACACGAAAAAGCAATAGGTGCGGGTGTAATATCGACTACGTGGATATTTATAACAGATTTTATCGCTGCCAATTATCGCCCAGCGCCCGTCTTCTTCTTTGCGGCCTTCCGTATAATCTGTTGTGCCGTCTGCATGGTGATCTTCAGTGTAATTGTAGGTGCGGGTGATGTCGCGGTATTCTTGGTATTCCCCCACCATAAGGGTGTTAGAAAATACGGCCCGTAAATCTTCGCCTTTAACCTGCGCGCCGATATTGGCATTATTTGCGCTGACATTATTTGCGCTGGCATTATTTGCAGAGGCAGGAACAGAGAGGCTCACCAAAACAATTGCCGCCAAAGGAAATACGAAGAGTATGTGTTTCATCTTGATCACATATGCTATATACCAAAACAATAGGCTCACGGCAATTCACCATTACATGAAATTATTGCTGCTAAATTTAGAGAGAAGATATGGCTCGTAAATTCACCGCTACCGGAAAACGCGGCACTGAGCGTCCGTCCGAGCGGATGTTCCGTCGCTCCCGTGCCGCTGAAAACCGCCGCCGCATAAAAGACAATAAAGACCAACGGTTTTTCAGGTTTATTTATGGGTTAGCAGGTGTGGGTACATTTGCGGTTTTTATCATTATCATATTTATGTCCAATACCGCTTACGGCCAAGAGGCGGGWKCTGAGGCAGTACCTGAAATTGCGCCAGAAACTATACAAGAAACTGGGCTCACCCGTCCGTTTATTGGCGATTTTTCCTTACTGGATTTAATGGGGGTTGCCTTTGTGATTGTGGCTGGCTATGCGGTCTTTCTTAAATATAGGCGCAAATAAAAACCACCAAAATGAATTAGGAAAATACTATGGGTTTGAAAATCGCAGTTGTTGGTGCGACAGGCAATGTCGGTACTGAAATTCTCACTATTTTGGACGAGAGTGATCTCACCATTGAAAAGGTTTATGCCGTTGCATCGCGCCGTTCGCTTGGCCGTGTGGTGAGTTACGGCGATAAGGAACTGAAGTGCTTGGATATTGAGCAGTTCGATTTCGCGGCAGTCGACATTGTCTTGATGAGTGCGGGCGGGGCTGTGTCTAAGGAATGGTCACCAAAAATCGTAGCGGCGGGCTGTAAAGTGGTCATAGATAACTCATCCACCTGGCGCATGGACCCGGCTGTGCCTTTGGTGGTGCCTGAGGTTAATGCCGATGCGGTTGAAGGTTTCGCCAAGAAAGGCATTATTGCCAATCCAAATTGCTCGACCATTCAAATGGTTGTAGCACTGAAACCTCTGCACGATGCGGCCAGCATTAAACGTGTTGTCGTTTCTACCTACCAGTCGACCAGCGGCGGCGATAACACATTGCTGCGTGGGCGCACCATTGGCACCGGACCCGACCCGTTTCAGAACGTACACGGGGCGGGGTATCGGGGTGTGTATGATTTTGCCGACCCTGACAGTTCAGTGTTTGTAATCTCGACCGGGCAATCCGGACATTTCCTGTCCCGGCATTACGATGATCTGGGAGAGTTGTGGCGACGTGGTGAGTATGTTCCGATGTCACTGGACCCGGAACTGACTGACGCGATGATAGACCTGACCATCAGATTGCTTGCACAACGCAGCATTGCAACTGTCTTTGTGACGCATTCGCCAGCCGAAGCAAAACGGCTGGCGACGCGTACGTTGCATTTGAAGCCAGTGGATTAGGCGGCGGTAAC
>NVTC01000020.1 GCA_002732905.1 Robiginitomaculum sp.
TTTCTGTCTCATCACTTACTCCTAAGATGATGATGAACAAAAACTCTCTCTTAGCACAGACCTAAATCTGTGCCATAAGCGCTGACGTCAGACAATAAAGAGCTTTATAGTACTTAGGGCGCTCTTTGATTGCTGGCGTCCTGTATACAAAAAACCGTCTATCGTCAGGTTCAATAATAATTGGCTTTTCATGGTTTGAAAACGCCATCCAAAAATAGGGCGTCCTACCATCATAAACGGGCCAGTGTTTTTGATTGACCTTGATTGTATCGTCGGAAACATAAGGCTTGAAAGCGTTGTAGGATTGTTGCCAGTTTCCGGACATAAACTCTTCAATAACTGCCAAATGCAAATCGGAAAGATGAGCATTGAAGCTTTCCTGCCAATCGCCCGTATTCACAATGCCTACGTTCTCTTTGCCAAGAATTTTGGTTAGCAAAACACGTAGTGTAGATTTACCAACGCCTTGCCCACCTGTAATTAGAAGGCAGTGCCTTACTTTTATATCTGGTTGTTGAACCAATGAAGCAAAACAATTCAGAATATGTTCCAACACTCTTCCTTCAGGAAAGAGATATGTCATGTATTGAAAAATAGTGACGTAATCACCCTCCATCGGCACTAGTCCAAACCCGTTCCATTTATTCAAAACAGAATAAGTTCCACCAAGCATAAGTTTTTCTTTACCAGGTACATAGTCAGTTCCGTTTACTTGCGGGGCTAACTTCGAACGATTGAATGCCGTTACAGCAGACGTTTTTTGTGACGGAAAGGCAAATGCGTTTGCATCTCTAAAACCTTCTTTATCTAATACTAAACTCATACCAGCGCCTCCATCGGAGGGTTGATTTCGTAAAACCTCTTGGTTTGCAGGTCGTAGACAAATCGACTAAAAAGGCCTGCCAGATACCCATCTACCCATCCCAACGCGATAGGTGAATTTATTTTAGATGCCGTAAGAGGGCACATCCTACATGCGGGATGCAAAAGCTCCTCTCGAATATGCCTACACGTCACAGGCCCAGTTTGACTAGCAATCGCGGCACCAACCTTTTTAGTGGTTTCTGAACGCGAATAGTTTGGATGATCCTGCGAGATTTCGTGAGACAAGGCACCCCCATCCTCACATCTGGCAGTAATAGTAATCAGTGCATGCCAATGAGGTTCTGCAAGAGTTTCAGCATTCTCAACCCCATCCCGAACAAATCGGCATCCGTTGAAAATGGGTTCAAATTGAGCCTTCTTATCAGGAAGTTCTTTTGCCTTTTGCCAACTCTTGGTAGCACTCGTCTTTTTTCTTTCGGTAGGTTCCGGCGCGGGGACAAGTGCCTCTAATTCCTCAATGCCAAAACGGTAGTCAGTCCGAATTAGGACTTCGACAGGTTTCTTTTCACCTTTCTTGTGATTGCACGAACCTAATGGTCGCATCAGGCGCGGAAGGTCTCCAACAGCGTCAAACTCCCAACCACGTAATTCCTTTGCAAGTGAGCGTATGTAATTTACCGTGTTCTTGCTAAGAGCTTCTGCCCGTTCACGTGACTTGTCATCAGTTATTAGAAGCGGTTCATCTAAAATGATATAACCATGTATCCCATATCCAGAGTCGTTCAGGTGAACCTTACCGTGAAATGGGGTTTCCTTTAAGAAGTCTAAGACCTCTTCTCTTGATGTAGGCAATGCTATTTTTTTATGTGCATCAGCATCCAAGATGTCAAAGTCTATGGCTACACAATGGATAGATTGTATGTCCTCGCATTTGGTGCGCTGTTTACCTGACTTTGCCTCTTTGCCAAGATGAACGCCGATGAAGACTTCATAATTTTGGCCATAAAACTCAATATCGGCCATTACGTCTGCCCAATTCGAGATGTGATGCCAAAGTACAAGGTTATTTAACTTTGGTATAAATAGGGTGACGAATCCTTCTTTTTGTTGACCGAACGTAACGTCCTTGTGCTCGGTATTTATGTTAGTAGAATCCAATTTCTGGGTCCTCCTGTAGTTTAGTGTCTTTTTTTGTTGTCTCCTTTCTTTAAAAGGACGACTCTTGTAGTCGTGCGAAAACGCACGACTTCTGTCGCTTCTTTTCCAGTTTCAGTTTCTTTGTGAGTTTCAGATTCAGATTCAGTTTTAATCGCTTTTTTCACTCTGCGCTAAACAGAGAAGTACCGAGAACTTATTCACAGTTTATACTATAGAATTGATAAAATAGCAAGAACTTTTGTTAAGGAGTAACATCCAACTGCCGCACAGCATCGGCCTTAATGCCGATAAGTAACACTATCTAATAAGGCAACTGCCTTAGCCTTATGTCCTTCTGACAGGTGGGCATATTTCAACGTCATCTCGTACGAACTATGGCCAAGAAGTTCTCTGATAGTATTAAGATCAGCGCCTGCGATAGCTAAACGGGATGCAAAGTGATGCCGTAAATCATGCCAGCGAAAATCTGTAATTTCTGCTTTCTTTAATAGGTTTTTCCACGCGGTTTTCACATCCTTGAAAGGTGTTTCGTCATGTTTTTGGAATACCAATTGAGGATGTCCTTGTTGTTGTGCTAACCATGTAGTCAAAGTATGCCGCGCCTCTTGATTTAAGGGTATATATCGAACCTTACGACTTTTTGAATTTTCAGCAGTCACAGTTATTTGATTTAAATGTAAGTCAACTTGGTTCCAAGCTAGTGAAAACTGTTCCGCTCTTCGCATCCCTGTATTGATTGCCAGTAAAAACATAGGTTTTAAATGATCACTAAAGTGGGTGTTAATTTTAAACCTCTTTTTTCTATCACATTCCCTTTTTGCTAGTGCTGAGCGTAATCTTTTCTCTTCTTCAACAGACAAATACCGAATTCTTATAGATTGATTGGTTTTGATGCGTTTCATTCGACTAATGGGGTTCTCCTTACAAAGCTCCCATTCTTCAGCCTTTGAAAGAGAGGCTCTGAGATAAGCAAAGCACTTATTGGCGGTATGTGGTGAATTACCTTTTGCAATTTTGGACAATCGCCATTTTTCAACGGCGTGGGGCGTAATGTCAGATAGTTTATATTGAGAAAATTCGCCACACTCTACCTGAAGGAGACGTTTGGTATCTTCAGGGTTTTTGTGATTGGCATCAACCCATGGGAAATAGTGAAGCTTTAGATATTCATTATATGATTTAATTATTGGCGTATTCCTTAACACGTATTTTGGGTCCAATCCTTGATAAAAATCCATCAAAATGTCCTTGGCCCGCGTTCTAGCAAACAGCACGGTTACACTTGGATAGGGTCCAATTTTAACTCTGGAACCACGTCTGTATTCGCAATAAAATGTTTTTTTACCTGTCGGTTGGATTCTTAGTATAAACCCTATTAGGTTTTTATCTCTAATTTCATATGGCTTGGCTTTTGGCTTGGCTTTTTCAACACTACTTGTTGTAAGACTTACTTTCATTGCTTAGTTTCCTTCTAAGTGCAATGTAAGTGCAGTTGCTGAGTGTACTGAGGGGCAATTAGAGCAATTTAACCCTTCTCGCTTCAGGCGGGTGTGGCGGAATTGGTAGACGCGCAGGATTCAAAATCCTGTTTCCCTAGGAAGTGCCGGTTTGATTCCGGCCACCCGTACCATTATTTCCCTTGTATTGCTGAGAGGTTCTACGCCTCTTGTGTTTCGCTCTCATTGGGTTTCTCACATTGTTTTTACTGAACCTAGAAAATCTGCGCTTGCTCACGCCGCTGATTTCGGGTTTTATAGGGGGAATTTTTTTAAGGAATCGGACATGAAAAAAATATTGCTTTTGGGCGTTGGAGTATTAGCACTTACGGCCTGTCAACCTGCGGATACATCGATGGAGCACAGCCACGATAGAGCTTCGGCGCATCATCTTAATAAGGATCATCCTATGGAGTATACAGCGGCTGGAAAAACGGATGCAGACCACATGTATCTGGAAGACGTGTTAGGCGAGAAAGCTCTGGAAAAAGTAAAAACCTGGAATAGTCGCTCCGAACCAGTCATGCAGGGCGAAGTCTATAAAACCATGAAAGCAGAACTGCTCGAGGTTTATAATTCACCTGAAAAAATCCCGTATGTTAATTACCGTGCAGGTCAGGCTTACAATTTTTGGCAAGATGATAAGCACGTTAAAGGCATTTGGCGCCGCACCAGTTTAGAGAGCTACCGTAGTGATGGCCCTGAATGGGAAACGGTTCTTGATATAGACGCACTTGCTGAAACCGAAGGTAAAAATTGGGTTTATAAGGGAGCAAGTTGTTTAGCGCCTGCCTATGAGCAGTGCATTGTTTCTCTTTCAGACGGCGGTAAAGACGCCACGGAAAGGCGTGAGTTTGATACTGCCACCAAAAGTTTTGTAGAAAACGGTTTTGTGTTGCCTGAAAGTAAGGGCGGCACAGCATGGCTGGATAAAGATCAGATTTTGGTCGGCGTTGATTTTGGGGCGGATGAAACCGGGCAAGGCACTATGACCGATAGCGGCTACCCGTTCGTCAGCAAGCTTTGGCAGCGCGGCACACCTTTATCAGAAGCGCGCGAATTGATGCGCGGCGAAAAAACTGATGTTGGCGTATGGCCTGGCACGTTTGAAAATGCCGACGGTAAGGACGAAATATTAATTACCCGCGCCGTCACTTTTTATACCACGGAGTATTATTGGGTGCCGCAAAGCGGTCAAAACAAATGGGAGCTGGTCAAGCTTCCCGTGCCCCTTAAATCAAATCTGGGTGATCAGTTTAAGGGTCAACAATTGATGACCTTACAAGAAGATTGGCGTGGTTACGCATCAGGTACCTTGGTGTCGTTCTCGATAGATGAGTTTATGAAAACCAGCACCATTGAAACTGTACATGAAGTTATAACGCCAACGGCACGCCAATCCATTGACGGCTTTGGTGCCACCAAAGATGCAGTATTGTTAAGCCTATACGAAAATGTATCGGGTGCAGCTTACGCTTTCGATTTTGACGGTAGGGCATGGACAAAAACCAAACTTGATTTTCCTGCTAACGGTAAGGTTGGTATTGGATCTACCAATTCCAAAGAGAGTGTGGCCTTTATCAATACCGAGAGCTTTTTGACCCCGGACACATTATGGACGGTAGACACCAGCGACATGAAAGTCGAGCAAGCAAAATCCTTACCAAGTTGGTTTGATGCCTCTAGTATGGAAGCAAAACAGCTTGAAGCCGCCTCGTCTGACGGCACTAAAATCCCTTATTTTGTTGTCTCGGCCAAAGGTATGGAACTTGACGGGAAGAACCCGACATTGCTTTATGGCTACGGGGGCTTTGAAATTTCCATTAACCCGTCTTACTCTGCGACGATTGGTCGGGCTTGGTTAGCGCGCGGCGGCGTATATGTAGTTGCAAATATCAGGGGCGGTGGAGAATTTGGGCCAAACTGGCATCAGGCTGGCCTCAAGACCAAACGCCAAATTATCTATGATGATTTTATTGCGGTTGCCGAAGACCTTATTGCAAAAAAAATCACCACCCCAAAACATCTAGGCATTCATGGCCGTTCAAATGGCGGTTTGTTGATGGGTGTGATGTTCACGCAAAGACCTGATTTGTTTAATGCGGTGACCATTGGTGTGCCGCTGCTTGATATGCGCCGCTACGATAAATTATTGGCAGGCGCGAGTTGGGTCGGCGAATACGGCGATCCAGACGACGAAGGCGCAGAAGGTGCCTATATTCGCACTCTGTCACCTTACCACAATATCCGCTCTGACGTGAAATACCCAGAGCCTTATATTTATACTTCGACCAAAGATGATCGTGTTCACCCAGCCCACGCCCGTAAAATGGCACAACGGCTAGAAGACATGGGCATTGATTTTCTCTATTACGAGAACATTGACGGCGGACACGCAGGCGCTGCTAACCTAGAAGAAACCGCCCACTCGCAAGCATTGATATACTCATATCTTGCTGGAAAGTTGATGGCAGAATAAGCACTAGAGCGATGTTTAGGAGGGCGAGGTTTAGGTTCTTTGAAAAGGTCGCAGAAGAAAGGTTTCAGCCTTTTTATTCTGCGGCGTCGACCTTCTTGGGCTTTTTGGCTTTCTTGACCTTAACATCGTTACCATCTTCGCTGGCCTCGCTATCAGGCTTCGTTTGACCTTGGCGGCGGTTTAAATGGCTGCGCGAACGACGCTTAGGCTTGTCGGTATCTTCTGCCTCGGTATTGTCGTCAGGCTGCTCTGACTTCGCACTTTGTGCGTCGTCATTGGCATCAGGATTGTTGACCGCATTTTTCTCTGCCTGAGCAGCGTGCTTGGCGCGGCGCGCAGCTTGCTCTGCTTCACGCTGTTCTGTTGCCAGTCTTTGTTGTTCGGCTTTTTGCTCGGTAACGATCGTCAGTTCTTGCACGATGCGTAGATAATGTTCTGCATGTTGCAAATAACTTTCGGCCTTAACCCGACGGCCAGATACGTTCGCATCATGGGCCAATGACATATATTTATCATAAATGGTTTTAGCCGAGCCTCGGACACGAACATCTGGCCCATTGCTATCCAACGCCCTGTTTGGGTTGTTGCTTTTGTGGTTGTTATGTTGTGGCTTACGGCCTCGACCTCTTGGGCGTCTACTCATAAGTCTTTCCTATATATGCGGGGCACATTCAATCGCATTCCCGTCCCTCCCGCGCAGACGGAGCGCATTATGATTTTGCAGTTACATCCCTATTCAGCCATTATGGCTCATGTGGGCTCATTCAATAATATATCTCTTTATTATATGTGTGGTGCGGCAGATTTTCATGTCAGCCTGCGAACCTTGTTCTTTAAACTAACGACTAGTTTGGGTTTGCCAAGCCTTTTTTGTATTTATTTGTTAATAAAATGTAGCGCTGATTATTCGGTCAAGTCCGGCTAAATCCTGCTGGCAGGCTATATCTGTCGCACCAGCCTTGTGGAGCAAACTACAAACGGGGTCTTTTTGGTCAAATCCGACCTCAAACACCAAATGTCCGCCCGGATTAAGCACATCTTTGATGTTTGCAATAATGGCCCGGTAAGCGGTTAACCCGTCTTCGCCGCCGTGTAGGGCCAGTTCCGGTTCGTATAATTCAACATCAGGGGCTAATTTTTCCATAGCTACAGTGTCTATATAAGGTGGGTTGGAGACAACTACATCAAATTTCCCCGTGATGCCTTTCAAATAGTCCGACCGGACAAAATGACAACGGTCTCCCACATTGTGCCGTTCTGCGTTCACGCGGGCCATATCGAGTGCCTCTAGGGATATATCGACGCCCAAACCCATTGCCAACTGGTGCTCATGTAACAGGCTGATGATAATGGCRCCRCTGCCTGTACCGATATCGAGAATACGCGGYGTTTGAATRGTGGMGATAAGCTTTAATGCTTGYTCTACCAAACCTTCAGTTTCGGGGCGCGGGATCAAGACATTTTCATCAACCTTAAAATCCAAAGACCAAAATGCTTTTTCGCCTAAAATATAGGCGATGGGTTCATGGGCTARTCTATARCCCAATAACTCGTGAAATTCCGTTTGAACGGTTTCAGATACACTGTCCCGATCACAGACAATCAGCTCTGCCGCAGATTTATGGCTAGCTTTTTCCAGCAATATGCGCACATCAAGGGCCGGGTTATCTATGCCTGCGTTGGCCAGCATATTTGTTGCACCGCGTTTAAGGTCGCCGTATGTGATATCAGCCATAATGAGCCATTACTAACCGTCGGTTTCCAGCGCGGCCAGTTTTTCTGCTTGATCTGCGCCAACCAAAGAATTGACCACTTCGTCYAGGGCGTCGCCTGCGATAATTTTATCAAGATTGTATAATGTCAAATTTATGCGGTGGTCGCTAACACGCCCTTGGGAATAATTATAAGTGCGAATGCGTTCAGAGCGATCACCGGATCCGACTTGGGATTTCCGGTCGCCTGCCCGTTCGGCGTCAACACGCGCGCGCTCCATATCATAGAGCCTCATCTTCAGAATTTTTTCAGCATTGGCCCGATTTTGGTGCTGGGATTTAGCATCACAGACAACTACAATTCCTGTAGGCTCATGGGTCATGCGTACGGCCGAGTCTGTTTTATTGACGTGCTGTCCTCCAGCCCCAGAGGCCCGCATAGTGTCGACACGTACATCGCTCATAGAGAAATTAACTTCGATGTCTTCTGGTGCAGGTAGAACGGCTACCGTGGCTGCGGAGGTATGCACCCGGCCTTGGGTTTCTGTTACCGGAACCCGCTGCACCCGGTGGACGCCACTTTCAAACTTCATCTTTCCGAATACGCCATTGCCCGTAATTGATGCTATGATTTCCTTATACCCGCCCATTTCGGCGTCGGATTCGGTCTCGACCTCTAATTTCCAACCTTGCAGAGACGCATAACGGGCATACATGCGAAATAGATCGCCTGCAAAAATAGCCGCTTCGTCGCCGCCCGTTCCGGCACGTATTTCTAAAACTACGGAAGCATTGTCGTCTTTGTCTTTAGGGAGAAGTAAAATGCTGACTTTCTGCTCTATGTCGGACAGGCCGCTTTTTAGCGTGTGTAGTTCCTCTTTGGCCATGGCGCCCATTTCTGGATCCTGGTCAGGATCTGCAAGCRATTCTTCCAACTCGGCCATCTCTTCTAGCCGCTCTTTAAGTGCCCGCACACCTTCGGCTACAGGGCGTAGTTCGGCGTGTTCCTTAGCCAGCTTGACGATTGCATCGGGCACAGTTTCCACCCCCATTCGCGCTTCAATGGCATCGAATTTTTCCAGAACCTGTTCAAGTTTTTGCTGTGGTATTTTCATACAAGTCTGTTTAGTGATTTTGCCTCCTATGTCGAGAACAACTTGTACTGGGTGTGACCTCTCTCTTAACGCTGGCTTTGTCGTTCAATTTCTAAAAGCTTTACTAAATACGTTTCAATCACTATGAACGGGTAAGATAACTTATAAGGGGAACAATCATGGGTGCATTTACAGTTTTGCCATTAATGGCCGTACCAATCGTTATATATAATGTTATGGCTTGGGCAGACGCTACATTTGCCACTGCAGAAGAGCTGAGTGCGCGTTTAAACGAACCATTTCAGTCCGTGCATATGGCGAGCGGCGCTAATTGGGTGATAACACCCGGGCATGCTTTAATGGCTGTGGCTTTGGTGACATTGTTCTTTGAATTGCTTAAATCCACTGGTGTTGGACGTGCCGCCATAATGAACCATGCGTTTTCTATGATATTGTTCATTTTTTGCCTCATAGAGTTTTTGATGTTTGAAGCATTTGCCACATCCGTGTTTTTCTTGATCATGCTTATGGCTTTAATGGATGTCATGGCTGGATTTATTGTCACAATTGCTAGTGCTCGCCGCGATTTTGCGGTTGGTGAAGGTTTCGGTGATTGATCTAAATTAACGCTATTTTTCCTGTTTTGGTATCGGTTTCTTAAGGCTGTTGCATTAGCTGTGGGTGTATAAAAAGCATTATGCGCGCTACAGGATTGGAATTAAGCTTCGTCTTCATAAGACGAGGCCAGATAAAATAGCTATGAAGGCCGAAAACACACACAAAACATTGCGTAAAGACGCAGTTGGTGGGCGCGATATTATCGCACTACTGGGTGCGGTTACCTATACGTGGCGCTCGGCGGGCAAAACCACTGAATTTGTTTGGCGAGACGAAGATCTGGCCGCSRSWYTYKYWTKYTMSSKYKYSRRRKWWAKSYYMMACGCNGMARCWGMAYWKATAMWSSSKWWWKSTKSWSMKSSRMWKMSTRMSCGCGATCAAGCCCTCGCGTCCTTAAGTTGGAACGGCGCTAAATTTCAAATTGATTATCAARTRCGCACTTTTGATGGMCGCAACATTTGGGTCGAAGAACGCGCTCTACGTATAGACGGKGACGGTAAGCAACCCAGCCACATCATTGGTGTGATTAGCAATATACAAACTCGTAAAATCCAAGAAGAGCAAGCTGGTTATCACGCATCRTTTGATAGCCTCACCGGACTTTGGAATAAAAACCGTATTGCCGAAGGGCTCAACCATATGTTGGCAACGGCACAGCGTTATGATCGTCAGGCTAGTTATGTCGTTCTTTCGATTWCMAATATTRYGGATATCAATTCCACCTATGGTTATGAGGCGGGCGACCGCTTGGTTAAAGCCGTTGCTGRTCGTTTGAAGTCCTGTGTTCGTACACCGGATATMTGYGGCCGTGTGTCGGGGCGAACTTTCGGTATTGGCCTAACGGACTGCGGTCCYCAAGAAATGCAAAACATCGCGGGGCGCATTTTGGAAACTGTTGTGGGAACGCCCTATAGTAGCCCGCACGGCGATCTATATGCCAAATTTKCTATTGGTGGCAGCGCATTGTCGCAAAAGGCTACAAGTGCGGCGGATGCYATGCAGCAGGCYGCTACGGCCMTTGCCCATTCRCGTCTCAAAGACGGCTCATTTATTGCCTATAACCGCAATTTACCTGACCTTAAGCCTAGGCAAAACAAGGCTGATTTAACSCGCGATGATATTGTMRRYGCTCTTAATGAYCGCCGKATTACATTGGCKTATCAGCCKATAGTCCATGCAGATASTCGTGATACCCATCAYTWTGAATGCTTGTTRCGCTTACGCCGCGASGACGGAGARYTGRCATCTGCYGCAGAATTTATWATGGCTGCTGARCGGCTGGAATGTGTGCATCTATTGGACAGRCGCGCTCTTGAGATTGCCAGAGAAACCTTGATGGGTTTTCCAAGCATCAAAATCGCATTGAATGTATCCGCAGCGACAGTGAAATGTGCGGAAACCGCTCAAGACTATATCGGCGCGCTTAAATCGCTTGGCCCGGCATGCAAGCGCGTTAACGTAGAGATGACAGAAACTGTAGCCTTGGACGAYCCGGCTATGGCGGGGCAGTTTTCTATGGAAGTTCGCGCTCTTGGCTGCCATTTCTCAATTGACGATTTTGGTGCAGGCCACACGACGTTTAGAAATTTAATGGCGATTGAAGCGGACGAAATTAAAATAGACGGCAGCTTTATCCGCGATCTCTCCTTAACCCCGCACAAGCAGGTATTTGTCCGCATGATGGTGGATTTAGCCCAGACATTTTCTGTTAAAACCGTGGCAGAGATGGTTGGCTCTCGCGAGGATGCAGATTTGCTCACCAGACTCGGTGTTGATTATCTACAGGGCTTTATGTTTGGTCTTCCTGCCCCGTCCCCGCAAGTGAGCCTTACGGGCAAGCATAGAGAAGCCAAACGAGCTTAGGCTAAAACCTATCCTTACCTAAAAACTATCCTACCTAAAAATTATCTTTGGCTGTTCGAATTTCGCCCAGTTTTTTCGCAGTTTTTGCCCGCATGAACGGATTTGTAAGCAGTTCTTGGGCTATTGTCGTTGGTACCGTTGGCAGGCCTTTGGCGCGCAAAGCTTTTGCGGCTTCTACGGCGGCGCGTAAATCCAAATTGTCTGGTTCCTCGGTCACTGCGAAAGCCGCGTTGGACAGTGTGTATTCATGGGCGCAATAGACTTTGGTGTCGCCGGGTAGGCTCGCCAGTTTCGCCATACTGCCAAACATCTGCGCAGGCGTACCTTCGAACAACCGCCCGCAGCCCATGGTGAACACAGTATCACCAACAAATACACTGTGCTCGTCTGGCACATAATAAGCGCAGTGACCAAGCGTATGCCCGGGCGTATGGATCAAGTGGATATCATAAGCGCCAAATTTGAAAACTTCTCCGTCCGCCAGTGTAATATCAATACCGGGAATGCGCTTGGCATCTGCTTTGGGGCCAACAATGGTTGCGCCGTATTTTTCTTTTAGAAACAGATTACCACCCACATGGTCATAGTGGTGATGGGTGTTGAGGATATGGGTCAGGGTCAAGCCGCGCCTCTCTAGTTCTTTGGCAATATGCTCGCCGTCCGGCGTATCAATTGTTGCACACAGGCCGGATTCTGGCTCAACCAGTAAAAAACCATAATTATCATTTAGGCAGGGAAACAGGGTTATCATAGCTGTGATTATATGAAATACTTGCGCCCAAGAGTAAACAGGCAAGAGTAAACAGGCAAGTAAATGGGCAAGAGTAAACCATAAGGATGTCACAAGTGCGTCAGAGCGTGCAAAAATTGGAACAATTTTACACGTCCCGTCTGGGGACAGCTGCGCAAGCTATGGTATCGCGCCGCTTGCAAACCTTATGGCCTGATTTAGACGGGTTGGACGTATTGGGATATGGCTACGGTATTCCCTATTTACATAGCTATAGAAAGGGCGCGCGCAGTATCATATACGCTATGCCGTCCGAACAAGGCGCGGCGCGGCAAATGTCCGAACGTGGTAATATTTCTGCACTTACCATGGACCATGAACTACCTTTTGCACCGAGTGTGTTTGATAGGGTCTTGGTTGCGCACGGATTGGAAGAAGCGCCGAACATGCCTACTTTGCTAGATGAATTGTGGCGCGTGATGAAGCCGGAAGGGCGTATTGTTATTGTCGCCGCTAACCGTGCGGGTTTGTGGGCAAGGTCTGACAAAACCCCGTTTGGGGCCGGGCGTCCATTTTCGCGTACGCAATTATCAGACGCACTCAAGACAAGCGGATTTGTACCATTGGTGCGTTCGGGGGCACTGTATTGCCCGCCCATGAACAAGATATGCGGAATGGGTACGGTGCGCACATTTGAAAAGTTTGGCGAAACGGTTTGGCCCGGATTATCAGGACTTGTGCTTGTAGAAGCAGTCAAGCGCCTGTATGCCGGACGCGGGGGGCGACAGAAAAAGCGTTTGCTACGCCCACAATTTGGCGGCTCCGGCGTTCTGGGGACATCGGCGGGTGCCTCCACACATATTCATCCTTTAAGGGAAGCGGCGCAAAACAATGAGTAAACCCATTACAAATAATAGGACAAACAATGCGGATGCTATGGCCGCTCTACGCACCGAGATCGACCGGGTTGATACTGCCTTGCTGAATTTAATCGCCGAGCGTATGGATTTGGCCGCAGCTGTGCGCCGCGCCAAGTCCGGTGCTAATGTTTGGCGACCGTCTCGCGAAGAAAGCCATGTGCGTGATTTGGCGCGCAAGGCGGGCGTAACCGCACCCGAATTGGTGTCCCATATCTGGGCCGAGCTGACCAGTGCGAGCCTGACTTTGCAGGGCCCTATTGGCTTACACATCGCCCTCGTCGGAGATGCGCTGTCATCATGGTCATTGGTGCGCGATCGTTTCGGCGCATCCATTCCGGCCCATACTTATCCAACGACCAGCGCTGCTCTTGCGGCGGCTTTTGCAGACCTTGAAGGTGTCGCGGTTTTACCTGCGCCCGGTAATATGAGTAATTGGTGGACGGCGCTGGGCCCGGACGGCGCTATGTCCGGCATGCATATTTTGGCTGCCCTGCCGCGTATTGGTAATTGGAACTGGCCCGTAGCTGTGGCCGTATCCAAGGCGGCCATAGAGCCGTCCGGCGACGATATAACGCTTGTCTATGTAGAAGCTGGAAGTTTGGCCGCGCCGCTTACCCTTGGGAAAATTTTTGAAAGCGCGGGAATGCTTGCAACACCGCGCGCCGAAGTGAACGGCCGGAGCCTCTATAGTGTACCGGGGTATTTTACTGACAACAGCCCAGAGATAAGCAGTCTATCTGTACAAGTCAAAGCAGTGCGAGTCATTGGCGTCCTACCGACACCAATTCCGCTTCCGGTTGAAGATTAGGGCATGGCCATGCAAAGCGTATATGATAATGTTCTGATCGTTGGCGGCGGTTTGATAGGTTCCTCCATAGCCCGCGCATGCCGTGAATTCGGCGCAGCAGAGCGGGTAACAATAGCCGATACAAATGCGGATGTGCGCAAATCACTACGCGGATTGGGCGTTTGCGAAGACGTTACAAAAACTGCTGATCCATCAAATGCAGACTTGGTCATTTTGGCCGTCCCGCCCGGTATAATTTCAGACACAGCAGCAGTTTTACTGCCCACAATGAAAAAGGGTGCAACACTGACGGATGTGGGCTCCGTCAAAGCGGATGTGGTTGAAAAAATAAACGCAATTTTACCCGAGGGCATAAATTTCATCGGTGGGCATCCAATCGCAGGCACTGAACAAAGCGGTCCAGAGGCGGGCTTCGCCTCATTGTTCTCCGACCGTTGGTGTATTCTTACYACAGAAGACGAAGCTAGCYCCTCGGCACAAAAGCTYAAAAAGTTCTGGCAARCTATTGGTTCGCGTGTTGCYTTCATGGACGCTAAACACCATGATTTGGTGCTGGCYACYACTTCGCATTTACCCCATTTAATTGCTTATGCTTTGGTRGGGACRGCCACAGATATGGAGACCGTGACCCGCGGCGAAGTCGTGAAATACTCTGCGGGCGGCTTTCGAGATTTTACCCGTATCGCCGCATCTGACCCGGTCATGTGGCGTGATGTATTTCTGCAAAACAAAGATGCCGTACTGGATGTTTTGGGCCGTTATATCGAAGATTTAACCGCTCTGAAAAAAGCGGTACGCTGGGGCGACGGCGAAACCTTGCTCAAAGAATTTACAAAAACCCGTGACATTCGTACGCGCATTATCGATGCAGGCCAAGACAGCGCCGAACCAAATTTTGGCCGTGATGTGCCCGGTGATGTCTCTGGTGATGAAGAGTGAAAGAGCTAGATTAAACCCTAACTCTCCGTCAACGATCTAAAGATAATTTTTGCCATCATATCCGGTTGGATAAACGCGGCTAGGGCTTTGTATTTTTCCAACGGGTTGTTTTCCAAAATGGTGTCTATGTTTTCACCAGCCTCTATCCGTGCCGTTATCATGTCGCGCATATCTACCAATATGTCATAGGATTTTTGCAGATCAGCTTTGGTTGCTAGCGGGCCGTGCCCCGGGATGATTTTCGTATCAGCGAAGGATAAAAACAGGCCCAAATCTAGTGCGGCGATCATACCGTTTACGGAACCGCSACCGTCTACATCAATATAGGGCAACATATTATTGAAAAAAATATCGCCCATATGCAAAACATCTGCCTGTGCAAAATACACAATACTGTCACCGTCCGTGTGCGCGTTGGGCACATGTGTCAGAACGATGGTTTGGCCGTTCAGGTACAAAGTAGAATTCTTAGAATAAGTAATAACCGGCCAAGCGGCTTCGGGCATAGGTTCGACCGTCTGGTTCCACAAATTGTTTTGTGTTGGTGTGCTCAACCGCTTACGTACATTGTCGTGTGCGATAATGTCTGCGCCGTGCTTGTGCATCTCCACATTCCCGCCCGCATGATCGCCGTGGTAATGGGTGTTGATGAGGAAGCGTACAGGCTTGTCGCTTATGTCTGCTAGCGCCGCCTGAATTTTGGGGGCCATGCGGGCATATTGATCGTCGATCACCACCATGCCGTCCGGCCCGCTGGATACTCCGATATTACCGCCCTGCCCCGTAAGCATATAGATGCCGTTACCGAGGTCTGTGGTTTTCACGTCTGGTAGTTTTGGTTGCTGCTGCTTTGCTGCAGGTTTTTCAACATTCGTTTTTTCTTGGGCCTGCGTACCGTCGGAACAAGCACTTAAGCCTAAAATCATGAGGGCGGGGAGGACAATTTTTGTAATATTCATCGGGCGTTCCTTTGAGTGCAAAGTGTTTATGCGGGCGGTAAAACCCTGTCAGGGCAGCGGTGACCATCATAGAGCGCGCGAATATTGATCATGACTTTTTCGCCCATTTCCAAACGAGATTCGTGTGTGGCTGATGCAATATGCGGCGCTAAAATAACATTGGGGAGGCCAAGTAATCCCGGGTGGATAACTGGTTCATTTTCGTAAACATCCAGTCCCGCGCCTGCAATTTCCCCATTGCCTAGTGCTTCAGCCAAAGCGGCTTCGTCAATAATTTCGCCGCGCGATGTGTTGATGATAACGCCGTGGGCTGGCATGGCGGCAAGACGTTCTGCCGAAATCAAATGATAGGTCTCTGGTGTGCTCGGGCAATTAATGGAAATAATATCCATATTGGCCATCATGCTATCCARATCCGGCCAATATGTTGCATGCAAKGYGTCTTCAATCGGCGGCGAGACCGGATGCCGGTTATGATAATGCACCTTAAGGCCAAARGCGGASGCGCGCCTTGCAATMGCCTGACCGATACGYCCCATKCCCACAATGCCGAGCTTCTTGCCGCGTACGCGGTGSCCGAGAATGCCTGTGGGCGTCCARCCYTTAAACTCGCCSGCCCGCGTGAGCCTGTCGGCTGCAACCAAGCGGCGCGGTACGGCCAAGATCATRGCCATGGCGAAATCTGCKGTGTCTTCTGTCAGTACGCCCGGCGTATTGGTGACGATGATGTCTTTAGCGTGGGCCGCTGCYCKGTCTATATGATCTGTGCCWGCACCGAAATTGGCRATTAGCTTTARCYGCGKYCCTGCGGCGGCAATTACATCCGCATCTATTTTATCGGTAACTGTTGGTACCAGCACATCTGCGTTCTTGACGGCCATCTTTAGYGCGTCTTGGCTCATGGGGGCATCGCTTAGATTGAGCGTAGCGTCGAATARATCTACCAGCCGRTTGTGTACAGCGTCCGGTAATTTGCGCGTGACAATGATGTTTGGTTTTGATTGTTTTGCCATCCCTATAAAAAAGCCTGTTCTTGCCTATTTAGCAAGTAAAGTTTTAACCAAATCTTCAGTTSTTTACGCCTCGTTTATTCTCTTGGTCCATAAACTATCTGTTAACCAGTAACGGAAGCTTTGGGYGTGAACAATAARTGGKTTTTTYCAATCATTTTCTGGACCGGAATWTTATCAGTTTCCGTGACCGCACAAACTGTACCGGAAAACGCCCGCACAATTGAAACAACTGAAGCACTTCATATGGCGCGCATTGGYGAAGACGTGCCGGGACCGAACGAACGGGTGACAAAAAACCTGATCCGGGTCACTGCGGATAAAWCRCCRTCCGGSTTTCGTGTRCCGCGYTATGTTTCYTTRAAATAYTCCATATCAAATGGTCGTACAGGCCCCAGTAGTMAGCATCCGGTAAAGTGGCAATATTCAAGGCGCGGGCTACCAATGATAGTGGTCGCTGAAACTGAAACTTGGCGTAAAGTCCGCGATGTAAACGGTGATGAAAGTTGGATGAAAAGACGGCTTTTGGACGGCAAGCGCATGGTTTTGGTGCGCGGCGAAATCACCCTGCGCGCTAAACCCAGATCAGATGCACGCAAACAAGCCACCGTAGGCAAAGGCGCTCTTTTGGCTTTGGAAGATTGCGGTGCAAAAAACTGGTGCCGTGTTACAGATTTAAAAAGCCACATAACAGGTTAYGCCYTRAAATCCATGCTCTGGGGCGCAGAACCGCTTTAGACGGATTAATAGCTATGTCTGAATGTGGCTTGTTTGAATTTATTTTTGTGCTAGTTTTGTTCTCCTAGAGGAGAATTTTCTGATGTCAAAAACACCAACCACATTTTGTTATGACGCCGCAGGTATAAGCGCTCTTATCACCGAAATTGAACACGCTTATGGAGGAATGACCGACGGCCCTGTGGCGCCAATATGGTCTTACGACGAGACTAAACGCAATGTTTCAGCAGTAGATTTCAGCACACCTATCCCCCTGGGTGAAGCGTTATCCGAAGCGGCGCATTTGATGGAGCACGGCGATTTACGCTCGGCTAGTGCCAGATGTTTTGGTTATTTCAATCCGACATCTGCTTGGCCTGCTGTGGCGGCTGACATGTTGGCGGCAGTATGCAATCCGCAAATTTGTGTAACATCACATGCGCCCGCATCCGTTACTATGGAGCGCAAGATTACAGATATGATCTGTACGAAACTATCTATGCCAGAGGGTACGGCGCATTTTACATCCGGCGGTTCCGAGGCCAATGAAACCGCATTGCTGGCGGCGCTTTGTCGGGCGAACAGCGGATATATTGAATATGGTGTGCGCGGATTTGACGGAATGCCGAGCCTATATGTATCAGCAGATTCCCATCTAGCATGGATAAAAATTGCCAAAGCTACGGGCCTCGGCGCCAAAGCGGTTCGGCTGGTTCCGACGAACGGCGATGGCCGGATGGACGCCAAAGCGCTTGCCGACAAAATTGCGGCGGACAAAGAAAATGGATTTGAGCCGGTAATGCTCGCCGCTACATGCGGGACTACGAGCGCAGGTATGATTGACCCGCTCTTGGCTTGTCACGCCGTTGCCGCGCGAGAAAATATCCACTTTCATGTAGATGCCGCGTGGGCGGGCGCGTTGATTTTTGACAGCAATAGGCTCGGTTTATTAGCGGGTATCGAGCTTGCGGATAGCGTCACTATTGATGCGCATAAATGGTTGTCCGTCCCTATGGGWGCAGGGATTATTGCGCTGCGCGATCCGTCGCAAGCGGCCAATGTGTTTTCGGTYAAGACGTCTTATATGCCCGAAGGWGACGGYCAGGATTTTTACATCACGACGAACCAATGGTCGCGCAGATTTCTTGGTTTGCGATTATGGATGATGCTCAGGGTGGTCGGCGAAGCGGGCTATACAAAAATGTTCGACCAACATTTTGCGCTGGCAGATTATTTTCGCGAGCAATTACCAAAACACGGCTGGGAGGTTCGCAATACCAGTACATTGCCGGTTATTGTGTTCGACGACACTAAACACGGAKTGGATTCTCAAGCMGTTGCCGACGMAGTTGARAAACGCGGCAAGGTTTGGCTCGGSCGTGTAGGGTTTGAAGRCCGCAGCGTTTTGCGCATGTGTACGACCAGTTTCCTGAGCACAAAAGCGGAYGTTGAYYTGCTCATCAGCGAATTAAATGCGGCTCGGGAAATGYTACAKGMTTTGAAAGCAAAATAGTCTTTCWTKYYCAYACTBYWKTTMMYMYWTYRYYWAMMCYRYTKYCAAAACCNGNNCYTTSRWWAYYAKWRMYTWRSTWWWWWYYGRYWWASTAYAMKYMKGMAWRSYRYWSRWATGAWWGCCGTTGAAATGATGATTGAGCCGGGGGCAGAAGCCCTTTTGACGCAAATGGGGCGGCACATGTCGACCAAGGCGCGYTCCAAGGTTATGAACGGCGCGTTGACGCACCTCCGCGAAAATGTACACGCGCCCGAGGTTTCGGCTTGGTTCTCGGAACTGCGGTTTAAGCCCAAACGCCGTACAACGGTGCGGCTATCGCCCGAAAACGCAGCCTATGCAGGCATATTGGCGGCAATGACCGGTCGCGGACGGCCAAGCATATTGCTCGATATTGTCTATCTAGCCGCCAGCCGTATGGACAAAGCAGACTTTGAGGCGCTGAAGTAAGGAGGGTTGGAACAAATAGAGAACTAGACAGATGCTAGCTTATATGCTACATGTTGACCGAATCGACTTTAGACCGAAAGGTAATAAAATGACGGATGGCGATAACGATCAGAGTGATAGCGGCACAAGTAGCAATAATGACCAAGTACCCGACAAAGTGGTTGAAACAAATCCGTATGAGCCCGAAATGGTTAGAAATAGCCAAGGTAAACCAAGTAAAAAACGCTAATATTGGTGATAGCATGAACGTAAATATGGCATTGTCTATATAGCTGGTTTTTATTTTATTTACTTCCAAATTTGTATCACAAAGTTGAGCTAATGTCGCACATCTTGCCACATAGTCTGTTTTTATGTCATAATTCTTTGCCTCAATCTGTTTTTTAACATTATCTAGAGTGCGACCCTTCAGATTAAACCCTTCTGCTCTTTCTCGTGGTTTTAGCGCGAGAAGTAAATAAGATGCCGTTAGAATAAATGGCACTAATATTGCTATTATAAAGATTTGCCCAAATTGCGGAAGCCGTATAAATTGTGATAAAGAATAGCCTAGAACCGCATAAAAAAGAACCATAAAAGAAGTTAGAAAATACCTTGCCTTAGCTTCAATTTCGGAAAATGTCTTTTGCTTATCATCGAAAGATTTTTGCAAGATATTTAATAATTGCGTAAGGTAATCTATGTTTGCTTTCTTGTGGTCGATACTAGCAAATCCAAAATCATTATTGTCTATCCGGTTTTTACTTGTTTTCCAAAACTTCCAACCCATCAATCGATCCCCAAACTTGCTTTAAGCGGGCCTTCTTGTGGCATGGCTATGGCGTGGAAGCCGCCGTCTACGTGGTGGGTTTCGCCTGTACAGCTTGTACCCAGTGACGACAATAAATACAGCGCCGCGCCGGCTACGCCTTCAAGGTCAGTATTTTCTTGCATGGCGGCGGCGGCTTTGTTGAACCTAAACATATGACGCCCCGAACCAATTCCGGCGGCAGCCAAAGTTTTAATCGGGCCAGCGGAGATAGCATTAACGCGAATACCGCGCGGGCCGAGATCGGCGGCTAAGTAACGGGTGCAAGCCTCAAGTGCGGCTTTGGCCACGCCCATAACATTGTAATTTGGCACGACCCGTTCAGAGCCGAGATAGGTCATTGTTACCATTGCCCCGCCCTCGCTCATCATAGCGGCGGATCGTCTGGCGGCATCGACAAAACTATAGGCGGAAATATCCAGAGCCGTTTTAAAGCCTTCGCGGGTGGTTTGCTCAATGAACGACCCGGCGAGCTGTTCGCGCCCGGCAAATGCAACGGAGTGGACAAGGAAATCCATCTCGCCCCACTGTTCTTTGATGGCACCGAACAAAGCATCCATAGACGCATCATCGGTCACATCGCAGGACATAATAATTTTAGCGCCGAGGCTCTCGGCGAGGGGGCGCACACGGCGTTCCATAGCTTCGCCTTGATAGGTAAACGCGATCTCTGCGCCTTGGGCGGCAAGCTGTTCTGCGATAGCCCAGGCGATAGAGTTTTTGTTGGCAACGCCCATAATAAGCCCGCGTTTGCCAGCCATAAGATTGCCGCTTGGATATTCCCGTTTCGCCATGTTGGTCTCCTCGTTTATATTTGCCGTATTTTGTTAGCTGGTCATACCATAGCAGTACGCTTTAGATAGTGGGTTTCTAGCTATTAATTGATTTCGTTTAGTGTGCATTCTTGTGTGCTTGGCCATTAGGGCGGCTACCAATCAGGGGGCGGTTCAGTAGTTTCGGGCCCAGATTGAACCTCACTCTCAATTCGTTTTTGTGGGTTTTGAGCCAAGGCTATGGCTGCTTCGTCGATAATGTCGCGCACCCCGCAACATAGCAATCACTGCTACCAAAACCCCCAAACCCCAAAGCCTGGGCGGAGAAAGCTTGTTAATTTCAATAAGATCAAGTTTCATGGTTGCAGGGTAAGGGCAACCGCTCGAGCCATGGATAAGTTTTTTGTTTGGGGTGGGTTGCCCACCATTCCGCTCATCCCGACGGAGGTCGGCATCCATTTTTAACAACCTACCAAGTCTCAAGGTGGACCCCGTTCGACAACGGGGTGAGCGGATGTGTGGGAGGATAAACTCAACATCAAACTGGATACCCGCCTACGCGGGTATGAGCGGGACGTGGGGAAAACGAAAGATCGCCGCCCTGTTCAGGGGGCGGCGACTCGCTTGTGATTGTTCGGTTAGGTTTCGGCCAATCTTTTAGATTTTGATTACTCTTCCTCTTTGACGAAGGTAACTTCGTTCATCATATAGGAGCCGGTAATTGTCCGGATATCGGGATAGCCTTTTGAGGTTTTGCGGCTTAGCTTTTGCTGCTCTTTGCCCCATTTTTCCATGAAGGCATCGTTTCTGGCTTTTGATGGGGCCAAATCAGCCGTGCTTTTAAAGTTGGTCACGAGGACAACATTAAACGCGCCGCTATTGGGTAGGGCACTGACAAATATGCTATAGCCTTCCATTTGGCCGAGCCCTATGGCGAGATCATTAGAGGGGGCCCATGTGGATCTAAGGCCTTCCAAATAATAATCTATCATATTGCTATCAACCTTGACGGTTGTGACAATAGATGTCGCTTCGTTGATATTATAGTCTTGGTAGGCTTCCAGCTGAGCAAATGCCGGTTGAGCCAAGGCCATTGTACCCATCATTGTACTGATGGCTGCGAATTTAGTCATGATTTTCATAATCATTTCCCTAATTTTAGGCACAGCTTTATTGCTTGACCGAACGTGGGTTTTTCAAATTACTTTGATAGTAATCCCCAAACCAACATTTTGGCGCGCCTTATTTATTTGCGAAAGTGGGACGGGTCAGATAAATATAAATTTCACTACAAAACGTATTGTTATTATTCTTGTTATAGTGAATCGCGCCCCGCAATTCGAACAATCGTTAATTGCATAAAAGCGCAATTAAGTCAACATGGGTGAAAGTTAGTCGGAAAACACAGTGGTTTAAGTTGTCCTGTATAGGAGGTTTTACTTGTGACTTTCCTTATGATACACAATGAAAACCAGTTGGGGAGAAGCGGATTATGAAATCATTGTTGTTTATTGTCGGCGTGGTTTTTGCTGTTTTGGTGTTGCCAGTTTCGGATGCGCGGGGGCAGGTTGCTTCTGGCGAAGATTTGTCGGCGGTTATAGCGCTTGCRGAACAAGGYGATGCAGAGGCCCAGTTTAAMTTGGGGAAAGCCTATTTTTACGGCAGTGGTGTTCCCCTAGATACAGACAAAGCCGTAAAATTGATCAGGGCGTCAGCGGATCAGGGGCATGCAGGGTCTCAAACTTTGATGGGTACATTCTATTTACTCGGAGATGCGGTGGCGGTGGATCAAGCTGAAAGCATAAAGTGGTTCAAGCGGGCGGCCATACAAGGAAACTCAACTGCACAGTTTAGCTTAGGCATTATTTATAAAGRTGCGAGCGATGTKCCTGATCATAAAATAACCGCATATGCTTGGTACGCCATTGCGCARGCTCAWGGTGATGAACTGGCCATCCAGTTTAAAGATGTGTTTGAAAAARNTATGKCACAAGAAGAYAWWSTCAMAGCCCARRARTTWGCYATCCAATGYCTTGTATCCAGCNTTTAAAAAATGCGGCTAGCRSCYTATTCYTTYTTMGCCATCACATAGTTCAGCGCTARTCTGCCGCCGTCTACATAKATGGTTTCGCCKGTRATATARCTRGCRTCRTCASWRGCKAGRAAAGCRACGACRCTGGCGACTTCGTCGGGGTTGGCGATACGGCCGAGCGGKGTGCGCGAATGGATCATATCCATGGCTTCTTGGTTTTCTGCAACGCCCGCCAACATGTCKGTCTTGATACTGCCTGGGCCAACGCCGTTGACGCGGATGCCGTAAGGCGCGAGCTGTAAMGCCGTGCCTTTGGTCAACTGGTTCATGCCGCCTTTGGARACTTCGTAGGCMAGAATATCDGGGATAGCCACGACTGCGTTTACCGAGGACATATTGACAATAGAAAACGGBTGGCGGGAMCGACCCGAGCGGTCGTCGCTGTCGTCGATAATGCTGACCATATGTTTGGCAACGGCTTGGGAGACCATAAAGGCGCCGCGCAAGTTTACCGACAAGACTTTGTCAAAATCCTTGAGCTTGAGATCRAGGATGCCGCCTTTGATGATCATRCCGGCATTGTTAACCAGCACGTCAATACTGCCAAACTTGCTCAGGGTTTCCGCGATSAGATTATGCACGGARAGTTTATCGGAAACATCCGTGGGCACATAGAGAAYYCGCTCGCCGCTKGCGTCCAATTTGKCGGCGGCTTCGTTGCCRGCYTCTTTGTCCAMATCGGCGATGACGACATTATCACCATCGTCAAAAAAACGGCGCACACAAGCATARCCGATGCCTTTGGCTCCGCCAGTTACAATWACAACYCTRCGRTCAGCCATMAKSMNNTCTCCGKNTCTATAWYTYTAWAWKRSTKMWWTTWKGRRWWKMKWYYSGCYTATTKGCYMAATTATTGGGAAAGATCGGACATCATTTGTTTGAGGTGGATTTTTTGTTTCTTCAGTTTGGTGAGTAACATGGCGTCGGGCGCGGGGTGTTTAAGTTCACTTTCAATTTTATCGTCAAGTCTTGCGTGTTTGCTGTTAAGTTCCTTCAAATGCGCTGCTATAGCCATTCGCACCTCCTGTTTTGAGTTTCAGTAGTAGAATGCTAGCATAAAATTTCGGCCCGTCCTACTGGTTTCATAAGTTTTTTTGTTTACTTTAATTTTCTTTGTTTACTTTATTTAGGGTGAGCCATGGGTTAGTGTAATGTCATGAGCGATGAAGAAAACCAAGATGAGAATCAAGTCGACCTACGGGGCCTGCTCAAGCAGTTAAAATCCGATCACCGACGGATAGACAGAGAAATTGTTGCTCTGCGCGAAATTGGTACTGTTGATATGTTAAAACTTGTTCGTATGAAGAAAATCAAACTTATCTTGAAGGACAAAATAGCCCTGATTGAGGATAAATTAATGCCCGACATAATCGCATAGGCTGCTTTCACTTGTAAATTAGCGGCAAAACTCGGTTAAATCTTCCCTCAAAAATTTGTGCTGTTCTTTCGGTGCATTTGTGCATAATCGCCATATGGGAATTGGACATAATCATAATCACAATCATAATCAGAACGGTAACGCTCATCAAGCCCATGGTCATGACCATAATCATTATCACTCCCATGGTGTGAACACTAAAAACGAGAGCCGGATGGCACTGGCCGCAGTGCTGACAGGCACATTTATGGTGGTGGAGCTGATCGGCGGAATATTGTCCGGCTCCCTCGCATTGATGGCGGACGCGGGGCACATGTTGACAGATTTTGCGGCTCTATCTCTGGCTTGGCTCGCTTTTCGCATTGCAAAACGCCCTGCGGACTGGAAACACACATTCGGTTTTGACCGGTTCTCTGTCGTTGTAGCCTTCGTCAATGGACTGTCGCTCTTTGTTATTGCCGGCATGATTGTCTGGGAAGCGATTAAGCGTTTCGGAAAGCCCGTCGAAGTTATGGGCCAACCAATGTTGATCGTCGCCTCACTGGGTTTATTGGTTAATATCGTCGTGTTTTTTGTCATCATTGGCGGTGACAAGGAAAATCTCAACGTCCGGAGTGCGGCTTTGCATGTCTTGGGAGATTTATTGGGATCCGTAGCAGCGATCGGGGCGGCTCTCGTGATTTTACTAACAGGTTGGATGCCAGCAGATTTGCTTATGTCCGTATTGGTGGCCGTGATTATTTTGCGTTCAGCTTGGTATGTGGTTTTGGAGGCAGGGCATATTTTGATGGAAGGCGCACCCAAGGGGCTGGATCGCCGTACGATTAGTGCTGATATGCATGAACAATTTGAGCAAATTCTCCATGTGGATCATATCCACGCCTGGTCCATATCCCAAGAACGTCCCATGGTTACTCTGGAGGCGATCATTCATGAAGATTTCGACATAGAAGGCACCGCCAAAGACATAAAAGCGCGCCTGCACGATAGGTTCGGCGTCGACCACGCAACCGTTGCAGTTAAGCGAAAGCAAAGGCCAAACCACAAAAAAGGCTAAAGACGGGGCCACCAAGAAGGCTAAAGCTGCTTCCCCATTCTAATTAAGGGGACTTTGGTGCCGTCTGATGTTGTGTCGAAAATCTCTTCTATTTTCTGGTATCCGCAAGCGGTGTATAAAGGCACGCCTGCCAAAGTTGCCATCATTTCAGCTCGTTTAAAGCCTGCATCTCGCGCCGCTAGCTCGCATGTGTCTAAAATCAAGCGCCCAACGCCTATGCGGGTAAAGTCTGGATGGGTGTACATAGCGCGAATGCGGGCGGCTTCAGTATGTGGATTAAGCAACCTAGCATTGCGGCCCTTTGAGTGGTCCCCACCGTACAAAGTCTCGCGTTTAGACCAACCCCCGCATCCCGCCAGCTTATTTTGTAAAAACACAGCATAATATGTACCGTCTTTTACCAGTTGAGTATCCAACCCCATAACCTCGAAACTGGCTCTAATTTGCGCTTTGGTTAAAAACGGCACTTGCAAAGTTTCAATGGATTTGCGCATTAAAATTTGCAACTGAGGCAAATCATTGCGCAAAGCTTTAACAATACGTAAATTTTTTGCGCTGTGGGTCACATTAACATTGTGTCATATAAGTCACGGTTTGCAACTAAATTTTTGGATATCATATTGTTAGTTGTATTTACGGCCGTATTCATTAAAAACTAAAGGCTAGATTATAAACATCTAACCAAACTCACTAAACTACTCATAAAAGGGGAACATCCACATGAGAACCACTACATTAAAAACACAATTGGCGCTCAGCGTATCAGCATTAATGCTGGTTGGCTCTTTGAGCACTGCGTCATTTGGCCAAGAAAGCGCATCCGCGTCCAATGGTGACGAAATTATTTCAACGGGCACACGCCGTAAAGCACGTTCCGCTGCTGACACTCCAGCTCCGGTTGATGTGATCTCCGGCGCAGAATTTGTTAACAATGCATCTTCTGACATTGGCGATTTGCTACGGACCGTTGTACCTTCGTACAATGTTAACGCACAGCCTATTTCTGATGCGGCGTCAATTATCCGCCCCGCTAACTTGCGCGGCCTGTCACCTGACAACACATTGGTTCTCTTGAACGGCAAGCGCCGTCACCGTGGTTCTGTTATCGCCTTCCTTGGCGGCGGCATTTCTGATGGTGCTCAAGGTGTAGATATTGCCGTGATGCCAGCACTTGGCCTGAAACAGGTTGAAGTACTGCGCGACGGTGCGTCCTCACAATATGGTTCAGACGCTATTGCCGGTGTTATGAACTTTGTTCTTAAAGATGCTTCTGAAGGTTACACTGTTGAGCTTAAATACGGTTCGACTTATGCAGGCGACGGTGACAATTACACTATCGCTGGTAATATCGGCTTGCCGCTTGGCGAAGACGGTTATATCAATATTACAGGTGAGTGGGGCGAACAAGACGGTACGTTCCGCGCGGTTCAGCGCGGCGATGCTGCTGCATTAATCGCTGCTGGCAACACAGCCGTTGGCGATATCAGTGTCAACACACAAACGACAGAATTTGTGCAATATTGGGGTCAGCCTGATATAACCGATGCTTACAAAATCTTTATCAACTCAGGTATTGAGCTAAGCGACAATATGGAAGCCTATGCATTTGGTAACTACGCAGAAAGAACCGTTGAAGGCGGCTTCTTCTTCCGTAACCCAACCAATCGCGGCGGTGTTTTCCGTGGGCCAGAGGTTGATCCACTAACAGGCGACGCGCTTGCAGGTGGTGTTGCTTCCGTTCGTGTTGCTACATTGCCAGGTGGTGATGCAACAACATGTCCGCGTGGTATTCCGCTTACATCTGGTGGTGGTTTAATCCCTGATCCAACAATTCTTGCAGCAGTGACAGCAAATCCGCTTTGTTTCTCATTCCTTGAAATGTTCCCAGGTGGTTTTGTTCCACGCTTTGGTGGTAATAACCGCGATTTCTCTATCGTTGGCGGTTTACGCGGCGAACTTGATATGGGTAACGGTCTTGGCTACGATATTAGTGGTAGCTACGGAACTAACAAAACCGATTTCTTCATTAGCAATACCATCAACGCATCGCTTGGGCCGGACACACCGACTAGCTTTGTTCCTGGTGCTTATGAGCAAATCGAAACGTCCTTTAACTTGGATTTGAACTACGGCGTTCCAATGGAAGGTTGGGCATCTGATCTCGGTATCGCTGCCGGTTTCGAATGGCATGATGAGCAATTTGACATCACAGCTGGCGACCCTGCGTCATTCCAGCTTGGACCTTTAGCTTCACCAACTGGTGTTACAGGTTTCCCAACTGGCCAAGGCTTCTCTTCAAGCTCTAATGGTTTTGGTGGTTTTGCACAAAGTTCATCCAATTCACAAAGCAATATTGCGCTTTACGGTGAACTCGAAGCAGACATTACAGATGCATTCACTCTCCAAGCGGCTCTTCGCTGGGAAGATTATGATCTGTTCGGAACAACAACTAACTGGAAAATTGGTGGTTTGTATAAACTAACAGATAGTATGCGTATTCGTGGTACTTACTCAACAGGTTTCCATGCTCCGTCTGCTGGTCAAGCTAATGTTGTTAACACAACAACGGCATTTAACACATTCGGTGAGTTGGCTGACCAAGGTACAATTCCTCTAACCAGTGCGCCTGGTCAGTTGGCTGCGGACTTCCTCGCCTCAACAGGACCTCGTCCTGAGCTAGGGCCGGAAACTGCAGACAACTTGTCACTTGGCGTTGCGTTCGACACGGGTCCTATGTCTTGGACTGTTGATTATTTCAACATTTCTGTGAAAGACCGTATTGCTCTTACTGACAACTTTAACTTCCAAGACGTTCTGGATTTTGCTGGTACAGGTGTTGTGGGTTATGACGGTAGCTCTATTGGTGCGGCTCTGACCACACTTGATGCAGCTGGTGCGATTAATCGTTCTGACTTTACAGGCTTTGAAGATTTGGCAGCATTCCGCTTCTTCACTAACAACTTTGATACCAAAACAACCGGTATTGATGTTGTTGGCCGTATGCCAGTTGACCTTGGCGTGGGTAGCTCGTCTGTGTCTATCGCAGCAAACTACACTAAAACCAGAGTTAAAAACCCTGGTAAAATTGTACCGCTTACTGGCAACCGGATTTCAGCTTTGGAAGATTTGCTTCCAAACTGGAAAGGTAATGTCATGTTCAATCACGAACAGGGTATGTGGCGTGGTTTGGCTCGTATTAACTATTACGGCCCATGGACAGATGTTGGTAATGGCGGAACAGCCATTGGCGGTGAATTCCTTGTCGACCTAGAAGTTGGTGCAAAAGTCATGGATAATGTTGAAATCATCGTTGGTGCAGCCAATGTATTTGACAACTTCCCGGACGAGAACCCTGGACAGTTGGGCATTGGCCAACTTTACCCAGAAGCTTCACCATTTGGATTTAATGGTGGTTCTTACTACGTTAAACTCCGTATCACTGGCTAATTCAGCCTGATATAGAGAAGTCTGTAGACGCCCTCGACCTCTTGGTCGGGGGCGTTTTTGTTTGCGTGGACGTCAATGAGCGACTACACATTCCCAATGCAAACAGAAATCCTTATTGCCTATGTTTTTACCGTGCTGGCCTTGATGAGCACACCGGGACCAAGCCATCTTTTGATGCTCAGTAATTCCGCCTCTAATGGGTTTCGCCGCTCAATGGCTACGGCGGCAGGAGATCTCAGTGCTAACATGTTACAAATGCTGGCGGCAGGATTAGGGGTCTCCGCTTTGATACTTGCTGCGCCCAAAGCATTTATTGCCATTAAAGTTATGGGGGTTTTGTATCTGGTTTGGCTCGGGAGACAAATGTTGCGAAAATCATTTAAGCCGCGTCAGGATAATGCCCTCGCAGCGTGTACAAGCCTCAAAACGCTTTATTTACAGGGTTTCATAACGTCTGCGACCAATCCAAAAGCCGTTGTATTTTTTGCGGCACTGTTCCCGCAATTTATTTCAGGCAGTACAGCATTCTGGCCGCAGTTTATTGTCTTGAGCGCCGCCTATATTGTTATTGATGGTATGTTCTTAAGTGTTTACGGGATTGCAGCTTCGCGCTTACGTAAATTCACCAYATCAAATGCATCAAAATGGGTCGACCGCGCTGGCGGTATYGGTATATTGATTGCAGCCTTATTATTAGGGCTRAAATCCYTACCAAGAACCTGAGCCGAAAGCCTGATCTCCATACCGGCCACCACACAAATAAGACGGACAAAACATGAGCGTRAACATTGAAATTATTAAAAACATAGCCGTTATCACCATTGATAAYCCGCCGGTCAATGCWCTGTCGACACATATACGKKCWGGRCTWGTRGAGGCCATAGARCAAATCAATRGGGATAYAAATATCCAYGGYGCCGTRCTTACGGGYGCCAATATTTCAGAAAGTAGGCGGATATTTATTGGCGGCGCTGACATTAAAGAATTTGGCAARCCAGCCATGAARCCGTTCTTACCTGACGYWATTGAYATTCTTGAAAACTGCCGYGTGCCMACCGTGGCCGCTATTAACGGYGYKGCACTKGGYGGTGGTTTGGAGGTGGCACTTGGRTGCCGTTTTCGTGTCGCTRGCCCSRCCGCCAAATGTGGTCTRCCAGAGGTTAAGCTTGGCCTTATACCGGGYGCKGGCGGSACCCAAAGATTACCCCGTCTTATAGGCGCCATGAAAGCTGGTGAGATGATTACGTCCGGCAAGCCTTTAGGGGCAGATAAAGCTTTGGATGCGGGTGTCGTTGATGCCGTATTCGCAGATAATCTAGTCGGAAACGCAATTTCGTTTTTACAAGATAAGTTAGCCAATAAGGATGTCGGTACAGCACTCAGCACGGTTACTAAACTCCCCCACCCAGACGTTGACGGCTTTGCCGCGCTTGAAGCTAAAACCAAAGCCCGCGCCCGAGGCCAGTTGTCRCCTATGAAAGCGTTGGAAGCTGTGCAKGCGGCTCARGAGCTGCCTTTCCGYGAAGGCCTAAAACGTGAGCGAGAAATATTTATGCAGTGTATGCAAAGCCCGCAGCGCGCTGGCCTTATCCATGCGTTTTTCTCTGAAAGGCAAGTGGCCAAAGTTCCCGGGCTTGATATGGCTAAGAAGCGACCCATAAAGTCCATCAGCATTTTGGGTGCAGGCACGATGGGTGTTGGCATTGCGCTTGCTTTCTTGGCGGGGGGCTATTTGGTTGGTTTGTTCGATATAAATGCGGATGCTTTGGAGAAGGGTATAAGCCGTATCAACAAAACACTAGAATCCAACTTGGCTAAAGGCCGGATTTCTTCTGCGGCCCTAAAAAAGCAACAAGATAATCTGTCGCCAGTTTCTAATATGGAAGGTCTCGCGAACTCAGATTTGATCATTGAGGCGGCAACAGAAAATCTGAAGATTAAAAAGTCCATATTTCGTGACCTAGACCGCATCGCCCGGCCAGGGGCTATTTTGGCTTCAAACACATCATATCTGGATATCAATATTTTGGCGCGTGAAACCAAACGCCCAAGCGATGTGGTCGGCATGCATTTCTTTTCCCCCGCCAATATAATGAAATTGTTGGAAGTGGTGCGCACGGATGCACTCAGTGATGAAGTTCTCGCGACCATTATGGGGCTGGGAAAATCCATTGGTAAAATCACGGTGCTGTCCGGTGTTTGCGACGGTTTTATCGGCAACCGCATATTAAAAACTTACCGCAAGCAGGCTGATTATATGGTCGAAGACGGTGCAAAACCCGAAGACATTGACCGGGCGATGAAGGCTTTCGGCATGGCCATGGGGCCTTTTGCAGTCTCGGACTTGGCAGGCATAGACATTGGCTATTTCAACCGCAGACGCGAAGACAAAACCCGGCCAAAAGCTGAGCGCTATTCGCGCATTGCCGATATTTTGTACGAGAACGGCAGGCTTGGTCAGAAAACTGGTGCAGGCTATTACCGCTATGAGCAGGGTTCGCGCACTCCGCATGTTGATCCGCTGACCACGGACATCATTGCGGCGGAACGTAAACGTTTAGGCATAACACCGCGCACTTTTAATGACGATGAAATCCGTAAGCGCGTCCTGTTTGCCATGATCAACGAAGGGGCAAAAATATTGGACGAAGGTATAGCCGCCCGCGCTCTCGATATAGATATGGTCTATGTTCACGGCTACGGTTTCCCGGCCTATCATGGTGGCCCGATGTTTTATGCGGACACCATTGGCGCAAAAACCATTTACGGGAAAATTCTAGAATACGCCAAAGACGATCCGTATTTCTGGCAAGCGGCACCCCTGCTCAAAAAGCTGGCCGAAACTGGCGGGACATTTAAAGACCTGTAGCTGGTAAAGACCTGTAGCTGGTAATAACTGCCTAGGCGTCAAAATTGATAGTTACGCTTTTTGATAGCGGCACCGACTGGCAGGACAAGACAAAACCGTCTTCAATTTCCTCCGGTTCCAGACCGTAATTAATGCCCATATCCACCTTGCCGTCTGTGACTTTAGCGCGGCAAGTAGCGCAGACACCGCCCTTACATGAGAAAGACACATCCAAACCTGCGGATAAAACGGCCTCCAAAATAGAGCCGTGTTCGTCGCGGTAATCCACTTCGATTTTACGGCCGTCCATGACCACATTGATTTTAGCTTTGGCGGGCGCATCTATATTTTTACGGCGCGCACCAGCTTCGCCAACGAAGAACAATTCAGAATGGATGTTGGCTTCGGGGATATCTGCTGCCAACAAATTATCCCTTGCCCCGTCGACCATGGACTTGGGGCCGCAAAGGAAATACTCATCAACACCCAGCCCTGCAAATACATGCTTGTGTAAATGCGCGATCTTTTCACCGTTAATGCGACCATTGAAAAAAGGGATGTCCACTGCTTGACGGGTCATAAACATCTGCGCCGAAAACCGTCCCATATACAGGTTTTTCAGGGCGGCTAGCTCGCTGCGAAACATGGTGTGTTCTGCATCGCGGTTACCGTAATAGAGGAAGAACTTGCTGTTAGCATCGCCCGTTAAAACGCTGCGGATCATGGACATGATCGGGGTGATACCGGAACCTGCGGCTATGCCCACATATGTCTGCCCGGGTTTCGCCTCTAATGAAAATGCGCCGATCGGGTTGGAAATTTCCAGAATATCACCCGCTTTGAGTTCCGTGTTGGCGAAACTGGAAAATGCACCATCGTCAATCTGGCGCACGGCGATACGAAAAACATTTTCATTGGGCCCAGAGCAAAATGAATAAGTACGGCGTATATCTTCGCCGCCTAAGTTGGTGCGCGCAATAACATGTTGTCCTGCCTTGAACGTAAATATGTCTTTCAGCTTATCAGGAATAGCAAAGGTGATAACCACGCTATCGGGGGTCAGTTTGTCGACACTCTTTACCGGAATTTTATGAAATTTGGACATCTTGTTTCCTTAGATTTAATGGCATTTGAACCGGTCAAACGGTTCCAAACAATCTTTGCAGACGTGGAGCGCCTTACACGGTGTAGAGCCAAACTCACTGATAAGCCGGGTGTTGGTTGAACCACAACGCGGGCAGCTTGGTGCGTGGGCGCCGGGTGGGTCTATACCGTAGACGCGTAATTTTTCGTGGGCTTCCTTGGTGATCCAGTCGGTTGTCCATGCAGGCGATAACTGGTTTTTAATACCAATATCGCCGTAGCCAGACGTATCCAGTTTTTCGCGGATCATCTCGCTAATCATATCTGTAGCCGGGCAACCAACATAGGTTGGGGTTATAATCACACTCGGCGGCGAACCGTCTTCTATGCCGCGCACAATACCAAGCTCGACAATATTGATCACAGGGATTTCCGGATCCATTATTTCGGCCATCAAATTGAGCAAATGGGCGCTGTCTACCATTTCTCAAATCCTACCAATTTAAGCCCGGATAACTGAGCTGCATAAACTGCATGTCGGCCAGAATATGCCCTAGATTATCAACGTGCTGGCCTTGGTGTCCGCCCATTATCATGCGGGTATCCTCAGGCGGTGTCAGCCCTCCGGCTTCAAGAAGTACGGTTTTGGTTTCTGACAACCAGTCATTATAGTGCTGTGTGAAATCCGTAGTTAGGCCTGCATCCACTGCATCTGAAACACCTGTGTCATTGGTAAACATTTCGCCCGTAAACCGCCACAAACATTCTAGCCCGTCCGCCGTGCGGGCGCGGCTTTCCTCGGTGCCGTCTCCCAGTCTTAACACCCAGCCTTTGGCAAAGCGGATATGGTAGGCAATTTCCTTGAGGGACTTCTCTGCAATTGCCGCCAAGGTTTCATCGCTTGAATTCAACAGTGCTTCATATTGCAGTTTCTGCATGCTTGAGAACAGATATTGCCTAAGCATGATATGGGCAAAGTCCACATTGGGTTGGGCCACGAGAAGACAATTACTGTATTGCTCCAGCGGACGCGTCAATGCCAACACGTCTGCATTGGGCGCCAAGTCCTCCTGCGTCAGAATATGCTCGAACAATAATTTTGCCTGTCCGATTAAATCCAGAGACATATTGGTCATGGCCATGTCCAGTTCCATCTCTGGTCCGTGGCCGCACATTTCGGACAAGCGTTGACCAAGTATCAGTGCATTATCTGCCAGCCGCAACATATAGACGGTTTCCGGCTTTGTCGGCAGTTTTGCGCCGATATGTTTTTTTGCTGCACTCATGACGTTACATATTCTTCACACCGTCGGGGACGGTATAAAATGTTGAATGGCGATATATTTTATCGTCCGATGGATCATACAATTCACCAGCTTCACCCGGATCAGAAGCAATTATATCGCTGGATTTTATAATCCACAACGAACTGGCTTCGCCGCGCCGTGTGTATAAATCACGTGCAGACAGGATAGCCGTTTCTGCGTCCTGCGCATGGACGCTACCTGCGTGTTTGTGGGCTAGTCCGTTTTTTGAACGGATGAAAACTTCGTACAAATGCCAATTATCRSTCATGAATATTCCTTATGCCGCTTGTTCTTCAGCGCGCCGTTTTTGCGCATATGCTTCTGCTGCCGCCCTGACCCAAACGCCGTCTTTGGCGGCGGCGCGCCGGGCGCGTATCCGATCCTTGCCGCATATACCGCCGTCTTTGATCACAGCCCAAAACTCGCCCCAATCAATATCGCCGTGGTCGTAAGAGCCGCGCTCTTCGTTCCATTTTAAGTCCGGGTCAGGAATAGTCAGGCCGAGAAACTCGGCTTGCGGCACAGTTGCGTCGATGAAACGTTGGCGCAGCTCGTCGTTGGAATGGCGCTTGATCTTCCATTTCATGTTTTGTGATGAATGRGTTGAGGCGCTATCGCTAGGCCCGAACATCATCAAAGATGGCCACCAGAAACGGTTYARGCTGTCTTGCGCCAAAGCTTTCTGCTCTGCGCTGCCCTGTGCCAATGTCGTAACGATTTCATAACCTTGGCGCTGGTGGAAGCTTTCTTCTTTGCACACGCGCACCATAGCGCGCGCATAAGGCCCGTAAGAACATCGRCACAACGGAATTTGRTTGGTAACAGCTGCACCGTCAACCAACCAACCAATAGTGCCAATATCAGCCCAGGTCGGGGTCGGGTAATTAAAAATAGTCGAGTATTTGGCTTTCCCGGATAACAAGTCTGCCACCATATCGTCGCGGGAGCGACCCAGCGTTTCGGCAGCTGAATATAGATAAAGCCCGTGGCCGGCTTCGTCTTGTATTTTTGCCAATAGGATGAGTTTGCGTTTTAAGGTTGGCGCTCGTGTTACCCAATTACCTTCTGGTAATTGGCCGACAATTTCCGAATGGGCATGCTGAGAGATTTGCCGAATGAGGGTGGCACGGTAACGCTCGGGCATCTCGTCTTTGGCTTCAATGACATCCCCGTTGTCAATACGCGCTTGAAACGCATCCCATAATTGTGCGTCATCAAGAGCCTGCTGGTCAGCAGACTTCTTTTCTTTGTCAGTTCTAAGGTCAGTTGAATACATGAAGTCTATTTACATAAATTAGACCAAACGGTCAAATTATAATTTTTGGTTGCAAAACAGAGGTGAATGTTTGCATTTTTGTCACACAGTTTTCACGCATTTTTGTCTTGCGTAGATTAAACTTCGCTTTACCTTAGGCCTTTATAGATTTGMCGAGCAATAAGAGAGAGCCCCTGCATGAGCCACACGAACGCTAACGAAAACGCGCATCAATCAGACAATGATACACACCTTTCTGCCAAAGATTGGATGCGTCTAATGATGGCCTACCGCCAACCAAAATTACTCAGAAGCCTATTTGAAATTGGCGTCACTTTTTTGCCATTTATTACTTTATGTGTACTGGCTTATTGGGCGCTTAACATCAGTGTATTTTTAAGCTTCGGGTTTTCACTACTGGCTGCTGGTTTTCTGGTGCGGCTATTTATTATCCAGCACGATTGCTCTCACGGTGCTTTCTTTAAGCAAAAAAAGGTCAATGAATGGGTTGGCCGTGTGATCGGCATCATAACTATGACCCCGTTTTCTATCTGGAAGCGGGCGCATCTTACCCATCACGCTTCGTCCGGAAATCTGGAAAAACGCGGTATTGGTGACATCCACATGCTGACCGTTGAAGAGTAYAAAGAGCGYTCASCCAAAGCTCGTTTCTTTTACCGCCTRTACAGRCATCCTKTGGTGATGTTTCTGATYGGRCCTATTTAYATTTTTCTTATTGCGCAACGCCTGCCAGACAAATTTCTACGCAAGCAACCAAAATACTGGTTCAGTGCAATGGGGACAAATTTGTTCATTGCATCTCTTGTTGGCGCGATCATTTATTTTGTTGGCTGGCAAGCGTTTTTGATGGTTTATATTCCGATGATTCTGGTGGCTGGCGCTCTCGGTGTTTGGATGTTTTTCGTCCAACATCAGTTTGAAGACACCATGTGGGATCATGAAGAAAAATGGGACCGCAATGAAGCCGCTATTTTCGGTAGCTCCCATTACGATTTGCCAAAACCGTTACGCTGGATCACCGGTAATATTGGCATCCATCATGTGCATCACCTCAATTCCCGCATTCCGTTCTACCGCTTAACTGAGGCTCTGCGTGACCACCCGAAACTGATCAACGTCAAACGCTTAACCCTGTGGCAAAGCTTGCGGTGCACTAAGTTGAAGCTTTGGTGTGAAGAGAAGCGCAAGCTGGTCACGATTAAAGCGGCAATGGCGGCTTAGGCTAGCCGTCCGCAAACGCTACCATTGTCAATAATTCATACCGGGCGCAGACATCATCTTTTTGATTGGTGATCTCTACGTCCCAGCCAACCTCTCCGTAGTCTTCTGTGCGGCGTTTTTTGCGCCGAACTGTAAGCTGCACCTTAATCTCGTCGCCCGCATAGACCGGGGTCATGAAGGCTAGATTATTCAGCCCGGTATTGGCAAGGACGGGCCCGGGATCCGGCGAGACAAATAGACCTGCCGCCCATGATAAAAGCAGATATCCATGTGCAACCCTGTCTTCGAAGAACGGATTGGCCTTGGCGGCCTCACTATTCATATGGGCGTAAAATGTATCGCCCGTTGAATTGGCAAACAGTTCGATGTCGTTCAAGGTGACTTTMCSSNGNASTTGSKKYRYMSNCWGMKYGMCGAWMYKSWKNNNAKCTTTNTMGRKMTGKCKSWRNGKATSKSYWTYTAYMWNNCGGMATTTTGCACCGGGTATCCATTCACCCGTAATGTTGGCAATCACGGACGGGCTGCCTTGAATGGCCGTGCGCTGCATATAATGCATGACGCCGCGTACACCGCCCATTTCTTCGCCGCCACCCGCACGCCCCGGGCCACCATGTACAAGTTGTGGCATAGGTGAACCATGCCCCGTACTTTCTGCATTACTGTCACGGTCCCCAATCAACATACGCCCATGGAAACACGCACCACCAACGATAACTTCACGGGTAAAACTTGGATCATAACTAAAGACAGACGCCACGAGAGAACCGCCACCTTTTTGCAAGAGATCAACCGCGTCCTGTGCGCTCTCATAACCCATAAGCGTACTGACAGGACCAAAGGCTTCAACCTCATGCACAAGGCTTTGCGACATCGGGTCATCACGCCGCAATATCGTCGGCGATAAGAAAGCACCTGTCTCAGGGGTTTTAAATCCACCAATATTAATAACATTATCAGTTCCCAAAACAGCCAGTTTTTCCATAACATCTGCGCGTTGGCTCACACCTGCGAGCGCACCCATTTGCACATTTTTATCGCGTGGATCAC
>NVTC01000021.1 GCA_002732905.1 Robiginitomaculum sp.
GTTTCTGTCTCATCACTTACTCCTAAGATGATGATGAACAAAAACTCTCTCTTAGCACAGACCTAAATCTGTGCCATAAGCGCTGACGTCAGACAGTGTACATACCGGCAATTTATCAATTATGGACTTTCCTCTGAGTGCGAAGCCTGCCCCTTGTACAATATCCTTGCAATACCGCAAAGCCGCCACATAATATAAACCAACAGAGGTGAGCAAACTCTCGCTTAGCTCAGGCTTAAACCTGTTTGGAGATACCATATGTTGAACCTACAACTTACACGTATTAAATTTTATCGAAAAAGTTTATTTGCTAGTACCGTCTTGGTCGCAACAATCTTTGCCGTTCCCGCGTTGGCCCATAAAACTTTTTTGTGGCCTGCAAAATTTACGTGGCAGTCTGGCGACACGGTTGAAATCGCCTTGACCAGCGCACTGACATTCCCAAAACTTGAATTTGGCCCGGCCAAAGACAGAATTGCATTTAGCTCTATTGTGATGGCTCAGCATAAAGTCGATGCATTTACCCTTGAGGAAAACAAAACCAATTTAAACATGACTTTCCTTGCTGACCGAGTTGGCTTTGGCGTGATCTCCATGAGCAGTAAAACACGTTCAGGTGAAATAAAGCCCGAAGATACGGACGGGTATCTAGACGAAATCGGTGCAAACGAAACCGTGCGCAAAGCTTTCAACAATCTGCCTGGCACTCCGGTTCTACACCGCAGCTATAACAAGCACACTAAAACATTCATATGTGTCGAAACCTGCGATGAAGGTGCTGACAAAAAGTACGAACCCGTTGGCCAAAAGTTGGAATTTATTGCCGCCAAATCTGGAAGCCGGGATTTTGTACTATTGTTGGACGGCAAACCTTTGACGGGTCAGGATGTCGTTGTTTACGGTGTTGATAACAAAAGCCGTAAGTACGTAACCGACAAAGACGGTGTAGTAAAAGTTCTCCGTCACCACGACGGCATTGCCATGCTAACGGCGGTCTGGATCACCATGCCGACAAGCCCGGAAGGTGTTTATCATTCCGACTATGCGGCATTAACGCTTAAGCTCTCGAATTCTCATTAGTCATTTACGCCAATAAGCAGCATAAATATCAAAGGGCATTGTCAGCCTATTAAACGCGGGCCTTTGATAGGGGCTAACATCTTAAGCGGATAAACATCAGAGCCAGTGATAAAACATCATGTAAAAAGGCCGAAGACATGACCGCAYYTGGTATCTTCAAAATRCCAAATTAATCTTTGACCCGGGGCGATGTCCAGACATGACAATGCCCCCATGAGTAAAATGTGAGGCGATGAGTAAAACGTGATGCGAAATTGCCGTGCGTCAATTTACCTCATTTAACAAACCCCCATGAAGACTTAACCAACAGAACTCTGASTATCTAAAAAAGGAACACTACTTGTCTCAATCACAGGTGCCAATCCCAAGGGTCCCTCCCATARTTGCACACGTACTAAGCGTGATGCCGTTGGCGCCCTTGTCGTTGTCTTTAACGGCCTATTCTCGAAAGATTGCCAAAAGTCATCCCGGYCTTTTTCGCCGTCTTGGAGACTATGGCTATACCCGTTTTGTCTTGGATCCAACCGACCTGCCATTTGTACTGTGTCTGGAGCCAAATGGAGGGATCCCAAATGTGATCGTGACCCATGGGCGCGGCGARGGYRCTGCACGAATTGCCGGGCCCATGGCCGCACTTTTGGGGCTGGTACACGGCACATTYGACGGCGATGCATTGTTCTTTTCGCGCGATCTGGTGGTTGAGGGTGATACKGCKGCGGCTTTGGCYTTGCGCAACGCGGTTGATAATGCGGAGYTGGATCTTTCGMAAGAACTCGCRCRCATATYTGGCCCGTTGGCYCCGCCCTTGCAGTTTTTATTGGCATTCGCAGAGCGTCAGAYCGGCGTTAGTTTCTCCCGCTCTGAGGAGGCAGMAGCATGGTAATGGAAATTGTTTGTCCGGCAGGTACACCGGCTGCATTGCGCGCGGCGGTAAAGGCCGGYGCTCATACCGTGTATTGTGGGTTTAACGACGAAACCAATGCACGTAACTTTCCGGGCCTAAACTTTGACCGAACCGAAATGCATGAGAGTATYGCTTTTGCGCACGAGCATGGAACCAAGGTTTTGGTGGCGATCAACACATTCCCGCGCGCGGGTGATCAGGCAATATGGCATCGGGCGATTTCTGATACAGAGGCATGTGGGGCGGATGCGGTAATTTTAGCCGATCTGGGATTGTTGGATTATTCRGCGCAGAACCATCCTGGACTGCGACGTCATCTTTCGGTTCAGGCCGCCGCTGCCAATGCCGATGTCATCAATTTTTAYGYCAAAGCGTTTGACGTAAAACGCGTGGTGTTGCCCCGSGTTCTTTCCGTTCCCGAAATTGCGGCGATCAATGCAGAAATCGAGGTGGAAACCGAAGTATTCGTCTTTGGAGGTCTWTGCGTTATGGCCGARGGYCGTTGTTTGCTMTCGTCTTATGCAACCGGWCTTTCGCCYAATATGAACGGGGTTTGTTCCCCTGCCAGCCATGTTGAATACCATGAGGAGGATGGTGTTCTWGATGCCCGCCTTGGGGGATATACGATCCACCGGGTTGGCSRYGVYGMYGCCGCCCCATACCCRACCCTTTGCAAGGGATGTTTTAGCGCTGGTGAAAAAAAGGGATAYCTTTTTGAAGAYCCRGTCAGCTTGAACGCCGARCATTTGATCCCTCAATTRCAAAAAGCKGGTGTTACGGCRCTYAAGATTGAAGGGCGGCAACGATCGCGGTCCTATGTTGCRCAGGTCGTRCGWAATTTCCGTGCVGCCGTCGATGCGCTTGAAGCVGGCCRGCCGATGCCCGAAGGCATGTTAGCAARCCTGTCCGAGGGGCAGGCCATGACAACCGGTGCHTACAAAAAGACATGGAGATGACAAGGTGGAACTAACTGTTGGACCCAACCAGTTTTTTTGGGAGGCGGATCGCTGGGCCAAACTTTATGATGATCTGGCCCAAGYGCCRGTGGACCGCGTCGTACTGGGTGAACTTATHTGTTCCAAACGCCTACCTTTCTATCAGGACCGTATTCCTGAAGCGATTTCGACATTGGCCAATGCCGGAAAGCAGGTTGTTCTGACAAGCCTTGCACTGGTCACSCTGAAACGCGAACGCAAATTGACAGCAGAATTGGCCGAGATGGGCGTAGAGRTCGAAATYAATGATTTGACCGCCTTGHCTCACTTACCAGAAGGAATGCGGTTCTCCGTTGGCCCTTTGGTGAATGTTTATAATGAGGGTACCTTGTCATGGTTGGCRTTGCGCGGCGCCGCCCGCATHTGCTTACCGCCGGAACTRCCGCTTGCCTCTGTCAAAACTCTGGCGGCAAYTGGTGCCGATCTCGGCGTGGATATAGAAGTCTGGGGGCACGGCCGTTTGCCRTTGGCTATTTCCAGTCGGTGCTACCATGCCCGCTTGCATAACCGTACAAAGGATAGCTGCCAATTTGCCTGTGAAGACGATCTGGATGGGTTGAATGTGCGYACACTGGAYGATCAACCGTTTTTGGCAATGAACGGCGTGCAAACCTTGTCGGATACCTATGCYTGTTCTGCGTACCAAATTGACGCTCTGATCGATGCTGGTGTTTCGGCATTGCGCTTGTCACCACAATCTGTGGGTTTTCCAGAACTATGCAAATTGTACCGACAGCTTTTAGATGGAGAACGCAATGCAGATTATGTGGTGGATTCCATTTGCCGCATTGACGAAGACATCCGCTTGTCTGATGGTTTCCTTTCCGGAGAACGGGGCGTCGATTGGTCTGGTGCCGCGCAACCTTAAAGCAGTAAAAGGCACTGTCAGGCTAAAAAACTAAATCTAAAAAGCCGTTACCTTCCCCATCGATTTTGACAAATACCGCATCCAAATACCATTTCAATTTTATGTATCATGCAGTTACGAAACCTTACACCATTGCCTCTGACAATATTCCTATTCGTCCTTTAGTGCCTTGGCATTGTCTTTGACATTGCGCTCGATCAGAAGCCGTCGCGGATCCAACATCACGAAGGCGGGCCGCTCCTGCAGATCAAAGGAAAGCGCAGTTTCGGCCKTGTTGACACGTACCCGTTCAAGYTTGAYCCAATCGTCGCCGAGTGTCTCCTTCGGATCCTCTTTGTAAAACCCGATCTCGATCCATTCGTCGAGTTCCTCACCATCAATCTCAGTGACCGAYGTCTCTTTTCCGGTTTCTTCCGAGGCAATACGCTTATCAACAATTGCGGTCARATCGACTGTGAATCCGCCGGACGCATTCGGCTTAATGTCAATATCCTCACCGAATTTCAAATCCCAAAACGTGATCCTGTCCCAATAATCGGTGATCAAACCCTGATAGTCTTCAGATGCAGCAGCCCGTAACGCCTCAACCAATTCCTTGGTTGTTGGGTAAGGCGGGCCTTTCAGRCCATACTCTTCGATAAAGCCGCGTATGGCACCCTGCATTGCATCCTCACCCATATATTGTTTGAGACCCCAAAACACCCAGCTGGCCTTGTTGTAGACCAGATATTGCTGGTTGCCGGCTTTGGCGAGTGGTGGCTCATCATCACTGTCCTGTGTGCGGCCCGTCAAATAAGACTGGATTGCCCGTTGTTCGAGCAAACGTCTAGTTTTTTGCCAGCCCAATGCCTCTTCATAGGCGGTCATGGCAGCGTTTTCGGTCAAGCCTTCCGAAAGGACGTTAAAGCCTTTTGTGCTGGCCGGCATGATCTGGTGGGCGAACCAYTGATGACCGATTTCGTGCATAGTGACATARCTAGCAAGGTYGACACTTTCAATGTCTTTTGGGTCCCCGGGATCGCGCACAAACCCTATATTTTCYGAAAACGGAATCGTACCTGCAAAACCCTGTGCGAAACTCGCGTAKGGAAATTCCATGATGCGTATTTGTCCGTATTGATATGGGGAAAACACACGCGTGTAYGTATCCATGGATTTTTTCATGGCACCCATCATCAAATCGACATTATAGCCATGSGGTTCGTGATAATAAATTTCGAGRTCGACATCRTCGCCGTTCGGGTTTTCCCAGACGTCTTTGCGGACTGCATAATCAGCCGAGAGAAAGGCGACATAATTAAAGGTCGGGTTCATCAATTSATAGTCGCGGCARGCCTGCCCATTTTCTTCATATTCGCGCATAAGTTTTCCGGGCGCTATGGGARTTTGGCCAATATCAGTGCAAACYTTRGCCTTGAAGTCCACATARTCKGCRGACGGTGTAATAAAGTTTTTATTGCGCGCATCCATGTCAGTACGCTCCGGACGTTTCTCCAATTCCGGCAAACCGTATTTTCGGCGCCTATCCGGRTTTTGCATGCGTTGATCCTGCACGCCCAGCATYGGCATGACTTGGGTGTTGTTGACAAAGGTTCCGTTTTTACGAATGAGACTGCCGTCGCCRAGACGCGGCGCGTGRAAATAGGTTTCAAAGGTCATTTCTGTCATCGCACCTGCGGCCAAGGGCGGGTTRAAYTGGTAAATCCTATAGCCAAAAYCTTCAATCTCAGCAAGGTTTTCGCGYTCASTYACCCTGACCGCTCCYTTGAGCGTCAGTTCGATATTGTCTTCGTCGTGCTCTGAAGCCGTCGCAATATAAAYGTCTTCTAGCGGAGCCCCCGTKGTGTTTTCAATKGTGTAGCGACCTTTCACAGTGGCCGTTTGTTGGGCGGGCTGGAAGTAAACTTCGGCGTCTAGAGACCGGATTTTTGGTAACTTCAACTTAAGCGCCTCGGCCAGCAACTTCTCACCGCGAACCTGACGCTGTTCTTGCTGTTTACGTGTGCGGAAATCACCGTCAATATTATAGGACTTATAGATATAGGCGCCGCTACCGGTAAAGCCTGCTAGRAATACGGCACCGGCGGCCATGGTTGGCAGGCTCAGACGCTTGCCTAAACCACGCAATCGGGCGAACAATGAATTTTGCAACCCCCGGCGCCACAACCAGATACTGAGCACGCCGAACAAAGAAGCCAAAGAACCCCAATATAAAGCAAACCATTTATACCGGAGGAGATCGGCAAAACCATTTAACTCGGATATGCCGCCCGTGGGAACGCGGCTATAGCCCATCAACGGATGATAGAAGGGTAAATTGCCAACGACGAAGAAGAAAAAGATCGTCAACATTCCGGCCACAATCATGCCGATCACCCGGTTGGGCATGAAGTTTTGAATAAACAAAACCAAAGCCGCAATCAAGAGAAGCCTCGGAGCGTAATTGACAAACGTGAATTTCATATATGTAAGAATGTTGATTGGCACATCGCCGAGCGCTAATTGCGCTGCCATGCCAAAGACAACGGCGACCGAGACAATGGTTAAAATTACCACCATCAATGCGAGCCATTTGCCGGCCATCAGAGGCCAGTTTTTGACCGGGCTAGCGTCAAGGATTTCGGTAATACCAGCGGTTTTATCCCGCCATATGATTTCACCGGAAAAGAACACCAAAATAATCATCAAAGGAATTGTAGTACTGCCCAATACGGTTTGTATCATTTGCAAATTCGTCGGYAAAACCGGRTYTGGMWYAARYWYRGTTTGCACATAGRTCACGAGCGCGAAGAGCGAAAGYGCCAACARGGTCAGGATAGCAAAGGGAATACTTTTTACCGTGGTTAGATATTCATACTTAAACCGTRYCCAAAAAGCAGAAAGCGTRTTRCYTGCAGTMAGWGTGACGGTCGCRGGAGACACATGAATACGTCCCGTCGAAGTATCGGCGACATCTGCYCCCAGYTTRGTTTTGCGTGTGACCAACCCGCGTTTAAACAGGCGAAAAATCCCGGCAAACAACAACAGGCCCARTCCGCCCCAAACCAACCGGTTGAGGCCAATAAAGCCGCCAAGCGGAGACATACGTGTATTTTGTTCATCCGCTGGCCAAAACTCCGTCGTCACATTTAAGGCTTCAGCGCCAAATGGGTCGACTAGTGAARTCGCCCAATCAGGYGCRTCYTGGCCTACGARTAAYCCGCTCATTATGTAGARAATAAACAAGCCYACGGCGCTCACATACACAAGCGCTCGGTTGCGGGTTATGGCCGCAATGGCGGTAAACAGGCCGCTAATCAAAAGYGTGTTGACCGCAACGTAAACAATGGAKGGYTGYAAGAARTACAGRAYATTGATRGGRCCTAGTGTTTCYTTGTCTAYCCAMGGCGCGAACTGACCRGCAAACAAGCCGGCAACGGCACCGAAAATACAAATAAACGTCGCCACATAGACGCCCAGCATCCGCGATAATGTCATGTTAGCGGTTGAGACTGGCGTGGCGTGGATCATTTCCAGCGCCTTGTGTGTTTGATCCCGCATAATGCCGCTCACGACAAAAATTGCACCAAAGAATATAGACCCGAGGCTCAATATAGATATTTGCAATGCCAATGCGATGGCACCGTTCGCCTTAATCCGCTCGCCCGTATTGCTTGAGATTGTGATAATGTCGGTCGTCATCACCAAGAGACCCAGCAAAAACATAATCACCACTGTGACCCAAAACCCGATTTGGCGGGTGTGGAGTTTAATTTCAAAACCAATCARTTTTTTYAACATCTCRAGCCCCTAAACGTGACGATAAAGGTGAGCGAAATAGGCGTCTTCAAGATTTGGTTCGGCTTTTTCAAAGCCNGGGCNYWGGTCTGKTATCTGCAAAGATACTGACGATAACGCCTCCCATGAGCAGTCTTGTTGACAGCACATCATGTGCCTYTTTCAATTTTTCTACTTCTGCCTTGTCGACTTTCTTACGCCAAACTTTTCCTTCAATTTTGGCGATTAAATCCTCAGGGGCGCCACGGGCAACAATCTCACCCTCACCCATGATTGCCATGTCGGCACAGACATCGCGCACATCCTCAACAATATGTGTCGACAGGATAATAATTTTATCTTCTCCCGCCTCGCTTAACAGATCCAAAAACCGTTGACGCTCATACGGGTCCAGCCCGGCCGTGGGTTCATCAACTATCAAAACTTTGGGATCACCCAACARCGCCTGAGCCACGCCAAAGCGTTGWCGCATMCCGCCCGAATAGGTCGCAACGGCTGCGCGGCGCATGGTATAAAGATTGACAGCCTTAAGCAGATTAGTGATTTGTTCGCGCCGTTCCGCCTTATTGCTCACGCCCTTAAGAATGGCTATGTGATCCAGAAGCGCTTCGGCGCTCATACGGGGATAGACRCCAAAATCYTGTGGCAGATARCCAAGTTTRCTGCGCATGGCATTGGGYTCRRCYGCGATATCGGTYTGGTCATAAGTAATAGTACCCTKGTCCGGCAACTGCAATGTYGCCAGCGTCCGCATGAGGGTTGATTTYCCWGCRCCGTTCGGWCCAAGCAGTCCAAACAGACCTGGCTTTAATTCAAGACTAACATTTTTGAGGGCGTGAACGTCCCCAAAACGCTTACTGACGTTATCGATTTTTATCACAGGCTGTCTCCAAAAAATTTCCCAAGCTGTATCACAAATTTATCGATAAACAATAGGAAAATAAAAACCTGTTGCCGTCCTAATTTAGGCCGTGACGTCTCTCCATTCGGTCAACGTTAGCTCTCGGCTATTTCTCGATCATGAGCTTTCCTCCGACAATGCCCCTCTGATAATGTCTGGGTGGCTCAGGAGAAATTTTTCGCCTTATATCTTCTTTCCCATAAAAAAGGCACCTCTTTGCTCTTGCGTTCGACATTCTACGGCTTACAAGGCGCGCATGCTTTCAATCACTGATCTCGACTACGCCGTTCAAGGGCGCCCTTTGTTTATCAAAGCTTCWGCCCAAATTGCTGCTGGGTGGAAAGTCGGCTTAATAGGTCGTAATGGTACAGGGAAATCGACACTGCTGCGCCTCATTCGAGAGGAAGTAGAAACTCGAGATGTGGACGCTTCGATCCGGATAAATAAAAGTGCGCGCCTGGGCTGGGTGGCACAAGAGGTCGAGGCTACCGACGAGACGATTATGGATGTTGTGTTGGCCACAGATCAAGAAAGGCACGCATTAATGAAGCGCGCCGAAACCGAGACGGACCCTGACCAATTGGGCGAAATTTATGAGCGCTTAACGGACATGGACGCATGGAATGCTGAAACACGTGCTGCTATTGTTCTTTCTGGGTTAGGGTTTAAACCCGATGATTTTCACCGGGCAACAAAAGAATTTTCCGGTGGTTGGCGTATGCGTGCCGCGATTGCAGGCGTGCTGGTCAGTGAGCCGGACGTATTGTTGTTGGACGAGCCGACTAACTATCTTGACCTCGAAGGGGCGACTTGGCTGGAAGGTTATATCCGCAAATACCCACATACGGTTATTTTGGTCAGCCATGACCGCGAGCTTCTCAACCGGTCCGTAACGCACACGCTTTCTCTTGAGCATCAAAAATTAGAAATAACAACGGGCGGGTATGATGCGTGGATGAAACTTCGCGCGGCTAAGGCGGCACAATTGACCGCGCAAAAGGTYAAACAAGATGCGGACAAAGCCCATCTTCAAGCCTTTGTGGACCGTTTTAAAGCGAAAGCTTCCAAAGCCAGGCAAGCGCAGTCCCGTGTCAAAATGCTGGAAAAGATGCAAGACATTGCCATCCCCATTGCAGAGCGCACAACCCCGTTTTCTTTCCCTGCACCAAAAGGCAAATTGGCACCACCAATGTTGGAATTGGAAGATGCGRATTTAGGHTACGGCGAGGGTGCGCAAATTTTGTCGGGGGTCAATCTTCGCCTCGACCCGGATGACCGCGTGGCRATMGTCGGTGCAAACGGCGAAGGRAAAACCACCTTGGTCAAATCCATTGCAGAGCGCCTGCCTTTGATGATGGGAAAACGTAAAGCCTCCTCCTCTCTTAAAATTGGATATTTCTCTCAAGATCAACTTGATGAACTGACCGCAGGTGAAACCGTACTCGACCATGTGACGCAAAAGCTGCCACAAGACACAGGGCAAAGTAAAGCCCGCGGTGTAGCGGCGCAAATGGGGTTCTCTTATGAAAAAGTGGAAACCAATGTCGAGAAACTATCTGGCGGTGAAAAAGTCAGGCTTCTGCTTGGGCTTATGTCCATTGACAAGCCCCATGTTTTAATTCTCGACGAGCCTACATCCCATTTGGATATTGATAGCCGTGAAGCTTTGATTTAYGCGCTCAATGATTTTCCGGGCGCTGTGGTGYTMATCACCCATGATGTTTATCTTGCGGAGGCGACAGCCGACCAACTCTGGCTTGTGAAGAAYGGYCGYGCCRWAAAATATGATGGCGATCTACGGGATTACAAAAAGCTCGTCATGCAAGCAGACCGCACCTAGTTTGAGCCTTTACACTATTTCTTGACACTATTTCTTGCGTTTTTTACGGATCAATCTTGCRTCMCCRYCCAGAGCCTGYTTRCCTTTAGGTGYACGWTTGGGYTTGTGCCCAGATTTGCCTTTAGGTTTAGCGTTTGCATTTTCCYKYKSKCKKCSRSMCGYSSSMSSYKCKWKTTKYKTKKYKTKYKRCYKYNNCCCGCTNNNNTTTTTNGCACCCTGGGTTTTCTCGGTAGGATCAAATTCAGGGGCGGTRTCTTGGTTCAYCKYTTCYTCAAARTCAGCGGATCGCTTAGCGGATTTCTTTTTATARGTAGATTTATCCCGGGGCTKATATTGCGGYTTYGAGYCGGGTGCGCTAAAATCCGGCTGACCATCTAGGCGGYKGGCTGTGATCGCCTTTTCAATTTTCCCTTCCGGGCCAATTGCTGCGATAAAACCTTCGGCGCCAGCTTGAGAAATCTCAACAAAAGTTTTGGTTTCGCTAATTTTAATTGCCCCGATGTCTTTCTTATTTAATCCGCCTGATTTGCACAGCATCGGTAGAATCCAGCGTGGCTCTGCTTTTTGCTTGCGCCCCAGATTAAGTGAAAACCAGACGCCGTTTTCAAAATCGTTACGACCCCGYGGTTTACGCGACCCGCGGCCTGAGCCTTTATCGGAACCGTAACTATCCCCTGGATCATAACTACCCGGCTTCATCAATTCTTCGGGTGCCGTATGTTTGGCACGGTATTGACGGACAAATGCCGTTGCAATTTGTTCAGGTGTGTTGGCCTCTAAAAGTTTTCCGACTATTTCAATCTCGTTCTCAGTAGCTTGCTCGCTTACGGTAAGACCTTCCAATAAACGCTCATTATCGCGGCTAAGCACATCGTCGGCGGAAGGGGGCACGGCCCACGCGGCTTTGATTTTAGCGGTACTGAACAGCCGTTCGGTGCGCTTGCGYCCKGCATGAGGGACGATGAGAACRCTAACRCCTTTGCGCCCSGCACGACCAGTGCGTCCGCTTCTGTGCAGTAGTGCTTCGGCATTTTTCGGAATGGCGGCATGGATAACCAACTCAAGGTCCGGTAAATCAAGACCGCGCGCAGCAACATCTGTGGCGATACAAACCTTTGCACGACCATCGCGAAGAGACTGCAAGGCATGGCTACGTTCGTTCTGGCTTAACTCGCCCGAAAGCGAGACAACCGAAAACCCGCGATTGTTGAACCGGCTGGTCATACGGTTGACTGCGACACGGGTATCGCAAAAGACAATGGCATTTTTGGCATCATAATAGCGCAGCACATTGATGATTGCGTTTTCTTGGTCCGTTTTGGCCACGCTCAACGCGCGGTATTCAATGTCCAGATGCTGTTTGGCTTCAGCTGCCGTATTCACACGCACAGCATTTTTTTGATACTTTTTGGTCATGCCAATAATGGTTTTTGGCACTGTTGCTGAAAACATTAATGTCCGGCGTTGCGCGGGTGCGGCGCCGAGTATTAGCTCTAGCTCTTCGCGAAACCCCATCTTCAGCATTTCATCGGCTTCATCGAGGACAACGGCCTTAAGCATGCTCAGATCAAGGGAGCCGCGTTTGATATGGTCGCATAGGCGTCCGGGTGTGCCGACCACGATATGTGCACCGCGCCCAAGAGCTTTGCGTTCAGTGCGCATATCCATGCCGCCGACACATGTCGCGAGCCGCGCGCCGGTCTCTTTATATAGCCATTCAAGTTCCCGCTTTACCTGCAAAGCCAGTTCTCGTGTTGGCGCGATTACGACGGCTAAAGGAGCCTGTGTTGGCGCAAAACTATTGTTCTCGCCGAGCAAGGTCGGAGCAAGGGCTAAACCAAAAGCAACGGTTTTGCCCGAGCCGGTTTGCGCTGAAACCAACAGATCGGCAGTGTCAAGCTTAGGAGCGATCACCGCCTCTTGAACGGGAGTAAGGGCAGTATAGCCACGGGCCGTCAGCGTAGCRGCCAACGCCGGGCGCACATTTGGAAAATTTGTCATTTGTATCCTTTGGGGGGCATTGTTATGGGAACATCAATAATRAGTAAGAACTGATTTTGGAATGCCAGAAATTTTTGGGCTTATGGCACTTTAATCTGCCAACGCCAAGAGGAAGATCACATGATAATTTCCACATATTCCCTGCTTTTACAATAAAACTCTTTGTTAATCAGGGAAATCGAGATGGGAGTTGTTCGATAAAGCCCGCTTGGCTGTAATTTGAGATCATAAAATTAGGCGATTAAACGTGCCGATTTGCGTAAGTTCATACATGCACAATCCGTGATTTTTTTGCCCATTTTGGTCACCAAAACTAAAGATAACACAGTTGTATGAGTGATTTAACACGTCACGTAATCGTGAAGTCAGAACAGACATTTTTGAATTGACAATAGGTGCATACACAAAGTTACAGTTAGATCAATTACACTAAACAACGAATAGGAAATATTATGCCGTCACGTCTAAAGTTACTTTCATTAGCATTATTTACTGTATTTACAGTAGCAATCACCAGCCAAGCAACAGAGCTTACCTTGACGACAGAGCAAGGTTTTGAACTCAAGGCCGATTATTATCAGCCTGAAAACGCTGAAGAACGAGCTGTGCTTTTATTGCACCAGTGCAATTTTAACCGCACTATGTATGACGATATAGGTCAAGGCCTTAGTCTAAGCGGCATACATGCACTCAGCCTAGATTTTCGTGGGTTTGGCGAAAGTATTGACGACAAAACGGATATGAAGAAATTCGGAAGAGGTGCCGTTGTGAGGGATTATATGGGGCATTGGCCAAAAGATGTGCAATTGGCTTACGATTTTCTACGCGAAAAAGTAGGCAAGGACGGCATYATTGGTGTGACANGNGNWDSWWGYKGTGGCGGNYSMMRWRNAAAARNAKTGGCAGAAAACAATCCYATCAATGCGRTSAGYTTYTTYTCATCAAACGTGGTACATAATGACAATGACGATACGATTGCAGATTACAAAGCGATAGCTAAGAAACCAACTTTATTTATTACCGCAGAAGGAGACGGCACCTATGTCGGTACGCAGAGGGGCTTTGCATTAAACGAAAACATAAATTCTAAATTTATTGCCTATAAAGGTAAGGGCCATGGTTACCCCTTGTTGGAACAAGACAAACATTTAGCTGAAACGCTGGTTGATTGGTTTGATAGCAACTTAATTAAATAAGCGCTCGATTAGCAACTGCTCGCCGTTCAAAATAGCGGGCTGCRCGGCATTGTTAGAGGAGGGCAATCATTCGTAAGGTTTGATTTTGGCATGAATTTATGCAGCTCTTTTTTCTACGATTTTACGCGCCAATCCCTGATCATCGTGGCAACGGATGCAGCCATTTTTGCACCAGCCGTATTATCTTCGGCGCCGCGGATAATGACGTTCAAGCTGATTGCAATACCAAGAAGGAGTTCGGCTTTTGCATCGACATCGAAGTTCGGGTCCACTAAYCCATCTTCTTTAGCGCTTTCAAGTGCAGATATAAAACTGCCCCGCAGCGCCTTCATAAACCGGCCCGAACGGTGGTTGACCTCATCGTCCTGTCCTTGAAATTCGACGATCGTGTTCAACATTAARCAGCCGCAAGCCGTAACTTCCGGCAAGCAAGCGGAGCTGGCTCTTAATTCGAACCAATTGGCAATACTTTCCAGGCCGCCCGCCGTGATACCTGATAAAAAATCGGTCTCAAAGCCGTTGAGATATGCGTCGAGTGTTTGTAGGAATAATGATTTCTTACCGCCGTAGCTGGTTTGCAACGTAAAGCGGGTCAATCCGGTTTCTGCCTCGATCTGCCTTGTGCCAACCTGGCCAAACCCATGTTTCCAGAACAAGGCTTGCGCAGCATCAAGGGCTGCTTCCGGTTCAACTTTTCGTGATCGCGACATACATCACCAACTTTTTACTTGCTATATCTATCCATGTGGATAGATAGGCTATCTAGCCACACGGATAGTATTAAATCAAAGCTGATGAAATAGCAAGTACCGTAGGCACAAAAGAACAGAACCAACATGAAAAATGTACAACAAGGAATTACTAAATGTTAGAACTATACACAGATGCAACGCCGAATGGCTTGAAAATTTCCATCGCCCTCGAAGAAATGGGTTTGGAGTATAATGTGCATCAAGTGTTTCTCGGTGGTGATCAATCGACACCTGAATTCACAGCGATGAACCCGAACCAAAAAATCCCAGTGCTTGTTGACGACGGATACGTTGTAACCGAATCGGGCGCAATATTGCAATATCTTGCAGAAAAAACTGGTAAATTCTTACCTACCGAGCCAAAGGCGCGCTCCGCAACTATTGAAGCTCTCATGTTTCAAATGGCGTCAATTGGCCCGATGTTTGGGCAATACCTAGTATTTGCTGCCGCATGGGGTAATGAATTTCCAAAAATTACCGACAGATATTTCACCGAAACTTGCCGTATTCTGGATGTGTTAAATACGCGTCTTGAAAATCGAGACTATCTGGCTGGTGACGAATACACCATTGCAGATATGGCTGTGGCACCATGGATACACCTTTGTCACATCCATCCGGCCACTCAAAATTTACCTTTATCTCAACATAAAAACCTGAGCGCATGGTGGAGCCGCGTATCAAGCAGACCTGCTGTCCAAAAGGGCCTTACGGTTCCTGAACCATTTCCTGCGGAAAAACAATTTCAAGGATTTAAGAGAGCCGTTGTCGGACTAGGCGATATCCACAAGCAAAAACAAGCAGCAGCTTGATCACAGTTTCAAACAGACTTGAGAAGGGAATACATAGTGACAACTCTAACATTGCAATCAGACCAGGACTTTGTAGACGCCTTGATTTTAGAGCAACTGCTGCTCGCCCGAAGCAAAATCAATGACATAAAATTTCGATCTTTATGTATGCAAGCATACTTTTCATGACCGAATTCACTTTGGTTTTTCCGTTCTGCCCCTTGAGACAATCCTATTTTAACCCCATTTCCACCTTACATTAGAAAGCAAAGAAAATGACTAAAAATATAACCAGAAGACTACTCTTAACCGCAAGTACGGCTCTCTTAACGTTGGCAACTTTAAGCGTTGTCGGTGCTGCACMGGTGTTGGCGCAAGACGCCGCCTTGCCCAATGTATCGGTTGAAAACCAACCTTACGGCCTACCGATTTCGGCTGATTTYCCGTTTGACAAGAAAACCCTYTCAGTGCTCGGMTCACAGATGAGCTATGTCGATGAAGGTACGGGGCCCACCGTGTTGTTCTTACACGGGAACCCGACATCGTCTTATTTATGGCGCAATATCATCCCTTATGTGACAGCGGCAGGATACCGTGCCGTAGCACCGGATCTCATYGGRATGGGTGACAGCGGCAAGCCTGATATTGGCTATACTTTCGGTGAACACGCAGCCTATCTTGACGCGTTTATTAAAAAGGCAGACCTCAAAGATATAACGTTGGTTGTTCATGATTGGGGCTCCGCGCTTGGTATGCGGTATGCCCGTCTCAATCCGGAAAATATTCACGGGCTAGCCTTCATGGAAGCAATAATTCCGCCAGCTTTTCCTGCGCCGTCCTATGAGGTGATGGGCGAGGCCGGCAATATGTTCAAGKCCTTACRCACGGAMGGTGTWGGCGAGGAGATGATCTTGGAAAATAACTTTTTCGTAGAGCAAGTCCTACCAAAAATGGGGGTCGCCCGCGGATTAACCGACGCAGAGATGGYTCATTACCGTGCGCCTTATTCGACMMRRCAAAGCAGATTACCCATATTGCAATGGACGCGTGAACTACCAATTGCTGGTCAACCAAAGGCAACAYACGACGCGGTTACAGATAATGGTGCTTGGCTAACAAGCTCTTCYRTTCCCAARCTTTATTTTTACGCCTCGCCCGGCGCAATCAACCCGGCGCCAGTCGTTGARTGGGTAACCGGAAATGTACMAAATCTGGAAACTCGCTTTGTGGGTAAGGGCGCTCATTTTTTACAAGARGATCAYCCGGGYTTAATCGGGACGGGCATTACTGACTGGCTTCGCCGCACACACWACAAATCGGCAAAASTCAAAAARTARGATTTCTAAACWCGGGCAAAKATTGCCGGAGTAAAATAGCTGAAATTTAARAGTTCACCATCTAAGCAATTTACAATGCCAGTAGTGGCACTCAGGCTTAGGCGGTGAACTTTTCTACAAACAAATARGTTTCATCCAAACTTTCCGGCACGTAAATCTGCAAAGGCGTCAAGGATTTCCGCCCGGGTATTCATCACAAAAGGCCCGCCGCGTGCGACGGGTTCTTCAAGGCGTTTGCCGGCGATGAGCAAAAAYCTGGCTCCCTCTGATGTCGCCTYGATGTTGACACGCGAACCGGGTCCAAAAACRCCTAATATTTCCGAGNNTRKMGAANNGTATCGTCAATTTTAACCSCRCCTTCAATCATATAGATMACMGYRTTRTGGCTTTYYSGTACGGATTGGCTGAAAGTTTCCTCAGCTTTAAGCGTCACGTCTAGATAAAGAGGATCGGTCAATTTGTTAATCACAGGGCCGSTCGTGCCCTTATCCGTTGTACCCGTWATRACGCGGATAAGCCCGTCTTGTTCCGTCACTTCTAAGGGAATAGCGTCCGCGTTAAACTCYTGATARCTGGGCTCGCTCATTTTATGAGTTGCAGGTAAGTTGATCCAAAGYTGGAAACCTTTCATCAGGCCGTTATCTTGTTCGGGCATTTCTGAATGCATAATACCCTTACCAGCGGTCATCCACTGAATACCGCCGGGCTCAACAACGCCTTCATTGCCTGCGTTGTCCTTATGGCGCATGCRCCCAGCCAGCATGTAGGTAACGGTTTCAAATCCCCTATGTGGATGGCGCGGAAATCCAGCTATGTAATCATTCGGATTTTCGCTCTCAAACCGGTCAAGCAGGAGAAACGGATCAACCATGTCGAGTTCTGGCGAGGCAATGATACGGGTGAGCTTAACGCCTGCACCGTCAGTTGCAGGGATGCCTTTTGTGGTTTGAATAATATGCCGGATCATKGTTATCTTCCTTWWGTCAAAATTATTATCAATATGCGARCARMMKKACTGTTTTYTAGRRCTAACCACCWAGRTYGAKACCGCCRTAACGAATGCCGGAAAGRTGAGCCATTTCCCGTYTCCATGTGGTGATRTCCTTKGTGTTTAGTTTTGYCARATCATCATGACCRCAGGCACGGGCGAGAACTTGCATGAGCTCRDCACTYGCGCCGAAAAACCGGGCYAATTTCTGTGCGCCTTCTTCAACATCAAGRCGYKYWCGMARCTCYGGTTTTTGTGTGGCCACACCAACCGGGCAATTATTGGAATTACACATGCGMGCAGCTATGCAGCCTACGGCTTGCATGGCAGAATTRGAGATAGCAACRGCGTCAGCCCCTAGRGCCATRGCTTTGACAAAGTCTTCTGCTACGCGCAGACCGCCCGTAATGACCAAAGTAACYTCGCGGCCCGTYTTMTTRTCCAAATGCTTGCGCGCTCGGGCCAAAGCAGGAATGGTGGGAACAGAGATGTTATTGCGAAAGATCAGCGGCGCCGCGCCCGTACCGCCGCCGCGTCCATCAAGGATGATGTAATCCGCACTCGATTCTAAGGCAAAATCAATATCGTCTTCAATATGATTGGCCGATAGTTTGAACCCGATAGGAATGCCGCCAGTGCGCTCTCTTACCTGATCCGCTAGYTTKCGAAAATCYGCAGGSGTTACGAGGTCTTTAAAGGTTGCRGGCGATATMGCGGCTTGCCCCGGCTGAAGACCGCGGACTGCGGCAATTTTCCCTTGCACTTTATCGCCAGGYAAATGACCGCCTGTACCGGTTTTTGCCCCTTGCCCGCCTTTAAAATGAAAGGCTTGAACTTTTTCTACAAGGTCTAGCTTCCAGCCAAATTTAGCCGAGGCCAGCTCATAAAAATAGCGRGAGTTTTCCGCCTGCTCATCGACAAGCATACCGCCCTCGCCCGAACATATACCAGTTCCCGCCATTTGCGCGCCGCGTGCAAGGGCGACTTTAGCCTCTTCTGACAACGCCCCGTAGCTCATATCTGAAACAAATAAGGGAATGTCGAGCATGAGCGGTTTTTTCGCCCGCGGYCCGATGATGACAGATGTAGCCACTTTGTGATCATCAAGTAAGGGTTTTCTGGCCATTTGCGCGGGYAATATYTGAATATCATCCCAATGGGGAAGGTCTTTACGCGGGACCCCCATAGAGCCCATTTCGCCGTGGTGACCTAGTTTAGACAAGCCGTTTTTTGCCAATTCATGAATGCGGGCAACGGTGGGTTCTTCGGGCGTGGGTACCGCCTCTGGAATATCAGATTTAGACCGGGGTTCCGGCGCCGGGTCACCAATTTCCAACGCACCTAGCTGGGCATGACTGCCATCACAAAACGGAGCGTTCGCGCTAGCCTTACATTGGCAAAGCGCCGCACCGCCGYCTTTTTCCGCCGTGAATTTAAGCGGTGCAATGCCTGTGCCCGTATGGGAACCATCACAAAAGGGCTGGTTTTTCGAGTGTCCGCAACGGCACCAAAAATAATCTTTTCCAGCTTCCAGTTCTATCTTTATCGGGCTTTTAGCCGCAATAATAGGTTTTGATTTTTTCGTCATTTAAATTTCCCTCAGTTTCGTTCGTAGTCCAGTTATGTTTACGGATAGRTTTCAATGTCTGGATGGGTGTAACATWAAGTACGGCTACGGCATAACCCATCCCTCAAAGCCCAGACCTCAAAGCCCATCCCTCAAAGCCCAGGCCTCAARRMYMHKBCMTMMMGMRYMCYCYATWSYGMGSYYYCKWKTRWKMKRYYTCKKGYMMWMYRKSKMTRRCCCMASRSGGRTWWMYSSWGWCRKGKYTRKSGTRWYAWTGGCTCTTAATRTGGGTCATATTCACAGTCGCAGCGACGCCCGGTTGTTGATATAAATCACGTATATAACCAGAAAGATTGGGGTAGTCCGCAATCCGCCGAATATTGCACTTGAAGTGTCCTACATAAACCGGATCAAACCGCACCAAGGTTGTAAACAACCGCCAGTCGGCTTCGGTGATTTTGGTACCCGTCAGATAACGCTGCGCCTTCAACCGCTCTTCGAGCCAGTCCAGCGTCTCAAACAAAGGGACGACCGCATCCTCATAAGCTTTTTGGGTTGTGGCAAATCCGGCCTTGTAAACTCCATTATTAACATTGGGGTAAATCCGGTCATTAAGAGCATCAATTGCGCCGCGCAGCTCGCTTGGATAATAATCACCCTTCGCCGCGCCGATCCCGTCAAAGGCCGAATTCATCATACGAATGATTTCAGACGATTCGTTAGACACAATTGTTTGGGTTTTTTTATCCCAGAGAACCGGCACGGTGACACGACCAGAATAACGCGTATCCGCTGCCAAATAGACTTGGTACATATAATCCGCCCCGTTTTCAGGGTCGGAAATGACCCCATCAGAAGTCAGCTTCTTGGCCGCAGGCGCAAATGTCCAACCATTATCGGCCATATACCAATGGACAACCGACAGGCTAATCATATCTTCTAGGCCTTTGAGCGCCCTAAAAATCAGCGTCCGGTGAGCCCAAGGGCAGGCCAATGACACATAAAGATGATAGCGCCCTGCCTCAGCTTTAAAGCCGCTTGCGCCGCTTGGGCCAGCTGAGCCATCAGCGGTTACCCAATTGCGAAAAGCAGATGCTTTGCGGACATAACGTCCGCCGTTTGATTTGGTATCATACCATTGATCAACCCATTTTCCGTCTTGTAAAAGTCCCATGATTTTTCCTTTAAGCTTTACGGTTATCCAACGCATAGGCGCCCGCGCCGTGCGCAACGAGGAAGAAAAACCCGCCAGCAATGGCAATGTTTTTCATAAAATTAGCCATTTCATTCTGATCCGCAAAATTGTTGTGGAAGAGAAACGCGGAGATAATACTGAAACCAGCCAAGGCAAAGGCAGCCAATTTTGTATTCCATCCCAGTATTACCATTAACCCGAATACGACTTCTGTGAAAATCACCAAAGGCAATACACCAGCCGGTACGCCCATGGATTCCATATAGCCTGATGTACCCGCGTAATTTGTAATTTTATTCAGGCCTGACATAACAAAGATTGCGGAAATCATGGTACGTCCCATTGGGGCGGTCAGCGGCTTTATTTGATTAAGTTGAAACATTTGGTTCTCCAATTTGAATGTTGACGTTTATATAGTTTGTTTACATAATAAGAATTAGTGGGAATTATTTCAAAACATTGTTCACATATGGAGAACGCATGAGTCGTTATGAGGAAATGGAAAACTTTGTCCGTATTGTCGAAGCTGGTTCTATTACAGGCGCAGCGAAACAAATACGTATTGCCAAATCTGCGGTCAGCCGCCGTCTAAAGGAGATGGAAACGCGTTTGGGCATACAGCTCATCATCCGTTCGACCCGCAAACTTACCCTGACCGATACTGGCCGCGCTCTTTATGACCGCGCCGTATCGTTGTTGGCCGATTGGGAAGAAACCGAAGCCGTGGCTGGGGACACACAAAGCGCTTTTTCTGGCACGCTTAAAATGACAGCACCCCTGTCCTTTGGTGTTGCCCACCTCGGGCCAATTATTGTGGACTTCATGAAGAAGCACCCGCAAATCCGGTTCGACATTGATTTTAGCGACCGGGTGGTCGACCTTGTTTCTGAGGGATTGGATTTGGCTATTCGCATTGGCAGCATGCCAGATTCCAATCTAATCGCCCGCAAGTTTTCGGATATCAGTAGGGTTGCCTGCGCGAGCCCGGATTATTTGAAACGCCACGGTTTCCCTCTAACGCCCAAAGAGCTAGAGAGCCATAAAGAAATTGCCTATGGCTACCGGGCTTCATCTACTCACAATTATACGGCACCAGATGGCAAGACAGGTTCGGTAGAATTGCCTCCGCGTCTGCACGCTACTAATGGTGAGTTTATGCGTGATGTTGCATTAGCCGGCGAAGGGATATTGATTGCCCCATGTTTCATCGTTTATAAAAACCTGAACAACGGCTCGCTTGTTGAAATTATGCCCGGTTATACATGGGATGCACTGGCCGCCTATGTGGTCTACCCACCAACCCGGCATCTATCGGCCCGGGTTCGAGCGTTTGTCGATTTTCTAGTCGAACACTGTCAAGGCACGCCCTATTGGGAAAAACGAGCGGACATCAGTACAGCAAGGTGATAGTTTCAGCTGAGATTTTATGATATTTGAATAGATTGGTCATGACATATGCCTCAATACCAAGTATCTACCAATTGTGAATTTAAATTTGACAATGCCGAGTTGGGAATGTGAAATAACTCACACGGTATATTGTAAAAATCTGTGAAAGCTGGGGTAATTATGCGTTTAAAAATGTTAGTGTGTGGATGTCTTTTGTTTTTTACCAGTCTGTTTGCGCATGTAGAAACGGTCATGGCGCAAACCCAAGACTGGGATACTTTGCTTGCTAACATGGTCCAAGACGACCCTGCCTTGGCTACCCAGTGGGAAAAGGCAAAAAAAGCAGCTGAGAAAAACGAAAAAAACTTGAAGAAATTTTCGGATAAACACTTCCAAAAATCGTTCGATACCGTGTTTGGAGAAGGAAGTTTTAAGCCCTCAGAAGGTTTAGAATTACTGAAAGTCCTTGAGGCGGCCAGTGCTGGAGATGTGCAGTCGGCAGGCGAGGGCATATCAGCCTTTATCATTGCCAAATACACGCCGGGCCTCGGCCAATATATAACGGTCATGAAATCCGTTGCCAGCGGTATAAAATCCATGGAGCAAGTTTGGATAAAAGGTTTGAACCAAACCAAAGCCTATCAAAACTTTACTGAAGTTTTGTTTGCTAACCCCAATTATGATCGCCCTTATATCCCTAGCTATATGATCACATATTTACGCAACAACGAAACCTTTGGCCCACAAATCGGTTTGATCTATGATGAAATGCGCGCCCGCGAAGATGAAATGTTTCGCCAATGGCTTTTTGATGATGCGGCAATGACCCAAATGATGCTACCCACATGGTCATCTCGGTGGATTTCTGCACGGGGAAAGGTGCCGACAGAGCGCGAAATGTTCAACTATTTTCTCTATGAGTTGGTCAAAAATTCAAAAGCACAATATTTGGAAAAATTTGGTGATTATTATATGGAGCCCTTGATACGACAAGAGGCTCGCCGGCAGCGCCAAAAATTGAAACAGGCCATGGGTCAAGCCTTAACCCAAATCACAGCCGAAGCCGGCAGCGCGGACAATACAGCCCAATGCACGGCATGGAACGAACAATACAAAACAGGAATGGCTACAAGCAAGCGCCAGAAGCGAGAAATTGGCACATATCTAGATGGTGTTTACAAGACGTATAAGAACAAGTTTAACACCATGCTGATAGCAGAAAACGCAGCTTTTCAAAGATTGCTAGACCCGCTTGAGCGCGAGCAAGAAGCGCTTGCGCAAGAGAGCGATGATCTTGACAGCCTTGAGGATGAAGTTGACAGTGCTAACGCTGATTTAGGTTCAATTAGATCTGAAATAAATAGCATGACGGCCTCATTACCGTCCGACCAAAGCGATCCTAGTTATAATGATGGCGTGCGGCAGATTAACGCCAGAATTGAAAGCTTTAACAGCACCCGAAACGCCACATATGTGCCAGCCAAACGCGCCTATGAGGAAGCCACCAAAGCGTTTAACAGTAAAAATGATGCTTTCAAAGCAAACCACAAAGTTTTTTGGGATGATCCATCAAGATCAAATAAATATGCGGGTTCGCAGGGTTTAGTAAGAAAATTTGGGCGCATCAGGCAGTCGATCCAAGGCTTCCAAAATGGTAAATTTAATTGCAGACCCTTTGCCCAAGTTGCGGTGGATGATGGTATGAATAATTTGATCGGCGTCGATCCGAGCCGAGGCATTACTATGTGCAAAACCTGGGTCGACAATGCGGTAAAAATGAACGCCCTAACAAAGCAAATCAACGAAACTTGCAAATAAAGCCGTTGTCAGATTAAAATGGTTGAGGTCTAAAAATTCTCGATGATAAACTTCCCCGAGACCTTCAAGGGCATGTTTTGCAAAGCTTTGTGTGGCTAAAAATAACAATATGGGTCACGTTTACGGCGACTGGGAAAACATAAAGCCCAATCGTCGTTTCAAAGAAGTACAGTGCGAACATAGCAATAAAAACGCACCATTACATGTAAAAAAGTATTGCATCATAACTGTAGTAGTGTATTAGCGTGTTAATACAACATATGTGAGTTATAAATATGGCAACGCAAAAACTAAATAATAAGCACCGCACGGAATTGGCGAAAGCCTTGCAATTGGTCAAGGACGCTTCAGAAATGGAGTTGTTTCTTGTCGATTTGTGCACACCCGCAGAACTACGAGCTCTCTCCGAGCGTTGGCATGTTGCCAAATTGCTGGACAAGGGTGAAATGTCCTACCGCGAGATTAATGCACGTACCGGCGTTAGCACAACCACTATTGGTCGGGTCGCTCGGTTTTTGAMYSWRKARYYKMWYMWWRRWWAMCKYGYCGTTYTTRANSCGACNWWKKGMRSYRTAARTGMMKWRKMGAMWWMGTATTGCCGTTCAGAAAAAAGGGCGGTTGGCTGATGACAGTTTTGCCATGCTTAAAAAATGTGGCCTAAATTTTTCCGTGCGCGGGGACGGACTGCTCGCAAGGGTGAAAAACTTGCCTATTGATCTTCTGTTGGTGCGTGATGACGACATTCCTAATTTTGTTGCTAGCGGCGCCAGTGATTTTGGCTTGGTCGGCGAGAATGTGTTTGCAGAGGAAGTTATGAGCGCCAAAACGCTCGACCTTAAGATTTTACGCCGCCTAGGGTTTTCCAGATGTAATCTCTGCCTCGCCGCAGATGAAAACGGAAATATCCAAAGCTTAAAAGATTTGCAAGGCAAGAAAATTGCTACCAGCTATCCAGGTATTTTGAGCGCATACTTGAAAGAAAACAACATATCAGCAAGCTGTGTAGAAATGAAAGGTGCGGTGGAATTGGCGCCGCGTATTAATATTGCAGATGCAATATGCGATTTGGTTTCTTCGGGTGCAACGCTGGAAGCTAACGGCTTGGCGGCGTTTGATACTGTGCTTGAAAGCGAGGCCGTATTAATTGGCTCAAATAGAGATTTAAGCTCTGAAAAACGGGATATCTATGAGCGTTTGCTGAGCCGGATTGATGGGGTTATCCGGTCTAAAGATTCTAAATATATTATGCTGAATGCGCCGCGTACACAGATTGCTGCCATTTCTAAAATTTTGCCTGGGTCTGATGCGCCGACGATTATCCCGCTCGGGACAGACGATGATCTTGTTGCCATGCAAGCTGTGTGTACAGAAAATGTCTTTTGGGAAACGCTGGAAGCTCTGAAAGAGAATGGCGCGCGCTCCATTCTGGTCCTGCCAATAGAAAAAATGATGGCCTGATCATGCGCGTTCTTAATTGGGATATGTTAGACACTGCAGATAAGGTAACGGCCTTATCTAGACCTATTCAGTTGTCGGGTGAAAGCATACGCCGAAGTGTAGCCGACATACTAAAAACGGTACGCACTAAAGGCGACCAAGCCCTGAGGGATTATACAAAACGCTTTGACGGCGTAGAGCTCACCGACATGAAAGTTTCTGGTAAAGCCATGCGTGCAGCTTGGCTTGCGCTACCCAGCGCAGACAAAAGGGCTATGCAAACCGCCAAAGCTAATATTGAAACTTTCCACAAAGCGCAAATTCCCTGTTCAATAGAAATTGAAACTATGCCCGGTGTGGTCTGCCGCCGTGTACCACGGCCTGTGGATAGTGCGGGGCTTTATGTTCCGGGCGGAAGCGCTCCTTTGGTCTCAACGTTGATGATGCTAGCCGTCCCTGCGAAAATAGCAGGCGTAGAAAACCGTATTGTCGTCACGCCGCCCGGCAAAGACGGGAAGGTCAATACAAACATTCTTGCGGCGGCCTATTTATGCGCCGTAGAGGATTTATATATGGTCGGCGGCGCACAAGCGATAGCCGCGCTAGCTTACGGCACGCAAACTATTCCTAAATGCGTTAAAATATTTGGCCCGGGCAACGCCTATGTTGCACAAGCAAAGGCGCAAATCTCTATGGAGATGGGCGGCCCAGCCATTGACCTTCCCGCCGGGCCTAGCGAAGCTATGGTGTTAGCAGACGACAAAGCTAACCCGGTGTTTGTTGCCGCAGATTTGCTAAGCCAAGCAGAACACGACCCATTGGCACAAGTAATTTGCGTGTGTGCTTCACAAGAATTTGCCGATGCATTAAATGCGCAAATAGTAACGCAAATAGCAGACCTACCGCGCAGAGAAATTGCGCAGCAGTCATTGCAGGGCGGGCGTATAATTATCGCGCCCGATATGGAGACAATGCTCGAGATAGCCAACGCTTATGCGCCAGAGCATCTGATAGTGCAGACGGAAAATGCAGAAAATATTATGGATAGTATTCGCAATGCGGGCTCGGTATTCCTTGGGCCGTGGACACCGGAATCCGTTGGCGACTATGCCAGCGGTACCAACCACACCCTGCCAACATTCGGTGCAGCGCGGGCGTATAGCGGTGTGTGCGTAGAAAGTTTTATGAAATTTATCAGTGTACAATCTTTAACCAGAGCAGGCCTCAAATCGATCGGCCCTTGTGTAGAGCGGCTGGCGACGTTGGAAGGCCTTGAAGCGCACAGGCGCGCCGTGCGTTTGCGTCTTGAGGACGGAGAAAACTCATGAACAAAGACTGGCCCGAAAACATTGCCCGAAAAGCTATAGTTGAATTTAAAGCATATAGCGCGCGCGGCGGCGCGGGTAATGCGTTGCACTTGGATGCCAACGAATCCCCTTGGGCACCGCCCCCTGTAACAAGTACGGGCGAATTTAATAGATACCCAGAACAACAGCCTAGGGATTTGTGTGCCCGACTTGCGGATTTATACGGCGTCACTTCGGCGCAAATCATGGCGGGGCGCGGCGCGGACGAAGCCATAGAGGTTTTGCTGCGCACATTTTGTGAGGCTGGTGAAGACGGCATCCTTATCTGTCCGCCGACATTCGGATATTACGAAACTTGCGCAGCTATTCAGGGCGCGAAAATTATCAAGGCGCCTCTACGTGCAGATTACAGCTATGATACAGATTTAATAAAATCAAAATTGGCACAAAAAGACACACCGCTAAAAATAGCTTTTTTGTGCTCCCCCAATAACCCGACAGGCAACGCCATTGATCCGAAAATTATCCCGGAATTATGCGCGGCATATCCGCAAACCCTGATCGTTATTGATGAAGCTTACGCCGAGTTTTCAGACCAAGAAAGCTTTAGCGTCCAAATAGATAAATACCCCAACCTCGTTGTTTTGCGCACGCTCTCGAAAGCCTACTCCCTTGCAGGTGTCCGCATGGGCGTGGCTATTGCTGATCCGCGTGTCATCAAWATTATGCTGAAAGTYTTGCCRCCTTATCCAATAGCGCGCCCGGTTGAACGGGCCGTAATGCGCGCGCTTAGTCCAGCATCCATGCCCGTGCATGCAGCACGGCTTAGGCTATGGAAATCAGAACGTAAGCGTATGTCACAAGCGTTAAAAGCATCACCTTATATAAAGTACGTTTATCCTTCAGACGCCAATTTCTTGTTGCTAGATGTAATCCGCGAAGATCAGCTTTTGAAAGCCTTAGCAAAATACCAGATAAAAATCCGGGATTTCAGAAACATGGGCAAGGGCAAGTTTCGCATCAGCATTGGCAGCCCGGAAGAAAACGATATTGCCTTAGTAGCTTTTGAGGTCAAAGCCGCCTTGGGACGACCCGATCGTGTCGGCGAGGAATATAGAAAAACCAAAGAAACCGATATTGCTGTGCGGGTAAATTTAGATGCCCCGTCTGCCATAAAAATAAACACGGGCATCGGGTTTTATGACCATATGTTAGAGGCTTTGGCGAAGCACGGTCGTTTTGGTCTTGTGCTTTCTTGTCAGGGCGATTTGGAAATTGACGCGCACCACACAATAGAAGACTGCGCCCTCGCACTTGGTACGGCGCTTGCGCGGGCGTTGGGCGATAAAGCTGGCGCTGGTCGGTTCGGCTTTACCATGCCCCAAGAAATTTTGATGCCCCAAGAAATTTTAATGCCTATGGATGAAACTCAGGCAAGGGTCGCCGTAGATTTATCAGGGCGCCCCGCTATGGTTTTTAAGGGTGATTTTCCGACAGACCGTGCGGGGGAATTTCCTGCCGAAATGTGCCCGCATTTTTTTGAAAGCTTGTCGCAGACTTTGGGAGCCTCCATACAAATCGACGTTGAAGGTGAAAATACCCACCATATGATTGAGGCCTGTTTCAAAGGTCTCGGCCGCGCCCTTGCACCGGCCTTTAAGCGGACGGGTAGCGAGATTGCATCTACCAAAGGGGTGTTGTGATGGCGGTGGCAATTGTCGATACGGGTTGTGCTAATTTGGCGTCAGTGGCGTTTGCTTTCGCGCGTTTGGGGGTAAGCAATACGGTCACACAGGATGCTGCACTTATAAAAAGTGCGGACCATGTTATTTTGCCCGGGGTGGGCGCTATGCCCTTCGCCATGGAGCAATTGCGCGCGCGTGGTCTTGTAGACGTTTTACGAAGTTTATCCCAGCCGCTGATGGGTATATGTCTTGGTATGCAAATGCTATTTGATGGTTCTGAAGAGGGTGATGTGAGCGGTCTCGGTCTGATAGACGGTACCGTCTTACAGATGAACGCAGATGCGGAACCGCTACCTGCACCGCTGCCTGCACCACTGCCGCACATGGGTTGGAATACCTTGGAAAATTTGGCTGATGACCCCTTATTGCACGGTATCAACACTGGTGATTATGTCTATTTTGTCCACTCTTTTGCSGCRTCCGTAGGTGACAAGACACTGGCCACTACATCTTATGGTCAACCCTTCAGCGCCATCATTAAACAAGATAATATTTATGGCTGTCAGTTTCACCCGGAACGTTCCGGTCAAACCGGCGCAAAAATATTGGCAAATTTCCTTAAGGTGAAGCCGTGATATTCCCAGCGATTGATTTGATGGACGGAGGCTGCGTGCGTTTGCTCAAAGGTGATTTTGCCCAGCGAACCAATTATAGTATCGACCCCGTTATGACGGCTCAAAATTTTGAAGCCGTAGGCGCAAAATGGTTGCATGTGGTGGATTTAGACGGCGCGAAAAACCGTATGGCCGCTCAATCAGACCTCATCATAGAGATTGCGAAGACCGGGGGAATGAAGGTGCAAACGGGCGGCGGCTTGCGCAATGCTCAGCAAATAAAACATCTTTTGGATAACGGCATAGAGCGCGTAGTAATTGGCTCTCTAGCGGTTAAAAATCCAAGCCTTGTAAGACAGTGGATGCAAGAGTTCGGCCCTGAAAAAATAGTGCTGGCCATAGATATTGTTTTGGACTTGGACGGCACGCCGCGCCCCGCCACACATGGTTGGACGCAAACGTCGGAAATGTCATTATGGCAGGTAATTGATAATTTTAAACAAGCAGGTTTGAAAACCATTCTCGTGACTGACATCGCCAAAGACGGCGGTCTGCAAGGCTCCAATATAGCATTGTATCTAGATATTATGCGCCGCTATCCCGACCTTGATTTGATCACGTCTGGTGGGGTTGGGTGTCTGGAAGATGTTGTGAACTTAAAGGCATTAAATCCGGCGGGCATCATCATAGGGAAAGCACTTTACGAAAACAAAATCACCTTATCGGGGGCTATAGCATGTTAGCCCGGCGCATTATCCCTTGCTTGGATGTACGCGGTGGCCGTGTTGTTAAAGGCGTACAGTTTCGCGGTCACGAAGATGTGGGCGATATTCTTGATTTGGCGTTAAAATATAGAGATGCCGGTGCCGATGAATTGGTGTTTTATGACATTACGGCCAGTGTTGATGACCGCACCATTAGCCCCAGTTGGATCAACAAAGTATCTAGCTTGCTCGACATTCCTTTTTGTGTGGCAGGCGGTATAAAATCGGTCGAAGCCGCTCGGGCGCGCCTAGAGGCGGGCGCAGACAAAATATCGGTTAACTCACCGGCATTGTCGCGGCCTCGCCTCATTAATGAGCTTTGTGATGCTTTTGGCAGRCAATGTATTGTCGTCGGYATTGATAGCTTTGAGAAGGACGGTATATACCACGTCAAATCGCATACCGGTTCAGCCGATGCTACGCGCGACACTGGGCGCAAAACTCTTGACTGGGTCCAAGAAGCCGTGGCGCGCGGTGCAGGAGAAATAGTTCTCAACTGTATGAACAAAGACGGTGTTCGCACGGGATATGACATTGGGCAATTAAAGGCGGTTCGCGGTGTTTGCTCGGTGCCTTTAATCGCATCAGGCGGTGCAGGTACTGTGTCCCATTTTGAAGACGTGTTTAAGCAGGCCAATGTGGACGGCGCTTTAGCGGCAAGTGTCTTTCATAAAAACATTATTCCCATTCCCCTGTTAAAATCAGAACTTAAATCCAAAGGCATAGAGATACGCATATGAAAATAGATTTTGAAAAAGGAGGCGGCCTTGTCCCGACCATTATCCAAGATGCGGATACGCAGCAAGTCCTTATGTTGGGATATATGAACGCGGATGCTTTAGCCGCTACCCGCGCTAGTGGTTTCGTTACGTTTTATAGCCGCTCTCGAAACTGTCTGTGGCAAAAGGGCGAAACATCGGGCAATACACTCGCGCTTGTTGATATAGAGGTCGATTGCGACCAAGACACATTGCTTGTCCGCGCCAGACCTGCCGGCCCCACATGCCACAAAGGTACAATTTCCTGTTTTGGCAGCCAAGGCCCGCAAGGATTGGGGTGGCTTGCACAGCTATCAGATTTAATCGAGAACCGTAAAAAGGCTGACCCTAAAACATCTTACACAGCAAAACTTTTGCAAGGCCCGCTAACCAAATGCGCGCAAAAAGTCGGCGAAGAAGGCGTGGAAACGGTCATCGCCGCCCTTGCCGAAACAGACGAGCAATTTAAATCAGAGGCGGCTGATTTGCTTTATCACCTGATGGTTTTGCTGGCCGCAAAAAACATGTCCCTGGCGGACATTATTACCGCGCTGAGAACGCGCGCCGTGTAAAGAACGCTAGCTTCCTATTTCGGCGTATACCAGATCGGCGATGTATAGGCACGTTCTTGCGCCGTTAGCTCTGCGTCGTCCGGTATGTCGGCACCCATGCGCTTGGCATCAAACAATGGCCAGCGCGGGGTCGGAATTTCCAAAACGCGGACGTAATAAAAAGCCGCTTGGGCCGGGTCAAAACCTGGGTCAGTCCAGATTGTGAGCAGCTCTGCCGCTCCAATAGAATTTTCGTAACTTGCATTGTCTGTATCGACCGTCGAACCAATCGCTGGCAATTTACCGTCCGCGCCAATTGTACGCTCTCCCGCCCAAGCCACGTCATAAATTTTTTCGTGCGTTCCGCCGTCAACATCGCGCCAGCCTTTGATGATTTGTACACGGTCAAGGTTAGCGCCGTCTGGGTCTTTGCTGGCTGCAACGATGAAATCAGGGCTTTGGTTTTGCGAGAGCTGTAAATCACCCCCCATAGGCACGCCGCCAGCATATCCAGTGTCTACTAAATCGCCAGTATTTATAGACTGCTTATCATAATTCCCGCCAAAGAACCGCACTTTCATGCGCGGCCCTGTGGTGCCGTATACTTCTTTGCGTTTGAGTGCGTCCCATATTTCGGCGCGGGTGTTACCCCGTGCCCAAACACCAGCATAGCCGCCCGCTAGATATTGCCAGCCATAGCGCAGTGCTTTTGCCCCGCCCAAAACGATGATTTCATTGACGCGTTCCTTATGGGGCTCGGTAACCCCGAACTTGCCAAAGAAATTTTCTTCGCGCCCTGTCGCTAATCCGGTATGGCTGTCGGTTGAGCCGATAAAACCAAGTTTAAACGGATTGGTTCCGGTGCTTGCTTCAAGACCAAGTCCGGTTTTAAGAGCTTCGCGTACATAATCGCCTTGGAACATCTCTGGTTCTTTGGTTGCTTGTAAACTTAGATTACCTAAATCCCAACCAACATCACCAAAGCTAGAAAACTCGTCATTGGGGGACAAAAACGGATGAGATTCGCTGTCGCCTTTGATTTGCGTTATCTCGACAACAGGTTCCCACCGTGCACGTTTCTGCGCATATTTCGCATCAATTGCATTGCCCTTAAAGTCCGTTTTGGCAAACATCAGCCCGTTAGAGAGATTGCTATTATGGGGGATAGCCAAAACCTGACCACCAGTTTTTTTCTCGTAACGCGCCATCCATTTCCAGAGATCTTCGGGGTTGTCGCTTTGGATGGACGAGAACGGCATAATTTTGTCCGTCTTGTCATTGCCGTCTCTAAAAATGACATTGCGGTGTATATTGTTACCGTCGGGCATCGAGGTATATTCATACCCGATCAAAGCCGTGAATGTGCCGGGATCATTAAATTCTTCGGCTAGCGCAGTGCTTCTCTTCCAGATAGAGCGCAGCAAGGGTAAGACGGTAAAAGGGTTTCTCATGGTCTTTGGCAGTGTTTTATTGGCATGAGAAACGATCAATTCCTTGCCAACCAGTACAGATTGTTCGGTTCCCTCATTAAGCATTTCGTGCCAACGCTTTGCCTTGGGATCTTTGATCAGCTTGGGGTTGCCGACAAAAAGCTCATTAATAAGACCAAGACCCTCAGCGTGATCTGCAACCACCAGAAAATCAAGGGGACGCTTTAGCTGTACTTTTTGTCCTGTGTTCGAAACTATTTCATCCCCGCGCGCAAATTTATAAGCATCAGCAGGTGACAAGCGTGCGCCGAACGAAAACGCATCGGCCGAATTTAACGTATGCAAATGTGTGTCGCCCCATAAAAGCTTGGTGGGGTAGTTTTCGGTTAATTTTGGAGCCTCTACCTCTGTTGCGGGTGTTTCTGTCGGTGGTAATTCCACATCTGGCTTCGCAGGCTGGCAGGCGCTTAACGTTAGCGCAGCAATGATAGTCCCGCTGCCCAATAAATAGTTTGATAATTTCATGTCATTTTCCTTTTGAAGATACCGTTACATAAATTTTTTCATCATTTTCAAAACTTTGTGGGTCTTTTCTGTATAGGGCGGGAAGAGCATTTTACCGCCGCTAAATTTGCTTTGGAAGAACACGCCTTTCATGTGAGAGAAAGTCTTAAAGCCGTGCTCGCCGTGATATCCGCCCATACCGGACGGGCCAACGCCGCCAAACGGAATGTCTTCTTGCACCACATGCCATGCGGTTTCATTGATGCTTACACCGCCAGATATGCTATTTTTAAGAACATGTTCGCGTTTAGCTTTATCCTCACCAAACCAATACAGCGCCAATGGACGGTCTCGTTCCTGTATATATTGCACGGCATCTTCCAAGGTCTCGCTGGCCACAATCGGCAGGAGCGGTCCAAAAATCTCTTCCTGCATTATCTTCATATCAGGCGTGGTGTTTGTAACCACGGTCAGCGGAATGCGGCGTTCTTGTGCCATAATTTGCGTATCGTCATCGCCGGCCGTGCGGAGTGTAGCACCCTTGTTTTCGGCGTCTTCCAACAGGCCTTGCAGACGAGCATAATGGCTGTCAGCAATGATAGAGGTGTAGTCGGGATTGCCGGCAAATTTAGGGTAAAACTCTTCCGCTTTACTGATCAAGGCTTTTGAAAACGCGTCAATTTCCCGTTCGGGCATTAACAGATAATCTGGCGCAACACAGGTYTGTCCGGCATTGAGTAATTTGCCGTTCGTAATACGCGGGACGGCGAGCTTCATGTTGACGCTTTCATCAATGATGACAGGTGATTTTCCGCCYAGCTCYAATGTCACTGGCGTCAAATTTTTAGCCGCAGCTCCAGCCACAATCCGGCCGACATTGGTTGATCCGGTAAACAGTAAATGATCAAACGGCAGGCTCGAAAACTCTTGCGCAACTTCAACGCCGCCAACGGCAACATAAACTTCGTCGTCAGAGAAAACTTCACCAAGCACGGATTTAAGCAGTTTTGAAAAACGCGGCGTATACTCGCTCGGTTTTATCATGGCGCGGTTGCCCGCACCCAAGGCGCCAACCAAAGGCATRATCGCRAGCTGCARRGGRTAATTCCAAGGGCTTATGATGCCGAYAACACCAAGTGGYTGCGGCATAATTTTRTTGGAASCCGGCTTGAACTGCATGGCGGTTGGTGCTTTGCGGGTCCGCATCCATTTTTGTGTRTGYTTMAGCGCATGTTTGATGCCGCCGTGTATAATTGCCATTTCAGCTATGGTGGTTTCCGTAAAAGAGCGATTGCCAAAGTCTTCGGAAATAGCCTGTTGAAACTTTTGCTCATTGGCGTTGATTATTTCACCAAGTTTGATAAGCATGCTTTTCCGCTCTGCCCAACTTGAATTTGGATTTGCATTAAATGCCGTTCGCTGTGAACCCAATATTGCTTCCAGATTATTTTTTGACATACCTATCCCCATAAAATTTATCTTTGGTCTATTCTAGTTACTGCCACAGCCTTGACTTTTCAACATAATTCCTTGACTTTGCAGTCGTAAAAACTTGGGTAATTGTATAATGTCAGATTTGGAAACCATTCACATTCGTGCGGGCGCATTTGAAGGCTTTCGTGACTTGTTATGGGAATACGGGGTAGACCCTAGTTTGATTTTTTCAGAGGTTGGCCTGGATGAAACCTCTTTAAACTTCCCAGATTTTTTAGTGCCGACCGAAATGTATCGGCGGGCCCTAAACCTTGCGTCCCGCCAAACCAAGCAACCCCATTTCGGCTTGCTTATGTCCCAAAATCAGACCCTGCATAAATTTGGCGCTATCGGATATTTAATGATGCACGCTAGCACGGTCGGGCAATCAATAGGCTGCCTGGACCAATATTTACGAATTCATGATGCTGGCACTGTGGCCAATATGGAAATTAGAAACTCCGATGTATTGTGGACGGTTTGGTTGAGAGCGGTTGGCGAGGAATCCGTTTTGCAACACACAGAGCTGGCCCTTGGGATAGCCGTGAAAACACTTCGGATCATAAGCACCGAAACATGGAGTCCGACTGCCGTGTATTTTGAGCACTCAAAACCTAAAGACACAAGCTTGCATGAACAAGTATTCAAATGCCCCATTTATTTTGAACAGGCTACGAACGGCGTTGAGTACCCGGAGAGTTTTTTACGGACGAAATTGCCAACTGCTGACCTTGGGCTGTTTAATATCATTCAATCACACATAGAAAGTATCGCCAAAGAAAAGGGCGATGATTTTGTCAGTAAAATTAAGCAATCCATTCAGGTAAACCTTGAAAGCGGCAAGCCCWGTTTACAAAAAACGGCTAAACTATTTGGGATGARCCCSGCGCAATTYCARCGYAAATTAAAACAGAGCGGYGCTAATTTTCAAGATGCCCTTCAAGATGTTCGAAACAGCCTTGCTTGTAAATATTTAGCAGATACCGATATGTCGTTAGCGACGATTTCCACACTTTTGGCATATGCGGAACCGGCGGTGTTTTCACGGTCGTTCAAGCGCAATTTTGGTTTGACGCCGCGCGATTGGCGGCGTCAAAATAGTCGGTAAAAATTATTCTGCAGACGGTTCTTTTGCATCACCGTTATTAACCGCTAACCATGACTGTCCCATGACATAAGCGCGCACGGCTTCTGCGTCGTCTGCGCTCAAATATTTCTTAAATGAAATCATGCCGTTGTCAGTCAGGGCGCCGCCAATGACAATGTCGTTCCAGCTTTCCTTGTCTCCGGACTGATAAGACCAGCGCAGATCAGGGATAACGCCGGAACTGATAACAAGCGGGCCGTGACAAACCATACAGTTTTCTGCATATTTTCTAAGGCCGAGCATTTTCATATCATCGTTTCCAAAGTCATTGCCCTTCGGGCTCATGACAACACCATTTTCCGGTATGTCTGGCACATTTCCTGTCGCACCAAGTTTGAAGACAATCACATGTCCAACATCAGGCACAACGGCCTTTGGCCAGCCAACGCCGTAGTTAAGCGCCCAGCCTCCGCCCCAGCCCGTGGCTATGGCAATATATTGTTCGCCGTCAATTGAATAGGTGGAGGGCGGTGCGACAACGCCGCTATTGGCTTGCTGTCCCCATAATTTATCACCGTTCTCCGCGTTATAGGCAACAAGTTCGCCGTCAATTGTGCCTTGAAATACAAGATTTGATGCGGTCGTTAAAACGCCCCCATTGCCTGGGCCAGAAAGTTCTACACTCCAGCGCGCCTCTTGTTTGACGGGATCCCATGCCAGTAAACTGCCCTTAAAATCTTTGCGGATAAAATCAAGCGTGCCTTTGGGGTAGGTTGGCGGAACGCCTGCGGACAAATCACCACCAATGTTCCATCGYTGGGRRCTGGGRTTGCTATCGAGATTAGGSACAAGGGCTTGCGGTACTTGTTGGGCCGGAATGTAGGCAAGGCCCGTTTGYGGGCTATAGGCCATTGGATGCCAGTTGTGGGCACCCATTGGTCCGGGAATRCTGACAAAGCCTTTTTTAGTCCAATTGCGKGCATCSGGATTTTCAATCGGYCGACCTTTGGCGTCAAGCCCTGTTGCCCAYGTCATCAGKTCCACATAAGGTTTGCCTGAAATAAATTCGCCTGTTGCAGCGTCCAAAACATAATAAAAGCCGTTCTTGGGAGCCTGCATGACCACGCGGCGAGGTTGACCCTCTGCACCAATTGGCAAATCAGCAAGTATCAGCGACTGGGTCGCGGTGAAATCATACTGGTCGCGCGGCGTGGTTTGGAAATGCCATTTGTATGTGCCTGTATCCGCGTCCACAGCCACAATTGAGGACAAGAAGAAATTGTCGCCATTGCCTTTCGGATCGCGGATGTCCGCATTCCACGGCGAAGCATTGCCAACGCCGAAAATAACGTTGTCATTGACTGTATCGTAAATGATGGAATCCCATACTGTTCCGCCGCCGCCTTCGGTTGTCCATTTTCCGCTATCGCCCCAAGTTGCGTTGGCGACGCTTGCAAAGATGTCGTCGGATGCCGCACCGTCAGGTTTTTTATCCGGGTTAGGCGCAGTATAAAACCGCCAAGCTAACGCACCCGTATTAACATCATAAGCGCTTACATAACCGCGCACCCCTAATTCCGCACCGCCGTTGCCGATTARGACCTTGTCTTTTACGACGCGCGGTGCACCTGTAATTGTGTAGGGCATAGATTTATCTACGGTCAGTGTGCTCCAGACAACTTTTCCGGTTTTAGCGTCCAAGGCCTCTAAGCGCCCATCAAACACGCCGACAATAACCTTGCCCTCGTGTACGGCAACGCCCCGGTTGATCACATCACAGCAGCCTTTGGCCGCGTCTTCACCTGAAACTTCAGGGTTATAAACCCAAAGCTCTTCTCCGGTTTTTGCGTCCAAGGCATATACAATAGACCAAGATCCGGTCACATACATGACACCATCTAAAACAATCGGTGTTGCTTCTACACCCCGGCTTGTTTGTAAATCATAGGTCCAGGCAACGCCTAAGTCTTTGACGTTTTCTTGATTGATTTGTTTGAGGCGGGAAAAACGTTGTTCATCGTAAGTGCCGCCGTAACTCAACCAAACCTCCGGTGTAGCGGCCGCATTGGCAATGTGCCCAGAGTTTATAGTAGCCAGAGTTGGAACATTATTTGTAATGTCTTTGGCGGGCTTATCTGTACATCCGACAAGCGCCATAGATAAAGCCAGCATAACTCCTGTGGATTTGATTCCTGTAAACTTGAGTTTCATTTGTTTCCCCTTGTTAACATCCCTTGCGGCGACCTTACAGTGTTCACTAAAAGATACTAACGCAGAAAATTGATATTTGAAGCCACAACCGACTTCAAATATCAATTGCCGTCATATGGAGTGCTGAGATTTAATGACACGCCAATGGTTAGGCAGCTATTGAGCTGATCACAAATTTATACTTCACGATTTGTTTAACTAAACCACACTTGCA
>NVTC01000003.1 GCA_002732905.1 Robiginitomaculum sp.
GGGCTTCCCACTTAGATGCTTTCAGCGGTTATCCCTTCCGAACTTAGCTACCCGGCGATGCAGCTGGCGCCACAACCGATTCACCATAGGTTCGTCCAACCCGGTCCTCTCGTACTAAGGTCAGATTCACTCAAATTTCTTACGCCCACGGAGGATAGAGACCGAACTGTCTCACGACGTTCTGAACCCAGCTCGCGTACCACTTTAATAGACGAACAGTCTAACCCTTGGGACCTGCTCCAGCCCCAGGATGTGATGAGCCGACATCGAGGTGCCAAACCTCCCCGTCGATGTGAACTCTTGGGGGAGATCAGCCTGTTATCCCCGGAGTACCTTTTATCCGTTGAGCGATGGCCCTTCCACTCGGAACCACCGGATCACTAACGCCTGCTTTCGCATCTGCTCGACGTGTATGTCTCGCAGTTAAGCTCCCTTATGCGTTTACACTCTACACCTGGTTTCCATTCAGGTTGAGGGAACCTTAGCGCGCCTCCGTTACTCTTTAGGAGGCGACCGCCCCAGTCAAACTGCCCACCAGACATTGTCCCCTGACCCGATAAGGATCATAGGTTAGGATTTCAAATAATGAAGGGTGGTATTTCAAGGTTGCCTCCCTGTACGCCAGAACGCACAGATCAAAAGCTCCCACCTATCCTACGCATCATTATTCAAAAGCCAATGCCAAGCTACAGTAAAGGTTCACGGGGTCTTTTCGTCCTTCCGCGGGTAGCGCGTATCTTCACGCGCACTCCAATTTCGCTGGGTCTCCAGTTGAGACAGTGGGGAAGTCGTTACGCCATTCGTGCAGGTCGGAACTTACCCGACAAGGAATTTCGCTACCTTAGGACCGTTATAGTTACGGCCGCCGTTTACTGGGGCTTCAGTTCGCAGCTCTCACCGCTCCCTTTAACCTTCCAGCACCGGGCAGGCGTCAGACCCTATACGTCGTATTGCTACTTCGCAGAGCCCTATGTTTTTAATAAACAGTCGCCACCCCCTGGTCTGTGCCCCCATAATCTGCTTGCGCAAAATATGGGCCTCCTTCTCGCGAACTTACGGAGGTAATTTGCCGAGTTCCTTCAGCATAGTTCTCTCAAGCGCCTTGGTATTCTCTACCTGATCACCTGTGTCGGTTTGGGGTACGGTCTAATGCGGGAGCTATTTCCTGGAACCCATTCACCGCATTTCCAATCCAATAAGGAAATACGATACACTGGATCCGTCACTACCCGCTGGCCGAGGAATATTAACCTCGTTCCCATCGTCTACGCATTTCTGCCTCGACTTAGGGGCCGGCTAACCCTGCGCTGATTAGCATTGCGCAGGAAACCTTGATCTTTTGGCGAGAGGGTCTCTCACCCTCTTTGTCGTTACTCATGTCAGCATTCTCACTTCCGATACCTCCAACGCCCCTCACAGGACGCCTTCACAGGCTTACGGAACGCTCCGCTACCGCGCACATAAATGTGCACCCGCGTCTTCGGTGGATAGTTTAAGCCCCGGTACATTTTCGCCGCAAGAACGCTTGACCAGTGAGCTGTTACGCTATCTTTAAAGGGTGGCTGCTTCTAAGCCAACCTCCTGGTTGTCTGTGCATTCTCACATGCTTTACCACTTAACTATCACTTAGGGACCTTAGACGGCGGTCAGGGCTGTTTCCCTTTCCACTACGGACCTTAGCACCCGCAGTGTGTCTGCCAAATAGTACTCAACGGTATTCGGAGTTTGATTAGGTTTGGTAAGTCGGTGAGACCCCCTAGCCCATTCAGTGCTCTACCCCCGTTGGTATTCATTTGACGCTCTACCTAAATAGATTTCGCGGAGAACCAGCTATCTCCGAGTTTGATTGGCCTTTCACCCCTAGCAACAAGTCATCCCCCCATTTTTCAACATAGGTGGGTTCGGTCCTCCAGTGCATGTTACTGCACCTTCAACCTGCTCATAGCTAGATCACTCGGTTTCGGGTCTAATCCTACTAACTTAGTCGCCCTATTAAGACTCGCTTTCGCTGCGCCTACACCTATCGGTTTAAGCTTGCTAGTAAGACTAAGTCGCTGACCCATTATACAAAAGGTACGCAGTCGCCACGCAAGGTGGCTCCTACAGCTTGTAGACGTTCAGTTTCAGGAACTGTTTCACTCCCCTCGTCGGGGTGCTTTTCACCTTTCCCTCACGGTACTTGTTCACTATCGGTCACACAGGAGTATTTAGGCTTGGAGGGTGGTCCCCCCATATTCAGACAGAATTTCACGTGTTCCGCCCTACTCAAGGACCAAATTCAATTTTTTGCATACGGGACTGTCACCCACTAAGGTTAACCTTTCCAGGTTATTCTGCTGAATTAAAAATGGCCACTGGCCTGATCCGCTTTCGCTCGCCACTACTAACGGAATCTCGGTTGATGTCTTTTCCTCTGGGTACTTAGATGTTTCAGTTCCCCAGGTTTGCTTAATTAACCTATGTATTTAGTTAATTATACCCATGACAAACTTGTATAAGTTAGACGCCCAAAAGGACGGCTAATAATATACAGGTCTGTTAAGGTGGGTTTCCCCATTCGGAAATCGTTGGATCAAAGCTTATTCGCAGCTCCCCAACGCTTATCGCAGCGTATCACGTCCTTCATAGCCTCTGTGTGCCAAGGCATCCACTAAACGCCCTTATAACACTTGATTCTCTTAAATAAATCTGTCCATATCGGGGCTGACTGCCCAAATATAAACAATATAATATAATTTGAATTGTCCAATCTTCAGAAGAAGCAAAGCTTCAACATTAGAATGAACAAAATCAGTAAAATTTTTCTGTTGTCACTTCTCAATATCCTCAGGAGCAAGCTCCAGAGAAAACGAAAAGCAACGTAAACGCTCATGCGCGGTGAACAACTCGCAAGGCTCGCACAGGACTGATGAAGTCTGATTAAACCAAACGGGCTTTAATGAACACCGTCATAAGCATTTGCCAGACGATATCTTTACTATAAAATATATATCCAAACACTTGGCTGACTGCCAAATGCAGTAGTCGGACATATATTCTATTTAGGCCATCCTCAATGAAGTAAACAGTCTTGATCCAGAAACCATAATAAGTGTCTGGGACTGTGGAGAAACTTCGGGGCGGATGACCCCTCCTTTACGATGTAAAACATCCGTACTTATCAAAGACCAAAAAGGTCAATATTAAGTACGAAACTTGTTCTTTCATGTGTGAGATTTGGTGGAGCTTAGCGGAGTCGAACCGCTGACCCTCTGCTTGCAAAGCAGATGCTCTACCAACTGAGCTAAAGCCCCCCAATTCACTGAGGGCTTGGCAACCAATGATGAGCGCGTAATACCTGAAAATTGGTAGGCCGAAGAAGACTTGAACTTCCGACCTCACGCTTATCAGGCGTGCGCTCTAACCAGCTGAGCTACCGGCCTCCAAAACAGGCATGTCATAAGCAGCAAAGCCGCAAACAACTTAAATGCGCTGTCTCAACACATAAAATCAAAAACCTGTCACGCCAAATTGCGTATTCGGTAATTGATTATCTTGGAAAGAGAAACGAAGACGGCTTCTAGCCGTTATGTTTTGATAGTCACCAGTAAACTAAATAAATAGTAAACTGAGCTATCGATGTTTTCATAAGAAACCTAATCTCGAATAGAGACCAGATCATCCTTAGAAAGGAGGTGATCCAGCCGCAGGTTCCCCTACGGCTACCTTGTTACGACTTCACCCCAGTCGCTGACCCCACCGTGGTCGCCTGCCTCCAGTAAACTGGTTAGCGCAGCGCCTTCGGGTAGAACCAACTCCCATGGTGTGACGGGCGGTGTGTACAAGGCCCGGGAACGTATTCACCGCAGTATGCTGACCTGCGATTACTAGCGATTCCAACTTCATGCCTTCGAGTTGCAGAAGACAATCCGAACTGAGACGACTTTTAGGGATTAACCCTCTGTCATCGCCATTGTAGCACGTGTGTAGCCCACCCCGTAAGGGCCATGAAGACTTGACGTCATCCCCACCTTCCTCCGGCTTAGCACCGGCAGTATCCCTAGAGTGCCCAACTAAATGCTGGCAACTAAGGACGAGGGTTGCGCTCGTTGCAGGACTTAACCTAACATCTCACGACACGAGCTGACGACAGCCATGCAGCACCTGTACATCGTCCAGCCTAACTGAAGGAAACCATCTCTGGAATCCGCGACGAGTATGTCAAGGGGTGGTAAGGTTCTTCGCGTTGCTTCGAATTAAACCACATGCTCCACCGCTTGTGCGGGCCCCCGTCAATTTCTTTGAGTTTTAGCCTTGCGGCCGTACTCCCCAGGCGGAGAGCTTAATGCGTTAACTGCGTCACCCACAGACATGTCTGCGGACAACTAGCTCTCATCGTTTACGGTGTGGACTACCGGGGTATCTAATCCCGTTTGCTCCCCACACTTTCGTACCTCAGCGTCAGTATATGTCCAGTAAGCCGCCTTCGCCTCTGGTGTTCCTCCTAATATCTACGAATTTCACCTCTACACTAGGAATTCCACTTACCTCTCCATAACTCTAGATTGCCAGTTTTAAAGGCAGTTCCAGGGTTGAGCCCTGGGATTTCACCTCTAACTTAACAATCCGCCTGCGTACGCTTTACGCCCAGTAATTCCGAACAACGCTAGCCCCCTCCGTATTACCGCGGCTGCTGGCACGGAGTTAGCCGGGGCTTCTTTAATAGGTACCGTCATTATCTTCCCTATCGAAAGAATTTTACAACCCTAAGGCCTTCATCATTCACGCGGCATGGCTGGATCAGGGTTTCCCCCATTGTCCAAGATTCCCCACTGCTGCCTCCCGTAGGAGTCTGGGCCGTGTCTCAGTCCCAGTGTGGCGGATCATCCTCTCAGACCCGCTATAGATCGTCGCCTTGGTGAGCTCTTACCTCACCAACTAGCTAATCCAACGCAGCCCCATCTAATAGCGATAAATCTTTCCCCCGAAGGGCGTATACGGTATTACACCTCGTTTCCAAGGGCTATTCCGTACTACTAGGTAGGTTGCTACGCGTTACTCACCCGTCTGCCACTGTCCACTGGAGCAAGCTCCAGTTTATCGTTCGACTTGCATGTGTTAAGCCTGCCGCCAGCGTTCGTTCTGAGCCAGAATCAAACTCTCAAATTGAGAATGTTCTCTGACTGTTTTGTCTGGCGTAACTTGAATATAAATACTCAAGTTTCGCTTGCGTTCAAATTATTGACGAGATCCCTTAAGATCATCCGAATAATTTCCCGAAGGAAACCACCCAAAATCACCCAAGCGATTTCGTTATAAATAAAAGAAACGTCAAAACAGTCAGTAACTTTGTTCACATTCACTACCTAATAAATCAGGGTAAATGCAAACGGTGTGCTAATATCTAGTATTAGCTCACAGCCAAAAGCCGCCTGCGTCTCTCTTTCCATATTCACAATTTCAAACAACACCCTGAAATAAATCAGGCCCCGAAATCAATCAGGAAAGAACCAAAAAAATTCAGCTCTCAAAAAAAGGCTCTCTAAAGAGCCTCCGTCTCGACCAAATTTGCAAACCATTAAGTGGCTCGCTTCGTTCGAGATGCGCTCTATAGGGAAAGCATTTTCATGTGTCAAACATCTTTTTTAAAAAAAATCACTTTTCTTTAAAATAAATGCAGACGGCGAATTTGCCAGCCTTAAAAACTTCAAAAGGCTCTCTAAAGAGCCCTCTCCTCGCCCGCTCTGCTCACCATTAAGTGGTTCGCTTCGTTCGAGATGCGCTCTATAGGGAAAGCATTTTCGAGTGTCAAACACCTTTTTTAAAAAAACAACATCTTTTTAAAACTAAGCGCAGACGGCGAATTTGCCGACCTTCAAAAACCTCGTTTTCCTAAAAAAACACTCAAAAACACGGGGTTTTCCACTTTTCCATGGCATTCCAAAGAATCGCCATGACGAAGCGGACGGCCTTATACACATAAACCGTTAATAATTTCAACTAAAATCGCACAAAAACCAGCTTAATTTCTGTATAATTTTATAAATAAGCTATCATTCTTCCGAAATTGCCATGTAGCGGCATAAATTTCAAAAGAATCGACAAATTAAACATGCTAAAAATTTGGTATTTGACGAATCRAGCCATCAACACTCGCTATTTTTCGTCAATTATAAGCGTCTATATGCCTTAGTGTACATTTTCCTTCRCACCCCGGCTTAATTTTGGGGTCGTTACTATATTRCCAGCGTGGGAGCCRTATTTTTGTCGCAGGGCAATGAATGGCCGCTCYACATAATARAAGGAGAAAGCGGCYRCTCCAAAGCTAACAGCGACAGCGGCAGCGCTCACAACAAGGCTATCCCCAAAACCACGYGCAAACAGATCAARAATCGGGACATGCCACAAATAAAGCGCATAGGAYACAGAGCCAATCCAAGCCAATGGCTTCCAATCAAGTATTTTGAAGGCAAAMCCCAGCATRCGCCAATAATAGAGGTTCAAAATAAGTACAAATATTGCAGCGCCCTGTACGCTAAAGCGCAGCGTATAGCGAAACACTTCATCTCGAATGATAAAAGAAAGACCAAGCCCAACGAATGCCAAACCAGTCGGAATAAAGCCGATAAGGTGTTTAAACCGCGCCGCATTGCCGCTAATGTGAAGAACTACGGACAGCAGGCACCCCCAAGCAAGGCTATCAAGGCGCGCATCGGTCATCATATAGTTATAATCTTGCGCRGGCAGAGTTGTGCCAAAAACRATATAGGCGCGCCACAGAACCGCAGCCCCGATAATKCCGCCGAGYGCTAATGCGAGCCCACGCCAGTTTTTACGAAAAGCAACAACCARTAGCGGGAAGGCGAGATAAAAATGCTCCTCTACGGATAGAGACCATAAATGTGTCCACGGCATAAAAGGTAGCTCGCCCGCAGTACGGGCTACAACCTGRTAAAYATTSGTRAAATACCCYACCCCAGCTGCAAGTTCCATAGGTGCAGGGTGACCATARCCTAAAATAATATAGAGGCAGGCCGTCAAATACAGCATAAATAATAACGCAGGATAAAGCCGTACAATACGGCGCATATAGAACTTACCAAGGCCAACATTACCTTTGGAATCGGACTCTGCGAGTAGTAACCGCGTGATTAAAAAYCCWGAGATAAAGAAAAACACGGTGACGCCAAATCCGCCYGGRACAATATGYTCRAAYCCCATATGGGCRACAATAACAATAAGGACGGAAAGGGCGCGCAGGCCRTTAAGCCCTGGGATATGCCCATAGCTAGCTATTTCTGGAAGCYGTGCTRATATTTTTCCGCTCATGGCCATATTGTCCTCGTTTGRGACAGTATTGTGGTCAACTGCCGCTAATGGGTTGTAGATTCCATAGCCTTGCAGAACTTATGCCGTTCAGAATGGTAATATAGTTTTTTTCGCYCCATCAGAAYTCTTGCCAAACTRCTCAGNCAKCTGCCTTATATAAATACCCATGCTTAAGCGTAAGAAARCAYGGGCCATGCGCTCTGATTCGGAYGGTTTYCACMTCTAAATATTACGAAGAATCAGTCYTCGAGGGATAAYARYGAAAKGAKRRYTACCCCAATCTAWTAYTYACRCTAGAAATTCAGGTCATATTTGCGCCTGAAGCTRCTAAAGTCCCAACGTAGGTCCTCRAGTTCACGCCGCAAACGTTTCTTTTTCTTTGTSAGTCTGGTTTTTTCTTCAGGYGTGATGTCAGGRTCGTTYAAACGGTCTYTAACATCGTTYAACTCATTTTCTGCATCAACTATATYTGATTCGTATTGGTTATATTTTTGGCGCAGTTCATATTCGATGTAACCYTCATCATAACCAGCGCGAAAATCCACTGCCATTGGCCCYTCRCACACCGTATTATAGCTGCTGCCATTATTACCGCGCTCAAAGCCTTTGTCATAGGTACAGTAGTGGGTAAGGCCTTCTTCATAGCTGGTTAGATAGGCAGGACGGTCGACCCCTGCTCCATATTCCCCACAAGTTTGCACATAATCAGCRATACGGTCGCGGGCTTTGCCGTTCACACCGTCGCGGTAACCAAGGTCAGCCCAATTACCTGCCTGGCATTCTTCTTCTGATATACTGGCACATGCTGGCAGGAGCACCCCTGCGCCAATTACCAAAATAGATCCGACTAAAAATTTACTCAACATGCTGCGCTCCCTTTATTATTATAAAAGACCATAAAGGATTAGCCGTGAACCGCCAATGAATTCTTGGTTGTTTTAACTTCAGGTTATGGATTCGGAATTTGGTAGGCGGAATGACACGCAACGCACCCATGCATAGTATCCACTAGTTTTAGCTGGATATCTTTGGCGGATTTACCGTCTGCAGCCATTTTGGTTATTTCACCAAAGGCAATATGAGTAGCTTGGCCCATTTGCCCAAACTCTGGCGGTAAAACCTGTCCCATACGCAAACGTTGCATGTTTTGTTTATTCTCAACTGTCCCTTGAGCTTCCATACTGACTGCTGTTGCCGCCTCTTGCACCATTTGCATATCCGCCAAAGCCAACCCTTCAATCACGCCTTGGGTTGCAACCAATAATCCACGCATTTCTGCAAGGACGAACTCTCTTTGCATTTGGTTGAGGGGTAATATTTCGCGTTCGTCTAGGCGYACCGTTTCTTGCGCYGCCACTTCTTGTGTTACTATTGGAGCWAKTTSYGYAACTTTTTCYWCAGYCACTKGYGCTGAGCAAGCGSTGAGCGCYCCCAACAAACCTATGATRACAACYCCTGAGTATATTTTTTTCATTTTCTTCCTTGCATTTTGAGCTTTGAAACGCGTTGTAMGCATATTCTCCCMCATGGCAAAGCGAYAAAGTGTCATATGAGCAAATTGTAACTTTGGTATTGTCAGCACTCGCACAAGGCCTAAAAYACTATTATGAGATTAGGCACCAAATCAGGCGTTCACGATAAATATCACGCCAAAGACCGGAAACACCCCCCCATTGGCCTAGCGCTCGGTGGTGGTGTAGCGCGTGGTTGGGCGCATATTGGAGCTATTCGCGCACTTATCGAGGCGGGGATAGAACCGGACATCGTCAGCGGCACATCAATTGGTGCATTGGTCGGCGCTGCCTATTTATCCGGCAATCTAGACGCCATAGAAGACTGGGCTCGTTCTCTGACAAAACGCCGACTGATCGGCTATATGGATATTCGCTGGGGCGGTGCCGGCTTGATGCGCGGTGAACGCTTGGCCAAAGTGCTYAATCACTATCTCGGCGATATCCATATCGAAGACATGGAGCGTAAATTTGCTGCAGTGGCATGTGATTTGCGCACTGGTTATGARGTTTGGCTRCAAAAYRGCCCWCTCGTMCCRGCTCTRCGSGCWTCTTAYGCCYTACCCGGTGCGTTCGAACCAGTGAARATTGACGGGCGGTTTATGATTGACGGCGCACTGGTCAACCCTGTRCCTGTCTCCACTTGCCGCGCCCTTGGTGCACATATTGTCATTGCGGTCAGTTTGAACGGTGATGCTTTTGGCCCTATTGGATCGTCCCATGATATGGACTTTGATGATAAAGAAGATGATTCTCTGGATCCATTTGAACTGGCCGGGCAATCCTTGAATAAACTGCGCCCCGACCGCTTGCTCCTAAAGAGCTTGCTCGGCGGTACTAAATCTGAAGGTAACCTCAAGCTAGGCTCGGTCATGATGGGGTCGCTTAATATCGTTATGGACCGTATAGCCCGCTCCCGCTTGGCTGGTGACCCACCTGATGTRTTYGTYGCYCCGCGYATTGGTCATATCGGCATGACAGAGTTTTCCCGCGCTGACGAGCTCATAGAGCGCGGYTACCGTGCCATGCAACACGAAATTCCKYTSATMCAAAGTGTCATAGAAGTCCTCGGACAATTACCGAGCGGGGAAGTTGATTAARCMACAGYYTCTTGTTTTACTYYCCKYGCGAAMAYSACRTARCACAGCGCGAAAAACGCTATRAAGCARATATTTATCCAGCCACCGATGACAACCGCCCCRGCCGGRTACGGGATATAGGGGGCCATAGGGCCGTTCAATAAYGTCCARARTGTYGGCGTGAAAATGATGATCCATTTCGGGAATATAGTTTTATATCTGAGCACCATATARAYAAACAAWAYCGARCCAGACAGCCCAGCSACAAAACTGACCTTTTGTAAGGCATTRACCAGTCCGGTTATGCGTTCTGCSGTATAATAAATATCGCCGTTTCCAACAAACCCGTAGGTCGTGTAGATRGCGTGGTAAGTACCRCCAATGACAAACATAACGACAAATAAAGTCGTGATCATCCGCGCGAGYAGCCTGTTGTGATCYCGAAAAGCCAGATAATACATCATAGAACCCAGAGCGTAGAGCAACCCCGCCAACGGCCCAACAACACCGCCTATGATCAAACGGTCCGTGTCTACAGTGTTCATCAAAGAATCATKAATAAAATCAGCACCACTAATGGGGCGGAGATAAAAACACATATCCCCRAACAGCATCAACAAGCCGCCCATGATACCWAATGCGGCCAATCTGACCAGAAACCCTGCCGTAAATCCTGATTGCATGTCTATACCTTGCTGCGCCCAAACTATCCGGCGGCCAAAACCTCCATAGGTTCTTGCCCTGCCTGTCTGAATATTTTGTGAACCTCATCATATTTCGTCGGCGGCAATATACCAAGGCGTTCGCGGGCAGCATCCAAAGGCTCGGCCAATAAGCCGAGGATGTCTTCTAATATCACCCTTTGTGCCAATTTACCGTTACGCTTACCTTCTCGCATAGCCGCCATCACTGGTGCACCACGTGGGGCARTTTTTTTAATTTCTCGCCCGCCCATATATGATACAAAAATGACACCCGGCCCCGGCGCTTGCCCGTGGGAAAATGCCAGTACGCATACTTCACCCAGTGCATCACGGCCATAGCCCGTTAACACGTGCATCAGATCGTGAGTATCGCGCAAACGATGACCATACCATTGCAATACATCATCAAATACGGCCAAACCTCCTGTACCTTCTGCACCTTCTGTGAAGCGGTCAAATTCAGCGACCAATCCAGCAGCAGACAATCCTTCGCGCTGCATAAACTCCAGATATGCAGCGCCAACCGTACCAGCGGGCAGTTTACTAATGGCAGCGTGGTCATCTAGTAATGGCGGCAATATACGGCGCTCTGCAATACGCATTTTGCCCATTTCGGTACTAGCAAAATTTTCAAATCCGCGCAAAAGTGATTTACCGTTCAGTGCTTCGATGGTGTAAAATACCTGCGCCGTATCTTCTTTGTCGGCAACCAAGTTTCGAAAATGCCGGAGCGCCTTAAACGGCCTAATCCGCATTTTTTTCCTGTCAGGATGAACGTATTCGTCAGTCATTATAGTCCTTTCGTACCCACGCAAATTTTGCGTAGCAAAATGCAGGATACCGCGCAACACACCATCAAGCATAGTGCGCATACAAGAATGAAACTACCGTAAAATTAGTCCGTCATTCCGTCCATCAAACCCTTGGCGATATCCATATAGCGCTTGGCATGTTCGCCGTCCGGTGCTGCCAAGACGATGGGCGTACCCTCGTCTGCATTGGTGCGAATGTCCAAATGCAGCGGGATTTCGCCCAAGAACGGAATATCTTTTTCCTTGGCTGTGTCCTTAGCGCCGCCGTGGCCGAAAATGTCCGTTTGTTCACCGCAGCTTGGGCAAATAAATGTGCTCATATTCTCAATCATACCAAGGACAGGCGTCTTAGTTTTAATGAACATGTCATAGGCTTWACGCGCATCGATCAGCGCAATGTCTTGCGGGGTCGAGACGATAACCACGCCCGTTAGCGGCACGGTCTGTACCAATGTCAATTGCGCATCGCCAGTTCCGGGCGGCAAGTCTACGATCAATACGTCAAGGTCGCCGTCTTCCGTCCATGCTACACCGTTGAGGAGCTGCTGTACCGCACCGATGACCATAGGCCCGCGCCAAACCGTAGCGCGCCCTTCGGGCACCAAATACCCCATAGACATGGCTTTCATGCCGTGGCGGGTAACGGGGCGGATCATGTCGTCTTCGGTAAACTCTGGTTTAGCGCCCTCGCCCAGCATTTTTTGTACAGAGGGGCCAAAAATATCGCAATCAAACACGCCAACTTTCCAGCCAAGTGTGGTGAATGCCGCAGCCAGATTGATAGACGTGGTGGATTTCCCGACCCCACCTTTACCGGATGCCACTGCGATAATACGCTTGATGCCTTTGATAGGCTCAGGCGTTGGCGGCGGGCGGGTGCCGTGGCCAAAACCCTTTTTAGGTGGGGCCTGCTTTCCTTTAGCTTGGGGAGCCTGATTTTGACCAGAAGCTTTTGGTGCAGACGACTTTGGTGCCGCTTCGGCCACACCTGAATGTGCTGTCATCACTGTGCGCACAGATTTGACACCGGCCAATTTACTGACGGCTTCATCGCACTTCTTGCGCACRCCTTCCATRATYCCGGCTGTGCCTTGATCAATTTGCARRGTKACARAYACWTCKCCGTCKTTRACRGARACATCKSTRATAGCCCCAGCCGTAACTACGCTGGTGCCGCTTTTCGGATGAACCACTGTATCCAGTGCATCCATAACTTTTTTCTTGGATATTTTTTTAAACATTGGGAAACTCTATACTATTTATGAGGTCTCTAAACTTTATCTTGACCGTAGTACAGCGTTACTGTGTGCTTAGCCTCAGCAAAAAACAACCAACGCTCAAATACAAGACCGAGCAAGCAAGATGCGGCGGCAAGAAGTATTGCAAGCAGCTTTACGCTATCCTGCAAATAATGCATAGCCGCGCCAATAAGGACAAACGGCAATACAAAACCAAGGATAGCCGCAATCCAGCGCAATTTAGCAGCATGTTTGCGGGCAATTTTAAAACCCATTTCCTTGAGCAGATAATTGTCTGCACTGTGGGGGCTAGCGGCTAATGATACTTTGCCAAAACCACCAAGGCCTGTGGCGCTTTCTGCAGTACTGACCGCTTTGTCAGAATCGATGTGCCGCCAATAAATGACTTTAACAATCAATCCAACTGCCAGTAAAATTCCAACTGGGTTAAACAAGTGAAAAACCACATCACCCAAGCCAAATACGCTAACGAGCGCCATTGCAAGCACGGCACCACTCATGAGGGACATGACCAAGTAACCGATTTTCGTCCAGATATTATGCCATGCCGGAATGGTTTTAAGACAAGCATAAATCATCGACGTGGTAAACACGGTAATCAACGCCATGACTGCGCCGACCATAGCTACAATGCCGGGCATGCTGGTATTTTGTCCAAGAAACACCCAGTAAATACCGAAAATGCTCATGGGAATAAATGTCAGTACCGCCATGAGACCTTCACGAGATAACCAGCTAGAGCGCCATTGAGACATGGCCCGCCATGCACGCTCTGGGTGGCCTAAATGCCCGGTTGATGAAATCAGTCCCGTAACAATGAGCCCAAATGAGGTAGCCAACATGATGAACGGCATCAGGTGAAAGCCGACAACTTGATCAGCTGGCAAATAGCCATGAAACGACAACAGCGCCAACCAGAAAAACAAGCCGTAACCTGCGCCTGTGGCGGTGGTAAAATAAATAACGGATTTAGCAGGATGCATAGTATTCTCCGCAATAATRATTAACTGTCATCCCGGGCTTGCCCCGGGATCTCAATGTTTGAAGTAAAGTGCGAGGTCCCGGCTCTGCACCGCTGAAGCGGCTTGGCCGGGATGACAATACTGGATGGGTGTCAAAGTTTTCCATACCCTAAACCGACAATATTTTATCGACCCAGCGGGCGAGCAGTGGCGCGCCGTCTGTGCTGGTGTCTTCATGAACGAGTGCACGTGGCGCTTGGTCTACTGTACCGTCCTGTTTAAGTCCATTTTTCTTAGGTCTGGGTAGCAGGTATTTATTGACTGGCTTGGTGCCTTGTTCGGGCATCAAGTCATAGCCTTGTCTTGCGGCCACTAATTTTGATACGTCTGAATTCGGGTCGTTGAGATCACCAAATGAACGCGCACCTGTGGGACAAGTAGAAACACAAGCCGGAGCGCGGCTCTCCACTGGTAAGTTCTCGTTGTAAATTTTGTCGACGCACATGGTGCATTTTTTCATGACACCTTCGATCTCGTCGTACTCTCGCGCGCCGTAAGGGCAAGCCCAAGAACACAATTTRCAGCCRATRCARATATCTTCGTTGACCAAAACAATACCGTCTTCCTCCCTTTTATAACTGGCACCCGTTGGACACACAGTTACGCACGGTGCATCATCGCAGTGCAAACAGGATTTCGGAAAATGCACAGTGCGGCTCTCGCCTGCATCACTCATAGTTTCGAACGTGTGGATACGGTTAAACCAAACACCGTCCGGATCATTACCGTGCGGGTTCAAGTCGGTCAGCGGCGCAGATTTCGCACCCGTGTTCCATTCTTTGCAATTGGTCGCACACGCATGGCAACCCACACAAATGTCCAAATCTATGACAAGCCCGAGCTTTTTCTTGGGTGCGGTTTTCGGTAAGGAAGTCATGACTTTTCTCCCTTATCGGTTTTGGTAACCGTATTACCGTGCCCGTCTTTAATGCCGGGAATACGCCCCGCATTTTCGTGCCTTTGACCGATCCATTCTTTGATCGCGGCACGCCCTCCCGTAGGCTCGCCTTGCATATCTTTGCCGTATTGGGAAATATCTGCGTCCGATATTGGGCCGTGGGGTGCTTCGTACATCGGTTCAGTAAAGCCGAACTCTTCGGGCGCGCATTTGGTGATTTTGACCCGTAGATCATACCAAGCCGCCTGCCCCGTTACCGGATCAGAGTTTGAATATTCATGACCGTGCTTATTGGGCTTTAGCACATCGGAGATAATATGGTTGAGCAAGAAAGCCTGATTAAACTCGGGGCTGTCATGTTTGAGGCCCCAAGCCCCTTTGCGTTTACCAATGGCATTCCATGTCCAAACGGTGCTCTTATTGACCCCTGTGATCAATTTAACCTGGCCTTTAACGCGGCCGTGACGGCCTTCAATCCAGACCCAATCATCATCGATAATCCCTAAACTCGCCGCCATATCTTTATGGACATGTAGTTTGTTAGCATTGGTAATCTGGCGCAGCCATGTGTTCTGGGAACCCCATGAGTGGTACATATGCATCGGACGTTGAGACAAAGCATGGAGTGGATATTCATCCGTRTCCACATCWCGTTCTTCRAACGGYTTGTACCATATGGGCAATGGGTCAAAATATTGTTCGGTGCGCTCGCGGTGCTCCTCAGGTGGTTGACGATCGCCGTGACCTTGTGCCGCCAACCTGAAACGCTGTAAATCTTCGTTATAAAGTTGAAAAATGACAGGCTTAGCTTCGCCGATCCAGCCCATTTCTTTGGCGTAATCAAGGTATTCCTGATTAGCATGTTTAAAGAACTGCTTGGACATCGGCATTTTATCTTCCCAGAAGCAGCCGTTTTCTATATATTTTTCGAGCTGGTTTGGATTTGGTTCACCCTGCCCAAATTTATCGCCGTTTTTACCGCGCCAACCTGCCAAAGGCCCTATTCCAGGTTGGCGTTCGTGGTTGACCAAATAATCAGGATAACCGCCCGGGTATTTAGGCGTGCCGTCCTCATTAATCATATCAGGTAATTCTAGCCTTGCGCCCAAATCAAGGAGCACACTTTGGAAAGTACGCACATCGCGGTCTAGCTCAATTACGGGCTGGCGAATACCGTCGGCCATGCCGTGTCCTTGAGAAAACGGCCTGTCGAGTACTGACAAGCAATCATAACGCTCAAGGTATGTAGTATCGGGCAAGATTAGATCGCAATAAGGCACGGTCTCGGAATAAAATGCATCAGAGTAAATAATTTTCGGAATTTTATAAGAACCGTCTTCGTGCTTGGCTGTAAAGAAACCCAAAGTTTCACCAATATTCATGGATGAGTTCCATGCCATATTGGCCATAAACATGAACAGTACATCAATGCCGTAAGGGTCTTCGGTCGCTGCATTACGCAACACCATATGCATCATACCGTGCAGAGAAAGCGGGTGCTCCCAAGAGAACGCTTTATCAATACGCAGGGGTTGGCCATCAGCATCTACAACCAAATCATCCGGCGATTTTGGGAACCCGTTTGCGCCGCCAATAGGCGTATTCGGTTTGTAATGGGGCATGGCAGGCGCATGACCGGGCGGAATTGGYTTGGGAAACGGCGGCTTGTAGCGCCAKCCGCCCGGTGTATCAACCGAGCCCAAAAGTGCCTGCAAAATATGAATAGCCCGGCAAGTGTGAAAGCCGTTAGAGTGCGCAGAAATTCCGCGCATGGCATGAATGGCCACAGGGCGACCAATCATTTTATCGTGTTTTTTACCCCAAGCATCAACCCAAGGCTCGTCGATGACAACCTCTTCCTCAAAAGCTGCATGGGCTAGTTCTGCGGCGATGCGGCGAATGGTATCTGCTGGGATACCACAAGTTTCAGCCACTGCATCCGGCGAATACTCGGCCGCCATATAGCGTGCGGCTAAGTGCGCAAACGATGGCACAACTTTTTTACCCGCGACCTTTCGCTCTCCGGCAAATGCGGGGGTGAAGGTTTTGGAATGGGCACTGACGGCTCTTTTCTTTTTCAAGTCCCAAACCAGCGGGTCACCTTTTTTATTGCGTAAGAACAGCCCGTCGTCTGCTTTGCCTGGATTGTCTATGACCAACCAGGGTGCATTTGAATAGCGTGCTAAAGACCGGAAATCTATTTTCTCTGCACGGAGAAGCTCATGGATAATCGCAAAGATAAATAAGCCGTCCGTCCCGGGGCGAATACCGACCCATTCGTCTGCAATAGCGCCGTAACCATTACGCGACGGATTAACCGCAACGAATTTACAGTCGCCGCGCGTCTTCATTTTACCCAACCCAATTTTAATAGGATTGCTGTCGTGATCATCAGCCACACCAAGCATCATAAAATACTTTGTACGGTCAAAGTCCGGATCACCAAACTCCCAGAACGCACCGCCAAGTGTGTACAGCCCGCCTGCCGCCATGTTGACCGAGCAAAAACCGCCGTGAGCRGCAAARTTATGGGTACCGTAATTTGAAGCCCACCACCCCGTAAGGCTTTGACTTTGGTCACGGCCCGTAAAAAACGCGAGCTTTCCCGGATCCTTRGCACGGGTTTCGCCTAGCCAAGTTGAGGCCAAATCCATGGCTTCGTCCCACTCAATTTCTTTAAATTCGCCGGAACCGCGYTCCCCTACCCGCAACAAMGGCTTTGTCARCTTRGCAGGAGARTTCCARTGCATAATACCRGASGAMCCTTTWGCGCAGAGCACRCCTTTATTGACAGGRTGRTCRGGATTGCCTTCAATATAGCGCGGTTTACCGTCCTTGAGATGCACTTTGATACCACACCGGCAGGCGCACATATAACAGGTAGAAAACTTGACTTCATCGCCAACTTGCGGCGAATAATCAATTTCTTCTTTCACCGTTTCAAACGGATTCATTCCCATCTACCAGTCCCCTYATTACCGCCAGTATATGTTTTCGGCGTATATCAGTATTRTCTAATATAACATTGCCAAGAAAACTCTGCCCGTCAACTTATTTTGGCAACTTAWTTTGGCAACTWATTTTGCACTACTAGAYCTAAATCATYRCCTTGGGTGTGTAAGGAACGACCACACCGTCTTTAACCGTCAACACCCTGTCCATATARGGGATTAAGCTCATATTATGGGTGGCAACCARCGCTGCAACGCCCTCCAAGCGGGTCATATCAAACAGGCTTTGGAAGACATTTCCTGATGTATTGGGATCAAGATTACCCGTAGGTTCATCGGCCAATAGAATTTTAGGCTTATTAGCAATAGCGCGTGCGATGGCCACACGTTGTTGCTCACCGCCGGACATTTGTGAAGGTTGGTGATGCATACGGTCTGACAGCCCCATAATCCCGAGTAAGCGTTCAGCCTCARCCCGTGCGCCTGATTGCGATTTACCTGCTATCATYTGCGGCAAAGCCACATTATCGAGCGCCGTAAATTCGCGTAAAAGATGATGAAATTGATAGACAACCCCGATTTCGTTGCGGCGAATRGCKGTGCGCTTATTATCAGACAAAGACARGCATTCAGTRCCGCCGATATARACCTCGCCKTGGTCTGGTGTCTCAAGTAGACCCGCCGCATGCAGCAAGGTCGATTTACCYGATCCWGAMGGGCCAACAAGGCCRACCATYTCGCCGGGATAGATATCTATCTCYGCRCCGGTTAGCACATGCAAAATGTTATCACCCGATTGAAATGARCGGTGCAGGTTACGCACAGAAAGAATAGGCTGCTTACGCATAGCTTTACTCATAACGGAGYGCCTCCACCGGATCRGTTYTKGATGCSGTTAAYGCWGGRAAATATGTGGCGAGTGTTGCGACCAAGAAGCCCCAAAACGCGACAGTCACGACTTCTGACGTTAAAATTTTGACCGGAATATGATCGATACCGTACACGTCAGCTGGGAATAGTTCTGTGCCTGTGACKGCTTCGATAGCYGCCTGTATATATTCAATATTGAGGCAAAATATGATGCCCAAAATTACGCCAGCAATTGTACCCAATATCCCAATTGCCGCTCCGGCCATTAGAAAAATCCGCAATATAGAACTACTGGTCGCCCCTATGGTTTTAAGAATAGCTATGTCTTTGCTTTTGTTTTTCACCAACATTATCATAGCCGACAAGATCGGGAAAATCGCAATCAAAACGACTATCGCAAAAATAAACCGCATGGATATTTGCTCTGTGCGCAACGCCGTTGCCGTTGTCTGGTTTTTATCTTCCCARGTTTCGATAAACACGGGTTCTCCTGCCRCGTCACGAATTTTGTTTTTCATKTCATGRATYRMATCYGCATTATYCAATCGCAATTGGATATCMGTTGGACTGCGRCCTTGGTCGAAAAACAGGCTCGCCTGAATAATCGGCATATATATATTCAAATTATCGGCCGTATAAAGCCCACTGGCAAATACGGCGGCGACTTCATAAGACTTAAAAACTGGACGCGAACCAAAGGGCGTCACCTTTAACACAGGAGAATAAATTGTTATCCTGTCACCAGCAATTACCCCCAACCTATTGGCAAGATAAACCCCGATAACAACTTTATCGCCGCCGTTATGACCTGTGCCGAAACCGTTTAAGCTGCCTGCAATGAGGTTCTCACTGATCAAGTCGATATCCGATAAATCCTCGGCAGAAATACCTGTAACAAGAGCGGGCGCCGTTTGGTTACCCGCCTGTACAAATGTTTGTGTCTGGGAGAAAATGAAAGCATTTTCCACACCGTCAATCTTTGATACCCGGTCACGCAAACCAATGATTTCAAGCGGTGTCGGATTAGCAGATGCCGAGCCAACATACATATGGCCGTCCAGCCCAATGGTCATATCAATCATTTGCGAACGAAACCCGTTCATGATTGACATAATGGTGATCATGGCAAATATCGCTAGCATGATACAGGCAAAGGACAGCACGGCTATCAGGCCAACACCACCGTCTTTCTTCTTGGCGCCCAGATAGCGTGCCGCGATTTTGCGCTCGAATTTCCCAAAGGCCGGAGCGCCTCGTGATGTATCTATTGTAGAAACTTCTCCGGGCCTTATCATAGAGACATATCCGCATATTGGGCTGTGATGAATGCAATCGCCGCTTCTGGAGATTGGTTCTGGCGCTCTCCGGTCTTRCGGTCTTTGATCTCGACAATACCGTCCCCGAGCCCGCGCGGGCCAACGACGATTTGGTACGGCAAGCCGATTAAATCCATACGCGAGAATTTCACCCCGCCTCTATCCTTTTTATCATCATAAAGCGGGTCAACACCAGCAGCCACAAGCTTGGCATAAATATCTTCACAAACTTTGTCGCACGCCTCATCGCCCACACGAAGATTGATAATCCCGACCCCGAACGGTGTCACGGATTTCGGCCAAATAATACCGGCATCGTCGTGGCTGGCTTCAATAATACCACCGACTAAACGCGACACACCGACGCCGTAAGAACCCATTTGTGCAAAATGTTCTTTGCCGTCCGGCCCCATGACTTTGGCGCCCATGGCTTTTGAGTATTTATCGCCAAAACAGAAAATATGCCCGACCTCGATACCCCGCGCAGACAAGCGTTTGGCGCGCGGCACTTCGGCCTCAAACACATCTGCTTCGTGCATTTCGTCCGTACGGGCGTAAAGCGCAGTTCGCTCGTCGACCAATGCTTGCAAATCGCCGTCGAAGTCAACATCCAGTCCCGGCGCAGGCATATCGACTAAATCCGCATGACAGAAAACCTCGCTCTCGCCCGTATCAGCCAAGATCAAAAACTCGTGGGATAAATCACCACCAATCGGCCCAGTATCTGCTTGCATAGGCACGGCTTTCAACCCCATCCGCGCAAATGTATTGAGATAAGCAATGAACATTTTGTTATAGGAAACAACGGCAGCATCCATGTCGATATCGAATGAATAGGCATCCTTCATCAAGAATTCACGCCCGCGCATCACACCAAAACGTGGCCGGACTTCATCGCGAAACTTCCACTGAATGTGATAGAGAAGTTGCGGTAACTCTTTGTAAGAACGCACAAATGTCCGRAACACATCGGTGAGCRTTTCCTCATTGGTCGGCCCGTAAAGAAGCTCRCGGCCGCTYCTGTCGGTGATGCGCAGCATTTCTTTGCCGTAATCRTCATACCTATCCGATTCCCGCCAAAGTTCRGCAGGCTGAATGGTTGGCATCAGCATTTCTAYGCAGCCAGCACGGTTTTGTTCTTCGCGTACRATCTGCTCGATYTTYTTCATCACTTTAAARCCAAGCGGCAACCAGGAATATATCCCGGCGGAGTGTTGTTTAATCATGCCTGCCCGCAACATATAACGGTGCGAAGCGATTTCGGCACTGGCRGGTGTCTCTTTRAGGAGCGGTAAAAAATACTTGGATAGGCGCATAATGWWTCTCTGTTTTTCCTATGCATAAAGSMRRGCCAAGCAAGCGGCAAGCCTACATTGCAWTGATTACAGGAGTTTATATTTCRTCKGGAACAAAATTCGGGATAAACGGAATGCTATCAAGCGTCAYAAGCTCATATTTAATCACAACAACGAYRATCACCCAGATRATAGCTGCCAAAACCGTGGTTTGCAAAGCCTTGCGTTTCATRCGGGAGTTCGTTGGCGCGCCAGGCTCTGAACCTYTGACAACATTATTATCTTCATGTTGCCCGCGTACCCCCCAAGGCAAAACCAAAAASAGRCACAACCACCAAAGRATGAAATAAGTAGCRACGGCAGTAACTATGGGCATAATAATATCCTTAGTGTTTSGGTGTGTYAGTGTTTCGGTGTTTCCATCAACTCAATCAGTGTTCCYGTAAAATCTTTCGGATGGATAAAGATTACYGGGGTRCCGTGGGCRCCGATGCGMGGCTCRTTTAGGACGGTTGCRCCYTTTTTCTCCATATAGGCTTTGGCCTCATAGATATCYTCRACCTCRAARCARACATGATGCTGCGCGCCTTTRGGRTGTTTTTTGAGGAAATTTTCTATAGGAGAGTTCAGGCCGTARGGTTCGATCAATTCWATYTGACCHGTGGGCAGATTRACGAARCARAACCGTACCCCYTGYRCYGCCAAAGCRCGCGGGCGTGTAATATCTTTRATGCCAAATATTTTACGGTAYGGYACCACAGCWKCYTTGATAGACGGAACGGCTATGCCSACATGATTAAGCGGGCCAATAATACTTTTACTCATGTCACACCTTTATAACAATTGTTTCTATCAGYGCCCKTTTGCCGGTTTTATTACGMACCCAGCGGCGCACACGGGCMGTGACTTTGGCTTCGACTTGRTCTTCGTCCATACGGTCATTTTTACGCATGKYRTTAAAAGCATCTTCGGCRCAAYCRGCYACATYATCGAGCATTTTGTTGATCAGTTTATACTCTTCGCCTTCAGGGAACCCTGCAATCCGCACATCGGGGCCACCGATCARACTTCCTTTTTGGTTTATAACCAGACTGGTGCTAATATGGCCAGCATAGGCCATTTTCTTACGTTCGCGCAGTGAATGATCATCCGCACTGACAATCTCGCCGCAGTCTTCGTGCAGACGACCATTRGGGACTATGTCGATGATTTTCGCGCCATTTTCAGACAGCAAAATCAGTTCGCCGTTATGWGGCGCAAGCGTATGTTTAACCTGCAAAGATTTAGCCARCCTCTCATGGGCGAGCAAATGTCGCCGYTCCCCGTGYACTGGTATAGCTATATGGGGGCGYGCCCAAGCATACATATCCTTAAGCTCATCTTGGCAGGGGTGGCCAGAAACATGAATATCGCGRTCTTTCTCCGTGACAATTTCTATRCCYTGATCRGCCAGAGAATTTTGYAAGGCAAAGATACCTTTCTCGTTACCCGGAATTATTTTGGACGAAAATATCACWACATCACCCTTACCAAATTTGACGCTGCGGTGGGAACCGCTAGCAATTCGGCTMAGGGCRGCACGRGGTTCRCCTTGAGAACCCGTACACAAATACAGYACATGCTCGCTTGGCATGCTCTGRGCTTCATCTTCGGAAACTATGTTGTTAATTTTCTTCAACAACCCCACYGCTTTTGCGGCTTCAACCATGCGCAGCATAGAMCGGCCAATAAGACAAATCGAACGGYCGTTTTTTTGTGCTGCAACCATAACACTTTCGAGGCGTGCAACATTGGAGGCAAATGACGCCACAGCRACCCCGCGMCCTTCATATTCGCCGATAACTTTAATCAACTCATTGCGCACACCGGCTTCGGAGCCGGACACACCGGGTGAAAACACATTCGTGCTATCACAAACCATAGCCAGCACACCTTCATCGCCGACAGCACGCAAGGCCTCTATATCAACCCCCTCGCCTATTTGCGGATCCGGGTCTATTTTCCAATCACCTGTATGCAAAATAAGCCCAGCCGGGGTGCGGATAACCAATGCATTTGGTTCCGGAATGGAATGGGTCAAGGTGATAAGCTCGATATTAAACGGGCCAAGCTCGAACCGCCCTCTCAACGGGATTTCGTGTAGCGGCACCTCGCCGAGCAATCCTGCTTCGGACAATCGACCTTCGGTTAGATACATAGTGAAAGGTGTTGCGTAAACCGGCACACGGATACGTGTCCACAACCGCGCTAACGCGCCCATATGGTCTTCGTGAGCATGGGTCAAAATAATGCCCAAAATGTCTTTGCGTATCTGGTACAGATATTCGATATCCGGCATGATGATGTCTATGCCCGGTGTCTCGGCATTGCCAAAAGTTACACCGATATCAACGATAATCCATTTGCGTTTATGGGGCGGCCCAAACCCGTACAGGTTTAAATTCATCCCTATTTCCCCACAACCACCGAGGGGAAGAAATACCAGTTCGTCTGGTTTTTTTGCCATTAAATTATCCTGAAAATTATCCTAAATTTCTTTGCCAGATGAGCATTAACCCATCAATGGTTAAATGCGAATCGTACTTGTCTATACGCGTAGATGCACCTTCAAACAAGGACGCGACCCCACCCGTACCAATGACGGTAAACTTGCGGTCATCCTCACTTTGAATACGCTCTATAAGTCCGTCGATTAAACCAATATAGCCCCAAAAAATTCCGGACTGCATGGCTTCTACCGTGTTGCGACCAATAACATTGTCCGGTTTTTTGATGGCAACTCGCGGCAATTTTGCCGCCGCATCATGCAATGCGCGCAGGGATAAATTGATGCCGGGCGCAATGATACCGCCTTCGAAATCACCGTTCTCGCTAATAATATCAAAAGTAGTCGCGGTACCGGAATCGACCAAAATCAACGGGCCTTTGTATTTTGCATGAGCGCCAACAGCATTAACCAATCTATCCGCACCAACTTCTTTGGGATTGGCTAGTGTGACTTTTGCGCCCAAATCCACGCCGGGTTCGCCGACTATCATCGGCTCCACGTTCATGTATCGCCGTGCCAGATTACGCATATGGAATAAAGATTGCGGCACCACGGATGAAATGATGCAACCGTCAATATCCGCAAATTTTAGCCCCTGCATCATCATCAGATGATATAGCCACACCGAATATTCATCCGCCGTGCGTCCATCATTGGTTTCGATGCGCCATTCTACGGCCCATCCACCTTTTTTTTGGCCATCACCATCGTGAATGGCGAACAAAGTGTTGGTATTGCCAGCGTCTATTACCAGTAACATAAAGTCTCCTTTTGATTGCACTCACGGCAGTGCGCGAGAGCGCACGCCTGCGTGGGCGCGGCACATAAGTGCCGACGGGTGGTCACCCTCTTCCGCTCATCCCGGCGAWGGCCGGGGGCCTCGCTGCGCTCGGTACATGCTTTTTCATAAATACTCTCCTTGGCAAGTTTCATACAGGGTTATTTAAGAAAAGAAAACATCCCCGGCGTGGATTTTTACGGTTTGGCCAGAATGAGTTTTTACTTCTAATGCACCGTCCGCGTCCATAYCCATGGCCGTGCCCTCAATGGTTTCGTTCGGAAGCCGCGCCGTGACCGGCCCGCCCATTCCCTGCGCACGTTCGAGCCACGCGGCCCGCAGCGGCTCAAACCCGTTTTGGCTATAATTTTCCATCCAAAATTCAAACCGTTCGAACAATAATTTCTTCACGTCAGAAAAGTACGGATGTTGCTTTAACGGTATATCAGCGTTTAAATTAGTTGCAGGATAGTCCGTATTATCAGGCGCAGAGCTAATGTTGATACCGATACCAATAGCAACCCACAATTGCCCGTTCGTCGTACCGCTTTCGAGTAGTATCCCCGATATTTTCGCGTCGCCGAGCAACACATCATTTGGCCATTTTATCTTGGTATCAACGTCCTGACGGAAACTAGAAACCGTATCATGCACGGCCAAAGCCGCAGCAAAGCTTAACCGCGCCGCTGATGCAGGTGTTCCTGAGTGCGGGAATAGTCCGGTGCAAAATAAATTTCCGGGTGCAGATACCCATTCGCGGCCGCGCCTGCCTTTGCCGCCCGTTTGACGCTTAGCCGTTATCCAGAGCGGCCCAAAGTCGCCGCTTTCAGCCATGCGTTTGGCTTCAAGATTGGTGGAGTCTATCTCGTCAAATTCGAGAATACGCACTTAAAACAGGCTACTCGCCGCAGCTTCGATGAGTGCCCGTGTCGGAGCAGTTACGATTGGCAACAGAAGGACTGGGAACAAGAGTATTGCAGAAAATGAGCTTAATACTGCCAAAGAACGTGGTGCTTTAACAAATTCGTGGGCTTGGTCGTCAAACCAGATAACCTTGATAATGCGCAAATAATAAAACGCACCGATGACCGAGCTTAAAAGAGCTATGACAACCAACCAAGTCAGACCAGAGTTAAATGCTGGTGCAAAGGCAAACCATTTACCGAAAAATCCCATGAAGAACGGGATACCCGCCAGTGAGAACATCAAAATTGTCAATATCAAGCTCAGCGGTAAATTGGATTTGGACAAGCCGCCAAGATCAGCAATACCCTCAAGCGCACCTTCACGCGTACGCATTTGCAGGATGGCTGCAAATGTACCGACAATTGTCACCAGATAAATCGACATAAACATCAACATTCCAGATACACCAGCCGCACCACCCGCAGCCAAAGCCACCAAAGCATAGCCCATATTGGCAATGGATGAATATGCTAACAAGCGCTTGATATTGGTCTGGGTAAGTGCGCCAAAGGCACCGATAACCATAGACATCACGGCCAACACGATAATCACTTGTTGCCAAGAATGTTGTGCTTCGCCGAACGGCCCCGTTATCAAACGAGTAATGAGTGCCAGTGCCGCCAATTTCGGTGCGCCTGCAAAAAATCCGGTGACGGGTGTCGGTGCACCYTCRTATACATCAGGTGTCCACATRTGRAAYGGGGCGGCRGAAATTTTAAACGCCATCCCGGCCARCATAAACACAAGACCKGCAATAATCCCTGCRCTCATATGCTCTTGGCCRCTAATAACGGAACCAATTTCAGCAAAGGACAATGTACCYGTAAACCCGTAAATCAGTGACATACCGTAAAGCAGCATGCCTGACGACAATGCACCCARTACGAAATATTTAAGYCCKGCYTCAGAAGCCCGCAGGCTATCGCGGTTAAARGCTGCCATCACATACAATGACAGTGCCTGCARTTCYAARCCYACATACATRGACAGCAAATTACCCGCTGAYACCATAATGCCCATGCCGAGCACGGCAAACAACATCAGGATTGAATACTCGAACTGATCCAATTTTYCCTGCTTGAACCAGTCACGTGAAAACCACAGAGTTGCAGCGGCAGTAAGCCCGATAAGCACCTTAACATAATGGCTAAAATCATCGGAGATAAATGCACCGTCGAATGCTGTGCCTTGGCCGTTAATAATGAAACCAGCAAAAGCAAAAATCACCAATGCGGTGATACTAGCATAGCGCACAATGGAAACACCACTTTTACCGCCAAATGCACCGACCAGCAATAAAAGCACWGCGCTAACYGCCAGTACGACTTCGCCCGTCAGGAATGATAATTGTCCCATGGCCTAACCTCCAGCCAGTTTAGCGTTTACGCCAGCCAAGAGGGCATCGACGGAAACAGCCGTAATATCAGTAATGAGCGACGGATAAACACCCAACACAATTGTCATAATGACCAAAGGCGCCATGATGATAATTTCGCGACCCGTCAAATCTTTCATACCCGCAAGCTTCTCGTTCGTGACCTCGCCGAAAATCACTTCGCGGTAGAGATGCAGTGCGTACACGGCAGACAGGATCATACCAAACGCCGCACCAAAAGCGATCCACGGATTAACCTGATAGGCACCAACCATGGTCAGAATTTCTCCGACAAAACCGGACGTGCCCGGCAAGCCKACATTGGCCATKGTRAACARCATAAACACCGCCGCATACATCGGCATGTATTTGACAATACCGCCGTAAAAAGCRATTTCGCGCGTATGCATGCGTTCATAGATAACCCCGACCGCAAAGAACAATGCGCCCGATACAATACCGTGAGAAATCATCTGGAATATCGCACCTTGCATGCCTTGCATGTTCAGCGCGAAAATACCCATAGTTACAAATCCCATATGAGCGACCGAAGAATAAGCAATYAGTTTTTTCATATCGGTCTGACGATACGCCACCAAGGACGTATAAATAATACCGATAATACTGAGCCAGAAAACGAACGGYGCAAAATACATGGACGCATTCGGGAACATSGGAATWGAGAACCGGATCAARCCGTACCCSCCAAGYTTCAACAAAATACCTGCCAAAATAACCGAGCCAGCCGTCGGTGCTTGAACGTGRGCATCAGGAAGCCAAGTATGGACTGGCCACATMGGCATTTTCACGGCGAAGGATGCAAAGAACGCCAACCATAACCATGTCTGTGCSCCYGCCGGAATGTCGAGTGATGATAAGACTGCRATATCGGTSGTSGCATTRCCCGCACCCAATATTTGGCCAGAATAATAATAYAGCCACAACATCGCYGCGAGCATCAATACCGAGCCSAGCAAWGTATAAAGGAAGAATTTATAGGCCGCGTAGACTTTGTCTTTGCCGCCCCAAACACCAATAATGATAAACATCGGCAAGAGGACACCCTCAAAGAATACATAGAATAACACCATGTCCAGCGCACAGAACACACCGATCATCAGGGTTTCCAAAATCAGRAACGCCACCATATATTCAAGCATGCGGGTTTTGATAGCCTTAGTGCTGGAGATAATGCACAGCGGCGTCAGGAATGCAGTGAGCAGGATAAACAGCACCGAGATACCGTCCACACCCATGCGGTATTTAATACCGCCGCCGAGCCAGGCAAACTCTTCGACGAATTGATATTCCGCAGTCGTATTATCAAAGCCGATGACGAGTAATARTGTTARGCCGAGCACAGCCAAAGTCGTGACCAGTGCTACGCGCGGRGCATTTTTYTCGATTTGAAYTTTGCCTTCTGGACGAGCCAAACGCGACATCAACATCAAAAACACTGCGGCGAGCGCCGGAATGAATGTAATAATTGACAGAATAGGAACACCTTTAAACATGTCTTAYCCCACCGCTTTCATGGAGACCAAGGCGACAAGCCCCGCCACTCCGAGTAACATAACAAAGGCATAATGATATAAATACCCRCTTTGGAATTTGGATAGTTTYTTGCCCACTGCCAAAGAAGCAGCTGCAAAACCGTTCGGCCCGAAACCATCTATGATTTTGATATCGCCGATTTTCCAGAAAATATCACCAAGCTTGCGCGTACCGCGTATAATGGTCGCTTCGTAAAGCTCGTCGATATACCATTTGTTGAGCAAGAAYTTATAGAAAATWCCGCCGCCGCCATTRGCTTGACCAGCWATGCGYTTTTCCGCGCCGTTATCACGGATATACATAGACCATGCTAAGATAAAGCCGAGCAATGTCACAACGAACGGTGCCCACAATACCCATGTTGGGAAATCGTGMYSGCCGCCWGYYGYCTCGCCGTGCTCGCCCGCCGCYSCAYCRRATCCYGGAAGCGCATTGCCCCAGAACTCGGCAGTCTGCTCACCCATAAATTGGCCAAAGAATACTACACCAGCAATCACAGCACCAACCGCTAATACGGCTAACGGTATCACCATATTCAGTGGGCTCTCATGGGTGTGTTTTAAGGTTTCTGGATCACCGCGAAACTTGCCGTGGAAAGTCATAAATATCAAACGCCAAGAATAGAACGATGTCATACCCGCTGCGATTAACCCGGCCCAAAATGCGAAGACTGCGGGCGCATTATGCCCCCCTGCTCCGGCAGCGTAAGCAGCCTCGATAATAGCGTCTTTTGAATAGAAACCGGCAAARCCTACCCCCGGAAAATTACCAATGGCYGGAATACCGACACCGGTYAGYGCCAGTGTGCCGATAATCATCAGGATATAGGTCACGGGTRCGAATTTATAAATCCCGCCCATTTTACGCATGTCCTGTTCATGGTGCAGCGCAACGATAACCGATCCTGCGCACAAGAACAGAAGCGCTTTGAAGAACGCGTGGGTGAAAAGRTGGAACATAGCAGCGTCGTAAGCGCCTACRCCCGCAGCAAAGAACATATAGCCAAGTTGCGAGCACGTTGAAAACGCGATAACCCGTTTGATGTCGTTTTGCACCAGACCAATAGTCGCAGCGAAAATGGCCGTAAATGCGCCGATGATGGTAACGAAACCAGAAACAACWGGAGCGGCTTCGTATATGGGYGCAGCGCGGCARACRAGRAACACACCAGCCGTCACCATAGTCGCAGCATGAATAAGCGCAGACACAGGTGTCGGGCCTTCCATAGCGTCTGGCAACCAGACGTGCAGGATGAACTGAGCCGATTTGCCCATAGCACCAATAAATAATAGTCCTGCGATTAATTCTATCGCGCCGAATTCCATACCGAGGAACGGCACAACCAAATCTTGCTTATCATGGACTTGTGCGAACACTTCCTCGAAATTTACTGAACCAAAGATCAAATATATGGCCATAATACCGAGAGCCAGACCAACATCGCCGACCCTGTTGGTGACGAACGCTTTGATAGCGGCAGCATTGGCGCTTGGCTTTTTATACCAAAACCCGATGAGTAAGTATGAGGCAACCCCCACACCTTCCCAGCCAAAGAACATCTGGATGAAGTTATTGGACGTAACYAACACCAACATGGCGAAAGTAAAGTAGGACAAGTATGAGAAGAACCGCGCTTTGCCCGGATCGTCCTTCATATARCCCCATGAATATACATGCACGAGGCCGGATACGGTCGTCACYACMACCAACATAATCGCGGTTAGYGTGTCRATTTTCARAGCCCAATTGGCTTTGAAATCACCCACATCCATCCAGCGGAACAAATTTATATCCAAAGTTTCGTGGCCGTAGCCAACCTTGATAAAGGCGACCCATGACAATATGCCCGACAGCAACAACAGTGCCGTGGTCACGATTTGCGCAGCCTTGTCACCTATGCGCCGTCCAAACAGTCCGGCTATGAGCGCACCAACTAGCGGCGCAAAGAGTATGATCTTATACATCATGACTAACTTAGCCCTTCATCAAATTGATATCTTCAACGGCGATATCGCCGCGATTACGGAAGTACACCACCAAAATAGCCAACCCAATGGCGGCTTCGGCGGCGGCGACCGTCAGAATAAACATGGCAAACACTTGCCCGGCGATGTCGCCCATATGGGTCGARAACGCCACRAAATTGATATTCACGGCCAGCAAAATCAACTCGATGCACATCAAAATAATGATGACGTTCTTACGGTTGATGAAAATGCCGAACACACCAATGGTGAATAGTATGGCCGCAACGACCAAGTAATGGGAAAGCCCTATAGTCATCATGATCCTAATCCCTCACCCGGTTTAATATCKACRAGTTCGACRCCGCCCTCRCGKGTWCGMGCRATTTGCGCCGAYACGTCTTGTTTCTTKACRCCTTCTCTTTTTCTGAGTGTCAGWACGATAGCGCCGACCATAGCGACCAGTAGTATCAGCCCAACAGCTTCAAAGAAAAACGCGTATTCAGTGTACATCACATTGCCGATGGCTTCGATATTGGAGGTACCGTCCGTAGCGTATTTAACGCCCTCGCCCGGATTAACCAAAGACGCGGCACCAACCATAATCATCTCGGCCAAAAGCACACAGGCAACCACAGCGCCCGCAGGCAAGTATTGCAAGAAACCCTGCTTCATTTCGACGAAATCTACATCCAGCATCATCACRACAAACAAGAACAATACKGCRACCGCACCCACATAAACCATGATCAGYAAAAGGGCTAAAAATTCCGCRCCCATGAGCACGAAYAAACCCGCAGCCGAGAAAAACGTGGTGATTAAATACATCACAGAATGAACGGGGTTACGSGCAGCAATCACCATAAAGGCGGCAGCTACGGCAATAGCGGCAAGCCAATAAAAGGTCAAAGCCGGCAGCATCCCAACAAAATTATCCATCTTTTTTCTCCCCCTATCTGTAGGGTGCATCCTTTTTTAAATTCATAGCAATCGCTTGTTCCCAACGGTCTCCGTTAGCGAGCAAGCGCTCTTTGTCGTAAAATAATTCTTCGCGGGTCTCGGTTGCAAACTCGAAGTTTGGCCCCTCGACAATCGCGTCTACCGGACAGGCTTCCTGACACAGACCACAATAAATACATTTGGTCATATCAATGTCGTAACGCGTTGTACGGCGTGAACCGTCCGCACGCGGCTCGGCCTCTATGGTAATCGCCTGCGCCGGACAAATGGCTTCGCACAGTTTACAGGCAATGCAGCGCTCTTCACCGTTTGGATAACGCCGCAGGGCATGCTCACCACGAAAACGCGGGCTGAGCGGACCTTTTTCAAACGGGTAATTAATCGTAGCTTTCTTGGCGAAAAAATATTTCATAGCCAAAAAATAGGCCTTGATAAACTCGAGGAACAAAGCGCCTTTGATAAATTGTTTAATACGGATCAACATCTACGCGCCYCCTACTAGTCGGCCAAACATCATCACATATGTCGAGACCAAAAATACGGCGACCAAGGATGACGGCAAGAATATTTTCCAACCGAGGCGCATCAATTGGTCATAGCGGTAACGCGGCACCATAGCCTTAGCCATAGAGATAAAGTAGAACATCAACACGACCTTAGTAGCAAACCAGAAGAACGGCGGAATTTGCGGCAAGAACGCGAATTTCCAGTCAATCGGCGCATGCCAACCACCCAAAAACATCACTGTCATCATAGCGCACATCAGTACGATGTTCAGGTATTCTGCGATCATGAACAGCAAATATGCTGTGGATGAATACTCGACTTGGTAACCAGCAACCAGCTCGCTCTCCGCTTCGGGAAGATCGAACGGCGGACGGTTGGTTTCTGCCAGAGCAGAGATAAAGAACATGATGAACATGTAAAACATCACTGGCAAGAGCAGCAGGGACTTCGGATTACTAATATCCATCAACGAGATATGCCAGTGCCAGAAACCGCCCGCTTGCGCTTCGACAATCTCCGTCAAATTCAACGACCCGACCAACAGCAATACTGTGATCAAGATAAAGCCGATAGACACCTCATAAGAAATCATTTGCGAGGTAGAGCGCAACGCACCGAGGAACGGATATTTAGAGTTGGACGCCCAACCACCAATGATAATGCCGTAAACGCCCAACGATGATATCGCCAAAAGATACAAGACACCAAGGTTGAGGTTTGCAACCACCCATCCCGGAGCCGCAGGCATAACGGCCCATGCCCCGAACGCCATAACCAGGCTGAGGATTGGCGCTAAAATGAATAAAATTTTGTCTGCACCAGCCGGTATAATCAGCTCTTTGAACACAAATTTTAAGAAGTCAGCGAAGGATTGCAACAATCCCCACGGCCCAACCACATTGGGCCCACGGCGCATTTGCACAGCCGCCCAAATTTTACGGTCAGCCAGCAGTAAAAATGCCAACGCCACAAGAAGCACCATCACAAACAAAATGATCTGCACCATTTTCCACAGCAGCCAAGGCCACTCCATGCCGAATAAAGTCAAGTTCATTACGTCCATCATTCTGCAGCCTCMYTMAKAGGKGTRCAYTCSGTWGAACATTGCGCCATWACYTGRCTWGCCCGYGCGATTGGATTGGTGAAATAGAAATCGCCAATTCCAGATTTAAGTGGTGCTTTCAAAGGYTTACCCGTTTTTCCCAGCTTGGCTGGCTTGAACCCTGCGGCACCTTCTGCACCGGGTGCATAGTTCAGTCCGGCGAATGTCGGATGGTCTGCAAACAATTTCAAACGCAGAGCTTCCAGATCATCATAAGGCAAAGTCCGGCCACAATGTTCGGACAAAGCGCGCACGATTTTCCAGTCGGTTTTAGCATCGCCCTTAGGCGGCACCGCAGCACGRCCCATTTGTACACGGCCTTCGGTATTGACCCAAAGCGCATCTTTTTCGGTRTAGGCTACGCCCGGCAAAATCACATCGGCGCGGTGAGCACCWCKRTCGCCGTGRCTACCTTGGTAAATCACAAATGCRTCCCCGAACAAATCTTCATTTATTTCGTCCGCACCAAGATTATAAATGGTTTTCACGGAACCGTCTTTGGCACCCGCTAGTATTCCAGCCAAATCACGGCCACCTTTACCGGGTACAAACCCCATATCCAGACCAGCAACACGAGCGGCGGCACTGTGGAGTACATTCCAGCCATTCCAACCCTCTTTGACCATACCGTATTTATCGGCAATCTTACCGCAGAKACGCATGATTTTTGCGCCGTCTTTRCGGGTSARCGCACCCTGCCCGATAAGGATCATCGGGTTTTTCGCAGACTTAAGTTTGCGGGCAAACCCTTTGGTCGAGGTCAGCAACGCTTCAAGTTCGGTTACCGTRTTTCCCAAATGATCATATGTATAWGTCAAATCRTAAGGCACACCAACCATAGCGATATCTAAATCGCCGTGTATCCAAGTCTTGCGGATACGCGCATTCACTAATGGAGCTTCGTGGCGCACATCAGAGCCAACGATCAGCAGTGCATCTGCATGCTCAATGYCGGCAATCGTCGTATTCATCAAGTATTCTTGACGCGGGCCYYCASCMCCAGAARRGCCGAGCGGYGCWCCRTCTTGACGACAATCAATGTTCTTCACACCRAGAGCATCCATCAAATCTTTCAGAGCYTTCATAGATTCCGTGCAAGCCAAATCACCTGCAATAGCCGCRACRCCYTCTGGGTCACCCTTAAGTTTTTTAGCAACGACRCCRAGTGCTTCGTCCCACGTGGYCKYTACGAGTTTACCYTTTTTGCGCACATAAGGCTTGTCCAAGCGYTGACGRCCAAGACCGTCCCAGATGAAACGGGWTTTATCGGAAATCCAYTCTTCATTGATGGCATCATTAATGACCGGAACAATCCGCAGCACACGGCCATCGCGGCTGTCCACACGGATGTTCGAACCAACTGCGTCCATCACATCGATGGTTTCCGTAGGTTCTAACTCCCAAGGCCGTGCATTAAACGCATATGGTTTGGAGGTCAGCGCCCCAACAGGGCACAAATCAATGATATTTCCGGACAGCTCCGAGGTCAGTGATTTCTCTAAATATGTAGTGATTTCAGCATCTTCACCGCGAGAAGCTAAGCCAATTTCAGACACGCCCGCAACTTCGGTGATAAACCGGACACAGCGCGTACATTGAATACAACGGGTCATGACTGTGGCCACCAAAGGCCCCATATATTTATCGTCTACGGCACGTTTATTCATATTAAAACGCGAACCAACACGACCATAACCCATGGCTTGATCTTGCAAATCACACTCACCACCTTGGTCGCAAATCGGGCAATCGAGGGGGTGATTGATCAGTAGGAATTCCATCACGCCTTCGCGGGCTTTCTTGACGGTCTCGGAACCTGTCAGGATATTGGCACAAGAGCCGTCGCGGTTCGGACGCAAATCTTTGACCTGCAATGCACATGAGGCTTGCGGTTTTGGCGCGCCGACCCACTCGACCAAACACATGCGGCAATTGCCAGCCACGCTTAGGCGTTCATGATAACAGAAACGCGGAATTTCCGCCCCTGCCTGCTCACAAGCCTGCATCAGGGTATAGTCCCCCGGCACTTCGATCTCTTGTCCGTCAATATTTACTTTGCGTAGATCAGTCATATCCCTACTCCGCCGCAATTTCGTTTGCTGGAACAAACACGGGCTTGTTGGCCCGGTAGTTATTGATGCGGTCTTCTATTTCTGGACGGAAATGCCGGATGAGACCCTGAATTGGCCAAGCGGCGGCATCGCCGAGGGCGCAAATTGTATGCCCTTCGACCTGTTTGGAGACATCCAGTAGCATATCGATTTCTCTGGTTTCGGCTTCGCCCGTGACCATGCGTTCCATGACCCGCCACATCCAGCCTGTACCTTCACGGCACGGCGTACATTGGCCGCAGCTTTCATGCTTATAAAAATAGCTAAGCCGCGCAATCGCCGCCACAACGTCAGTGGATTTATCCATGACGATCATGCCCGCAGTGCCGAGACCGGATTTAACCGCAGACAGCGCATCAAAATCCATCAGCACAGTGTCGCAAATCTCGCGCGGCAACAGCGGCACAGACGAACCACCCGGAATGACACATTTAAGATTATCCCATCCCCCGCGTACCCCGCCTGCATACTCCTCAATGAGAGTTTTCATAGGGATRGAYAGTGCTTCTTCCACATTACACGGCGTRTTYACATGSCCRGAGATACARAACACTTTGGTGCCCGCATTRYYMKSGCGGCCAAARCYMKYAAACCARGMSGCRCCMCKRCGYAAAATYGTWGGKSYAACGSCRATRCTTTCSACRTTATTSACMGTGGTCGGRCARCCATARAGRCCTGCATTCGCAGGGAAAGGTGGTTTGAGGCGTGGTTGGCCCTTTTTACCCTCTAAGCTCTCTAGCAGTGCGGTTTCTTCGCCGCAAATATAAGCGCCCGCACCGTGGTGCATATAGATGTCAAAATCCCAACCAGAACCACAAGCATTTTTACCAACAAGACCTGCTTTATAAGCTTGATCAATGGCGGCCTGAAGACGGTTACGTTCTTGGATATACTCACCGCGCACATAGATATAACAGGCGTGTGCCTGCATAGCGAAAGACGCCACCAGACAACCTTCGATCAGCAAATGCGGATCATGGCGCAGCATTTCGCGGTCTTTACATGTACCGGGTTCGCTCTCATCGGCATTGACCACAAGATAATGGGGGCGGTTGGTGACTTCGCGCGGCATRAACGACCATTTAAGGCCGGTCGGGAAGCCCGCACCACCACGTCCGCGTAGGCCAGAGGCTTTCATATTGTCTATGATCCAGTCGCGGCCTTGCTCGAGAATTTCTTTAGTACCAAGCCAAGCACCGCGTTTCATGGCAGCTTCCAGCTTCCAATCCTGCAAGCCGTACAGATTAGTGAAAATCCGGTCTTTATCCTGTAGAAGCTCAACCATTACTTCGCCCCCGCTTTCTTCTTAGTCGCTTTAGCAGAATTGGGCAGTTTCTTTTGCTTGATCTTGTTATAAAGACCCTTGGCGTTCAGAGAGCCTGCACCCGTGATAGCCTCGGACGTGTGCCGCTTGTTTTGTGGGCCGGCTGTAACCTTACGATCAGCAGCCAAATCGTCGAGCAATTGCCCAAAGTTTTCCACGTCCAGATCTTCGTAATAATCATCACCCGCAGCGTTACTAATCTGCACCATAGGTGCATTGGCACAAGCGCCCAAGCATTCAACTTCTATCCAGCTTAATTTACCGTCTTCGCTAATGGACCCTTTAGGCCCGATTTTGCTCTCGCAAACTTTTTTGAGGTCCCCTGCACCGCGCAACCAGCACGGTGTCGTACCGCAWAGYTGAATATGGTGYTCACCCACAGGTGCGAGATTGAACATRGTATARAAWGTCGCCACTTCGTAAACGCGAATATAAGGCGTGTCCAAATGCWMGGCCACAGCCTCAAGSGCAGGCGCAGGCAACCARCCATCCGCYTGCTTTTGYACAATCCMAAGCGCAGGRATTAGCGCAGAACGCTGCCGCCCTTTCGGGTATTTCCGCGTCCATTTGGCGATYTCTTTTTTGGARCCAGCAGAGAGCGYAAAACTYTCCGGTTGGTCTTTAGCAAGTCTACGCGCACTCATCGGTCAATCTCCCCGAACACTACATCCAGTGTGCCAATAATCGCGGCCACATCGGCCAACATATGGCCCTTACACAAATAATCCATGGCCGCCAAATGCGGGAAGCCTGGAGCGCGAATTTTACATCTATATGGCTTATTAGACCCGTCCGAGATCAGATAGACACCGAACTCGCCCTTGGGCGCTTCGACGGCGGCGTAGACTTCGCCCGCAGGCACTTTAAAGCCCTCGGTGAACAGTTTGAAATGCTGGATCAGCGCTTCCATATCTTGCTTCATATCCGCACGGCGCGGCGGCGTGACTTTGTGGTCATCAGAAAGAACCGGGCCTTCCGGCATCATATCAAGGCATTGCTCGATAATTTTGACGCTCTCATACATTTCTTCCATGCGGCAGAGATAACGGTCATAACAATCACCGTGCTTGCCGAGGGGGATTTTAAACTCAAGCTCTGAGTAAACTTCGTAAGGCTGCGAACGGCGCAAATCCCACGCCATGCCGGAACCACGCACCATGACGCCGCTAAAGCCCCACTCCAGCGCATCTTGCTGGGTTACTACACCGATATCGGCATTACGCTGCTTGAAAATCCGGTTGTCGGTCAGCAAGGTTTCAATATCACGCATTTTTTGCGGGAATTGCTTACACCAATCGCGCATATCGTCGATCAAATCTTGCGGCATATCCTGACGCACACCACCAACGCGGAAATAAGCCGCATGGAGACGCGAACCCGATACACGCTCATAAAACACCATTAGTTTTTCGCGCTCTTCAAAGCCCCAAACCGGCGGTGTTAGCGCACCAACGTCCATGGCCTGTGTGGTCACATTAAGGATGTGCGAAAGAATACGGCCAACTTCTGACCACAGTACGCGCAAAAACTGCGCACGGCGCGGCACTTCCACGCCCATAAGTTTCTCAATCGCCAAACAGAACGCATGCTCTTGGTTCATAGGCGCCACATAATCAAGGCGGTCAAAATACGGGATGGCCTGCATATAGGTTTTATGCTCGATCAGCTTTTCCGTACCCCGGTGCAAAAGACCGATATGGGGATCAACCCGCTCAATCACTTCGCCCTCAAGCTCTAGCACAAGGCGGAGCACACCATGCGCCGCAGGATGCTGCGGACCAAAGTTGATAGTAAACTTACGGTCGTCGATTTGCTCTAGTTCASTCMYCKKWSTTMTCYTCAKCMWKYACATATTTCGCGCCYTCCCATGGGGACATGAAATCGAAGTCTCTGAATTCTTGGGGTAGGTTTACGGCTTCATATATTACCGATTTGCGTTCTTCGTCGTAGCGAACCTCGACAAAACCAGAGAGCGGGAAATCTTTGCGTAGCGGATGCCCCTCAAAACCATAATCCGTCAGCAAACGGCGCAAGTCCGGATGCTCGGAAAATGCGATGCCGTACATATCAAAAGCTTCGCGCTCATACCAGTTAGCCGCAGGATAGACACCGATCATAGTGTGAACAGGCGTGTCCGCATCCGTAGTGATTTTGATGCGRATACGYTGGTTCAACTGCATMGACAGCAGATGATAGACCACCTCGAAACGGCGATCCCGRCCCGGATAATCTACRCCGCAAATATCGATGAGCGTAGTGAATTTACACACCGGATCATCACGTAAAAAAGCGATTGTATCAACAATATCCTCACGCCGCGCGTCCAGCGTCAGTTCATCTAACGTAATGCTCGCGCCGTTTAAAGACGTGCCGAGAGCCGCCAAAATATGGTCTTTGAGATCTTCCATAACTACCGCTCAATATTGCCTTCTCTGTGGATTTTCTTTTGCAATTGCAAAATCCCGTAAACCAAAGCTTCCGCAGTTGGCGGACAACCCGGTACATATATATCGACCGGAACAATCCGGTCACAGCCGCGCACTACGGCGTATGAATAGTGATAATAACCACCACCGTTTGCACACGACCCCATAGAGATAACATAGCGCGGATTGGGCATCTGGTCGTAAACTTTACGCAGAGCTGGCGCCATTTTATTAGTCAGGGTACCCGCAACGATCATTACATCAGATTGGCGCGGGGAAGCGCGCGGTGCAAAACCGAACCGCTCTATATCATAGCGCGGCATGGCGGCTTGCATCATCTCTACGGCGCAACAGGCCAAACCAAATGTCATCCACATCAGCGAGCCGGAGCGCGCCCATGTTATTAGGCTATCTGCTGGCGCAACGAGAAAACCTTTATCGGCCAATTGCGACGACAAACCATCATAAAACGCATCATGGGTTTTAGGATCATAATTCGGGGTTTCATTCGTGATAATTCTGGACATAATCTACTCCCAATCAAGGGCCCCCTTCTTCCATGCATAAGCAAGGCCAACGGCCAGCTCTGCGAGGAATATCATCACCACACTCCAACCATAGAAGCCGATTTCCTCTAAGGACACAGCCCACGGAAACAAGAACGCCACTTCAAGGTCAAAGATAATAAACAGTATAGCAACCAAGTAGAACCGCACATCGAACTTCATGCGACTGTCATCAAATGCGTTAAACCCGCACTCGTAAGTCGAGACCTTCTCTGCGTCCGGRCTGCTTGGTGCAAATATCTTGGCCATCAACAAAAACGCCAGTGAAATCACCAAACCAATGGCCARCAAGATAACRGCTGGCAGGTATTCTAATAGATARGCCGAATATGTTTCGGGAGTTGAAGAATAGACGATTTGTAAACCAACATTCATGCTGCAAATTTCACCATTTTATCGCACATAACAGGACTCACGTCCCCAGAGCTATTTTCGAGGCGAAACTAGGCTTGGACGCAAACAAATGCAATGCGTTATTTTGCCCAGTTGACAGTTTATTTTTGTGGGGTGTCAAACATACTCCTTCCCCTATTTATGGGGGAAGTGCCGAAGCTCTTGCTGAGGCGATGGGGGCGCGCACATCTTGTGCGCAACAGGCTTCCGGTAATACAGAACCAGCGCAATGCCGCAAGCGGCAGCCCCCATCCCCCCTTCKGGGTACTTCCCCCATAAATAGGGGAAGGAGAACACTAGGCAATTAACGCGAGCCACTCCGCTTCGGTCAGCACTTTCACACCAAGTGCTTCCGCCTTTTTTAGTTTCGAGCCTGCGCCGGGGCCTGCGACAAGATAATCAGTTTTACCTGAAACACTGCCCGATACCTTCGCGCCAAGGCTCTGGGCTTTGGCTTTAGCTTCGTCGCGGGACATAAGCTCTAATTTTCCCGTAAAGACCACCGTCTTGCCCGTAACAGGGTTATCCGCCCCGGGTGCCTCCGCGTCTACGACATTGACTTGCGCAAGCAGTTCACCCACCACAACCATGTTTTGCGGCGTATGGAAAAATCCGATCAGTGCAGAAGCACTGGCCTCGCCGATACCGTCAATAGATAACAGGTCTGTGCGCGCCGCGTCTTGGTCCCCCGATGTTATCACCTGCAAAAACTTTTCAAAGGATAAATAATGTCTAGCGATCAAATTGGCATTACCGTGACCCACATGGCGGATACCAAAGCCGTAAAGGAAACGGTGAAATTCTATATTACGCCGTGCGTTAATAGCGGCGAATAAATTGCTTGCACTTTGCGCACCCCATCCGTCCCAAGTTTCTAATTTAATATCGCCGTTTCGGGCTTCGAGCGTGAAGATATGCGCGGGCTCCAGCACCAGCTCTTTTTGGTAAAAGGCCTCAATCTGCTTGGCCCCCATGCCGTCAATATCATAGGCACGGCGCGATACAAAATGTCTTAAACTTTCAATAGCTTGCGCCGGACACTGCAAGCCATTTGTGCAGCGCCTAACCACGTCCATATTGCCTTTATCGTCCACATCGCGCACCGCGTTCGCACCGCAAATCGGACAGGATTTCGGTAGGGTAAATTCCCCCAAACGCCCCGCCCTATCCGCATCCAAAACGCGCAAAACTTGCGGGATAACATCGCCYGCTCTTTGGATTTCTACGGTGTCGCCAACACGTACATCCAGACGTTTTATCTCGTCCTCATTGTGTAGGGTCGCGTTGGAAACTACAACGCCGCCAACGGTCACAGGTTTGAGCCGAGCCACGGGTGTCAACGCCCCGGTGCGGCCAACTTGCACATCGATAGCTTCGATAATTGTCGTTGCTTTTTCTGCCGGAAATTTGTGAGCAATGGCCCAGCGCGGCGCGCGCGATACAAAACCGAGCCGCTCTTGCAATGCCAAATCATTGACCTTGTAGACCACGCCGTCAATGTCGTAGCCAAGCGTACTGCGCTTAGCCCCGATCATTTTGTAATGGGCAATCATATGGCCCGCACTAGCACAAACTTGCATCAAATCATTGGTGGCAAACCCCCACGATTTCAAATTATCAACTGCGCCCATTTGTGTATCAGAGAGCGGCGCGCTGACCTCTCCCCACGCATAAGCATAAAATTGCAATGGACGGTTTGCCGTAACAGACGGGTCAATTTGCCTGAGCGAGCCGGCGGCCGCATTACGTGGGTTTTTATAAGGCTCTTTGCCCGCATGTTCTTGCCCAGCATTCATGACAGCAAAATCTTCGTCGCCAATATAAACCTCGCCGCGTACTTCGACTACATCCGGCCAACCGGAGCCAGCCAGTGTATGAGGCACATTTTTCAGTGTGCGGATATTGGCGGTAATGTCCTCCCCAATACGTCCATCTCCGCGTGTCGCGGCACTGACCATAACACCATCCACATAACGGATAGAGGCGGACAAGCCGTCAATTTTAGGCTCGGCGGTGAAAGACAGAGCTGCRYCCTCTCCCATACGCAAAAAYCGCCGCACGCGYGCCGMAAAGTCCCGTACATCACCATCATCAAACGCATTATCCAAGGACAACATGGGCACGGCATGGGTTATTTTCCCAAATTTTCCTGATGGTTTAGCACCAACATTTTGCGACGGGCTATCTTTRGTGGCCAAAGCCGGRAAYTTYGCCTCCAAWKCYAAGAGMCGCTTGCGSARSGYATCATATTTCGCATCATCAACAATCGGGGCATCCTGCTYATAATAAGCATCRTCATGGATGCGGATTTCTACCGCAAGGCTGTGGTGTTGCTTTTTCGCCTGAGCTTGGGTCAATTCACTCTGATCATTCTGGTCACTCTGGTCATTCTGGTCACTCATGACACATGCATTAATTTGCGTGCCGCCGCACGGGCTTCGTCTGTGATRTGTTCTCCGGCCAGCATGCGGGCAATTTCTTCTTCGCGGGTCTCGGCRGCCAAAGTCACTACATGGGTTARCGTGCTGCCCGCTTTGCTGGTTTTGCTGATCAGGATTTGGTGGTTGGCACTGGCGGCYACTTGCGGGGAATGGGTWACGACCAAMACTTGYSCATTATCWGACAAGCGTGACAACCTACGACCAACCGCGTCGGCCACAGCCCCGCCGACACCTTGGTCAACCTCGTCGAATATCATGACTTTTTGACCGCTGCCGTCRAYGGCRCCCGCGAGCGCSACTTTAATYGCTAAAGCAAAGCGCGCCAATTCACCGCCAGACGCAATTTTCTCCARCGGRCCWATAGCWGTACCCGGATTGGTAGARACCAAAAACCGCACTTGATCACGTCCGGTCGGGCCGTCTGCGACCTCRTTAATATCCGTGATAAATTGTGCACGTTCCATTTTTAAGGGCGGCAATTCGGCGACAACACTCTTGTCTAGCTTGGTAGCGGCAGATTTACGGGCCGCRCTGAGTTTACCCGCCGTTTTATCATAATTTGCTTGCGCCCGCCCTAGCTCAGCCTCTGCCTTTGCYARATTTTCGTCGTATCCTTCCARKGCGAGYAATTCATCRCCAAAGCTTTGACGCAAATCCTGCAACCCGTCTACATCCACATTATATTTYCGWGCTACGGCGCGTAGGGCGAACAAACGTTCTTCCAATGCATCGAGCCGCCCCGGTTCAAAGGTRAACGCCCCYGCCGCATCCCCTACRGCTGAACGGGCTTCTTCCAGCTCCAGCAAAGCTTTTTCCAATGCTGAGCTTGCCGCCTGTAAAGCTTGACCAGCCRCGCTGTCTCCGTCCCCTATTTTCCCGCTTACCCGTTCCAGYCCGGCCAAYGCCTGCCCRATACGGGATTCGTATTCSCCGTCRTCTCCGAGTGCTTCACTRGCSGCACGAAGCTCACCRAGGGCGCCTTCCGCATGCTGTAAAAGYTTGCGCTCATTRGCRAGCTCAGCATCTTCGCCCGGTGTTGGCGCWAGGCGGTCTAACTCACCAATGGCATATTCAAAAAACGCACGGTCTTCTTCGGATTTAGCCTGACGTGATTTAAGGTCTTCCAGAGCATCAGCGGATGTTTTTAGGGYRCCATAAGCRGCCGCACATGCYTGCAACATATTTTGATGACCACCAAAACCGTCTAGCTGCCCCTGATGGGTGCTCGGATCGAGCAAACCACGYCCATCGTGCTGACCGTGGACTTCCAAAAGCATATTACCAATCTTGCTGAGTAATTTTACGCTRACTGGTGCATCATTRATATAGGCTTTTGACCGTCCCTCTGCGGTAATGATSCGGCGCAATACGATATCTTCATTATGATCGTAATCCACATCGGCTCTGTCTAACGCACTCCAGACTTTATGATCCKGCGCAAATGTAAAACTGGCRCTACATTGGGCTTTGGYTGCGCCCGCCCGCACCAGACCTTTGTCGGAGCGCGCACCGGTTGCCATGCCGAGCGCGTCAAGAATAATGGATTTACCCGCGCCCGTCTCTCCGGTCATCGCCGATAGACCTGCGCCTAACTCAAGATCAAGAACTTCGATAAGAACAACATTGCGAATAGAAATTTCGCTGAGCATGTAATGTCCCCTGACTTTGATTAAAACAGGCGGTGATTAAAACAGACGTTCTTTCAAGCGGCGCCAATAACCGCGCTTACGCTCGACCTTCAGATCTTCGTTGAGATCAACACCGTATTTTGACAGAAGATTATAGGTGTCATAATACCACTCACCATTAGGGTAGTTATATCCCAAAACAGATCCAACCTGTTTGGCCTCACCTATCAAGCCTAAAGATACATAGGCTTCAACCAATCGGTGCATAGCCTCTTCGGTCTGCGATGTGGTTTCATATTTTTTGACAACATTCCTAAACCGGCCAATAGCAGCTAACTGCTGATCTGCCYTTAGRTAATAGCGRCCAACATCCATTTCCTTACCGGCCAAATGGTCATGGGTCAGTTCGAGCTTCAAACGAGCATCGCGGGCATAATCAGAATCAGGATAGCGCCGGACAACCTGTTGTAGCGCGGCCTCAGCYAAAACTGTAGTCCCTTGGTCACGGCCAACATCAAAAATTTGTTCGTAATGGCAAATTGCAATTAGGTAATAGGCATAGGGCGTAGACTCACTGCCCGGATGCAAGTTGATAAACCTACGCGCACCGGCAATAGCTTCATCATAATCGCCCGATTGATAATGCGCAAATGACGACATTAACATAGAGCGTCGTGCCCAACGTGAAAACGGATGTTGACGTTCAACTTCGTCGAAAAACAAAATCGCATTACCCCAACGTTTGGTATCCATACGGCCCAAACCCCGATTATACAGGGTTTCTGCCGGRCGCTCCACATAGGCCAAYTTGGCYTTTTTCTTACTRCCAAATGTTGAGCARCCACTCARCAAAACTCCGGTGATTATCAGAGTAATTGCKGGACGTAGAAAACGGCTGGAATCGGTAAAAAACTTCATAGTTTGGCTCTCGTTGTTTTGCCCATAATTTCACCTGACAGAAGAACCAGATTCCCAGTCAAAGGTCAAATAAAATAGTATTAAGATTACGAAAGACAGCTATTACAGTGCAGATACAGTTTCTTCAAGTGTAGAAACGCTTTGCGGCCCATCCTTTATAATAGTGACTGGGTTTATCATGTTGCCTGACAATGCTTTTTCCGAAGCCACATGTGTGAACTTCCAAGCTTTTGGATCAGCAAACAAAGCCAAAAGCAATTGATGATTAAGAGCGTGGCCTGCCCGTACCGTCGTAACCCGCCCCAAAAGCGGCCCACCTACATACATATCACCCAGTAAATCCAGAGCCTTATGGCGCACAAACTCGTCCGAGTARCGCAATCCGCCAGGGTTTAGCACCTTGTCACCATCCACDACGATTGCATTATCATAGGATCCACCAAGACTGAGCCCCGCCTCACGCAAAGCCACAACTTCGTGGGCACGCGCAAATGTGCGTGCAGATGCCAGCCGCCCACGAAAAGCCTTAACATCCGGTTCTATCTCTATGCGTTGGCGGCCAATAGCGGCCTCGGCAAAATCAATAGTCACGTCCAGATGCAARCTATGATAAGGATCAATGCGGGCATATCCCTCGCCGACCTGCACTTCTACGGATTTCAATACTTTGATATAACGTCTAGGTGCTGGTTGCGAAACCAGTCCTGCTGTTTCTACCATTTGCAAAAATGGCTCAGAGCTACCATCTAGTGCAGGCAATTCAGGGCCGTCTATCTCGATGTAAAGATTATCAACRCCRCTAGCAGAGAGAGCRGCCATCAAATGTTCGATTGTTGATACAYTTACGCCAGCATGATTGCTTATGGTCGTACARCGCTTRACATCTGTTACAGCATCGGCACGGACARAAATATCATTTTCRCGATCCGAAATATCGGTACGGACAAATACAATACCCGTATCAATCGGTGCAGGCTTCATCACCATGCGCACATTGCGGCCATCATGTAAGGCTATGCCTTCACAAAAGGTAGATGCGCCAAGCGTYGCTTGTCTTTGWACTGGAATTATTGATACGTCTATAGTCACRCGACCCTCATTATYATTAANGGTTAARCTAGACGAGATGTATAGCCDTGAAAACCAAAGCCCTGTTACAGTATGTTACAGTTTGTGAACRAGATGTAATAATGTGTAAATTCAATGRGTTAGTAACGTTTTGTWCACAATAAAAAACCCCGCTTCMAGCGAGGTTTTTGACTAGAATTTTATCWTRATTTTATTTWCCGCGACGGAGGAAAGACGGGATTTCCAACTCATCTTCTTCGTCGGAACCAAACAGGTCTCCCGTATGGTTGATCYCTGGGACTGGCWTTGCAGCYGGCATAGCGGGTTTCGTTTTCTTACGYCCRAAAAATCCGAAAATAGGTTTCACAACGGACGGTATATTTTGTGGTRTCATCGCCTCCAGAGCACTCGGTGCGGCCGCGGCCGGCTCATCCGAAGTATCAGCACTMGGYCGCTGATATGTAAAKGGTGCWGGYKYGACTGGCYGKGMARCAGTWACTTGATCAAGYTCCGGHGTTATTGYTTCGTCTTCCRCAATDGCCGCTTCGTTTAGTTCGGCTTCAAATTCATCRTCATCTTCAATAGAAGGTATCTCGGCAACGGCAGCCTCAGCCTCAGCCTCAGCTTTACVCGGCCTAGCGATTGGTGCAAATTTTTGACCAGABTCGACACCYGTWGCAACAACTGAAATTCGGACGATACCGTCCAAATCTTTATCAAGCGCAGAACCAATAATAATATTTGCATCAGGGTCAACTTGTCCGCGGATCAAACTTGCCGCTTCGTCGACTTCGTAAAGGGTWAGATCTGCACCGCCTGTGATATTGATCAACACGCCTTTGGCACCTTTCAGAGACACATCATCCAGTAGCGGATTGGCAATTGCRCTTTCCGCCGCCTCTATAGCCCGGCGCTCACCAGTGGCTTCGCCTGTTCCCATCATCGCTTTGCCCATTTCGTCCATAACGGTGCGCACATCAGCAAAGTCGAGGTTAATCAAGCCCGGTACGACCATCAAATCGGTAACACCGCGTACACCAGAGTAYARAACTTCATCCGCCATAGCGAAGGCATCAGCCATAGTCGTGCTTTCCGTTGCAACACGGAACARGTTCTGGTTCGGGATTACAATCAACGTATCCACACAGTTATATAAAGTCTCAAGACCTACCTCAGCCAGCTTCATACGTTTTGAGCCTTCAAACTGGAACGGCTTGGTCACTATCGCCACAGTTAGAATGCCGAGTTCMCGTGCCGCGCGGGCAATAACTGGCGCCGCACCGGTGCCGGTKCCGCCGCCCATGCCAGCAGCAACRAACAACATRTGWGTACCKTCAAGATGCTCCATAATTTCATGTAAAGATTCTTCAGCAGCTTCTTCGCCAACTTCAGGACGCATACCAGCACCAAGACCTTGAGTGATWGCGCCGCCCATCTGGACACGCCGCTCAGCTTTTGAAAGTGCCAAAGCTTGGGCGTCTGTATTGGCAACGATGAACTCGACACCGTCAAGACCTGAATTGATCATATTATTGACGGCATTGCCGCCCGCTCCACCAACGCCGATAACGACAATACGAGGTTTAAGGTCTGGAGTTTGGGGAATGGAAATATTGATACTCATGTGAACGCCTGTTTTTNGCTGTGCATTATGGTTTGCAAATTATTAATTCACAAAGTCCATTAAAATCCTTTAACAATTATTAACCAGTGAACACAAACCTGCATGAAAGTGGAAATAATGAGCGAAAATTATAACTATCAGCACTTCACACCCCAATCCTACAACTTCATGCACCAATCCGGTTTGCAGCCAGGTGACAAACTTCCTGATATAACTTTGTTGAACACTTCCGCTGACCCAGTGAAATTGAAATCATTACTCGGCAAAACTTTGGTTTTAGAAACGGGAAGCGCCACATGCCCGCTTTATGTTGGCAAAATAAAAAGCATGAACGCAGTGGCCGCGAAACACAAAGATGTAAACTTCGCCGTTCTTTATATTAGAGAAGCGCATCCAGGCTCTAAAATATCGGCTCACTCAACATCAGAAGCAAAGATGAAAGCGGCACAATTACTGCAAATGGCAGAACCGGAAAACCGCGTAATATTGGTGGATACACTCACAGGGAACTTGCATGAAAAATTGGGGTTATTGCCAAATATGGCCTATGTCATTTCCGAAGACGGTACGGTACTTTACAGAGCCGACTGGAATATTCCGGACAGAATTGACGCGGTATTACAGACGGTAAAATCCGGCGCACCTATTCCTAACGAGCCTGCCAATTTCACGCCTGTACCAATGAAATATTCCCTGCGCGTACTTTACCGTGCCGGAGGCATGAAAGCCGTATTGGACTTTTTAGTCCACCTTCCACAACTCATAGCACAACATATATCATCCCTTAAGTCTCAATAAAAACAGTGCTTTAGAAATTATCTTTAAACCACTTCAAGGAACGCATAACGTTTCCGCCAGCATAATGACGTTTACGAATACGCCGACCCGACAAATCAGGCGGGCCTGATATAGCCTCTGATTTATCTTGAAACACATGTTTAATAAGTCCCGCAGCAACGGCAAAGTCTGGCCCAGACATAGTGTCCGGCAAACCAAGCAGGCCGTGAGGTTGGCCGATCCGCACCCGCTTACCAAAAATATACTCAGCCAATTGAACTGCGCCCGACAATTGTGCCGCGCCGCCCGTCAGTACAATCCGGCGCCCCGCGAAACTACCAATGCCTGCTGCGGCAAAACGGTCACGCAATATTTCAAAAGTTTCCTCGGCCCGAGACCGTACAATACCCGTTAGCATTGACAAAGGTTCGTGGTGTAGCTCGTCCTGAGCACCCATAGGCGGACACGGTACCATTTGTGTGTCGTCAGTTGGGCTTTCCAATGCCGAGCCGTAAATAGCTTTTATKCGCTCCGCAGCTTCCCACGGCGTTGTCAAACCCCGCGCTATATCGCTGGTCACGTTTTTACCGCCRACSCCGATAGCATCGGTAAAGACCAGTGCYCTRTCCCTGAACACAGCAGCAGTCGTAATACCTGCACCCATGTCGATAAGCGTAACACCAAGGTCAAGTTCGTCGTCGACCAAGACCGCACCCCCTGCTGCGTAAGGAGAAGCTACCATGCCAGCAATCCGTAAATGACAACGCTCGATGCAATGGGCTAGATTGCGCAGCACACCAACATTTGCCGTTACAAAATGCATATCAACGCCCAAATTACGTCCGAACATACCGCGCGGATCGCGAATACCGCGTTCCCCGTCCAGCGTCCAGTTTAGGGGCAATGCATGTAAAATAGCTTTTTCAGGCTCGTTAAACTCAGCCAATGTAGTATCAATAACCCGCTTTAAATCCCTATCCGTGACTTCTGCGCTGGAGAACTTTGTTTCCACATTGATATGGTGGGATTTCAACGAACGGGTGGAAACATTGACAAAAACTGATGAAATGGCAAGGCCTGCAGCCTTTTCTGCTTTTGCAACGGCATGCCTGATAGTGCGTTCAGCAGCATCCATATCGACAACAACGCCAGCTTTTAAACCTGCACTGGCGTGAAACCCTGCACCAATTATCCGTACACCACCGTCTTCTTCCAAATGCCCGATAAAGCACACGACCTTGCTTGTGCCAACATCCAGCACAGCGACTATATCTGGCTGTGCTTGGCGTGAACCTCCACCAAACGGGCCGCCGCTAAAAAATGCCATTGCGCCCTCTTATGCTCTTTTTTGACGTTGTTTTTTAATGCGCTCATTTGCGTTATTTGGACGCAAAGTCAATCGCCCTTTCACCCGCATATCAATGCGCTTCAAATCCAGTCCCAGTAAATCATGTTCCCGGTTATAAGTATCAAATCTTTGTAGTGCCGCCGCAGGGTTTTGCTCGGGCAGTAAAATTCGCATGCCGTCTTTAAGTACGATATCCCATCGCCTTTCACCAACAAAGACGACCGCTTCAGCGCGTGCCAACACATCTGGATGTGTTTCTAACATATCCCAAATATTCTGGGCATTTTCAGCTGCGCCTACACCAACAACAAACGGAAGGTCGGAAAACTCACGAGCATCCGCAGTCAAAATCACAGAGCCTGCATTATCGATCACGCGAATTTTTTGATTRTTTTGCCAAAGCGCATARGGACGGCGTTCATTAATATGCACAACGACCCGGTTCGGCCACAAGCGGCGCACAACTGCCGTATCGACCCAACTTAGAGATTGTATGCGCTCTTGGGCATTCTTGATATCCATATCAAACAAATAATCACCGGCGCGCACCCCAAGCATTTCGCGCACTTTATCTTCGCGCACCCTACCCTCACCGACTATGTCTACATATTTAACCACGAAGCCCATATTGACCAATTTTTGCTGGGTAAAGCGATCAAAGCCGGAAGCGACATACGGCGTGAAACCGCCGAGCCATAATCCACCCCATAATATTGCAAAAGCCAAAATTGTCCCTGTAATCAYRAGRCGGGTAAAATTTTGTCTGGAATAACTGGCACTGCGGATTTGCGCCGTCGCCCAGTTGCGCGCACCGCGCAAACCTGGTTTCAACGGACTAACCCGTCTCACACCGCCGCGCCCCYTRTTGGCTGCAAATTTTGGTTTAYYTTTTTTATGCCCTACCTTGGCCATGTAGCGTCCTCAACTATCCAGCGACAAAGCTGGCGAAAATTCATTCCCGTCGCATCGGCCTGTTCTGGCGCAAGCGACCTTGGGGTCATTCCCGGTTGAGTATTGAGTTCAAGCATTACGATTTTGTTTACTATATGGCGTTTTGTTGATTTTTTAGTGATTTTTTCGTCGTCATAACGAAAATCCGATCGGGTCAGCCCCCGGCACCCAAGCGCAATATGCGCTTTCTCTGCCCAATCCATACAAATCTCTGTAGCTAGGGCTGGGATTTTCGCAGGTACAACATGACTAGAACCACCATCTGCGTATTTTGCTTCATAGTCATAAAATTCAGCATGGGCAATAATCTCAGTCACACATAGGGCTTTGCCGTTCATGACGGCTACGGTTAATTCCCGTCCCGGCGCAAAMCGCTCAGCCAGAACGTACTCGCCCATTGCCTTATTCATAGCAATATCAAGCGGTGGTCTGTTCGCACCTTTAGGGATGATGTAAACCCCAACGCTGGAGCCCTCACAATTAGGTTTGATGACATARGGCCGCTTCATTACATGCTTTTGCGCGGCCAACTGACGGTCTACCAATTTACCGAACGGCACACGGATACCTGCTGCTTTCAGGACAATTTTCGCTCTGTRCTTATCCATYGCCAACGCCGAGGACAGTACGCCGCTATGSGTGTAGGGTTTACCAAATAAATCCARCACNCCCTGNNACACGGCCATCTTCACCCCACACACCRTGKAGGCAGTTAAAAATCACATCCGGATTAGCRCGGACAAGCTGCGGCCATAAATCCTGYGCGGGATCAATTTTCACGGTTCTAAAGCCTTCTGCGACCAAAGCTTCATTGACRGCCTCACCAGAGACAAGCGACACTTCGCGTTCAGCCGATTTGCCGCCCATAAGAATTGCTATTTTTTCAACCATAGTCTTCTCCCACCTTTGCGACCCCRCATTCAGTCGTYAGTTCTATCCCGATACGGCGAATTTCCCATTCCAGCTCAACCCCTTGAGTTTCAAGGACTTTGCTGCGGATAGTTTCGCCGAGCCTTTCTAAATCAGCRGCRCTGGCATCATCAAAATTGATCATAAAATTACAATGTTTTTCCGACATTTTTGCGCCGCCTACCGTAAATCCGCGYCCGCCAGCCGCATCAATAACTTGCCAAGCACCACGTCCACCAGATACTTCTTGGTTCGGGTTTTTGAAGGTAGATCCACCGGTCTTTTCTTTTATAGGCTGCGCGTTCTCACGGTCTTCTTTTATACCTGACATGCGCGTGAAAATATGGCTGGGATGTTTTTCAAATCCTTGAAACAAGGCCTCAACAAAAATTAGATCGCTCGGTAGATCACAATGCCGATAACTATAACCCATTTCCGCGGCGGGTATGGTTCGCCGCTGACCACGCCTATCTAGTACAGTGACTTCTAGTAACACGTCCTTTGTTTCGTCGCCGTAACAGCCCGCATTCATCCGCARRGCMCCGCCAACGGTGCCCGGWATACCTAYATAAAACTCCAAKCCGCCAATACCRGAAGCGCCAGCTCTCTTTGCYAGCAYGCTATCCAAACAMGCRGCCCCTGCTCTGACTTGGAAGCCGTCCAGTATTTCAACCTGTGCRAATGCGGGGCTAAGGCGGATTGTTACACCCGGTATGCCGCCGTCTCTTACAAGCGTATTGGACGCCACACCCAAAATTTGGATCGGAATATCCAAAGGGACTTGTGGTAGAAACAAAGCCAAATCGGCTTCGTCCTTGGGGATAAACAAAACCTGCGCCAAACCACCGACCCGCAACCAAGTATAAGGTGCAAGAGGTACATTTTCTTTCAAGCTCCCCCGCACTTCGGGAAGTTCATGAAGTAAGGCGGGGAAAGTCATATTATGCGTCCGCCATATTTTCGGCTAACTCCGCAGCCCAAAAGGTGATGTCGCCCGCACCAAGACAGACAACATAATCGCCCGGCTCCAGATTAGGTTTTAAGGCCCCTGCCAATGTTTCTCGTGTGATTTTTTGCGCCTTACGGTGACCGTGCCGGGCCAAACCTTCCACTAAAGCTTCGCCACTAACACCCTCTATTGCGGTTTCGCCCGCTTCATATACGTCCGTAACATAAACCGCATCCGCATCATTAAAGCAGGTGCAGAACTCTTCAAATAAATCTTGCAGGCGAGAATATCTGTGGGGCTGTACAACTGCATGGATTTTACCGCTACAAACCTGCCGTGCTGCCTTAAGCACCGCTGTGATTTCAACAGGATGATGGCCGTAATCATCAATAATAGTCACGCCGTTCCAATCGCCCACATGCGTAAAGCGCCGCTTGACACCGCCAAATCCTTTAAGAGCTACCCGAACTTGGTCTTCGCTCAATCCCAATTCATAAGCAACGGTAATTGCCGCCAAAGCATTTTGGGCGTTGTGGTCACCAGCCATAGGCAAGGTCAATCCGTCCCAACGAATTTCGTCGTCGGCGCCCTCATTATTGGGACGCGTGCGAAATACCGCATCAAACACCGCACCGCCGTTTGCGTAGTGCAAGTTTTCGATGCGTACATCAGCCTGCGTGCTAAACCCGTAGGTCACGACTTTACGGTCCGTGACACGGCTAACCAATGCTTGCACTTCGGGGTGATCAATACAAAGAACCGCAAAACCGTAGAACGGCAGGTTCTCTACGAAGGTATCAAATGCGGCGCGTAAATTATCAAAAGTGCCGTAATGCTCCATATGCTCCGGGTCGATATTGGTGACGATGGCTACGGTCGGGAATAGTTTTAAAAACGAACCATCGGATTCGTCAGCTTCGACAACCATCCACTTGCCCTCGCCGAGTTTAGCATTGGCACCATAAGCATTGATGATACCACCGTTAATGACCGTAGGATCAAGACCACCACCGTCCAGTAGCGCAGCCACCATAGATGTAGTCGTTGTTTTTCCGTGGGTACCGCCAACTGCCACCGCCCATTTAAGGCGCATCAGTTCCGCCAGCATTTCGGCGCGGCGCACGACAGGAATAGCATGAGAGCGCGCCTCTACCAACTCCACATTATCTTGTTTAATCGCCGAAGAAACTACAATAGCCCCCGCGCCGTGAACCTGTTCAGCCTTTTGACCAATATATATGGTCGCGCCCAAGCGCTTCAACCGCTTGACGATATCATTTTCGCGTATATCGGAGCCTTGCACCGTATAGCCCAAGTTAAGCATCACCTCGGCAATACCGCTCATACCAATGCCGCCAATACCAACAAAGTGAACTGGGCCTGTCTCGAATGGCATTTGCGTTTGCATATTTAGTGTTCCGTCAAGTTGTTGCTGTTGCAATGACGCCCTTTGTTGTTTCAATAACGTCCTTTGTTGTTTCAATAACGCATTGGGCCAAATCAGCTGTGGCGTCTGGTTTGGCGGCCGTAAGGGCTGCCTTTGAAGCGGTTTTAAGCCAGGACGAATCATTTAATTTCTCCAACAGAATAGATTTAACTATCTGCGGCGTAAACTGTGATTCAGGCAAAATGTGGGCAGCTTTAATCTTTTTCAAAGAAAGTGCATTAATGCTCTGATGGTCGTCCATGGCAATAGCGAGCGGCGCCAACAAAGACGGCAAGCCCATAACGGCAATTTCCGACACACTCGACGCCCCTGCTCGCGCAACAACATAGTGCGCTTTGGCAAGGTGGGTTTCGATATCTGCAAAGAACGGTTCGCAAACCGCTTTAACGCCAGCTTCTTTATAAACGTCCCGAGCGAAATCCAAACTTTCCAAACGAGTTTGTTGCACGACGGATAAGCGTCCCCGCAATTCTTCGGGCAATAGAGCCACAGCCTGCGGTACAGTCTCGCTGAGCAAGCGCGCGCCAAGAGAACCGCCGACGATCAGTAAATTGATGGTTTTCTTTGGGGGACGGTATTTCCGCTGGCTCGCTTTGACCACTGCTGCTCGTAATGGATTGCCAAGGGGTCTCCAATTGGCACCAGTCGGTAGTTTTTCCAACACCTCAAAACCGGACACCACCATATTAGCCTTWGCAGCGAACACCCGGTTGACCCGACCAAGCACAGCATTTTGTTCATGGATAATTGTCGGTACGCCTAAGCTTTGTGCGGCCTTCATAGCGGGAAATGCAGGGTAGCCACCAAAGCCGACAACAATATTCGGCTTCCAGTCCTTGATAAAAGCCTTGGCTGATTGCACACCGCGCATTAATTTCAGCGCACCACCTATAGCCCGAATAGGGTGTTTCGGTGATATACTAGCCGCCTGCACTTCTATGATCTGCCCAGCCGGGATATTGCCCGCATGTTTATGGCCGCGCGCATCGGTCATCAAAGCGATTTCCCATTTTTCATTTTTATTGGCTTCATTTTTGAGGTATTCTGCCAACGCTTGCGCCGGAAACATATGTCCGCCTGTACCGCCAGCCGCCAGTAATATTCTTTTTGTCATATTACGCCAAAACCATAAGCGCCGGGTCGTTTACGCGAAAATGCGAGAATCAAYCCAGCAGAAAAACAYAAGGCCAACATGGACGACCCACCATAAGAAATAAATGGCAAAGTCATACCCTTGGGCGGYGCCATGTTGAGATTAACCGCCAAATTTATCATAGCCTGCAAACCGATCATTGTCGCTAGCCCAGCCACGACAAGTTGAGAAAAATAATCGTTCAAGTGCAAAGCATTGCGAAAGCTTCGCGCCACAAATGCACCCAGCAGCAAAATTAAACCAACCGAAAGCAAAAACCCGAACTCCTCCACCGCGACGGCAAAGATAAAATCCGTATGGGCATCAGGCAGTTGATTTTTAATATGACCCTCTCCGGGGCCGCGCCCAAATAGACCACCATTAGCAATAGCCTCTAGCGCTTTGTCAGTTTGGTAAGTGTCGGAGCCTTCGGGATTGAGAAACCGGCTAATTCTATCATTGACATGAGGAAGGAACTTAAAAGCCGCCAAACCACCGACCATAGATACACCCATCAATATGCTCATCCATCTGATCGACATACCAGCAAAGAAAAACACGGCGCCAAAACACAAAGTCAGTAAAAATGACTGACCAAAATCAGGCTGCCTGATGAGCAAAAATATCAATGCGCCGTAAACTACAAATAAGATAGCAACGCCAGGGAATTCCGGACTGCGTTTACGCACAGAAAACATCCAGGCTGCAAACACCACAAAGCCCGGTTTTGCAAATTCCGAAGGTTGCAAGGAAAAAGGCCCGATCCTAATCCACCTTGTTGATCCTTTGACCTTTATGCCGATTTCCGGGAGCACAATCATAACTGCGATAGCACCGAACAATGCCAACACGCCAATACGCCGCGCATTAGAAAGCGGTAGCAAGGAAACAAATATCGCCCCGCCAATGCCCATAAGAACAAACAAGCTTTGACGTTTTAAGAAAAAAAACGGGTCATCATAACCAAGTCGGTTAGCGGCAGCAGGGCTAGCTGCCATTGACAACACAAGCCCAAAAACTAGCAACGCCAAGAAGAGCGCCAGCGTCACTCGGTCGATACTACGCCACCATTCCAAGACTACAAAACGGTTAGTGCGTGAACGCGCTATCATGCCACGCCTTTTGTAATACCTGCATTGGCTTTTTCGCGCTCGAACATATCGATAATTTCGCTGACTTGGGTGCGGAATGCATCGCCGCGCACTTCAAAGTTTTTGAACTGGTCAAAACTGGCGCAAGCAGGCGATAGCAAAATCACAGGGTTTGGTGCCCGTGAAGATAAAGCATCCTTGGTCGCGCACATGATAGCCAAGTGTAATTCTTTTGAAATCTTTGACGGTACTTTTCCCGCTTTCAAAGTTTTCTCAAAATCATCCGCCGCTTCTCCGATGAGATAAGCACGGGTAATATTTTTGAAATGCGGCGCTAGCGCGGCGATACCGCCCTCTTTAGCTTGGCCGCCTGCTATCCAATAAATATTATCATAGGTTTTAAGAGCCTGCGCCGCCGCGTCTACATTGGTGGCTTTGCTATCATTGACATATTTGACGGGGCCAACCTTACCAATATTTTCAAGCCGGTGCTCCAGGCCTGGAAATGTCAATATGGCTTTGCCTATGGTCTCCGGCTTGAGACCAATTGCTCGCACGGCTGCAAAAGCGGCTGCCGCATTTTGCCAATTGTGTTGACCATCAAGGCCAATGGCTTCGTTCAAATCCACGACCATTTCGCATCTCTTTGAATTCTTGCCGTCCATAACCGAGTAAAGCTTGCCTTTGATCACACACACACCCCGCCCCAAAGACCGTTTACCGGATATAGGCAAGACACGCCGACCGTTCGCGGCGATTAAGCGGGAGCATGTATTTTTGCCCTCTGGCCCATCTACCCCGACAATCGCGGCGTCATTTTTAGTTTGGTTGTCAAACACCCGCATTTTGGCTTTCTTATAGCCTGCCATATCGCCGTGTCGATCCAGATGATCTGGTGTCAAGTTTAGGAAAATCGCCGCATTTGGCTTAAGGCTGAAGGTGCGTTCCAATTGATAGGACGAAAGCTCCAGCACATAATTGGCACCTTCGTAAATGCTCTCAAGGTCAAGTACACCACGTCCAATATTGCCGCCAACTTGTGCGTCACGTCCAGACTCGGATAGAATATGCCCAATGAGGGATGTCGTGGTAGATTTACCGTTCGTGCCCGTAATCGCGATTATATTAGGGCGGCGTTCAGGCGCACGCGCCATAATCTCGCGCGCAAATATTTCAATATCGCAAATAATGGGAACACCTGCGGCTTTGGCCTTATCAGCACTCCAATGGGCCTTGGGAAGTTCGTGGGGTACGCCGGGGGACAGCACCAATTCATCAATCGTTTTCCAACTTGCTTTCCTTAAGTCTTTGAGCGTGACGCCAGCCTCTTTGGCGGCTTTACGGCTATGGGCATTATCGTCCCATGCCAGAACCTTGGCACCACCCTTTTGCAAGGACAAGGCAGCCGTAATACCGCTTCGGCCTAGTCCGAATACGGCAATGGTTTTCCCTTTAAATGTCCCTGCTTCTATCATGTTCTTATCTCCCCCTAAGGAGTTCCTCTATCTAAGTTTCAATGTGCTCTATCTAAGCTTCAATGTTGAAAGTCCGATCATGGCCAGAATAACGGCGATGATCCAAAAACGAATAACGATGGTGGGTTCAGCCCAGCCTTTTTTCTCATAATGATGGTGAATAGGTGCCATGCGAAACACCCGCTTGCCTGTCAGCTTAAACGAAGCCACTTGCACAATTACCGATACGGCTTCCAGAACAAATAGACCACCGATTATAGCCAGAACAATCTCGTGCTTGGTGACCACTGCCGCACTACCGAGCGCGCCGCCGAGAGCCAACGAACCTGTATCGCCCATAAAAATCATGGCTGGTGGTGCGTTGTACCAAAGAAACCCTAGTCCCGCACCAATCAATGAGCCCAGCACGATCACAATCTCGCCGCTGCCCGGCACATAAGGAACCCCCAGATACGGCGCATAAACGGCATGCCCCACAAGGTAGGCAATAGCCGCGAAACTGGCCGCCGCTATCATGACTGGCACGATAGCCAGCCCATCAAGCCCGTCTGTCAAATTGACAGCATTGGAGGCGCCAACAATAACAATACAGCCAAACGGAATGAAGAAAATACCGAGATTAAACAGTGTAGATTTCAAGAACGGTATCGCGAGCCCTGTGCCGAAATGCGGTGTTTCTCCAGGCGCAGATATACTGACCACATATACGGCCACTGCGGCAATGGCAAACTCTAGTAACAGTTTGATCTTGCTGTTAAAACCTTTCGGGCTTTGGCGGGAAACTTTGAGATAATCGTCAATAAACCCGATAGCGCCGTAGCCAACCGTCACCAGTAAAACCACCCATAAATACGGATTGTGCAAATCGCCCCAAAGCAATGTCGAGACCACGATAGAGACCAAAATCAACAAACCGCCCATAGTCGGGGTGCCTGCCTTTTCGATAATATGGCTCTCGGGGCCATCGGTGCGAATTGGCTGGCCTTTGCCTTGTCTCATTTTCAGCACACGTATCAGCTTTGGCCCAAATATGAACGCAATAAGCATAGAGGTCATGATCGCCCCGCCCGTACGAAATGTGATATAATTGAACAAATTGAACAATTGGAAGTCTTCAGAAAATTTTGTCAGCCATTCATATAGCATTGGCATATTCCTTATTATTATTGTGTGATTTAAGTCCTGCGACCAGTTTTCCCATACCGGAGGCATTTGACCCCTTGACCATGATTACGTCGCCGTCTTGGACTTGATTTAACAAGCCCGCAAGACATTTTTCGTGGTCCGAAAACCAGCCAGCATTCATGGATTTTGGCAGCACATTATGCAAATTTTTCATGTGCTCCCCACAGGTTATAACCTGATCGATTTTCGCAGTGCGTAACGGGCCAAGCAATTGGACATGCAGGCTCGCTTCTTTGTCCCCAAGTTCCAACATATCGCCGAGCACAGCAATTTTCCGGCCCTTGCTCAATCCTAAAACAGCAATGGATGCAGCCATGCTTTCGGGGTTCGCGTTATAGCTTTCATCGATTAAATTAATTTTTTCTCCCCTGATAGATAAAGCATGAGTTTCGCCCCTGCCTTGTATTTTATGCATATTTTTCAATACCTTAATAGATGCATCTAATCTTATACCTGCATGGTATGTAGCGAGTAATGCACAAGCCGCATTTTCCACCCAGTGCTTGCCGGGCAGTGGAAGCTCCACTTCAAAATCCTGATCAGCTATGCGAATTACAGAGCGGCTTCCCCGGATTGTCAGGTGCGTTTCAATGATGCACGCATCCGCTTGCGCGTGCCAGCCAAAGGACGATACACGCCCTGTGCGCTCGGCGAGACTGTCATAATATTCGCTGTCTCTTGGCAGGATAGCGACGCCGTTTTCAGTCAGGCCAGATAATATCTCAGCCTTGGCAGATGCGATGGCATCTACTGATTTAAAATGTGCAAGATGCGCAGGTGCAATTTTGGTAATCACGGCAATATCAGGCCTGACAATTTTGGTCAGTTCCGCCAATTCACCCGCATGGTTCATGCCCATTTCAAACACACCATACTTTGTGTCTTGCGGCATGCCCGCCAAGGTCAGAGGGACACCCCAGTGATTATTGAACGACTTAATCGAGGCATGGGTATTCCCGACCTCACGGCATATGGCCGCGATCATTTCTTTGACACTGGTCTTGCCAACACTACCCGTGACCGCAATTCGGGTGGCGGTCGAGCGTTTACGAGCGGCAATTGCTAAATCTTCAAGGGCTTTCAAACTATCAGGTACAATGAGCGCTGGCGCTTGCTGAATTTCGTGTTCGGAAATAACTGCCGCCGCACCTTTCTCAAAAGCGAGCGGGATAAAATCATGGCCATCACGAATATCTTTTAGGGGAACGAATAATTGTCCCTCCTCAAGGGAACGCGTATCAATTGACAGACCGCTCACAGACCACTCGCCGACGGCTCGACCACCTGTGGCTGCCGCTGCGTCTGTATGTGTCCACAAAACGCTCATGAGGATCTGCCCTTTGGGTACAGGAGACCTTGAGCAACTTCAACATCACTGAACGGGATAATTTCACCCCCAACGATTTGCCCTTGCTCATGACCCTTACCGGCAATGACCAAGCAATCATCATGCTTAAGCAACGAAATACCGTGCTTTATCGCCTCTGCCCTGTCGCCAATCTCTTGGGCCTCTGGACATCCAACGAGAACCGCTGCACGAATAGCCGCAGGGACTTCCGTGCGCGGATTATCATCCGTAACAATCGCTAAATCTGCTAGTTTCGCAGCGATTTCGCCCATTTTTGAACGCTTATACGGGTCTCGGTCGCCGCCGCAACCAAACACGACGATAATCCGTCCCATTGTATGAGGACGAACACCCCTTAAAAGTTTTTCAAGCCCGTCTGGTGTGTGGGCAAAATCCACAAACACCGGAGCGCCCGCATCTGTACGCCCCGCTAATTCCATACGCCCGGCAACCCCAACCAGATGCGCCAAGGCTTCCAAAGCCACATCTTTTGCAACACCCGTTTTTACGGCTAAACCCAAAGCACTGACTGCGTTTAAAACTTGGAACTCTCCAGCCAGTGGTAGCGCGATTTTTATCCGCTTGCCGTCCCAGACCAGTTCAAGGTTTTGACTTGAAGCACGCGGGGTTAATTCCGCAATGCGAATATCATCACCAGACCAACCAACGCGCATAACATCCAGACCAGAAGCCGCAGCCAAATCGGCCATGCGCCGCCCGTAGTCGCCGTCAACATTGATGACGGCTGGTGTGCACTTGGGGGAAAGCTCAGTGAACAGGCGTGATTTTGCGGTGAAATAATCTTCCATAGTATCGTGATAATCGAAATGATCCTGGGTCAGATTGGTAAAGCCAACTGCCGCCAATATAACCCCGTCGAGGCGGTATTGTTGTAGGCCGTGTGAAGATGCCTCCATACCCGCATGGGTGACACCTGCTTTTGCCAACCCTTGTAAAGTCTGGTGCAAAGCAACTGCGTCAGGTGTGGTGTGCTTAAGAGGTTCAACACCCCGGTTTGTCGTGATACCGAGCGTCCCGAAACACGCTGCATTTTTGCCTGCATACTCCCAAATTTGGCGCAGGAATTCTATGGTCGAGCTTTTGCCGTTCGTGCCGGTCATATCCACTATGGTTTCCGGTTGGCCAGCACGCAACCGCGCCGCTATTTGCGCATATAATTGGCGTGGTTCGGCACTGGCTATATAAGGCACAGATATGTCGGCTAAGCCCGGTAAGCTGAGCACAGCAGATGCACCGTTTTCCAAAGCGCTTTCAATATAATCGCGGCCATCAGCGAGGGTTCCGGGCAAAGCAGCAAACAAACTACCCGCTTGCACTGCACGACTATCAGCGGTCAGGCTGGTTATATCCACATCGGGCCCGTTTAGTTTTTGCGGTGCGATTAAGCTAGAGAGCATCATTGAGCGCCCCCTACTTTTCCGCCTTGCAGCTCTGCGGTCTTTACGGTCTTTTTGACACCGAGCACAGGCGCAATGCGTTCGACCACTGCACCAGCCGTCTTGGCTGCATTCCAACCCGCCGTGGCATAACCCCAGCTACCATCATAGGCTTTGGGTTCGTCGTACATAACAAACACTAGATAATGCGGATCGTTATGCGGGAAGGCCGCTACAAAAGAAGTCACCAAGCGTTTCTTGGCATACACACCGCCGATCAATTTTTCTGCTGTGCCCGTTTTTCCCATTAACTCATAACCTGCAACAGCCGCATTTCTGCCCGTACCGTTGGTCACTACATAGCGCATAGTATCGGCAACATGCTGCGAGGTTGCAGCAGAGACTGCGCGGCGCGACTGGATAGCCTGCCCTATTTTATGCTTTTCTATGGTCGGCGCAATATAATCGCCGCCGTTAAGAAGTGTGGCCAGCGCCGTCGCCAATGCGAGCGGGGTTACTGAAATTCCGTGGCCGTAAGACACAGTCGCCGTGGTAATATCTTGCCATTCTCTGGCATACAAAGGTGAGGCACTTTCTTTGAGCTGCATAGGCACACGTTCAAGCAAGCCGAGGCGTCTGAGTAAATCTTGCTGCGCATCGCCGCCTGCCCTAAGCGCCATAATCGTCGCACCACGGTTAGAGGATTTCGCCAAAACATCATAAACCCCAAGCGGTTCATATACCGGATGGTCATCAACGATCGATTTATTTTGTATGACCAATTTCTTATGCACAGGCAGCTTTTCTCCGGCTAAAACCACACCGGTTTCATGCGCTAGCGCTATGGCGATGGGTTTGAAAGTTGAACCCAATTCATACAATTGATATGAGGCACGGTTAAGGCGATTGTTAGGCAATGCTGCGCCGGAACGGTTTGGATCAAAGTCCGGCAAAGAGGCCATAGCCAAAATTTCTCCAGTCTTGATATTGAGCACGACACCGGATGCCGCCAATGACTGGAATTTTTCCATGCCCGCGCCAAGTTCATCTTCCAGTGCAAATTGCACACGCATATCAATAGATAGCTTTATGGGCTTTGCGCCTTTAGCAGACAATTGCTTATCAAACGCACGTTCGGCTCCGGCCGTGCCGTTTAGATCAATATCCGTAAACCCGAGCACATGGGACGCTAGCCGTCCGCGCGGATACACCCGCTTGGGTTCAATTTGAAAGCTAAGTTCGGGCAAACCTAACGCGAAAACCAATTGCCGCTCTTTGGGGGTCAAATTTCGCTTAATCCAAACAAATGATTTTCCTGATGTCAGCCGTTCTTCAACAATTGCAGGGTCAACATCCGGCAATACGGATGTTATGACCTCAGTGGACGCCACTGCATCCCAGACTTTACGCGGATCCGCATACAGAGAGTATGTTTCCAAACTGGTTGCTAAAAGCTCTCCGTTACGGTCGACAATGTCGGCACGGGTTTTGACTTGATTGGTCGCCATAGGCAGCAATGTTTTTGGCGCACGCAGCAGAGATATCTCTGCCAAGCGGGACACTAATAACAGCAACAATAGCCCGAAAACAATTATGCCCATGATGATGCGCACACGGGCTTGGCGAATATGCTGTGCCTCTTCGTCGTAAACGGACAAAGTGGGCGCATTGCCTAAAAATGTATCTTTCGAAGTAAGCCCCGGCAAAGCAATAGGCGTTGTCTCTCTCATTGAGCACCCCCTGTTGCTAATAGAACGGGCTTCTCTTCGCGCCGCGCCATTTGGTCTGCCGCCTCAGATAAAGTCAAAGTCCGCGCAACTGGCGTAGGCTGCAAACCAAGCTGCTCTTCTGCCAGAATTCGCAATCTCTTGGGACTTTCAAGATGGGCAATCTCTGCAGCCAACATTTGCACGATTTGTTTTTCGTGTACTAATGTTTGCTCAAGTGCGTGCACGCGTGCTTTTGCGCCCAGCGTCCGCGCTTTGATAGAATACAGCGCAACCAGCAAACCCACAAATACGACCATTGCCACAATCCAGCCCAAGCGGCTTGTTCGTTCTGTCATGGTGCGACCATATCTCATGACGCCAACTTTCGCAGATCATCAAGACTGGGCGCACGGAGTAATACATCATTGTCCTCACCATCTTCTCGGGTCGGCCACGCAGGTGCATCTGTGCGCACACCAAAACGCAAGCGCGCAGAACGAGCACGGGGATTGGCATCCAGCTCTTCTTGTGTAGACGTGACGCCCGAGCGCTTGGTCAATTTAAACGAAGGTGCATTTTCATTTGCACCCACACTAGCACTATGGGGCGGTAAATGACGCGAACCACCCCTGACCTCGCCGCTGCGGCGGCGCAGAAATGCTTTGACAATTCGGTCTTCCAAAGAATGAAAACTAACCACAACCAAACGACCGCCCGGCTTTATAATTTTCTCTGCCGCCAGCAAAGCCCGCACCAGTTCACCGAGCTCATCATTGACAAAAATACGCAGGGCTTGAAACACCTTCGTAGCCGGATGACGCTTGCCACCACTGCCGAGAGCGTTGGCCAAAATATTCGCCAAAGCAATTGTGGTTTCTATCGGCGCTTCTTCGCGGGCACGAACGATGAAATCCGCACACCGGCGAGCACGGCGCTCTTCTCCGTAAACTTTAAATATTTGCTGTAAGTCATTGCGAGATAAGTGTTTTACCGCGTCCATAGCACTTGGACCAGCACCGGGATCCTCACCCGCCATACGCATATCCAAAGGCCCGTCGCGCATAAAAGAAAACCCGCGCACATCTTGATCAAGCTGCATAGACGATACGCCAATATCAAGCACAACACCATCAACCAACGCACCGCCAGTCACTTGATCCAATTTGGAAAATTCCGTTTGCACAAAGGTAAAACGCTTGCCAAATTCGCCTTGCACTTTCGCAACATGGGCCTCAACATTTGGGTCACGATCTAGACCGATAACACGACAATCCGCGGCTTTTAATATCTGCGTGGTATACCCCCCCGCACCGAATGTACCGTCTATATATGTCTCGTTGTCTGCAGGAGATAAGGCATGCAATACCTCACCCATCAGGACCGGAACATGGCTCATGATCCAGAGCCTTGATTACCAGGGCCTTGATCACCAGGGCCTTGATCAAATGTACTGAACTGGGAAACTGCGTAAAGACGCTGGCGCGTTTCCTTAGCCATTTTACGCACCAACTTGACCTTGGCATCATAAGCGTCGGGATTCCAAATCTCGAACCGCTGCCCCATGCCGACAAATGTGGCCTGCTTATCCAACCCAGCAAACTCTGCTAACTCTTTAGGTAGAGACACACGGCCGCTAGCATCAAATGAAAGGCGGTGGCTTTCTCCGAACACGGCACGCTCAAAAGCTATGCGTGCGAGATCGTGGGGTTTTAAATTATTGAGCATGGCTTGATGACTACGCAACAGCGCCATGCCGCCGCCCTCTAGCCATTTACCGTCAATGCTTGGCCAGATAACTATGCCGTCAAACTCATCATTATACTTGATACCGTGCCGAATATCCCCTGAGGCAACCGCCGAGCGAAAATCCGCAGGCACAGATACGCGCCCTTTGGCGTCCAAAGTATTGGTAAAGCGCGATAAAAACATAGCTTCCCCCAAAGACATACGGCGCGGCAAATCATTTACCACTTGATAGTCATACTATGGGATTAGATGGGATGCAATGCCATTTTAGCACTTTATTAAGCATAAACAGGTGGTTTTGGCATGCGAATACGGGACATAAAGGGAACATAAGAATTAAGCGAATGGCCATACCTGACTACAGAGAGAATTAGCCCTAGCGCACCAAGAAGCAATCCCTTTGGCCATAAACCACCGAGAGTTAAAGTGCGCATCATAAGGTTTACACCTAAGAGGGCCAAGTTTTCCTAATTAATGCACCCGTTCATAGGGGACCGCGACTGCTTGTACAAAGTCTTTAGCGCCTTCAACCAGCTTGTACCTCACCATGTCTTTGCGGCGAAATGCTTTGCGGCCCGTCATTTTTTTCAAAGCSCGCCCAGCAACAGCTTTKACCAGCTTYTCGGGTGMTGAYGCATCATACCAACTCGGGTTCTTGCCATATTTACGGCGCAAAACACCGTTCATAAACATACCCGCATTGGTAAAGGCACTGGCCTTGGTTGAAAATTCCATAACCATGGAAACGCAAAACGTCACATTCTCCACGCGGTGCGGCGAACGTATTGGCCAMAGCACYAACTCACCACCATGCAAATCCGCWGACCCAACAATAGCRCCCTCATCAAGCTYMGGTGTCCAAGGAACATCCTCATCGAYCTCCCCCAAAATGATGCTTTCATAAGCCTCATCCGGTAAAAAATCGGGTGTTTTYGGATAGATCCAAGCTTTTTTRTGTCCGCGAATATGCCATAAATGGGTCATTGTCGGGTCGGCATGATATGGTGTWCKMGCMGWYTTGCTCGATATTARAAYMCCGCCGCGACAATTAGCACGGTCATTGTTTTTACCAGTGTRTTTCTCAAGTTCACGGTGAAGCTGRTCCATCACTTTTTTATATTYTGGCTGGCGGTTCATAACTTCACGCACATTGATCCAGATCGGSAGATCCGAYTTAGCCGCTTCGACCATTRTYTTGCCGTCCGCGCCGGAAAAATCAACGGTAACCTGAYGGTCCGGATGACCTGGTTCATCGACCACATATTGAAAATCTATYARATGGTTTGGATGATTATCYAGCATYTCWGCCAACGCCTCATCTGTAAACAAACCTGTCTCCGCCATAGCGTGCTCGACAATCATGACTTTCTTGCCGTATTCACGAGCATCTTCTTCGGCCCATTGTTTTATCATATCCATTCTCATCTCCACAGTTATCAGAACTTTGCAGCCTATTTCTATTTCGGCACGATTGCACAAAGATGTTAACAATCATGCAAAGCCCACGCTAATTGTCGAGGGTGTGCGTAACTGTCGCAGCCTACACCCAAATGTGCGACACTTTTGCGTAAATAATGGATTGAAATATTACCATTAACGGATATTAATATTCCAAATTCGAATTTAACCATCTTTTTCGCAGGGGGATACTTGTGTCGATTAATTCATCCATAATAAAAAAAGCCAACGGCGCCATCTTACCCATAGGTTTGATATGTGTACTCGGCTTTATCTGGGCCGTTTTAGTGGCCTCACGCGGGGTTGACCCGGTAATCAAGCCCCATGCCTATATGTAYATATTCTTCTTTGYATTGGCAATYTTTGCRCTGGTTTACGGCGTGATGARCAAYAAATTTGTCTATAACCCGTACGAGTATGACGACGGGGTTATTAAGGCCGGAGTGATTGCCACCATATTCTGGGGTATTGCCGGCATGACAGTTGGCGCACTTATCGCTTTCGAACTAGCCTTTCCGCAAATGATGGATGCYATGGGACTATCCTTTACCAATTTYGGRCGAYTRCGSCCMYTRCAYACYTCGGGKGTTATTTTTGGTTTTGGCGGTAATGCRYTSATYGCMACCTCGTTYTACWCGGTDCARCGYACWTGYCGYACMAGACTAGCTGGCGGTATGTGGCCTTGGTTTGTGTTCTGGGGCTGGCAATTRGTATWGGTTATAGCKGGTACGGGCTATCTCATGGGTATTACKCACGGCAAGGAATATGCCGAACCAGAATGGTATGTAGACATCTGGTTGACCRTTGTTTGGGTGGCCTAYYTAGCCGTATTTATGATGACYTTGGTSAAGCGTAARGARAARCACATTTAYGTGTCCAACTGGTTCTACCTATCCTTTATTGTTACGATTGCCATGCTGCACATCGTCAACAATCTAGCACTGCCAATCGACTGGCTTGGTTCAAAAAGCTACTCACTGTCRAGCGGCGTGCAAAGCGCAATGACACAGTGGTGGTACGGACATAATGCAGTTGGCTTCTTCCTGACCACCGGCTTCCTCGGMATGATGTATTAYTTCATTCCKAAACGGGCMGAACGTCCGGTSTATTCMTACCGTCTGTCTATTGTCCATTTCTGGACGGTTATCTTTATCTATATMTGGGCTGGCCCCCATCATCTGCACTATACGGCTTTGCCGCARTGGACGCARACWYTSGGYATGGTRTTYTCGATYATGCTKTGGATGCCAAGTTGGGGCGGYATGATCAATGGTCTGATGACCTTGTCCGGTGCATGGGATAAACTCCGCACCGACCCYGTYTTGCGYATGTTGGCCGTATCSGTGGCKTTCTACGGTATGGCGACCTTCGAAGGGCCTCTCATGGCTGTGCGTTATGTAAACGCGCTCTCCCACTATACGGACTGGACGATTGGACACGTACATGCGGGTGCACTGGGCTGGAACGGCATGGTGACCTTTGGTGCGCTTTATTGTTTGGTGCCTTGGCTTTGGAAGAAAAAAGAAATGTATTCCCTGCGTATGGTGGAATGGCATTTCTGGCTGTGTACCATCGGCATTGTTTTCTACATTACGGCCATGTGGGTAGGCGGAATTGTTCAAGGGTTGATGTGGCGCGCTTATACGGATTTAGGCTTCTTAGAATGGTCGTTCATTGAGACCGTGAAAGCCATGCACATGCCATATATTATCAGAGCCATTGGTGGCACAATGTTCTTGCTCGGCATGTTTGTGATGACGTTCAATGTCTGGAAGACCATCAAAGGGCACGGCGATGCTTATGCGCTTACTGACGACACCCCACCAGCACGTAAACCGGCGGTTGATGCAATCCCCGAACTGGCTTTAGGAGAATAGATATGTCGAAGCTTCATGATTATATGGAAACACGCTCATTCGCTCTGATGGTTGGTATTTTACTGACCGTTATGGTCGGGGGCATTGTTCAAATCGCGCCACTGTTTTATATCGACAGCACGATCGAAGAAGTGGAAGGGATCAGACCTTATTCCCCTCTCGAGCTTGCCGGACAAGATATCTATGTCCGCGAGGGCTGCTATTTGTGTCATTCACAAATGATCCGACCTCTACGCGACGAGATTGAACGTTACGGTCATTACTCGCTAGCGGCGGAAAGCATGTATGACCGTCCGTTCCAGTGGGGCTCCAAACGTACCGGRCCTGATTTRGCACGGGTCGGCGGTAAATACACCGATGAYTGGCAYGTSTTTCAYMTGACAAATCCGCGTGCRGTTGTACCGGATTCWGTCATGCCGCCWTATGCATTTTTGKCYAAGAAAGARTTGAACCTCGAAAATATGATAAGAAATATCGCAGCCAAAAAAGCCATCGGCGAACCTTATACGGACGAGATGCTTGCACTCACCGTTGCAGATATCAAAACTCAGGTTGACCCTGACAGCGATGATGTTGATGCGTTTTTGGCGCGTTACCCCAAAGCTCAGGTGCGTAACTTTGACTCCCAGCCTGAAATCACGGAAATGGACGCCTTGATTGCTTATTTGCAAATCATCGGCACCATGGTCGATTTCAACGAGTATGAAGCCGATATCAACGATAATGCCAGATAAGGTTGGGCAAGATAAGGCTGGCCCCGTCTTGGCCCGTCTAGGAAAGAGGAAAGAGTAAAGACTATGGAATATGAACAAATAGCTTTCATTGCCAAATACGGCGGCACCCTGTTTTTCTTTTTATTTTTCATCACTGTGCTTTTGTATGTGTTCGCTCCGGGCGGCGGTAAACGGGCACGTGATGCAGCCAATGTGGTGATGACAAAAGACGACACACCAATAATAGATGACGATAATATGAAAAAGGATCTGTCATGAGTGACCATAAAAAAGTAGACGAACATACTGGCACAGAAACCACCAACCATGAGTGGGACGAAATCCAGGAACTGGACACACCCATGCCGAGATGGTGGATTAACATCATGTATATCACGATCGTTTGGGCTATTGGCTATATGATAGTCATGCCGGCTATTCCCCTGATCAACGGCTATACCAAAGGCATAATAGGGTTTTCTGACCGAACACGTGTAGCCGTTGCGGTTGAAAAAATGCACGAAGACCGTTCTGTAAACTCTGAAAAATTGGTAGGGGCCAGCATTGCGTCCATTCAAAATGATCCGGATTTACTGCGTTTTGCAACCCAACAGGGACGCACTCTGTTTGGGGATAATTGCGAAACTTGCCACGGTCGTCGGGGCCAAGGCGTACCGGGCTACCCGAACTTGAACGATGATATCTGGATTTGGGGCGGTAGCTTTGCTGACATCAAACAGACAATTAACTACGGCATTCGCGCCGAGCACGACGATACGCGTTTTGGCTCTATGGCGGCTTATGGTCGTGATGAATTACTTGAGCCTGCACAAATTGATGATCTGGTACAGCATGTACTGGGCATCTCGGGTCAACGGTCTGATACTGTAGCAGCAGCACGCGGTGCAGGTTTGTTCGCAGAGAACTGTGCAAGTTGCCACGGCGATGCAGGGAAAGGCATGCGCGAAAACGGTGCCCCTGACCTGACCGATACTGACTGGCTTTACGGTGGTACCGCAGCGTTACTCCGCGAAACCATTTTCAATGGTCGCGAGGGATTAATGCCGAACTGGGACACACGTTTGTCCGAAGCCCAAATTACGGCGTTGAGCGTTTACGTTCATTCCGACCTAGGCGGCGGCGAATAAATCCACTATCATATGGGCCTGACCAATATCAGGCCCATATAGCTTATTTTTTTGACTGAATACATAAATTGGAACCATTCTAATGCCAGAAAGCAAACAAGACAGCGAACGAGACGAAGTCGCACCGGGCATTACAAAATCACGCTGGGAAGCCAAGACGGAATCTACGTTGGTCAAACCGCCTAACCTCTATATTAAGCCCGCAAAAATTTTTCCAAAAAGGATCAAAGGCACCTTCCGCAGATTGAAATGGATATCCCTGGTCATCATGTTGGGTATATATTATTTCATTCCGTTCCTCAGGTGGGACCGTGGCCCGGAAGCCCCGAGCCAAGCTGTGCTGATCGATTTTGAAAACGCGCGTTTCTACTTCTTCTTTATCGAAATTTGGCCCCAAGAAGTTTATTATATAACGGGGCTACTCATCCTCGCTGCCATTGGGTTATTTCTGGCTTCGGCCTTGTTCGGGCGACTTTGGTGCGGGTTCGCCTGCCCGCAGACCATTTGGACGGACTTGTTCATTGCCGTTGAACGCTTCTTTGAGGGTGACCGCAATGCCCGTATTAAATTGGAAAAGTCCAAATGGACCGCCTCAAAAATTTACAAAAAAACCGCCAAACATATTGTCTGGTTATTGATTGCATTTGCCACAGGCGGTGCTTGGATATTGTATTTCCATGATGCTTTCGATGTGATGGCACATTTCTTTACGGGCGGTTCGCCCATGACGGCCTATGTGTTTGTCGCCATATTGACATTTACCACCTATGCCCTCGCCGGGTTTATGCGTGAACAAATTTGTATCTATATGTGTCCGTGGCCACGCATTCAGGCRGCTATGACCGACGAAGAAGCTCTCAATGTMACYTACCGCTCTGACCGAGGCGAACCGCGCGGTCCYCAYAAAAARGGTGCKACATGGGAAGGCCGTGGTGATTGTATCGAYTGTGCYCAATGTATCGCCGTTTGCCCAACYGGYATTGATATTCGCAAAGGACTTCAGCTYGAATGCATWGGCTGCGCTTTGTGTATCGATGCTTGCGACGAAATTATGGTGAAAATCGGCCGCCCCAAAGGCCTGATAGCCTTTGATACCGGCATCAACATCCAGCGCCGCCAAGACGGCAAGAAAAGCGCCTATCACCTGATACGCGCCCGTACCATTGCCTATGCTTTGATCATACTCGCTGTGGGAGCGGTTATGCTCTACGGTCTCATGCACCGTTCAGTTTTGGACATGAATGTCCTACGTGACCGTATCCCTAATTATGTGACTTTGTCAGATGGTTCCGTGCGCAATGGTTATACGGTGAAGGTTCTGAACAAACAGGCCAAACCTCTGACATTGACAATAGAAGCTATAAATTTGCTCGATAATGTTGACGGTCTCACTATTTCAGTCGTTGGGCAAACACACCACGCTGCCCCTATTATTTTGACGGTGCCTGCTAACGAGACTATCAACTACAAGATATACGTGGCCATAAAGGACATCAGCTCCCTGAGCGACCGTGAAGATTTTGTCTTTCGTATTACTGAAATTTCTGACACGACCAACACCCAGCAAACCCCATCAGTGTTTGTGACAGGTAAGGACAAATAACATGAGCAGCGAAGCTAAAACCCCAAAAGATGGAAAAGACAAACAATGGCCAGATAAACAATGGACTGGCAAAACCATATGGGTCGCAATCATAATTTTCTTCGGTGTTATTTTTGCCGCCAATATAGCTATGGTGACCTTGGGCGTGAAAAGCTTCCCGGGTGAAGACACCAAACAGTCTTACCGCCAAGGTCTGGAATATAATAAAACCATCACCGCGCGCAACACACAAGCCGCCTTGGGTTGGAGCGCCGATATTACGGTGCAAGACCTTAGCATCGCCCTACATCTCACAGATCGCAGCGGCCTGACCATCAGAGGTTTGCGCGTTACCGGTGTTTTGAAACATGCCGCTGAAACTGACAAAGATGTTACACTGAAATTTGCACAAGCTGCTAACGGTACCTATATGGCACCTATAAACAAAGCGTTGTTGGGCAAGAATTGGCTTCTGCTCACCAGCGCACAACAAGCGGACGGGACAACATTTGACACCCGAAATAAAATATGGCTGAAACAGTAGCAGGCACAATACCCGGCAGTATAATAGACCCCATCTTGGACGATGAACTTTGCCCCAGCGGTCAAACAACGGCGCAAGATCTGGCAAGGATGCAATCCGAGAAAGCCCGAAACCTTTCTGAAAAACAAGGGGCTGCAGAAGCCCTCACCCCTTATGTCCAGACCAAAGCCAGCGGTGAGAGGTCCATTGATCTGATGATTAGCGGCGCGCATTGCGCGGGCTGTATGGCCAAGATAGAGCGCGAAACTTCCGCCCTGAAGGGTATCCTCCTAGCCCGGATGAACCTGTCTACCATGCGCCTGAACGTACAGTGGCGCGGTGAGCCAGATAAAGCTGGCACAATTGTCGCCCGCCTCGAAGAACTGGGTTACGGCGCTAAACCGTTCAATATGGAACTGGAACCGTTAGAGCAAAAAAACCAAGCGACAAACCTGCTGAAGGCCATGGCCGTAGCCGGTGTTGCCACTGCATTTATCATGACACTGTCGGTCGGCATATGGGACGGCAACGAGATGAGCGCCTTGACCCGCCAAACCATGCACTGGATTTCTGCCGCCGTGGCTATCCCTGCCGTAGCATATTCAGGTCAGACTTTCTTTCGCTCTGCTTGGGGYGCYCTYAAAAACAAAATGACCAATATGGATGTGCCGATTTCATTGGCCGTCATACTGGCTATTAGCTTGTCCGTTTACGAGACAATCCACGGCAATCCCCATACCTATTTCGACGCCGCAGTTATGCTACTGTTCTTACTGCTTATCGGCCGTTTTCTCGATATGCGCTTRCGCCARAAAACCGGCGAGTCKGCCCAACGCCTYGCCGCCATGCAGGCCAGYACCGCAAGCCTGATCAAAGAAGACGGMTCGGTRATGTCCGTGCCTTCCTCYATGATTAAACCRGAYGATCAYCTCTTGATCGCCGCWGGYGAACGGGTACCCGTKGACGGAGAGATCATCAAGGGGTGCTCTGATATMGAYACCTCCATCGCCACAGGYGAAACYCTGCCYATGRCSTCRAMYATTGGYGATAAACTKTATTCGGGYATGATAAACCTGTCCGCGCCCCTGACCATCAAAGCTCTGGCTGTATCKGGCGATAGTTTCCTCTCGGAAATCTCGAAATTGGTCGAAGCAGGCGAACAGAAAAAAGGCAAATTTGTCCGCATTGCTGACAAAGCGGCGCGGCYTTATGTGCCTGTCGTGCACACCCTCGCTATACTGACATTTGTCGGCTGGATGGTGTTCASMGGYGATCTRCGCACCGCGTCCTTAAACGCTATTGCTGTGCTGATCATCACCTGCCCGTGTGCTCTCGGTCTTGCCGTCCCCGCCGTACAAATCGTGGCTTCGGGGCGATTRTTCAAGAAAGGTGTGTTGATTAAATCCGGTGATGCGTTGGAGCGTCTCGCCAAAGTCGACACAATCGTATTCGATAAAACCGGTACGTTAACCCTCGGTAGCTTACAGCTTTCCAACGTGGACGACATATCCAAAACTGCGCTAGAGACCGCCGCCCTGCTGTCCCGCGCTTCGCGCCATCCTATTGCCCGCGCCGTAGCCGCTGCGGCTGGTTCTGGTCCCATTGCAGGAAATAAGGGGGCCGATAATATCAAAGAGGTCGCAGGACAAGGCGTTGAGGCCAAAATAAACGGAAAATTGGTCAAATTCGGCAAGGCCAGTTATGTGGGTGCCAAAGACCAAGCAGACGCCCAGACCGAAAGCTGGCTGCGTATTGGCAGAAGTAAGCCCGTGCGTTTCAAATTTAAAGACACGCCGCGCATGGATGCCAAGGAAACCATCAGCGGCTTAATTGAACGCGGTTACGGGGTTGAACTACTCACAGGCGACAAGATATCCATGGCGGCAGAGACCGCAAAATTGCTCGGCATAGACATATGGCAAGCCGAAGTTTCGCCGACAGATAAACTGGCGCGGCTCGATGAATTGAAGGCTCAAGGGCATCTGACCTTGATGATCGGCGACGGTATCAACGACGCGCCTGCCCTCGCGTCCGCCTATGCTTCAGCCTCCCCCGCAGGAGCCGCAGATGTATCGCGCGCCGCCGCAGACATCATCCTGCAAGGCGACAAACTCTCGGGGCTTATCACAGCCGTAGGCACAGCCAAAGACGCCCAGAAACGCGTCTTTGAAAATCTGAGCCTAGCGGTCATCTATAATATGATCGCCGTACCGCTCGCCGTATTTGGCATGGTCAATCCAATGATCGCCGCTCTGGCTATGTCCGGCTCCTCCATGCTCGTCACCCTCAACGCCCTTAGACTTAAACTCCACTAGGGGGCTACACTCATGACATCGCTCATCTACCTCATCCCCCTCGCCATCGGCATCTGTATAGTCGGCCTGCTCGCCTTCTTCTGGACGGTCAAAAGCGGCCAATACGAAGACCCAAAAGGCGACGCCTCACGCATGCTCTACACAGAAGACAAACCAATTGTGGACGAGGATGATTTGTAGGGAACAATATGGCGATTATGTAATTAAAAAGCTAATAGCATATCAACTTACCAAGCCAGTGAAAACAAGAACGTTGTAGTCACTGAGGTTATGAGTGAGGCGGGGGGTTCGGCTTTGCGGATTTTTTCCGCTGGCGCCTGCCCTTCGGATGAGCCTTCAGAAATGGTAGACTCTGTTTATCGAGCGATGTTTGCAAATTCAAAAGCTTGATAGTGTGCTCGATGTATTCTCCCAACACTTTGGCGGTTCTAATAATTTCACTTTTCGGATATGAGGCAACAACGTAACTAGCTTCCCCGTCACTTGGATTAAGAGTTTGATTTGTCCTAAAAGCAAAAGACCCATCCTCGGTTTTACCTAAAAAATGGCCATGTGCCATAACATTTCGGCATCGAAGCATGTCTCCAAAATCGCTGTTGAAAAGGTTAGAGTGAATTTCAGTTATCATTTTACCTGTCATTGACGCTAAGTAACCAGCCTTTTCGATTTTTCCAGAGATTGACATTCTTCCCAGTAATACCCCTGTTCGGCTTTCAGACAATTGCGCCAACCCAGAAATATACAAGTTAATCAGGTTTTCGATTTCGGCAAATTTGGTAATGATTTCCCCTATTGCTAACAATGTTTCATCGTCCAGAACAGCGGGGCATGTTTTTGATGGTGTTGGGGAATAGGATTTTGACATGAATAATAAAACTCCAAATTTTCAAGAAACTCTCAAGCGGATGTTAAGTACACCGCCTAAAGAGAATAAACCGCTTAACCAATCCGAAAGGAAATTGGGTAAGAAAGAAAACCGAGCGCCACTCCCGTCAAGAAATAACGCTCGGAAAGCTAAGAATTACTTCTTAGTCCTTTTCACCCTAGTCACCACATGTGTACGTGACAAACGTCGGGCCTTTGCGACGGTTGTGAATCTGCCAGTGATGGCAGAGCGTCCACGCTCATCTTTCCTCGGAGTAGCCATTATAGCCTCCTATATTTGAGGATAGGCACAAGGGGTGCCCTCCCTGAACGTCTCATACGTTCCCTTGCTTTGAACAAGAGACGACTCAGGACGTTAACTATAGGTGTTTAAAAGCTTAAGGCGAGTCCTAATGTTGGCATTATGTTCCGCTTGTTGATAACCCCAAAACCCGCTCATACCGACGGAGGTCGGTATCCATTGTGAGTATTGTGCCAAGTTAAAAGGTGGACCCCGTCCTTCGACGGGGTGAGCGGAGTGTAAGTGAATGTATTGCTACATCACAAAAAACGTATCCACGGTTTTTCTCTTGATCTTGTTGCGATACGGAAACTTTCCCCGCCCGAAGCCAAACCACCATGACGAAATTACGCAGGAATGTCGGCACACTGAAATCACGACCACAACCAATCCGTTCACGGGGTGGTTGTAGCTGCGCATGGTTTTTCGAAAAATGTGCAATTAATCTGTCTGACAGGCAGAATTTACTTGCAATTGGGCGAAAGTGGGCGTTTTAGTTTCCTCTTGAAATTAAAGAGAGCATTATGAGTACATGGTCACCATCGAGCTGGCGCAACAAGCCCGCGAAACACATCCCGGATGATTATCCGAACCCAAGCCATTTGGCCGACGTTGAAGCAACCCTGAGCGGTTATCCGCCTTTGGTATTTGCTGGCGAGGTGAGACGCCTTAAGGGGAGGCTCGCTGATGTCTCTATGGGCAAAGCATTCCTGATGCAGGGCGGCGATTGTGCCGAGAGCTTCCGCGAGTTTCACCCTGATAATCTGCGCGATATGTTCCGTGTCATGATGCAAATGGCCGTTGTTCTGACTTACGGCGGTGGTAAGCCCGTTATCAAGGTTGGCCGTATTGCCGGGCAATTTGCCAAACCACGCTCTTCTTCTACCGAGACAATCGACGGCATCACCCTACCCAGTTATCGGGGCGACAACATCAACGGCATGGACTTCACCCCCGAAGCCCGCATTCCCGACCCTGAGCGTCTTTTGAAAGCTTATGGTCAAGCAGCGTCTACGCTCAACTTACTGCGCGCGTTTTCCACGGGTGGTTATGCCAACCTTAATAATATTCACAAATGGACTTTGGGCTATGTCAAAGACAGCCCACAGAGCCAGCGCTATTCTGATCTTTGCGATAAAATCAGCGACGCTATGGACTTTATGCAAGCTTGTGGTGTGACCCCAGAAAGCACGCCGCAAATGGCTGCTACCGAGTACTACACATCTCATGAGGGACTGTTGCTCGGCTATGAGCAAGCTATGACCCGTATCGATAGCACTTCCGGTCGTTGGTACGACACATCGGCACATTTACTCTGGATTGGTAATAGAACCCGTGATTTAGACGGCGCTCATATTGAGTTCTGCAAAGGTGTTGAAAATCCGATTGCCGTTAAAATCGGGCCGGAATTGAGCAGCGATGAATTGTTGAAATTAATCGATGTGCTCAATCCGAAAAACGAAGCGGGTCGCATTACCCTCATCGCCCGTTACGGCCATGAACAAGTCGCCAAAGAATTACCGACACTTGCCCGCGCCGTCAAACGCGCAGGCAAGCATGTTGTTTGGTCTTGTGACCCTATGCACGGCAATACGCTTAAAACCGCGTCAGGTTATAAAACCCGTCCGTTTGATATGATTTTGTCAGAGGTGAAAAACTTCATACGCGTCTTGCATTCTGAAGATTGCTGGCCGGGTGGTGTGCATTTCGAAATGACAGGACAAAATGTTACCGAGTGTATCGGCGGTGCCAGAGAACTGCGCGAAGAAGACCTCTCATCACGTTACCACACCCATTGTGATCCACGTCTCAACGCGGACCAAGCTTTGGAACTGGCGTTTTTGATTGCAGAAGAACTACGTGCCAACCGCTCTGATAATACGGCGTTGGCAGTTTAAGGTCCATGTTTTAAGACGCAAAAAACCGCCCCGAAATATCGGGACGGTTCTTTATTCTAAAAACATGCCCTTTAAATGGGGCGTAGTTTTAGATGTCTTTTAGAGCTGCAGAAGTTTTAAACTGGATACCAGTTTTTGCTTTGCTCATCATCATTTGACCCGTTGCAGGGTTACGCATTTCGCGTGAAGGACGATGCTTGGCAACAAATTTACCAAAGCCTGGCATATTAACTTCGCCGCCGTCGCCTTCTGATTTTAGATGACCAACGATTGCACCAGTAAAAGCTTCGAAAAATTCAGCGGCTTGTGCCTGTGTGCATCCACATTGAGTGGCGACTGTGCTAACAAGTTCTTTCTTGTTCATGGGTTTCTCCCTTGTAGTTTGTTCCGCCCCGAATGCGCGAAAGTCTTAACAAGTAGCATTCACTGCTTTAATGGTTAATACAAGGTTAAAACCTGCACTAAACGTGGTTTTTTACGTTATTTTGACAAGCATTTTTCCTTGCTTATCACCGGAAAATAACCGTAAAAATGCCTCTGGAGCCTTGTCCAAACCCTCTAAAATTGTCTCTTGTTGTACAAGCTCACCAGATGCCATTAACGGACCGAGTTTAGCGAAATACTCAAGCGCGTATTGACTGTAGTTAGAGACGATAAAACCCTGTACTTTCAATGACTTACCAACAATCTGCACAAGGTTGGTCGGGCCTGGAACCGGCACTTCATCATTATAAGCGGAAATCATACCACAGACCGCCATACGCCCGAAAATCTTCATGTTGTTCAAGGCCGCTTCCAGCATGATTCCGCCGACATTTTCGAAATAAACGTCGATTCCGCCCGGAGCCGCTTTTCTGATGGCTTTTGTCATATCTTCGGTAGTTTTGTAGTTTATTGCCGAATCACACCCATGTGATTCGAGCCATTTACACTTGGCATCTGTACCCGCAATACCGATAACAGTAGCCCCATCAGCCTTGGCCAATTGGCAAACCGTAGAGCCAACTGCACCAGCAGCGCCCGAGACCAAAACCGTTTCTCCCGGCTGAAATTCCGCCACTTTATAGAGCCCCGCATAAGCCGTTAGACCCGGCATTCCTGCTACGCCAAGGAAGGCTTGGGGCGGCAACATAGCTGGATCGATTTTCTGCAGCATGACTTTTTGTAAGTCCTCTACTTTGGCCGTGAACAATGTCCGCCAGCCGAGCATGGTCATCACCCAATCACCAACTTTGAAATCCTTATGGCCGGAATGAGTAACCTCACCAACGGCGCCGCCTTCTAGGGGCTGGCCGATTTGGAACGGCTCGATGTAAGTTTTGATACCTGTCATCCGTCCGCGCATATATGGGTCAACACTCATCCAGTGGTTCTTGACCGTGATCTCCCCCTCGCCCGCAAGCACCACATCCGTAGTGGTCATTTGAAATGTATCATTGGTCGGTAAACCTTTGGGGTATTCTGTCAGACAAACATTTTTCGATGTTAAGGTCATAGCTGGCTCCATATGCAAATTGTTGTATATGCGCTATCTAGCACTTGTATCGAGGTCAGGTATAGGGGAAACTAAATAAAAGTAGAGAACTGCCTTGAGGACACATATGAATTCGGATTCGCTCAAAATTGGTGTTATTGGTGCCGGCGTGTTTGGTAATTACCACGCAGGCAAATGTGCCGCCCATCCCCGCCATGATTTCATCGGCATATTTGACCCGGACCATAAACGTGTCAGAAGTGTTGCCAAGCAGCACCGCACTTGTGCCTTTGACAATTGCAATGCGCTTATCTCCGGCGTTGATGCCGTCATCGTTGCTAGCGTTGCCGTTCACCACGGCCCCATTGCTGTTGCCGCTTTACGCGCAGGCCGACATGTGTTTGTCGAAAAACCCATAGCTGCGGATTTGGAAACATCACAAACTATGGTTCGCCTCGCCAAAGAAAACGGTTTGGTCTTGCAAGTCGGCCATCAAGAGAGATTTGTTGCACGCGCCATTGGTTTGGACAGTGCACCCAAAAAACCTCTCAAGATTACCGCCACACGCTTCGGCCCCGTATCCCAGCGCGGAACGGATGTGTCTGTCACACTAGATTTGATGACACATGACCTTGATATGGCACTGTGGCTCATGGGCGGTAAACCGGAAAACGTAGAGGGAGAAAGCATGTGCGTATATTCCGACACCCCAGACACTGCCCGTGCCAAACTTACATTTAAAAATGGAGCCACGGCGCATTTAGAGGCCAGCCGTTGTGAGGACGGCCTAGACCGGGTTATGCGCATTGATTATCCGGACGGTTATGTGCGGATTGATTTCGTGAACAAGACCTTTGAAGACACTACGGGCTACGGCTTTAACAAAGACTTTGCTGGCCACCCGCTCGCCCAAGACAGCCTTGGTTCGGGTACCAGCGCTTTTACCTCGTCTATTCTCGACGGCACACCAGTGGCCGTATCTGGGCAAGACGGCATGAACGCCCTAGAAATGGCACTAAAAATAGATGGGAGACTATAATGATTTTTTTGAAATACGGGTTAGGCTTAATTGTTATATTGGGCATTGTCCTTGCCTTTAACTGGGGCAATCTACAGCGGCTTATCCGCGTGAAGGCCTTATTCGACGCCGATAAAATCGTGCACAATTTTTCTAATATGGACGGGCTCTTATATGTTACCCCCTTACCGAAAAGTGGCTCCGTACATGAATGGCCACTGGCACTTGCCCCGCTCCCTGAAACCTATTTGGACCGCGGTAAAGAGAAAAGCACAAAGGCTATGCTAGAAGAGTTGAGCACCACCGCTTTGGTCGTCGTCAAGGACGGCGCAATCGTATTTGAAGATTATTATCAAGGCACGGGCAAAGACGATTTGCGGATTTCGTGGTCTATGTCAAAATCCTTTGTGTCAGCCCTCACAGGGTTGGCTTTGCAGCGCGGCGATATTGAAAGCCTCGACGATCCGGTGACAAAATATGCGCCTAGCCTTAAAGGCTCCGCATATGATGGCGTCTCCTTACGCAATGTGATGAACATGGCCAGCGGCATCAAATTCAACGAAGATTATCTAGACCCCAAATCCGACATCAATAAAATGGGTACCGTATTAGCCGTCGGCGGATCATTGGATAAATTTGCCGCCAAGCAAAAAAACATTGCCCGCCCTGCCGGAGAAGCCTGGCAATATTGCTCCATCGATACCCATGTAATTTCTATGGTCTTGCGGTCGGCTACGGATATGACCTTGCAAGAGTATTTTATTGAAAACCTGTGGTCTAAAATTGGCGCCAGTGCTGACGCAACTTATTCTACTGATAGCAAAGGCAATGCATTTGCGCTTGGTGGCCTTAACGTACGCACGCGCGATTACGCCCTGTTCGGCGAGCTATTTCGCAATGAAGGACGGCGGATAGATGAGAATGGAGACGATACACAAATCATTCCTGCAGACTGGGTGCGTATGTCAACTGGGCCCAGTGCGCCGCCTATGGTAGAAGGCCACAACGCAACAGAAGACGGCGCCGAATTTGGTTATGGTTATCAGTGGTGGATGCCGCCAAATGCGGACGGCGAATATTATGCCGTCGGCGTTTACGGTCAGTATATCTATGTCAATCCAAAGGCAGGCATCGTCATAGCCAAAAATGCGGCCCACCGCGAGTTTATGGAAGCCGACGAAAAAGGTGAAGGTTATATGGCACAAAACCTCACCATGTTCCGCGCAATAGCCGAGCATTATTCAGATTGGGAACGGAAATAGCGACATCTTATCCTTCCCCCATTTTTATGGGGGAAGTACCCCGAAGGGGGGATGGGGGCCGACGCTCTTGCGTCGTTACAATGGTACAGTATTAAACGAGAGTATGTTGCGCACAAGATGTACGCGCCCCCATCGCCTACGCTTTGCTACGGCACTTCCCCCATAAAAATGGAGGAAGGAAAAATAAGGAAACCAAAATGTTTCAATCTCCACTCCTCATCCTCGCTATCGTATTCGCAGTAATTTTCTTCATCCTACGCTGGCGACCATTTTTTGCGGCTCGGCCCTATATTAAAACCGCTATGGCAGTATTTTTAGCCGCCTATTGTGTTGTCGTACCGACCGCCGCTTTATACATCATGGCCACAGGGTTCGCCCTGTCTGCCCTTGGTGATTTTTTCTTGGATTTGAGGGGCGAGAAATGGTTCCTGCCGGGTCTGATTTCGTTTTTCATCGCCCATGTAGCTTTTGCGGTTTATCTGTTTGGGCACACCGTTCCGCTGTCACTGTACACAGGATATGAAAGGGGTATGTCCGCCGGATTGATAGCGGCCACTGTCGGTTTTTATATTTGGCTTAAACCCGCCCTGCCTAGCGACATGAAGATTCCGGTCGCGGCCTATTCAGTGGTCATCACGATTATGGGCATAGCGGCTCTGACCACCACACTACCTTCATTGCTCGTTCCAATCGGCGCAGTGCTGTTCATAGCATCAGATGTGGTGCTCTCGATCGAGCGTTTCAAATTCCAATTCCCGCTCGGCAAGCAGATTAACTGGGCCCTCTACGCAAGCGGCCAGATATTGCTGGCGGTTGGGGTTGTTGCAGGAATTTAAATTCAACCTCCCCCCTGTCATCCCGGGCTTGACCCGGGACCTCGTACTTTAGCTTGAACATTGAGATCCCGGCTCTGCACCGCAAGAGCGGCTTGGCCGGGATGACAAAGGTTTTGATTTATGAAAACCAAACCTTCATCTAAAGCGTAACCAGTTCTTCTGCTAATGTTGGGTGAACTGCGCAGGTGGCGTCGAAGTCGGCTTTGGTTAGTCCGGCTTTCACCGCAATGGCGGCGGCTTGGATTATTTCTCCGGCGTAGTCGCCGACTATGTGTAAACCGACGACACGTTCTTTTTTACCCGCCGTAATCATCTTCATAAAGCAACGATGCTCACTGCCCGAGAGGAGATTTTTCATGGGGCGGAAATCTGTGGTGTAGACTTTAATGCCTTTGTGTTTGGCGCGAGCGTCCGTTTCAGATAAACCAACCGAGCCAACAGGTGGCTGGGTGAAAACGGCGCTGGCTATGTCAGCATGATCATAGGCGGTTGGGTTATCTTTATACACGGTCTCGACAAACGCCATGCCTTCACGGATGGCTACAGGCGTTAAATTAACACGATCGGTGACATCACCAACGGCGTAGATATGAGCTTTGTTTGTCTTGGAAAATTCGTTGACAATCACTGCGCCCTTATCGTTCAACTTAACGCCAGCTTTCTCTAGCCCAAGACCAGAAGTATTGGGAACACGTCCCGTCGCCATCATCACCAAATCCGTAGCAACCTGAAATCCGTCCTCGAATGTGACCTTAAGACCGCCACCTATCTTTTTGATAGATAAAGGACTTTGTCCGTATTTAACATCAATGTAGTTGAGACGTTGCCCATTGTCTACGGCTTCCCGTACATCATCATCAAACCCGCGCAGGAGTTTATCACCACGGTAAACTTGTGTAGTTTTAGCACCAAGACCTGCAAAAATTCCTGCGAACTCACAGGCTATATAGCCGCCGCCGATAACCATAATCCGCTCTGGAAGCGCATCCAAATGAAACGCATCATCCGAAGTAATCGTATATTGCGAACCMGGRATTTCAGGCGACCAAGGCCGCCCGCCYGTGGCAATTAAAATATGCTTMGCYGAAATTTCGCGGCCACTTTTSRTCAGRCGYAMWSTRTGCGGCCCSGTAAATTCGGCGCGTTCCTTGAACAAATCCGCACCGTTTTTCTCTAGGATGTTTTCGTAAATATTAGACAGGCGAGAGACTTCAATCTGGATTTCGTCGCGCAAACAAGCCCAATCAAATTTCGCGTCCTTAACCGTCCAGCCATAGCCGGAACTTTCTTTAATCGCTTTGCCGAACTCGGCCCCGTAGACCAGATATTTTTTGGGCACACAGCCGCGAATAACACAGGTGCCGCCTGCTCTGTGTTCTTCGGCTACGGCAACTTTCTTGCCTAGCGATGCAGCCAACCGCGCTGCCCGTACTCCGCCGGAACCTGCGCCAATAACAAACAAATCATAATCATATTTACTCACGAACGATCTCCATAACCTTAGCCATATCTTTCTCACCTATAATGATTGTATCGGCGAGGTTGATAAACAATCCGTGTTCCATAACACCGGGAATAGAATTCAAAAGCCCAGACAGCAAAATTGGGTCTGATATTTTCTTGCAAGCACAATCAATAATGTAATTGCCGCCGTCCGTGAGCAATGGTTTTTTGCCGCGCTTAACCGAGCGCAGTGTGGTCTCGACATTTTTGATGCCTGCCTGCTTCATGGCCGTATAGATGCGCTCTACGGTCAGCCCCATAGCAAAGGGGTCAACTTCGACGGGAAGAGGAAATGCGCCCAAATTTTTGACCATTTTGGATGCGTCTACAATCACTGCCATATGTTCGGATGTATCTGCGATGATTTTCTCGCGCAGGAGACAAGCCCCACCGCCTTTGATCATTTGGAAATTTTCATCGATTTCGTCGGCGCCGTCGATAGTCAGATGAATACGGTCAACCTTATCCGGATCCACCAAAGGCACGCCGTGTTCTTTGGCGCAGGCGGCCGTACCCGCAGATGTCGGCACACCCGATACGTTCATGCCTTGGCGAACTTGTGTGCCTAAAAGCTCAATAAAAATTTCAGCGGTAGAGCCAGAACCCAGCCCCAAGACCATCCCGTCTTCAACCATCTCTAGCGCCGCAATAGCAGCATTTTTCTTGGCAATATTCATAACTTCTCTCTTTTAGCTTTTCGCTTCTTTTGAGCGGTGCGGTAGCGTTTAGCCCAGCCTTCTTTATTAACTTGCTTGGTACGGCTGAGGGCAAGCGCATCATCCGGTACGTTTTCTGTGATAACGGCACCACTGCCGAGATAWGCYCCYGCMCCGATRGTAAGCGGCGCAAYTAGGGACGAGTTYGTCCCAATAAAGGCACCGTCYCCGATGATGGTTTKRKRTTTRKWRWARCCRTCATAATTRCAGGTRATCGTSCCMGCACCAAYATTGACAGCCTCGCCGATTTCGGCGTCGCCGATATAGCTTAGATGGTTGATTTTGCTGCCCTTGCCAATGAAGGATTTTTTGACCTCCACAAAGTTCCCGACCTTGGATTGCTCCCCCATATGGGCACCGGGGCGTAAGCGAGCGAACGGGCCGATTTGTGCGTCCTTGCCAATAGTTGCACCTTCGATATGGCAGAACGGGTGGATAACCGCGCCMSTMGAYACAKAACTGCCGGGGCCGAACACAACATTGGCACCAATTTCGGCTTCGGCTTCRATCTCTGTATCCCAAGAGAARTAKRTGGTATCAGGGTCTCGYAAGGTGACACCTGCGTCCATCATCTGTGTGCGCATACGCGTTTGGAAAGCTYGCTCAGCCAACGCCAAATCAGAGCGGGARTTAACCCCCAAAACCTCTTCTTCGTCGGCGTGAACGGCWAYRGCGGTTTTWCCCTGYCCGYGCATAATCTCTACAATATCRGTTAGGTAATATTCTCCGTTAGCATTGTYATTTYCRACCTYGCTRAGYGCCGCAAACATATCCCTAGCAGAYGCCGCCATAACACCRCTATTACAWAGCTGCACCKYTAGTTCYKCRGGGCTTGCATCCTTGGCCTCGACGATTTTTATGAGYTTACCATCATCCTCAATTAGCCGCCCATAAGCCGCAGGTGCTTCCGTCTTAAACCCCATGACKGCTACATCCGTTCCCGTATCAAGTGCCGCGAACACGCGCGCCAAAGTGCCGGACTTAATCAGCGGCGTATCTGCATAAAGCACAACAACATCACCGTCAAAACCATCCAAATTTGCYTGYGCCGCCTGCACCGCATGTCCCGTACCCAATTGTGGTTCTTGCACAGCTATTTCCAGCCCCAAACCTTCGGCAGCWGCCCGTACATCAGWATYMGCCTCTCCGACAACCGCGATAATTTTCTCSACACCAGCCGMACGCGCTAAACGMGTTACCCACGTCAGCATTGGCAAGCCCCCAACTTCGTGYAAAACCTTGGATTTAGCCGATTTCATGCGGGTACTTTTGCCCGCCGCCAAGATTACTGCCGCACGTTTAGAAATGTTTGACATTTATTGTCCTTTATTGCGTTACCTTGATATATAAACCGCTCTTTAAACCAAGATACACCTTTATGCACGATTCGATTTTAAAAAACATGTCYATAACATTCGATCTGGACGGGACGTTGGTCGAYACSGCACCWGATYTGGTRCGGGTTCTAAACGCTGTCATTGCACCAGATGGGCTAGCACCTGTGCCAGTGGAAGATGCACGTTCTTTGATTGGTTTCGGTTCAATGGCTATGATAAAACAGGCGTACCGGGACGCACATGAAAAATTGAGTGATAGCCACGCAACTGAAGTACAGAGACAATTTTTGGATTTATACGCRGAAGRCTTGTCACAAGTCTCAACTGCATACCCAGGTGTCGTGGAMGTTTTATCCCAACTTAAACGAGCCGGTGCCCGATTATCCGTTTGCACAAATAAACCGGGCGCAATGGCAAGACCGCTCTTGCAGCAACTGGGTYTGTCACAGTTTTTTRGTAGAATAGTCGGCTCGGGCGATAACATCCCGACTAAACCGGCGGCCGAACATATATTTGCAGCCGTAGGACACCGGGGATCCAGTAAAATCGTCATGGTCGGCGACGGAGCACCGGATGTGTTTGCAGCGCGCGCGGCAAAAGTTCCGGTTATATTGATGAGCTATGGCTACTCGCCTATATCTGTACATACATTTGGGGCGGATGCAGTGTTACGGAGTTTCCGCGAACTGCCATCCGCCCTCAAAGAATTAGCGCATTAGCGCCTTATAAATTGCTTGGGTAAAWTGCTGGGGTAAAATGCTTAAGCGAAATTTTCTGTGTTGGCACACGGAATACCGTTGACCATGTTGGAACGTACGTCGGTTCTCGCGGAACGCATGGACGCTAAAAAACCACCCTTAATCAGGTTRATGGAAACTTCGCGGCCACGTTCAGCCCAATASTCTTCAATCTGTTGTTTGATGCGTTCGGCACCTTCGCGTGTACAATAATCGCTGTTCATAATATCCTCAAAAATCTTTGCGACCCGTCCCTGAACCGCGTGGGTTAATTGCTCCCTTACACTTATTACATAATTAATAATTATTAGTTTTGCAAGAATATTATAGCATTTAATTATATCTTTTTGGTAATATTTTAAACTCCACATCCATTCATATTAGGTTCAGAAACGATTTTTTTACGCTATTGTTACAGTTTTGTTAGAATTATGCTGCATTTAGTGTTGTTTTACGAGAAAAAATATATTTGTTTTAACCAATTAAGTGTGGACATATTATTTGTTTATCTTATATTCATGTTCGGATGAGGAGCGGAAAATGAATTCCATAGGYGAACGAATCAAACAAGCMAGRCTTGGCCAAGGACTTTCCCAAGTCGAATTAGCCGTYGCYGCTAATGTCAGTCAGCCAACCGTGGCCAATTGGGAAAATGATTCTCATGTGCCGCGCCAAGTGGCTCTCGACAAACTAGCAGGCATTTTGGATRCGTCTGCGAACTGGATCAGGATTGGCGATAATGAAGCAGCTAACGCCGCCAATTCTGCRGCCGGRTATTTAAACCGCCCTATCCAACATATCCCTATTTCTACTTGGCCAACGCACRCRAACCTTATTGACGGGCAGCTCACACCGCCGCCTGCCAAAGAKTAYATARCTTTGTCAACTTCGGCCMAAACACCATTTGCCCTTATTGCAAATGATCCGGCAATGGCTGCAAAYTTTCCAGTGGGCATMGCTATTATCTTTGAAGCTACACARGGYGAGTTACAGGGCGAGCTACAGGACGATAAGTGCTATCTGTTTGCTATTGACGGTGAAATTATTTTGCGCCGCTGGCAATCGTCCCCCGACCGGCTTGAAGCGCGCCCTAACCAATCAGCGGTCAATGCCGAGTTYGTAGACAACCGCCCTATTCCGCTAGCGAGAGCAATTATGTCACTRCAGCGACAYTAAWWTTRMCNTTAARYMMSYYYWKGAASYMYKRKKYSGMSATWRSCRRYRWWYMWAATSASGSCWMKYMMKMRWMSYYWARYTTTWYYRYWTKSRYKSSMKSCSGTKYKRKAGCAGCCTCCATACGGTCTTCTGCATCGGCTAAATTCTTCTTGGGGTCTTGGTAATAGGCAGTCATTTTCATGACGCGCATCATGAGGCCGTTGAGGAACCTGCCCCAGAACTTCATGGGACGATCCCAATCGAACAGTAGAATAACCCGCTCCTCATCAGTTTCGTTCCATACTTCATGGTCATAGGTATCGTCCAAGACAAATAGGCTACCCTCTTGCCACGGATTAATGACGTCACCCACACGGATACGGCATTTTTTATAATCCTTTGGGATTATCAAACCAAGATGTCCACGCACAATGCCTTTGGTCACGCCCTTATGCGCCGGGATATGATAACCGGGCGCAAGGATTGAGAACCACGAGGTTTGTAAATTCGGAATGGTCTCGAGCAATTGCGTTGTATAGGGAGCAAGCTCTGCGTTCTTCTCTAGCCGTGTACCAAAGCCGTGTAAAACGAACGTCTTCCACTGGTTTTTCTTAGCAATACGGTATTGGTCAGGCGACACATCTTCAAAACCCGGAATATCGTCGCGGTATTTCAGAACTTCCAGAGCTTCATCCCGGATCTTCTCCCAGTTCTCTGCGAACTGCGGTAGGAAATCAAAATGCTCGATACCTATGAAAGATGTTGTCGGCACTAAAGATTGCTTGGTTTGAATACGCGATACCGTTTGTAATAATTTCTTGCCTATTTTTTTGACAAAACGACGGCGCGGGTTGGAGATAGATTTAGGGCGCTCGGGCGCCGGAATATCTTGAATCTGAATGTCTTGGGTTTGTACGTCGTCTACATTTGCCATAATATTCTCAACTTTTTTTGCGCTTCAGCTTGGCTTCCGCCTTAGCCATGTAATCCCGTGTGATCGGTAATGCGTGTCGGCCTTTGGCCAATTGCATTTGGAAGTTCATGTTCTTGCTATAGCGGAACGATAGCTCGCTAATGATTAAATAGAACTCCCACATACGACAAAACTTCTCGTCCATCATAGAGGACACTTTGTCACGGTTGGCCTGAAAGCGCTTTTCCCATTCAAGGCAGGTTTCTGCATAATGCAGGCGCAATATCTCTATATCGGTAATCCACATGCCAGATTGCTCAACCACCGCAATAGTTTCACTGAGCGAAGGCGAATACCCGCCCGGGAATATATATTTGCGGATCCAGCGTGCCGTAGACCCAGGCCCACCCCTGCGTCCAATGGAATGCAGTAACATAGAACCATCATCCGTCAGCATGTCGGATATCTTGCTAAAAAACTCATGGAATTGTGGGGTGCCTACATGTTCAAACATACCGACCGAAACAATCCGGTCAAACGGGCCGGGCAAATCCCGGTAATCTTGCAGTAAAATATCAACTTTATCGGTCAGTCCAGCTTTAACGACACGCTCTATGGCTAGCTTATGTTGCTGTGTCGACAAAGTGACGCCCGTAACATGCACATCAAAATTTTGTGCCAAGTAAATAGCCATACCGCCCCAACCACAGCCAAGGTCGAGAACTTTCTGGCCCGGCTTGATATTCAGCTTAGCAGCAATATGGCGTTTTTTGGCCAATTGCGCTTCTTCCAGCGTCATATCCGGGCGTTCATAATAAGCACAAGAATATTGCATATCCTCGCCTAAGAACAATTTATAGAAATCATTGGACAGATCATAATGATGCTGCACGTTTTTCTTGGCTTTGACTTTGAAATTGCGTTGGTGAAAACGTTTAATCCGCTTGTAATATTTGCGGATAGTTTTTTGCAAAGGATGACCGCGCAGATTGTTTGCATTGATGGCAAATAATGTGAGAAAGTCGCGGATTGTCCCGTCTTCTACCGTCATTGTTCCGTCCATATAAGCTTCGCCCGCCCGCAGCTCTGGGTTTAGGAACAAATCTTTGTAAAGCTTCTTGTCGTGCAGCTTGATGGTTACAACCGGGTCACCGGTATTTATCTCTTCTGGACCAAACGCGTGGGCATTACCATCAACATCAATAATCGTCAGTGCGCCTGTTTGAACAAACCTTCTCATCATAGTGCTTAGTAGACGCATATTTATTCCTTATTTCCCTCTAGGTCCCAGTCTTGTACTTCAAACCCGTATTGCTGCGTAAGTTTAGCCAAACGCGGACTTGGGTTTACCGCTATACCTACATCAGCCCACTGCATAATATCAAGGTCAGAACGGCTATCTGAATACATTGTGATATGGACTTGAGCACGGTCAAATTTTGGGTCCTGTTCAAGATATTTCCTGACCATGATCAGCTTGCCCTTGCCGTAACAATTCATGCCGCCGAGTTTGCGTGAAAGCCTGTCATCTTCATTATAGGCTACCTTGGTGCAGACACGTTCTGCAATATCAAGGCGTTCTGCTATAGGGTCGACGATGAGGTCAACGGCAGCACTGGCGATGATAATACGGTCGCCCGCCTTACGGTGTTTTTCAATCATGGATTTAGAACGCGTACGCAAACCTTCAGCGAGTTCACTATCAGCAAAATCGGAGGCCAGTTTCTCTAATTCCGTGCGGGTGCGGCCAGACAAAGTCCAGCGCATCATGTTTTCCTTAACATGCTCGCGCGGGCCAAACCGGAGCATATACAAAGCTTGCGAAAAAATGCTGGTGGCTAAAAATGGTATCCATTTTAACGGTTTGCCGTGGAGTGTTCCAACAACAAACCGGCCCCATGTCCCTCTCTTAGTGAGGGTCTCATCCAGATCGAATATGGCGATACGCTGCTTAGTCATGCTTTTTTCCAGTCACGCTTTTTCTAAAGTCCTTTTTGCCAACCACGCGGCCAATATTACCGCCAATAAATTACCGCCAATCGCGGCCCAGCCTGGTCCGGTTTTGCCGATGACAGCGCTTAGAGCAAATATCAGCACCACATACAAGACCAAGCCTGCCAGCCTTGCAAATATTGCCAGCCCCGGGTGTCCAGCCGCGAAGAACACCGGATAGAGCGGTGCCGCTACGCCCATCAACGCTGCCGCCAACACCAATAATATAGATAGGATAATGGCATCATTATAGTCCGCTCCGAACACCACCGGAATGACAGAGGGGCCAACCAAGGCAACCACTGCTGACAAAGCAAGTCCCCCTGCAAGCATAATCGCGCCTGCCTTTATGACGATGCGCCAGATATATGCGCTTTGGCCGCGCGCCATCATACGCGCATATTCAGGGTAAATCACGCGGTCAAGTAACAGCACGGCTTCGGAGAGCAAACGCGCGATTTCCTCGGCTACTTTATAGACCGCAGCAAAGGCTGGGCCGAAGATCGGCATAACCAGCAAGAGCGGTAAATGGGTGGTGCCTGTAGCCAGAGATGCATCAATATTGGCCTTCCAGACAAATGGCCACATGCCTTCGCGGTTGGTCGCTAACTTCGGCCACTCACTAAACACGGTTCTAAGAAGATTGCGGGATTTAAGCTCTATGAGAGCCAGTACGGGTAAGGATAAATACCCGAACAATGAACCGACAAACCATGCCGCCAAAAACCCGTATACCCCCGCTCCGCTGACTGCGGCAATAATAACACCAATGAGCCGAAACACAGGCATGACCAATACTTGTAAGGCCAGTGGTTTAAATTTATCAAACAGGCGAAATACGCCCGTCGATGCTCCGCCTTGATGCACAAGGACGAGCAAAGAATAGACCATGCCAAGCCCAGTTAATTTCTCAATATCGATCAGACCTTTTTGCTCTTGAAAAGACGGTAAGAGCGGCAAGATAGCTTCGAGAAACATCAAGCCGCCAATCGCCAAAATAAACGCAGCTATTGCCCCTACAAAATCCAGCGCAACACAAAATCTTAGCAACCGTCCGAGCGCTTGCGTATCGCCGCTCTCCACATCATGAGTGCCGAACCGGATCACAGCTTGCCAGGATTGAAAGGTCGCAACCTCGGCAAAAAATAGCATGTAAGCATGTAAGAATAAAATGACCCCGACAGAGGCGATGGGTAGGCTTTGCGTTGTTACGACAAGAGAGCCAAGACCGATAATCGCCGCCAATGCTTTGGCCCCGACCATCCATCCCGTGTTGGCAGCAACACGCCGTCCAACCGTACCTTTTTCAGCAATGCTCAAGTCTTCATTCACAGAGTATTATCCGTATTACGCTCGCTAAGAATTTCTGTGACCAGTTCAAGATCAGATGGTTTATCCACATCAATCGCGGCTTCTGCGAACGGTAAAATTATAGGTTTAGCGTTTATATTCAATGACTTAGAAGCGTGTTCGAAAGCTATATTTAAGGTCAACCCACCCGTAATATATTTCAGCAACATACCAATACCAAGTCGCCGCGCCAGCTTAACTGGCTTCTTACGGTCGTCCTGTGCGGCGCGCCAAAACTTAATCGCTTCCAGTCCTTTTGCATTGGCAACATAGAATAAATTACAGCCAGAGACATGCTGATCTTTGAACTTAAGATAGGTGCGTTTCACATGCGGATAGGCTGGCTGAATGACATCTTTTGTCGCCAAACCAAGCGTAAAGTCTGCACCAGATGCAATGCTTTTTTGTAAAAAATGATTGACCATATCCGACGTTAATAATGGATGATCACAGGTCGTGACCATAAACGGATATGGCAACCCGGCTTCTGCTGCGACCACAACACTGCTTGCCGGGCCTGCTTCTGACGGCGACTGGTTTAGGCTCCTATCAATTAAATCTTTGTCTAAACCACTCACCCAATACGGTTTCGAAAGCCTATCGCTCGCATCGAGCGCAGCCAACACATACGCGGTCATAGGCTTGCCTAAAATTGGCAGCAACGCTTTCCAATCCACACCAGCATCCACCAATAATGGGTCAACTACACCTGCCCTTTGCCCGGCCAGAATCAGAGCACTAACGTGTTCACTCATGAGATAGGTTTCTCATACATCCGGTAGGTTTTATAGGGTACGCCCATAGCCTGCTCGATTATGCGGATCATGCTTTTGTTATCTTCTAATATCCAGCTCATCTCTACATGGGTGAAACCGCGTTTGCGCCCCATCTCAAACACTTTCTCACTGAGAAAAGCCGCCATGGCTAGTCCGGTGCGTTTACGCTGAAACTCTCGGCGAACGCCCATCAACGGAATGCGGGCGGTTTTCAGCCCCTTCACTTTCAAACGGTAAAGCAATTTGGCCCAACCAAACGGCAAAAGCTTGCCGTCCAGACCCTCAATAGCTTCGTTTATATTAGGCACCATCAGAATAAACGCCGCCGGTTCCCCCTTATATTCACAGACCCAAAAGAAATCAGGAATGATGATTGGTTTCAGCTCATTAGCCATATGTTCAATCTGCACATCAGAAAACGGTACAAAACCCCAATTATGCGACCATGCGTCGTTAAATATGCTCATAGCCATTTGAACTTCTTCCAAAAATTTGGACTTATTCATTGGCCGCACAGTAATATCCGGATCTTTTTCTATGTATCCGGTCATGGTGGTGACAATTTTTGGACGCGGATACCCCACGTGCATATTCGTCCAATAGGCGTACATATCTGTGGCTTTCGTAAAGCCCATACCCTCAATCGTAGTCTGGTAATCAGGACGCCCATAAGGCATCATCAGAACAGGCGGCGTATCAAACCCGTTGACGAGCACCCCCACCTCTTCGTTGATGCTGAAACTAAGCGGACCAACGATACGGGTCATACCGCGCTCTTTTAGCCAAGCTTCAGCAGCTGCCATCAGCACTTTTGCAATCTCGGAATCGTTCTGCGTATCTAAAAAGCCAAAATGCCCTGTGGCATCGTTATAAATCGCCAAATGGTGCGGGTTTTTAATGGCTGCTATACGGCCAACAACTTCATTGCCTTTGCGTGCCAAAAACAATTGCGTTTCCAACCCGTCCAGCGCCGGGTTTTTCTTGGGGTCTATTTGGTGCGCCCGCTCAAACCGTAGAGGCGCACGCCAATGGGGTTCACCCCGGTACAAATTATATGGTAAGTCTAAAAATTGCTTGAGCCCGGATTTATCCGTGACCGGAACAATAATGATATCAGTAGATTGCAATGCCGCCTCACTTCTTCTTATTTGCGGCTTTCTCCAATTTACGGGCCGCTTTTTCAGCTTTCTTTTGCTTTTTTAAGTCGACAAGTTCAAGGGTAATATTAACACCACCCATGACTAATTCAAAAGCACTATCCGAAAATTTAGGGAATTTCAGGGCTTTGATCTTAGGGTTATTCGATAAAGCAAAGGGTTCACGCGGTACTTTTATCATATTTTTCTTAAGTTTACGGTTCCCGTCAACATCATGATAACCAGCAGCGGCATATCGCCCCAGAACATCTGTCGTCATACAAACGGTTTGCTCGCCGGAGCCTGCAGGGACACGAACGCGGCGTACTCTGCCTTTTTTGGATAAAAAATGTTCGGGGTCATTGTAAAGCTCTAAGGTCAATATGCCCCCGCCGGTTAAACCCGTAACCGTCATACGCACCTGATTTATTTGCGGGTCACAGATATCGGGTGCCTCATGCTCGTAAATTTCCAAATCAGGATGGCTTCTAACATGGTCCGTGTGATCTTCTGAACCTGCAAAAGCCGTTTGGGCAGATACAGGCAAAAACACCGCACTAAATAATAGCCCGGCTGCAAGGAATGTGTTGCGAAATCTTGTGTTCATCATATAGAAACATTATCAGTTAAATCTAACAATAAAATGGCAATCAAATCACACGGCCAAAAATTCGATATGAATAAGGGTAGCCCCGTTGTAAAGGTAATAATACAGTTTTGGGACAGTTGAATCAATACATAATGCGTAGCGCGCTACGAACGATTGGCGGTTTAGTGCTCTTTGCGCTGGCCGTTTTATTGCTTGAACGGCTTTTGCGGATTTTTGAAGTGGTCTCCTCATCAACAAGACCGGCAAGCGACGCGACACAGATGGTTATCAACTTACTGCCACATTATCTCGGCATAGCGATTCCTATGGCTTTGATGCTCGGCACTATTATTACGATTGACCGTATGTCTCGGTCTTCGGAGCTGACCTCTGCCTTTGGGTCCGGGATTTCATTGTTCCATATGACCAAACCTTTTATCCTGATTTCTATTGTTCTGATGGGGTTTAATCTTGTGCTTGAAGGCTATATGCAACCGATTGGCAGATACGGATATCGTGAAGTTGTCCACTCGGTGGGACAAAAATCGTTTGCGGCCGTATTGCGCGAAGGTAAATTCACCAAAGTCGGACGCACAACTTTTTATGTAGGGCCAGGCGGCGGGCCAATCTTCATCTATGAGGAAACAAAAAATGAAGGTTTACGCATTACCACCGCCCTTAAGGGCGAGTTGATAGTCCGTGAAGGTTCGGGGCAACCCGTCCTGCAACTATCCAATGGGGACAGCTTCCAAATTACCCCTAAAAAGTTGATTAAAGGTCAACTCGGATTTCAAACAAGCTCTGTTGCCGGATCCATCAGTGGTAAAAATTTCCGAGTGCGCGGTAATGATGAGCGAGAGTTGACGTCCACAGAGCTTTACAACAATCGGGACGGTAAAAACTTCACCAACATATCAATAGACACGAATAACGCAGCCTTACATTTGCGTATGGCACGCGTATATTTGCTGTTTCTATTGCCCTTTATCGCAGTGCCATTTGGCATCAATTACGGGCGAAACCCGTCCTCAGCAGGTATTGTTGTCGGCATTGTCTCTTTGGTTACCTTACAAAAAGCCCTAGAATTCGGGCAAAGCCTAGGCGCCAAAGGCACGATTGCACCCTGGATGGGCATATGGCCGCTCATGGGCGTGGTTACGCTATCTGCGTATATTCTCTTCAGAAACAGCGCCTTGAAAATGGGCCAACCGCCTTTGGCAACTCTATCCATATTTATGGCCGATGTGGCAAAAGATATTCGTAAAGGCGCACATGCGCTCATACCTTTTTCCAGACCCGGCAGCAATGATACGAGCGAAGGGTCTACGCCGTGATCCGTATATCAATCTACATATCAAAAACTTTTGTCTTCTCTTGGCTTATCGTCACATTTGGTTTTCTTGTCCTGATAGGCCTGCTCGACTCCTTAGCCAACAGCAATGAAATCGCCGAAAGCGGGCGCGGCGGGATGGCCACTTTCGAATATATGTTATACCGAGCACCCGTCATATTTGACCGCGTGTTACTCTTTACCGTAGTTGTTGCCATGCTGCTGACCTATGTGAAATTGATCCGCCAGCACGAACTGGTCGCGCTTATCGGGTTCGGTTTTTCTGTACCCAAGCAAGTGGCAATGTTGGCACCTGCTGTTATTGGTGTCACCGCTCTAGCCGTTCTTTTTATTAATACCGCCATGCCGCCGTCCGTACGCGCACTGCAGGCATGGGGCGTCGGTGAATACAAACGCACTTCGATCAGTGCGGAAAAGCCTCTCTGGCTACAAGACGGCACCCGCATTGTCCGTGCCGCCGGGCGACCGAATATGGAAACCCTGACTGATTTACAGTTTTTTGACCAAGAAGAAACCGGCGAAATTTCCATTGTCAGTTGGGTAGACAGGGCCGTATATGATTATGAGCAGAAAATCTGGATACTTGCTGGTGCGGAACGTGTGACGGCACGCGCCCGCTTTACACCCGGGCCGTTTACCAAATGGTCAAGCGAACAAACGCCGACCAGCATCGCTAAACTCGCCGCAGACCCACGGGATTTATCCCTCAAAGACATGCGCAAATTCCGAACAGAAGGTCGCTCAGGCTCTAAACCCGGCTTTGCTTACGGGTTTTGGTATTTACACCGGATTACACGCCCCTTAGCTGCTTTGATTTTGCTATTATGCGCCGTGCCGATTATGCAAAAAACGGGTCGGGAAGACACAGGCGACAAAGCACTGATCACCGGTATTGCTGCCGGATTTATCTATCTGGTTCTAGACGGAGCCTTATCTACATTCGCGGTTTCGGGTGGGCTTTCTATTATCTGGGCAGTCGCACTGCCCTTAGTGATTTTTGGCCTTGTCGGCTGCTATCTTGCCTTAAAAACCGAGGACTTGTCCTTTTAGCACCCATGTCTTCACCTATGTCCAATTCTGTTTTCATTATCAACCCCCTCAGTCACTCCGTGGCAAAGCATGGCTCATGCTTGCAACGTGCTGGGGTAACGACTAAATCCAACAGCTATGTTCTCGATACTTTTGAAACCCTACCTTCTGTAGTCACAGATATTCTAGCCGCTAAGCGCGAGCATGTGTTTATTGAAGGCGGGGACGGTACGATCCACGGCGTATTGAGCATGTTCTTGGCACAACAGCCTCATGTGGACAAATTGCCTAGTTTCACACTTTTGCCTGGCGGCATGACGAACCTAGTGGCTGCCCATGTTGGGTTAAAGCGGCCATCGCGCAAGAAAATCACTGATTTAGTCACGAAGCCTGAAACGCAAAAAACCGTGACATTGCCACTCTTGGGAACCAAGGCGGCTGATTCTGAAGATATTCATTACGGCTTCTTACTATCCACGGGTGCCCTACCCGCAGCGACCCGTTATTGTGTTTCCCATGTGCATAGCAAAGGTATTGGCGGATCGGCAGCCGTCCGTAACACTTTGCTCAAAGTTCTATTTAGCCGTGGTGTCGAGCGGGAAATAATTTTGAAGCCGACCCCGCTATCACTCGATCTAGGACCCGACGGCATAGATGGGAAAATAGGCGAGAAAATAGATGGGGACCACATTATTACGATCACCACTACATTGCCGCATTTGATGATCGGTCTGAAACCATTTTGGGGTATCGGCGAGGGCGGCTTGATGATTACCCATGCCAACAAAGACGCACGTCATATCATCCGTAATATTGCCCGCATGCTGATGCCAGGCCAGTCCGCAAGCGCATCCGAAAAATTAAACCGCGATGGTTTCAGAAGTTGGAATGTTGATAAAGCCGTGATGCAATTATCGGGCGAAGTTGTCCTCGACGGAGAATTTTTGCCGAGCACCAAAGCACCAATTTCTCTATTTGCTACCAAGCCATTACGGTTTATCAAATAGTTATGGATACAAAAACCATCATAAAAATCCTCGACGCCGAGCAGTTGAAGCCTACGGCTAACGTCACCGCTATGTGCGATAAAATCAAAGCGCGGCATGCTGGTCGCGTACAAGCATTTCTGTATTATGGTTCATCCTTACGCGCTATGAACGACCCGGATAAAATGCTGGATTTCTATGTGCTCGTCGACAACTACCGCAAAACGCACAAAAATCCTGTACGAGCTTTTCTAAACTGGACGATACCGCCTGCCGTCTATTATCTTGAAAATGAAAATGAAGATGGAACCTTATCCACTTGTAAATACTCGGTTATTTCCTTACCTGCATTCGAACACAAATGCACAGGGCGCGCATTTCTTTCCATGGTTTGGGGACGGTTTTCCCAACCTTGCGTCCTATTGTTTGCCGTAAACAAAAGCACACATACGCGCATCCAGACGGCGCGAGCGCGCGCCATCACCCATATAGCCCGTCAAACCAGCCCCCTCTTTAAAGACCCCATAAGCGCCACAAAATTTTGGGCACGGGGTTTTCTCGAAAGCTATAAGACTGAGCTGCGCCCAGAAAGTTCTGACACAAGATCAGAAGAAATCGTGACCAAATACCAAGACCGTTATGACGCGCTGATGGTTCTTCTTTTCGGTGCACCCGATAAAACCGGGCTTTACACCTTACCGAGCGCATCAGGCTTATCAATTCTCGCCTGTAAATGGACATGGTTCTGGCGGCGAGTGTTCGGCAAAATTCAGGCTGCGGTGCGTATCCTAAACACCGCCACCACATTCGACGGCGGTCTCGACTATGCCCTGCACAAGCTAAAATCCCATTCGGGCGTCACCATAGAAGTCACAAAAAGCCAACGCCGCCATCCGGTATTATGGTCGCCAGTCCTAGCCTACAAACTCTATAAACGCGGCGCGTTTCGGTAACGGTCACCATTATTTATAACGGTCAAATAGTTTCCATTACTGTCAGCATAATGACCAAAAGCGCCCTCTTGGAAGTGCCCTTGGGGTGCGCCCTCTAGCCAAATATTTTTAGGTCATCTACGTCCAAGGGTACTTGCCTTGTTACAAAACCATCCCTCGTATTCCGCTCCTTCCCGCGCAGGCGGGAATCTAGTTAGAGTTTTGCTGCTTGGTATTGATGGCGCGGATGATAAACTTGGTCTGTTGTTAAGCCGTCATATAGGTCATCCCATTCAGGGTTGTTTGTTTCAATACGCCTTAGCTTCCATSSRCGGYTCCATTTCTTCATTTGCCGTTCGCGCTTGAAAGCGGATTCGCGCGTTTCGTGTGTTTCAAACCAGACCAGACGAACACAATTATGTCTTGAAGAAAATTCGTTATTTATTTTTAATTTATGTTGCAAGATACGTTCGCCGAGATCGTCTGTGTGACCCAGATACAAAGTACCATTACGTTTGCTCGCCAATATATACGTATAGAACATATAGTGAACTTATGCTGGCCCAGTGTATTTTGCAAGTCATGACTGGATTCCCGCCTGCGCGGGAAGGAGCGGGGGATTAGGGGAGGTGGATTTTACTATAACTGATCCTACTGACTACCCGTCAAAATCATCCATGCTTTTTGCCTCGGTGAACACCTTATCCAATATTGCCACGGCTTCTCTTACATTGTCYTCGCTGATGATSAGCGGTGGAGCCATGCGYAGGACATTGTCGCCTGCATTGCCRACGAGAAGCTTGTTAGCGCGGGCTAAATTGCGCACGTCCAGMGCTYTTTTCTTRAGCTTCATACCGMWGAGCARGCCTTTGCCGCGYACATCTTCGACCACTTCGGGATGATCTTGYTTGAGGCGCTCAAACTGCTGGGTCATGAAATTGGCCATTTTRTTRACATTGGCCATCARCTCWGGGTTTGTTAGCTCGTCGAATGCWGCRCTRGCAACTGCCATRGCCAACGGACCACCGCCGTATGTAGAACCGTGTGTGCCRACAACCATGCCTTCGGCAGCGCGGGCCGTAGCCAGACAAGCRCCCATGGGGAAACCGCCGCCCATGCCTTTGGCAACTGCCATGACATCCGGATCAGCTTTTCCGTCCGCCCATTGGTGMGCAAATAATTTACCAGTACGRCCAGCRCCYGATTGCACTTCGTCGTATATSAGCARYARTCCRTGTTCRTCGCACAGCGCACGCACATCTTTGAGGAACTGCACAGGKAGCGCACGCACACCGCCCTCGCCCTGAACRGGTTCCATRAGGATTGCRGCGGTTTTGTCGGTGATAACGTCTTTGATAGCGTCCAARCTRCCGAACTCTACATTAATAAAGCCGGGCAGCGCCGGGCCAAAGCCTTCTAGATATTTCGGATTACCACCGGCATTGATCGTGGCAAATGTACGGCCGTGAAAGGCACCTTKACAGGTGATGATCTCGTAACGTTCRGGATGCCCCTCCACRAACTGGCAACGGCGCGCGGTTTTYATGGCGCACTCTACGGCTTCGGCGCCGGAATTGGTAAAAAACACTTTATCGGCAAAGGTWGCGCCGCAGTATTTTTCGGCCAAAGCGATGCCTTCTTGCACCTTAAACATATTGGACAAGTGCCAAAGCTTGCCGGCTTGTTCCGTCAATGCCCCGACCAACGCCGGATGGTTATGACCMAGCCCGTTAACCGCTATACCGGCAACRAAATCTAAATATTTATCGCCGTCCTCAGTGTAAAGATAAACCCCCTCGCCGCGTACAAATTCTTCGGCWGGTGGTGCATAGCAATTATAGATGTGATCATTTTGCGGCATGTTGTYCTCCAGATTAATCTTGCGTTACGCCTTAAGGCGCCATCCTGATTTCATTACCCGAACGCAGGTTATAAACAAGACTATATTGAGCCCAGCMGTRAAAAWTACACCCGTCATTATATGACTGTCTGCCTCACCCAAAAACCCGTAGCGAAATCCGTCGATAAAATAGAACARCGGRTTGACCATAGATATTTTTTGAAAAGTATCGYTCAGGACATCKATGTGATAAAATGTACCAGAGAGCATGCTGAGCGGCATAATRATAAATTGGTTCACCACTGCAAGCTGATCAAATTTTTCCGCCCATATACCGGACAACAGTCCCACCATAGAAAGACAAGCGGCGGCCGATAAACCAAAATACAGCGCAGCCCAAGGAACGGCTGGAATAATARYTGTAAAAAATACCGATAAAGCGAAATAAGTGGAGAATGCCACTAAAACGCCGCGKGTTATAGCCCCGCCAATAAACCCAACAGCAAGYTCCATAGAGGACAAAGGCGGCATTAGAACATCAGTGATAGAGCCGTTGACTTTRCTCGTCATCATAGAWGARGAAGAATTTGCGGTCGCGTTGTTTAAGATGCCCATCATAATMAGGCCGGGTATCAAGAACCGAATAAAGTCAATACTATTGTCACCGCTTCGCCCTGGGAATGCCACAACAAATACTGTCATTAACAAAACATTGGATACCATTGGCGCCAACAGGGTTTGCGGAATAATGCGCATGAACCGTGCGACTTCTTTCTTATATAATGTCCARAGTCCGAGCCARTTGACCCGGCCAAATTCTCTTGTCTTGCCTATTTYGGCTTTCATCAATRTATTCATTATTCTCGCCTATTTATRTCGTCATTATAYTGGCCTGAAACATAKGAAGTATCATAGGGGTTTTAAACCGCAAAGACGATTTARMGGATATTTTTTTTAAAGCYACATCACAATTTAGTGCAAAACTGYACCACAACATATAGAAATCTGTGGATAGATGGATACTGTATCTTGTATCTCTCGCCTAAATGGCTACGATATGTTGAGGATTTGTTAATGTTTTGCGATGCTTTCACAGGATCGACACAACATATGGTATTTAATAACGTATTTTGAGGGGAATGTTATGGCTTGGACTGATGACCGGGTAGAAATTTTATCGAAATTATGGGCAGAAGGCCTTTCGGCCAGTCAAATTGCTACCAAGCTCGGTGGCGTCACCCGCAATGCTGTGATTGGCAAAGTTCACAGGCTCGGCTTATCCGGTCGCGTTAAGCCAAARCGTAAARCCMARCCWACCACRCCGCGYATGGCGACTACGGCTCGCAAACGCATGCCGATCAAACGCCGCGCCGCGCCGCGCCTTGCCCCAACACCACCGCCTGCGCCTTTAGAGGCCAAAGCTTTGCCGAACGGTGAATTCGCCACAATATTGACCATCACTGAGCATCTTTGCAAATGGCCACTGGGTGACCCAACGAGTGCAGACTTCCGGTTTTGCGGACGTGGCACTGACAAAGGCGAGCCTTATTGTAAATCCCACGCGCAACTGGCTTATCAGCCATCGCGCCGCCGTGTGTCAACAAACCGAGCAATTACCCGCACAAATAGAGCCGCATTACGGTAATTTCTCTAATTTCCAACCACCTGCTGGTTAAATTTATTATCGTTTTTCAATAATAATTCTTGACAGCGGCGGGCGGGATAGTATGTATAGCCAAAAGGTGTCCAGATGGATTCCAAAAGGAGCAATGGCTATGCGATCAAGGTCGGCAATATTATTATTAAGTGTAAGTCTATTCGGAATATCGGGCTGTACCCATATGAGTATGGGCGGTTTGCAACCTGGTAAAACAGAAACTGTTGCCGATATACCGCAAGCACCGCAAGATGAAGCAAGTAATAAACCAGAGTGGGTAACACCCTCTCCGGACCGGTTACCGTCTACAGACTGGATCGCCGAATTTAACGACCCTGTTTTAAGCAAACTGGTCAGTGAAGCTATGAGTGCCAATACCAATGTCCGCCTAGCCGCTGCACGCGTTGCCGCTGCAGAAGCCAGCGCAAAGTCGTCCCGTTCAGGCTTATATCCAAGCATTAACGCGACGGGTTCGGCCAGTCGCAATTTGATTGCCGACAGCCCGGGCGTCGATAGCTCACCCAGCGCTGCTGATAATTCCAGATTTTCTTTAGGCGATTCTGTCAGCTGGGAACTGGACATGTGGGGTCGTGTACGCGACACAGCGAACGCAGGCGATTTAAATGCCGAAGCGAGCAACGCAGATTATGCCGGCGCACGCCTGTCCATTGCCGGAGCGACAACACAAACCTGGTTCAACCTTATTGAAGCCCGTTTGCAACTCGATTTGGCCGAACGTAATGTGCAAACTCAAGAACGGGCTTTACGCCTGACCAAGCGCAGATTTGACGGCGGCGTATCCGGTTCAAGTGATTACCGGCTGGCGCGTTCAGCCTTAGCAAATGCTCAGGCAACTTTGGCTTTTCGCAAGCAAAACAAATCTGCGATTTCTCGCCAACTCGAAACATTATTACGCCGTTACCCTGAAGCGGAAGTGGTGGCCAGCGCTGACTTACCCATGCTACCACCTCTTACCGATGCGGGCACACCCGATGAAATTTTCTTACGCAGACCTGATTTACTAGCCGCAGAACGGCGCATGCAAGCACAAGGCTTGCAAGTGGATATCGCCAAAAAGAACCTATTGCCGCGCTTAACCCTATCCGGTAACGCGTCCCTAGGCGGCGGCTCTCTAACGCGGTTGTTTTCACTCGAATCTTTAATATCATCAATAACGGGCGGCATAACCGCCCCTATTTTTCAAGGCGGTGCCCTGCGGGCCGAAGTAGCTCGCAATGATGCCGTATTAATTCAGCTAGCAGAAAGCTACGCCGACACGGCCTTGAACGCCTATAGAGAAGTCGAAGATGCGCTGGACGCCGAAGAGCATTTACAAGAACGTGAACGCGCTTTGCAGGTCTCTTTGGAAGAAGCGCGTAAAGCCGAAGAGCGGTTGGAACAGCGCTTCTCGGAAGGTCTTGCCAGTATTCTACAATTACTGGATTCACAATCACGCCGGATCAATACTGAAGGGCAGTATATTTCGGCACGTAAAGAACGCTTGGCCAACCGGGTTAGGCTTCACTTGGCGCTCGGCGGCGGGCTATACGGAGCGGAGTCGGCGAGAGAGAAACTGCCAAAACCTAAACTCGTAATACCAAAAATAGCAAGTTTAAATTAAACAAGTCAGGCTTGCTAATCTAGGGGTGCTTGCGTTAGTTTAAGCGCAACATCGTCGCTATGAGCGACAATAATCATTCAGGCTTCAGCTTAGTGAAGCCCTCAAAAAGGACGTTATAATGGGTAACGAGACGATTGGTGCACACGACGAACACCACGACGGTGGTAAGCAGCGAAAAACGACAATTGTATTGGGCATTCTTGCTCCCATATTGATCATTGTTTTGTTTATTTTTATAGGCAATATTTTAAAGGCAAACAGCATACAGCCTGAGATCAAAAAGCGCTCCCGTCCGGTACTGGCAGTTATGGCCAGTACGGCTATATCCGATACGGTGCAGTTGAGAGTTAATGTTCAAGGACAGAGCCGCCCCCGCACCGAGATAGATCTTGTGCCGGAAGTTGGCGGAAAAATCGTCTCGGTATCCTCTAAATTTATTTCAGGCGGTATTTTTAATAAAGGCGATGTGCTCTACCGTATAGACCCGTCCGATTATCAAGTCGCCGTTGTTCGCGCCGAAGCGACCGTTGCGCGTGCTCAACAAGTATTAATGCGCGAAGAGTCCGAAGGTGCTATTGCCAAGCTTGACTGGGACGATTTGGGCAACGGTAAAGAAGCAACGGCGCTCACTTTGCGCCAGCCACAACTCATCGAAGCGCAAGCCAGCCTACAGTCTGCTGAGGCTGATTTGGATAATGCTCAAATCCGTCTACGACGAACGGCTGTTACGGCACCGTTCAATGGGCAAGTTCGTGAAAAATTCGCAGATATTGGTCAATTTGTAAATCCTGGCGCAAAGCTCGGACGGATATTCTCAACCGATATTGCCGAAGTCAGGCTTGCTTTGAGCGATGCTGATATTGCCCGCATAAACCTTCCCCTAGCATTTGTAGCAAAAAGCCGCGAAACCGCGCCTGACGTCAAACTATCCACAACTATCGGCGGACAATTGCGCGAATGGGACGGAAAAATCATGCGGACTGACGCAGCTTATGACCCGCTGACCCGCTCTATGTATGCCATAGCCGAAGTGCTTGACCCATACGGCGCAGGTGCAGCAGACGGAGCGTTCCCACTCGCACCAGGCTTGTTCGTTGATGCTTCTATCGCTGGGAAGATAATTGAAAATGTCATCATCATTCCGCGCGACGGCCTACGGCCAGAGGATAAGGTCTACACAGTGGACGAAGACGGTATTGCCACCAGCAATGATGTAATAGTTATCGACACCAATCCAGAACGCGCCGTGCTTTTAAGCGGTATTGAACCTGGTTCTCTTGTCATTGTCTCCGCTTTGGAAAAATCCCAAATCAGCCTAACATTTCGTGTTTTGGATATCAACGACCCGACAAAAATACTTATTGAACCTAAAAAGGCTGAAAGAGAGAAGAAAAATGGGGACGGAGATGCTTTAGCTACGGCCCAAAAGAAACTAGCTGACAGCAAAAAGAGCTATGCAATAGCAAAAAAAGAATACGCTATGGCCAAAAAGAAAGCCGCCCAAGAGAAGAAAGACAAGAAAAAAAAGAAAAAAGGGAAAAAGGGTGACAAGGATAAAAACCCAAAGGACGAGCAATCCGTTGATAATCAAAACCAAGGTAAGAACAGTAAAAAAGAAGGCGCTAACTAATGCGTGGTCTTATTGCATGGTGGGCTAAGAACTCAGTTGCCGCAAATTTGCTTATGTTGGCAATTATTGTTGTTGGATTGTTCGGTTTTTTCAAACTTGAAAGAGAAATTCTTCCGGGCATAAAAGTCAATGAAATTCAAGTAGAAACCTCATGGCAAGGCGCCTCGCCGCGCGATGTGCAAGAACAGATGATCACGCGTATTGAGGAAGCCGTCTACGACATTGACGGCATTGACAACATTCAAGCGTTGGCGTTTGAAGGTGGCGGCAGAGTAACCATCAAAACCAAGGTCACTGCCGATTTTGACGCCTTGCTCGACGAGGTTAAAGCCCGCATTGACGGGATTAACAATCTCCCGCCAGATGCTTTTAGGCCAACGGTAAGACGAACACCGGTTGAAATCCAATATATGTTTTTGGCGTTGCACGGCGACATGGAACGGCTGGAATTACAACTAATCGCTGATGATGTTCGCGACGAAATGGCCGCATTATTCGGCGGTGAACTCACCCAAGATATCACACGGATTGACCGGGAAATCACCATTGAAATTTCCGAAGAAAAACTTCGACAATTTAATCTCACTTTTCAGCAAGTTGCCACAGCCATTACTGGCGCTTCCGTCAATTTATCTGCTGGTGAAGTCAAAACCAGCGCCGGTAAATTACAACTGCGCGCGCGTAATTTGGCGGACAGCGCCCCAGAGTTTGAGAAAATAATTATCAGGCAATCTGCGGATGGTGGACGTATTATTTTAAAGGACATCGCCACAGTCCTTGACGGTTTTCAAGATCTGGATTTTACCGTTAATTTCAAAGGTGAGGAAGCCGTATTTTTTCGGGTGAATTCGCCTGACAAACCAAATGTTTCCAAAACCGGCAAAGAATTTCGCCAATATATTAAAGATAAAAATGAAACTCTGCCTCCTGAGCTAACCCTGTCTATGTGGATGGATGCATCTGCTAGCTTTGATAGCCGCATGTCGTTGATTGGCTGGAATGCTCTCATGGGTATGATTTTGGTCCTGTTGATTTTGACAATTTTCTTACGCCCCGCCGTGGCCATTTGGGTCACGGTCGGCATTTTAGTGTCATTCTTGGGTGCCTTTGCCATCGCACCATTTATCGGCATATCTCTGAATATGATCTCTACATTCGCATTTTTACTGGTGATCGGGATCGTAGTCGACGATGCCATTGTGGTCGGAGAAAGTGTGCATTTTCATGTGGAACACGGGATCAGTGGGACACGCGGTAGCATTGCGGGCACAAATATGGTGTCCAAGCCTGTTATATTCGCTGTAATTACGACAATTATGGTGTTCCTACCTTGGATGTTTTTATCAGGATCCACATCTGATTTTACGTCGCAAATTTCTTTAGTGGTCATGGCGGCATTGACATTTTCACTTATCGAAGCTTTCTTTATTTTACCGTCCCACCTCAGGCACTTGAAGCCGTTGCCGCCGCGCGAGCAAATGAACCCTTTCGCGCGTTTTCAAACTATGATGGCCGACAGTTTGATCACATTTGCCCGTAAAACTTTCCGACCTTTTATCGCGGCTGTTATTAAATTTCGCTATGCGACTGTTGCTGTATTTATTGGGCTCTTTATGTTGTCGATCTCCGCCATTCAAGCAAATATGGCTAAGGTAGAAATGTTCCCGGACTTCGGTGGTGACATGTTAATGGCACAAGTATCCTTCCCAGAGGGCACATCATTTGAGCGACTTGCCCAGGTGCAACACCAATTGGACGCAGCTATTACAACCTTGAACGACAATGTAGAAAAAGACTTTGGTGTTGATTTTGATCTTATTCCCTCGCCGGGTAGCTTTGCTAATGGTCGTCGCATACAAGCTTTCATGGGGCTTGCGCCTGCTGAACAGCGTGATGAAATATCGGCCACCGACATTGCAGAAAAGCTAGAGGAATATTTAGGCCCCATCCCCGATGCCTTTCGTGTCACGATTAATGCCACAGGTGGGCGCGGCGGCGGCAGTGGAGCATTTGTACGCTACGCGATTGCATCAGATAATGAGGCCGATCTATCGCGCGCTATGAAAGAATTTAAAGAACATCTCGGCACTTACGGCAGTATTATACGTACATGGGACAGCCTAGAGAGTTCATCTCAAGAAATGCAGTTCACCCTTAAACCGGGTGCTGAGAGCCTTGGTATCACCCTAGCCTCCTTAACCCGCCAAGTGCGCGAGGCGTTTTTCGGTCGTGAAGTACAGCGCCTAGCAAGAAATGGTGATGATGTACGGGTTGTTTTACGCTATCCAAAAGCGGCAAGAGAATCTATCGACTCGTTGCAGCAACTACGTATCCGTACGGCAAGCGGTACAGAGGTTCCTCTCTATTCCGTAGCAGATGTTACCTTCGCACCAGGCATTAGCCGCATCAACCGCCGTGACCGCAAACAGGTGATTTCGGTTGGAGGCGTTATTCGCGGCGGGCCGCAAGCGAGACAAGCTATTCAAAAAGATATCGATGAGGTGTTTTTACCACAGTGGGAACTTTCCAACCCAAATGCCGAACGCCTACTGATCGAAGCAGACAATGAGCAGGTCACACTTATGAGCGAACTAAAACAATCAGGTTTGTTTATTCTATTTGCCATGTATTTCTTATTGGCTGTTGGTTTTAAATCTTACAGCCAACCATTGTTGATTTTGATCGCTATTCCCTTCGCATTCGTTGGCATGGTGTTTGGCTGTATCGTTACCGGGGTTCCGCTCGGTATTATGTCCGGTTTCGGTTTCTTTGCCGCCGCAGGTGTGGCCGTGAACGATAATTTGGTCTTGCTCGATTACGTCAACCGCCTGACGGATAAAGGCGTCGGTGCATACCAAGCTATGATCGATGCGTGTGTGTCTAGGTTCCGGCCTATCTTGTTGACGTCCGTCACTACATTTGTCGGTGTGATGCCGATGTTCGCAGAAAAATCTGCACAAGCGGAATTCCTCAAACCAATGGTCGTTGCCCTTGCATTCGGTGTATTGTTTGATTTCTTCCTGACATTGATGCTCGTGCCAGCTATGTACGGCATCGGCATTGATATCAAACGCTTCGTAAAAGGCGTCTGGACAGGTCAAAAACAACCGCCGCTCGGCTCAAGCTATGATCCTGAAATGGCCATTGCCTTGGAAGGTCACGAAATTGACGACATTATGGATGATGCAGGAAATGCTGAGCCTGTACCCGCTGAATAAAATTATTAGAAGACCTCAATGACAACAAAACTAGGAGAAAAAATGCCCTTAAATAAACTTATCGTCCCAAGCCTATTGGCGCTTGGGCTAGCAACAGGCCTCAGTGCTTGTGGTAACAAATCTACAACTGTGACCGAAGTTGTGCAGGTCAAAACTGCAGAGCTTGGCACATTTGGTATTGAAATTGCCAATATGGATAAATCCGTCAAACCCGGCGATGATTTCTTTAAATATGTAAACGGTACATGGCTCAAAAATACTGAAATTCCGGATGATAAATCCAATTACGGCTCCTTCAATATTTTGGGCGATCGTTCCATAGCTCAAGTCAAAGCTATTATTCAAGACATGGCCGCAGCTCAATCTGCTGCGGGCAGTGATGAGCAAAAAATCGGTGACCTCTACGCCGCCTTCATGGACACAGAGACGATTGAGACAAACGGGCTTGCACCAATTGAGGCCGATCTTACTGCCATTAGGTCCGTCGCAGATCACAGTGCCGCCGCCGCAATGATGGGCAACCCAGCTCTCAGCCTACGTGCGCCAGTTGGTGGTTTCGTGGATGTTGATGTCAAAGATAATGACAACTACATTTTCTACATCACACAGTCCGGCCTGGGCATGCCGAACAAAACTTATTATCTGGACGAAGGCGAAAAGTTTGATGGCTACCGTGCCGCTTATGTCTCTTTCCTCGCCAATATGTTGGAAGCCGCAGGCGAAGAAAATGCAGCCGACCGCGCTGCCGCCATTATGGCATTTGAAACAAGTATCGCCGTAGCCCACTGGGATCCGGCCAAACGCCGCGAACGGGATTTAACCTATAACAAAATGGATATTGGCGCCCTAGTTGACTACGCACCGGGTTTTGATTGGGTTGCCATGATGGGCGCTTCTGGTTTGGCGGCTGAAAAGACCCTGATTGTTCGTGAAAATGACGCGCTGCAAGCCAGTGCTAAAATTTTCGGCGACACAGATATAGCCGTTATTCGCGATTACATGCTAGCCCATTATATCAGCGCTAATGCTGCTTATTTGCCTAAGTCTATTGATGATGCCCGGTTTAATTTTTACTCAAAAACCCTACGCGGCACCGAAGTTCAGCGTGATCGTTGGAAGCGCGGCGTTGGCCAAGTTAGCGGCGTGCTCGGCGAAGCCATTGGTAAAGTATATGTAGAACGCCACTTCCCGCCGGCTGCAAAACAGCAAATGGATGATTTGGTTGAAAACCTGCGCGCTGCATTCAAAGACGGCATTAGCAATTCTGATTGGATGGGCGAAGACACCAAGGTTGAAGCAAAAGACAAGTTACAAAAGTTTTATGCCAAAATCGGCTATCCAAAATCCTGGACAGATTACTCAACTCTAGAAGTAGACAAGGACGATCTGATCGGTTCTATCAAAGCGGCCAATCTCTGGCAATGGAACGATATGGTCTCTGACCTCGGCGGACCTATCGACAAAGAAGATTGGGGCATGACCCCACAAACGGTCAATGCTTATTACCGTGCTTCTCTTAATGAAATTGTTTTCCCTGCTGCTATCTTGCAAGCACCATTCTTTGATCCAAATGCAGATGCTGCCGTTAACTACGGCGGTATCGGTGCGGTCATTGGCCACGAAATGGGCCACGGGTTTGACGACCAAGGTTCAAAATCTGACGGCGACGGCAAACAGCGTAACTGGTGGAGCACAGAAGACGAAGCCGCCTTCAAAATTAAATCCCAAGCACTTGTTGCCCAATATAATGAGTTTTCACCCTTGCCCGGACATTTTGTTGATGGCCAAAATACATTGGGAGAAAACATTGGTGACCTCACGGGTATTACAATGGCCTATGCAGCTTACAAGCGTTCCTTGGACGGCAAGGAAGCGCCTGTGCTTGACGGTTTAACCGGCGACCAACGGTTCTTCTTATCCTACGGTCAAATCTGGCAACGTAAATTCCGCGATGATGCTTTAATCTCAAGGCTCAAAGCTGACCCACATAGTCCGGGCGAGTACCGGGCCAACGGTATCGTACGTAACTTCGATCAGTGGTATGTTGCTTTTGATGTACAGCCYGGCGATGCGCTTTATCTRGCTCCAGAAGACCGCGTCAAAATTTGGTAGCCCAAAACCTACACCTAAACAGAAAAGCCCCTTCCTAAACGAGGGGGCTTTTTTTATGCCTGAATAAATGTGTTATAGTGACAAATGTGTTATAGTATTGCGTAATTTTATTTTCGCGCTATATATGCTCCATGAGAAGCACCCAATATAACCGTTCTTGGTTTTATGCACTTCTGGTCGCGACATTTTTTATATGTGCGCGRGCAGGYAGCGTTGCCCATGCAGCAAATTATGGGTCCGCCCCTCATAACCATGATAGTAAAATTTGCGTATTGTCTGTACTGGTCGACGAAGAGCACGACGATCTYGCTCTTCCGCCCGCTGAACTTTCCWTTACRCCGCCYGCAAGAACCTWTGTCTTTGCAAAACRTTCCGYACATGTAGTTTGGRCGGAGCAAACCATTGCTARAACGGCTAGAGCACCBYCCGGTCAATAATTTTYCACCTCCWMAATTATTAATAACGCGCCCKTAAAAYACATKGGGCGCAGACCCAATGGACATACTCATGCTCACTATACTATTGCGCTCAACGGCAGGCATTGCTGCTATTTCTTACACTTTGTTGTCTGCTGWAGCGGCACATGCACAAAGCTCTCAGACAAACACMCCACTTGACGAAATTATCGTCACAGGCTCCCCCCTATCCGCAACCACRGGCGAAAGCCTTGTTGGYGTCTCTGTTATCGGCGGTGARRAATTAGCCAGYAATCTGGCTRGYTCACTCGGYGAGACCTTAAAGAAGRTTCCGGGRYTATCCTCAACATTCTTTGGGCCGGGCGCATCACGCCCGATTATTCGGGGTCAGGGYGGTTCCCGAATCCGYATTTTRGACAACGGCATTGGGTCAATCGATGCCKCATCAGCCAGTCCCGACCATGCTACATCCGTCGARCCTGCTATGGCTTCGCGCATYGARATTATYCGCGGATCTGCCCTGCTGCGCTACGGCAGTTCAGCGTCCGGCGGCGTCATCAATGTAATTGAYGGSCGCATTCCAGACAGCGTTCCCAATAARCAAATTACAGGAGCGGCACGGGTTGGCGTGTCCAGYGTTGACGATGGTTATGAGGCTTCACTCGGYGTCGATTTTAWGCTTGGCGAATTTAACAAYGGCAGCTTGGTTGGACATTTGGATACAACCTACCGCAAAAGTAACGACTATAGCATTCCCGGATTTGCAGAAAGTGCCGTCTTACGTGCGGCAGAAGGYGAAGACGGTGATGCCCACGCGCAAGACCAAAACGTGCTCGAAAACTCAGCCGCAAGGTCCCGTGCATTTTCCGCTGGATTTTCGTGGATAGGCCAAAACGGYATTACCGGACTAGCCRTACGAAATYTGGATAGTGAGTACGGCATTCCCGGCGGCCACGATCCTGATGCAAGTGAAGAAGGAGGGGTAACGGTCAAACTTAAGCAAATACGGATTGACGGRCTKAGCCGCCTGGARTTCGMMGGCYTRTTTGAAACACTAACCATCAACGGTGGKTACGGAGATTATGAACACCGCGAAATTGARCCGGACGGWRMTRTAGGCACGGTGTTTWCCAAYAARGGGTTYGARTTACGMGCCGARCTTGTSCAAGCRGAGCGCGGMAGYTGGCAGGSYGCTTACGGYGYWCAAMTRCRYMARCGAGAYTTYKCMGCCATWGGYGAAGARGCYTTTGTACCCCCGACAAGCTCCACACAGATTGGCGGGTTTACCTTTCACGAATTAAATATGGGCGATTGGCATCTGGAAGGCGGTGTTCGCTATGAGCATAATAGCCATAACAACGACACTGCCAACATCACCCGTAAGTTTGATAGCTTCAGTGTATCCACCGGTCTAGATTTTCACCTTACAGATACAACGCGGTTAGGCGGCACTTTGTTTCGGACATCCCGCGCGCCGACCAGTGAAGAATTGTTTTCAAACGGCCCTCATCTSGCAACAAACCAGTTCGAGCTTGGYGAYTTGACCCTWGGCAACGAGAAAGCGRSCGGAGGTGAGRTATCWATACGTTTTCGCAAAGGTCAAAATCATGCCAGCTTCAACGTATTTGCCACCGATTATAGTGATTATATCTATGAGCGCGCCACGGGGAATGAGCAAGACGGCTTACCGGAATTTCGCTTCACAGCCGCCGATGTTCAGTTCACAGGTTTTGAAATAGAGGTCGGTGTAAAGCTAGCGGAGTTGGGTGAGTTTGATATTCTAGGCGATGCAAGTTTGGAATATGTCAATGCAAATTTAAGTACGGACGGCAGCGCCCTGCCGCGTATTCCGCCGCTTGGGTTAGCTCTGGGAATGGTTTTGGAGAATGATAGCTGGCGCCTGCGCGCCGAACTGGATCATGCCGAGGCACAAGACGATATAGCAGCGGACGCGCTTGTGACAGACGCTTATACTTTGGTCAATTTACAAGCCAGCTACCGCATCAATGAAAGAGTGACACTTAGGGGTAGTATCAACAACATGTTCGACCAAGACGCTCGCCAACACACTTCTTTCCTAAAAGATGTTGTGCCCCTGCCCGGACGTAATTTCAAAATGTCACTGAGTGCAAAGTTTTAAACTCTAAACGCCAAGCTCTAACGAAAGCCTTTTTGTATTTCTTTGAGCTTGGCAGCCCCGGGGTTTAGTTCTGCATAGGGAATTGTGTTCAGCGGTCTATCTTCCATGCGGGCCATTTCGTGCATGTCTTTCTGGTCTTCATTTATGTAAAGAAGCCCCGTGATAATTTCGTCACTTTGGGCGCTTTCAAAAAGCTTGTTAACGGCGGCGGCTCGGTCGCGCGGATCGTAGCCGTTTTCCAGTTTGCGCAAAGTGATCTGACCACCATCATGAAGCTCAATCGGCATAATTTCGCCAGCATTATAGTCGGCTTTGATCTGGTCGCTCGGCGGCACATAATCGGCGTGAATGGMSKSSWNAKAAKAWYKSYAASTMNTGCTCKTARGNNTWGGYTKRGCYTKYKWSSTCSNTWGAMNCYCASKSWNCNGGCSAGMYGRMATCAATCAAGCCAAAACCTTTATGTTTAAGCCCAGCCTTAATCAACGGCACCAATTGTTCGCGGTCTCCGGAAAAACCGCGAGCCACAAATGTTGCACCTAAGGACAGCGCTAATGCTACCGGATCTATGGCCGGTAATTCGTTAACTGCGCCTTTCTTGGCTATTGAGCCCATATCTGCGGCAGCTGAAAATTGGCCTTTGGTCAGGCCGTACACGCCGTTATTTTCGAGCATATACAGCATATTAACATTACGGCGCATGGCATGGACAAACTGCCCCAGCCCGATAGACAGGCTATCACCATCGCCGGACACACCAATATAAGTAAGTTCATGATTAGCAGCAATCGCACCTGTGGCTACGGACGGCATGCGCCCGTGTACCGTATTAATACCGTGGCTCTCTCGCAAGAAATAAGCCGTAGTTTTAGACGAACAACCGATGCCGGATACTTTGACCGCGCGGTGCGGCTCTATGGACAATTCGAAAAATGCGCGGGCCATAGATGCCGTTACGGCATCATGTCCACAACCAGCGCACAAGGTTGACATAGCACCGTCATAATCAGCACGGACAAGACCAAGGTCATTGGTCGGCTCGTTCCGACGGCGGATAAGCGGTTTGGTAAATGATGTCATGCTACTTGTTTCCTCGTCTTCAACTCTTCGCTCAGAGCATTGTGTACGAATTTATAATCCAGAGGTTCGCCGGAATAATGTAAAACCGGGATTAGCTTTTCGCGCGGTACATCTATTTCGCCGAGCAAAAGTCCGTGTAATTGGGCATCCCGGTTTTGTTCAATGACAAATATTTGGTCATGCTCATCAATGAAATCTTTGACGGTACCGCTGAACGGAAATCCCCGTACCCGCATATAATTCAGATAAACACCTTCTGTTTCCAGCTTATCACGCGCCTCGACAACTGCACCATCGCACGAACCAATAGAAATAATAGCAAATTTCACTTTACCCTGAGCCGGCTTGCTCGCAGTGCTAATAATAGGGGCAGGCACCTTATCAGCGGCGCTTTCCCATTTAGATTTCAGCCTGTCGACAACTTCTTTGTACTCAGCACCGTCCTCGGTATAGCCGCCGTATTTATTATGACCGGAACCACGGGTGAAATACGCCCCCTTAGGGTCTGTGCCCGGCAATGTCCGGTACGGGATATGATCGCCGTCCGTATCCAGATAGCGGTGGAACTTATCCATACCTTTCAAGTCTTCTGGCGATAATATTTTGCCTCTGTCGGGCACATAATCATCGTCCCAAGTAAGCTCATCGATCATCCAATCGTTCATACCGATATCAATATCGGACAGAACAAACACGGGTGCCTGGAACCGCTCAGCTAAATCCAGCGCATTCACCGCCATATCAAAACACTCGCTTGGATCCGCTGGGAACAAAAGGATATGTTTGGTATCGCCGTGGGACGCATAAGCGCAGAGCTGTATATCGCATTGCTGTGTGCGGGTCGGCATGCCTGTGGACGGGCCGGTGCGCTGAATATCAAACAACACCATGGGGACTTCGGCGTAATAGGCAAAACCGATAAACTCACTCATCAGGGAAATGCCGGGGCCAGAGGTTGGGGTAAAGCACCGCGCACCGTTCCATGCCGCACCAATGATCATACCCGCCGCCGCCAGCTCGTCTTCGGCCTGGGTGATGCAATATTTATGCTTGCCGGTTTCGGGGTGCACACGTAGTTCTTTGCAATATTTAACGAAAGCATCCATCAATGATGTGGACGGTGTAATGGGATACCATGCCCCGAAAGTAGCACCGCCGTAGACGCAACCAAGGCCTGCGGTCGTATTACCGTCCATCATTACTTTGTTGCTGGTCAAATCGCGGGCTTCGACTTTTAATTGGCTGACATTGCCAAAATTCTGTTTGGCATAATCGTAACCAAGGGCAATGGCCTGTAAGTTTAGATCAATCAGTTTAGGCTTGGACGCAAACATTTCGCGCAATAGTGTGTGAATGATATCAAGATCAAGGTCTAGAAGAGCAGCAACGGCGCCCACATAGGCTACGTTCTTCATTAAAATACGTGAGCGGGCCACCTTGAAGGCAGCGTTACACATACGCGCCAACGGCACACCGATCACRGTAATATCCGTGCGGGTCAAGAAATGCGGGCGCGGCCAAGTATCATCATATAATAATATCCCGCCCGGGCTCAACTCTTCCAAGTCGCGTTTATAGCTCTCGGGGTTCATGGCAACCATGAGATCAATATCACCAGAGCGACCACGATAGCCTTTCTCTGTGACACGGATTTCGTACCATGTAGGTAGGCCTTGAATATTGGACGGGAAGATATTTTTCCCGACCACAGGCACACCCATGCGGAAGATTATTTTCATCAGCAAAGCATTAGCACTGGCAGAACCGGTACCGTTAACATTGCCCACTTTGATGGTAAAATCATTGACGCGAACATTACTCATACTGGCATCCCCATTTTTTGGCTATCGTCTTGGTCATCTGCATGATGGATTTGAATAAGTGCCTCTTGCATATCCCAAGCAGCCGTCGGGCAACGCTCGGCGCACAAACCACAATGCAAGCAAACGTTCTCGTCCTTGATCATGACCCGCTTGGTTAAGGGCAATGCGTCAGATACGAACAAAGCCTGCCCGTCAATCACCTCAGATGAGCTTAGACTATTCCGAAGTTCGGCTTCGTCGGCGTCCGGYGTCATGCTSAGGCATTCCACCGGRCATATATCGATGCAAGCATCGCATTCTTCGCACAAGCTGGGTTCGAACACGGTCTGGATATCACAGTTGAGGCAACGCTCAACCTCGGTGGCAATTTGCTCTGGCGTGAAGCCAAGTTCGACCTCGACGTCCAATTCTGCAAACCTTTTGGTCAGCTCCACATGGTTCATGACCCGTCGTTCGGAATCGTCGTAAGAATTGGAAAATCGCCATTCAAACATACCCATCTTGGTTGGTGCCATATCAACTTCGTTGGGTAAACGCCCGGTCAGCATTTTGCCCTGACAATGTTTGTGAATAGAGATAGCGGCCTGATGGCCATGCTCTACTGCCCAGATAATATTCTTGGGGCCAAACGCAGAATCGCCGCCGAAAAACACGCCTTTGCGCGTACTCTCGAATGTGGTCTCGTCGACCACAGGCACTTGCCATTTATCCAACTCGATGCCAGATGTTGCCTCAATCCACGGGAAAGCATTGTCCTGACCAATGGCCAGAATAACGTCATCGCAAGGGATGGTGGTTTCGCCGGTGACTTTCTGGCTGGTAATACGGCCATTATCGTCGATTTCGTAYTCCATAAGTTCAAACACCATGCCCGTGAGTTTGCCGTTCTCAATGACAAATTCTTTGGGAGAATGGTTGACTGTAATTTCGATATTTTCTTCCTCAGCGTCTTCCAGCTCCCATACGGAGGCTTTGAAGAACTGACGCGGCTTACGCGCCATAACCTTGACRTTTTCAGNACCCANGTCKMAGTGAAGTCCGGCAGCAATCCATAGCCGTATTACCGACCCCAATGATCAGGACTTTCTTGCCTATGGCTTTGGTATGTTCAAAGGCAACGCTTTCTAGCCAGTCAATGCCGATATGGATGTTTTCGCATGGCTCCCCGCCCTCTTTCGGCCACCGACCCGGCAAGTTTAAATCYTTRCCGCGCGGGGCTCCTGTACCGACGAACACGGCGTCCCAATCTTCAGCCAGCAAAGCATCCATGCTCTCGACAGGCGTGTTTAGTTTAAGCGCAACGCCCATGTCCAAAATATAGTCAAGCTCTTCGGACAACACCTTTTCCGGCAGTCTAAATGCTGGAATATTGGAGCGCATCAAACCACCCGGTTCGCTCAGTTTTTCAAATATCGTGCACTCATAACCAAGAGGTGCCAAATCGTTAGCAACAGTAAAGGACGCAGGGCCCGCSCCGATAAGGGCRATTTTYTTGCCGTTGGTTTGYKCCGGTTTTTTGGGAAGYTGRTCMGWRATGTCGCCYCGGTGATCTGCAGCCACWCGTTTGAGSCGGCAGATGGCAACGGGTTCATCCTCAAGCCTGCCGCGCCGACAGGCGGGCTCRCACGGTCTGTCACAGACRCGGCCAAGYAYGCCAGGAAACACATTGCTTTCCCTGTTCAGCAWATAAGCRTCGCCGTAACGACCTTGTGCAATGAGGCGAATATATTGGGGTACAGGCGTATGCGCCGGGCATGCCCATTGGCAATCAACCACTTTATGATAGTAGTCCGGATTGCTGGTATTTGTTGGTTTCATAGTCCAAGTTTTCCCTAAAATAGACGGCAAACCTAGCGCCGCGCGCAAGGGGTGGCAAGGATGATTTTTATAATTAAAGACGGTATTTTGCGGCGGCAACCACTGGCTAGTTATGCTAAATTGTCACACCTTAAGAACTAGAATATCAAATATTATTAATGCATACCCATGCCTACACTCACACCGTATGGATGCCTATTATGAAGTTTTCTCGCCTGTTATTTATTTGCTTTGCAATCACCTCATATGTATCTAACACCGCCTACGCTCAAGAAGTCAACGAACCCAAACCATCGACCAAAGTTGATACTACCCACGCTTTAACTTATGTGGGATATGGCAGTGCACCATTCCATCCTGTGGTAGGCGCGAACGGTATGGTGACGGCACAAGAAGCCGTAGCGGCTGAAGTTGGACGGGATATTCTGGCCAAAGGCGGCAATGCTGTGGACGCGGCAGTAGCCACCGGATTTGCGTTGGCCGTCACGTTTCCGGCAGCGGGCAATATCGGCGGCGGCGGTTTCATGATGGTTGCCATGGCTGACAGCGACGAAGTGATCGCTATTGATTTTCGCGAAATGGCACCAGAGGCAGCAAGCCGCGACATGTACCTTGGCGCAGACGGCGAAGTTGATAATCAGAAAGCGCAATATTCACGCCTGTCCGCAGGTGTTCCTGGATCCGTCATGGGTCAACTTGATGCACTTGAAGCATACGGCACTATGACCCGCAAACAAGTTATGGCACCTGCAATAAGATTAGCCGATCGCGGTATGCCTGTAACTTTCGCTATGGCACAAGACCTCTCATCCGGTAAGAAATATTTGTCCAAGGATCCATCCACTTTGGAATATTTTTACAAGCCGGACGGTGCACTCTACAAACAAGGCGATACGTTTAAACAAAAAGACTTAGCCAAGACCTTGAAGCGCATATYTCGCCAAGGYCAAGCTGGTTTTTACGAAGGYAAAACGGCTGACCTTATGGTCGCGGAAATGAGGAGAGGCGGCGGACTCATTACTCTTGAAGACATGAAAAATTATCACACAGTCATCCGCAAGGCCGTCAAAGGCACCTATCGTGGTTATGAAATTTTCTCTATGCCGCCACCATCATCAGGCGGTGTGCATGTTGTTCAAATGCTGAATATTCTTGAAGGCTACGACTTACGCGCCCTTGATCATAATAGCGCCGATTATCTGCATCTCCTTATCGAGTCCATGCGCAGAGCCTATGCCGACCGTTCCAAGTATCTTGGCGATCCGGATTTTTTTGATGTACCTGTGGCCAAACTAACCGATAAACCTTATGGGGATCGTCTGCGCGGCACCATTGAAACGGGCACAGCCAGTCGCTCTGAGGATATCTTACCGGGTCGGCATTTACTCAAGGAAAGCACACAAACCACTCATTATTCGGTTATGGATAAATGGGGTAATGCGGTGTCGGTAACCACTACGCTCAACTTTGGTTATGGCAGCGGCTATAGTGTCGACGGCGCTGGTTTYTTKCTCAACAAYGAAATGGAYGATTTCTCTTCCAAGCCAGGATCTCCAAATGGTTTCGGGCTTATCGGCGGTGAAGCCAACAAAATTGAGCCCCGCAAAAGACCGCTCTCTTCCATGACACCGGCTATCGTCAAGAAAGATGGTAAGTCGTATTTTGTCACAGGATCACCGGGCGGCAGCTCCATCATCACCGTAGTTTTGCAAAATATCCTCAACGTCATCGACTTTGATATGAATGCCATGGAAGCAGTTATGGCCCCGCGTATTCACCATCAATGGTTACCCGACGTCATTGTCATAGAACCGGGCATTTCTGCAGACACTGTACGCATATTAGAGGGACGTGGTTTCATCTTTAGCAAGGACGAGATGGGCAAATACAACCGTACCGCCTTAGGGCGCGCGAATGCGGTCATGTATAAAGGTGGGTTTTTCTATGGTGCCGCAGATTTGCGCTCGCCGACGTCCGGTGCCAGTGGTTACTAAAAATGTGGTTACTAAAAATGCGGTTACTAATAAATACAGTCCTGATAAGCACGGGTGATATCACCTTCCCAAGCGCCTTTGTATAATTGCAGCAGTTTGTCAGCATTGCTTTTCCCGGTTTTGGCCATATCGTCCAGTTCAGCCAAAAATACAGTCTCGCTTTCACCGTATGCGTTTAATTTATGGCGCGTTTGCAGACCTTCGCGGGACAATATAAGTGCGCGCTTGGCGAGGTCTTGGATTGTACCGTTTCTGAATTTAGTTTGCAGGCCATATTTTGGCACATCACGGCGTAGCTGGTCACGCTCTTCCGCACTCCAGTCCTTGACCCAATCCCAAGCAGCATCAAGTACGGCTTGGTCATATAAAATACCAACCCAAAATGCTGGCATAGCACAAAGCTGGTTCCACGGCCCCGTGTCTGATCCGCGCATTTCAAGGAATTGCTTCAGGCGAACTTCTGGGAATATAGTCGACAAATGATCTTCGAAATCTGTCAGCGTGGGCTTTTCCCCCGGCAGTACATCTAATTTACCGTCTAAGAAATCACGAAAGCTCTTACCAGATGCATCGAGATAGTCCTCGCCTCGGTGTACAAAATACATAGGCACATCGAGGGCATAATCCACATATTGCTCAAACCCGAACCCTTCGTCGAATGCAAAGGGAAGCATGCCTGTACGAGCAGGATCCGTGTCGAGCCAGATACGGGAGCGATATGATTTATAGCCGTTCGGCACACCGTCAGTAAAAGGTGAGTTAGCAAACAGAGCCGTTGTAATTGGTTGCAGGGCGAGGCTAACGCGCATTTTTTTGACCATGTCGGCTTCGGAAGCAAAATCCAGATTAACCTGAACCGTACAGGTGCGAAACATCATCTCTAACCCGTGCGTGCCAACCGTTGGCATGTATTCGCGCATAATCTTATAGCGCCCCTTGGGCATGATAGGTACATCTTCCAACTTTGTGTCTGGACGGAACCCAAGTGATAGAAACCCTGCACCGATGCCGTCTGCGACTTCTTTAACCTCACGTAAATGCCGGCTCACTTCCCCGCATGTTTGGTGGATGCTTTCTAGCGGTGCGCCGGAAAGCTCAAACTGCCCGCCTGGTTCTAGTGACACAGAAGCCCCATCCCGTTTCAAGGCGATGAGATATCCGTTTTCGATCACCTCGCTCCAGCCAAATTTTTTGAGGCCATCAAGCATAGCGAAAATGCCCTTATCACCATCGTAAGGCAGCGGTTTTAAGGTCTGTAGATTAAAACCGATTTTTTCGTGCTCTGTACCGATAAGCCATTTAGATTTAGGTTTACACCCCGCCGCAATCCAATCAATCATTTCTGATTTATGTTCTATTGGCGGTTCTATTTTATCAGACATGCAAGCTCTCCTTAGGTCATTTGATGTAGAGGCTAGAAGGCATAACTGCAAGGGTCTCGCGTAATTGTGATGTTGATAAATAAAAACCGGGCAACACGTTACCCGGTTTTTATAATTATTATGTTTAAGGACTAAGTTCCTAAACTAGAATACGTCAATTGAACTATTCTGTTTTAGCTTCGGCTTTCTTAATCCCTCTACGGAACTCTTTATCAAAGCGCGGGATATAAGTTTCGCATTTTTCATTATTGAGTGTGAACTTACCGTCAAGGAACTCACTTTTATAAGCCCGCTTAATATCATCGCGGCAATTTTGCCATTCGATATTCTGTTCAAAAATACAACGTCTTTTCAAATTGGATTTCTCACCCGCAATAAAGCCCATCCATTTTCTTGCATTGCTAGCCTCTCTCGAAGAGGACGGCACATTGTCAAAAGCAGCTGCAGCAGCAATACGCTTAGTTGACCAAGTTAGTGTTTTTTCGTCGGCCGCCGTGTAAGGACATTTAGGCCGTGTTTCAGTTGCAGCGTCATCATAGCGGCAAGACGCGATCAACATCCAGGATTTACCCTGATCGTAACCAAGTTGCATAGCTTTCTTAAAGGACGTTTCAGCTTTGCTGCACTGATTTTCCTTATAGTAAGCTTCGCCTAAATCCGCATAAAGCTTGGCTTTATTTGCGGTTTTAGCAGCTTTTTCCAAGGCAGGAATAGCCAGTTTATATTCTCGTGCCTGGCGGAATAGATCAGACAGTTGAACCAATTTGTCCGGCGTCTCTCTAATCGTACCAGCGTTTAATTCACGTTCCAGAATTCTGGCAGCCTGATACGGCATATCATAATAACCATAATACTGAACAACCGTTTCAAACTCTTGCTGTGTATCTAATACACCGCCGAGATAAAGCATTTTAGTCACTTCAAAAGATTCTTTCTCACGGCCGCCATTAGCCAACAAAGATTTCCATACCTGCCATAGGTTTTTATCCATTGGCCAACGTGTAATCATTTGCTTAACAATATCTGCCTGTTGGGCCGGCATGTTAAGATTATTGTACATGAAGTTCAGCAAATCAAAATGCTTACGTTCCTTGGGTCTGGCTGCATTGAACCATTTTTGTGCCCACGGAAGCGCCCTACGGTAATTCTCAGCTTGTGACCAAGCTTGCCACAAATACTCGACATGCTTTGGTGTGAGCACCCCGCCGGCACGGTTCCAATCTTCCAACATTTGCGCGCCGCGAGCCGGTTGACCATTCGCGATGAGCAATTGCGCGATGTTTACGCGTAAATTAGAACTTTCTTTTGGTAGTAAACCACCTGAGCTAATCGCATCTTCGAACGCCTGGATAGCCGAACCATATTGGTCGAGTTCGTAATATACACTGCCGCGCATTTGGTGAATTGTTGCTCTTTCGTAAGCGTTGAGTTTTGGAAGAGCTATAGCTTTATTTAAAGATGCCAAAGCAACACTATACTGATCTTCATTCATAGCGGTCAGCGCTTCATTAACAATAGCGCCGGCTTTGGCACTGAATTGGCGACCTTCGGTTGGTTTTTCTGCCTGCTCTTTATTATCAGCATTATCAGCCCTGTCCCGTGTTCGCTGCGCATAAGCATCATCAACGTTCAGAGCATAGAAACCACCGCAGAGAATAAGCGGCAATATAAATGTTCTCACACCGCGGCTTACAGAGCCTAGCAGTAAAAACTTGGTATTGGTTTCAATTTGATTTTGGGTCAGTGAACGTGTCACATAAGCCTCCATTTACTTCGTATCATATTTCTTATCAGGCACAAAACTGTACCCATAACTACTTACTACTCAGGAAGAAGTTTCCCGCGCTCATCGGTCAGCCGAAAGGTAATTTGCGATTCCACCCCTTTACGCGCTACAGTACGACCATTCATGATTTTTGGATTATATTTCCATTTTTGTACGGACTTAATAGATGGTCGCTTAAAAACACTGCCTGAACAATAGGTCGCAACAACATTAAACGGTGCACCTTGCGGGCTCACATCAAAGCGAACTTTGCAATGGCCAGACTTTTCTGCGCGCGGCGGCATGATCGGCGGAATACGCACCAAAGGCTGCGCATCACGGTCAGATACGGCGATTTTAAAATTCTGACGATCCAGTTTTGGTGTTTCAAAATCAGGTATAGCACCTTCTAACGAGGCAATAGCCACAGTTGGTTGAGAAGCCTGTTGGCGTTCAATCATTGGCGGCGGTGGTGGTGTAACGACACGGCGCACCTTGGAAACTTTCACATCCTTACGCGTAACCTTCACCTCTTCAATTTTGGCATTAACCTCAAAACTGAGCTTTTCTTGCTTCGGCTGTAATTTAAAGTCGCCTGCAATCAACACTCGCATCAAAGTAAATAGAAGAAACGTGATGCATGCCGCAACTATTATTCCACCAATCCAACGTACTATTCCGCTCATTTTCGTCTCCTATTGGGTTGCGACGCGTGTATCAATGCCGAGATCGGTCATCAATTCTTGCACTTGCATAACTATGCCCGCTTGCGATTCTCTATCACCTTGAATAATCCCGCCTGCTTTTGGATTTTCATCCCGAAGCGCTAAAATAACAGGGCGAATTTCACTGATGTCATAAGGCATTTTATCTATCCAAATTTCGTTATCCCGACTGATCGCGACAATAATACCCGGATCCAGTTTGTCAGCTGTAACAGCGTACGGCTTAACCGGTTCGATCCCCGGCGTTTTAATAAACACTGAAGTCACAATGAAGAAGATCAAGAGAATGAACACAACATCCAACATGGGGGTCATATTCAATTCGGTGTCTTCCGCTTCAACTGATACACGACTACGTCTTGCCATTTTGTTACCCTATTACATTAGTTATTTANATTACAAGWHWTWTYTGTAAYTTTATTACANYTACCCTTTRATGATYTCAATYTTRGAGTTCARRCCYTTGWCATCAAAACTRTCTTTAAGCCCAATCAAATACTGAGTATCGGCTAGCTCATGCACTTTAAGTATGATRCTGGCGCCTGGTTTGTCAGCCAAAAGGCTTTCAACGGTTAGAACGACACGATCACAATCCGASCCRCGCCCATCCACAGAGCAYCTRTTTTTACYGTCYACATAGACCGAGATTGCAGGTGTTGWAKBAYYATTRKSWTCKKGGTTTGGCGGCGGCGGMGGTTGGGTAATATCAATACCCTTTTCGTCCAAAAAWGTTGCCGTAACGATGAAAAAAATCAACATGATAAACACGATGTCGAGCATCGGTGTCATATCTACATCGGCGTCATCTCCGCCGTGGCGTACACGTCTTCTCATGCTAYTCTCCCATTTCCAGCGAGTCCGCAAATTTTGCAGTTTCGCGAATACTRMGTTTYGGYAACCARGTTGARAAATAMAGMCCAGATARRGCCACAACCATRCCCGCCATCGTCGGGATAGTCGCCTTAAATACGCCGCCCGCCATCAATCTGGCACTTGARGAACCCGAGAGCGCCATAACATCAAACACCTGGATCATACCGGTAACGGTACCCAATAGGCCAAGCAAAGGTGCGACAGCRACAAGCGCCTGAACAATACCGACATTTTKRTCCGTGTGCATTTTCACCTGTGAAACAAGRTCRTCCCGGATTGCCCGCGAACGCCAYGAACGTTTATCTGACCGTGCATTCCATTCAGCCCGAAGACGTGTCTCCAAAGGYCCGTGTGCAAACATATARTATGAGAGCCGTTCCATTATGAAGGCCCACAACATGAAGGCGACAATCATAATTGGCACTAACACAACTCCGCCTTGGGCAAAAAAGTCTAGTAACCCTTCATAGGCTAGTTTCGGATTTAACCATTCTGGCATATTAATACCTTTTCCTAATCCTTAGTTCCAAACCCGCATACGTTCATTCGTCAAGAYTGACACGACACATATGCGAGCAATTCATGGGCCCGCCCGAAGCCGGGCCCAAACTTACGCTAACCGCAAATTAACCGCGGCGGTTTTCAACATGGCGCGCTACGATCCCGGCAGATTGCTCTTCCAGCGTACCTTGAACACCACGTGCAAACGATGAACAGAAGCTGTGCAAGACAAGCAATGGGATAGCCGCGATTAGACCAAGCATGGTCGTAACCAAAGCTTCGGAAATACCACCAGCCATTAATTGCGGATCGCCGGCACCGTAAATCATCATAGCCTGGAAGGTTTTGATCATACCGGTTACCGTACCAAGTAGGCCGAGGAGCGGAGCAATYGCAGCACCAAGYTTMAGAAGGTTAAGACCGACTTCAAGTTTTGGACTTTCACGAAGGATAGCTTCGTCGAGTTTAAGCTCGATAACTTCTTCGTCTTTATCTTTAACGGCTTCATAAGCCATCATAACACGGCCAAGYGGGTTWGATYTAGAAGGCTTTGCTCTCTTCTTCTGAGATTTCACAGCTGARGAAACCAWGAACAAGCGGAAAATGTTAAGCACACCGAAAACACCACCCACAAGCAATACGACAAGAATGATTGTACCAATCGGGCCACCCTGATCAATACGCTCTTTTGTATCTGGCACACGCTCCAAAGCTTTCAGCAAGCTACCACGGGTWGGATCAACTGGCCCAAAGACCAATTCACCMGCACYAGCATTAAGAACGTCTTTTGCTGCTTGATTAATAGCRCCRCCCGGCTGYTTTTTCAGATAAGTAAGCGGCAAWACYTTWGGRTCTTTAGAGTTTTTATACTCYAARAACTCACCRCCAGCATTGGTAAACACATCAAAGGCACCAACACGGGTTACTTGCATAAGCTCACCCGGATTACGGCTATTACCAACATTAGCCTCAAAGGTTGAGACTTCACGCTGAGCTTTAATCTCGTCCAGCATCAACTGCCAAATCTGGTTTAGCTCATCAGAACTCGGTAGAGCTTTAGAGTTWGCAATCTTRCCCARAACATCAGTTCTGCCAGGGTTTTCAGCGGACACCAAAGARGCATCCAATGTAGCYTTAAACTCACCAGCYTTTGAACGGGCCAAACCAAACACATCACGGAATTCACCGAGRGCTGMATTCARYTCCCCATCAAGCCTAGCAATGACAATTTCGTTTGCGTCAAATCTTCTCTCGACTCTCCTGACGGTTGCTTCCAGCGCACGAAGTTCCGCACGGGCCGAAGCCAGTTTAGACTTTTGCTGGTTTGCACGAGACCTAAATTCACGCTCACGCTTGTCATTTTCTGCTTTTGTAGTTTGTGCATCTTGACGCACTTTACCTAATAACTCATCGATTGAGCTAATTTGCGCACCGGCTGGCATTGCCAGTCCGGCCATCAAAACTGCGCCTATGAAAAAGGCACTCAGTTTTTTTAAGTTTTTTGATAATTTAATCATTTGAAATATCCTCTTTCTTTAATTCTTAGCGCCGAAAATTGGTGCATAGACAATTTCTGCAGCCGCTTCACCGTTTGCGATACGGATGGCTTGRCGAACTTGTAAAGCATTGCTCGGATCAACCGACTCCCACGACTGGCTATCCATGTCGTAATAGCCCAAATCTTGCTCATCCTTAGTCATRTAAAGCAAAGATATACGGCCAAACATAAGGTAATCGACCTTAACGCCCGATTCCGTTGGATGCGCGCCTTCATAGCTATCTAAACCYTGACCATAAGCCACTTCATTTTTATATGCAGCCAAAACCTGACGATATTGCTCGGTAGGCGTAACTGATGGATCCGCTAGCGTAGCCTTCATGCGCTCGAGACGCTCTTGGCGCTCACGCATTTTAAATGGCATGTCGCTATTAACCGAATCTTCGATCCGTGCCGCCATCAAAAGTATCATCGGAACCATACCGCGCTTAACTTGCTCCACAGAACCAAGTTGACGATTAAGAGCTTCAATATCTCCAGCCTGACCACGCAAATAAATATCCTGCTGATCAACGAACAGCTTCATATTATCGATTTGCTGTAAGACCGCACGGTAATCCCGAGCCGCAGTTTCCGCATCATCATCCGATGTTTCAATCCGCTGTTGAGCAGCAGCACTGGCTGCAGTTGAGCTTGAGGCCACCCGTAAGGCTTGCTCCAGTTGCGCTTGCGCAGGTACGGCGACAGCCATTACACACGCTCCAGCCAACAGGACATTCCTGATTTTTGAAATTTTCGACATGTCTTCCTTCCGATCTAGTTTCAATAATGTTCGCCGCACAGACCACCTGCGTTGCGTTTTTTTGACGGCCCGTCATCCTCTACATTAGGAGCCACCAACGAGCCTTAAGGCTCAAAAATTACCCAATTTAGGGGTTAATAAACAGAGGCACCTTAACAACATTTGGCGCAGCCTCTCCGCTTGCTATTTTTACAGCGCGGCGAATGTCGGCGATATTTCTCTTTGGCAAAGTTACCCACTCCTTTGCATCCAAATCATAGCGCATAGCTTGTGAGCTATCGGCCTGCAAATAGACATAAGCCAATCGCCCGTAACGCAAATACGACCCGTCAAAGATTTCCTCGCGCAAGCCCGTTTTCTTGTTTATTGCAATTTCGCCGTCGTCATCTTTAACCCACCGATCATCACCGACGCGGATGGTTGGATTTATGGGATGGTTGCCTTTTTTGGCTTCCATGCTCTGACCGTAATTGACCTCTAGCTTATAGACATTGAGCGCCTTACGGTATTTATCCCCAACCGCAGCGGCCGGATCATTAATTGTGTTTTCTAATGACTGTAGCCTTGGTATGCGCCTGTCCATTTCGAACGGATAATCTGAATTAATTTGACCAGCAATCCCGGTAGTCATCTTACCAAGCATAGGATCTATATCGGCTTTCAAATCATCCAATCCGTCAATTTGTGAATTGAGCGAAGCAATTTCCACATCTTGYTGCGAAACGAATAATTGCTGCTGAGCCAAGCTTAYTTTTTGCGCTGCTATGGCTTGAAGCAATTCACTATAAGCCACCTCATTTCTCGAAGATTGTGCAAATGCAGACGGAACCAGAATAACCACAGCCARTCCTGTTGCCGCCAACGCCTTAACCTTTGCAGAAATAATCACCACACATAGCTCCCTWAATTTCGCRCACCACYCTTGAGAAGGTTGCACTGTTATTAYTTAGGRTACGCTTACACGGCTCTTTTAGTTTAATCAATCATTAGGATGCAGTTAAACGCTTTTTTTTTGCGTTTTAGTGCAAATAATGCMCTTGACTCACAWGATTTTTTCTTAGTCAAGTTTGTGATTCACMGGTTTTTCGCCTGTCAGGTTAGTAMCGGATAAAACACTCACCRATACCAAGAATTTTACGYGATAATTGAAATATTTACAAAACTGACCAGRAAATGGTTGGGGCGGCTGGGTTCGAACCAACGATCACGGGATCAAAACCCGATGCCTTACCACTTGGCTACGCCCCAAAAGCGTAAAGCTCCTCAAAGCTTAGTAAGGGGCGCTTATTATCGTCTATGTTTACGAATTGCAATCGGTTTTTCACACAAAATKACAGCTTTYCCAACCAGCAGGTTTGCAASCCGTAAATTCTTGCYCCCAACGKGCTCACTGCAAATTTATTATCGTTTATCGAGAAATGTCTTGGCGTTACCCATATTAGCATGTAAGGGGGCATCTATAACATTTAACAATAAACAAGAGTATAGTTATGCGTCAGTTCTTTATCTCCTTCTTTGCCTCGGTCGTCGGYTTTTTTGTCGCCATGTTTTTGATGTTGATTCTCTTCATCATGATTATCGGCGCCGCAGTCGGGTCTGCCTCCAAAAGCGATAAAGTCACAGGGGATGCGATTGTGCTGAGTTTGGATTTGCGCGGCGGCATGTTGGACCATGCAGGCGGCGGTAGTATATTTGGCGGCACGCCCAACTCCGTAGTCACTACGGTGCGCGCCCTCGACCGCGCCAAAGATGACAAGAAGATCAAAGGCYTGTTYATTCGYGCCAATGGYTGGTCCATGGCACCRGCGCAAGCCGAAGAAATTCGTCTCGCCGTCAAAGACTTTCAATCCGGCGGTAAATTCGTAATCGCCCACGCCCAGGGTTTTGAGGGCACRTCCCTCTCCGCCTATATGGCCGTCTCGGCTGCCGACGAAGTTTGGCTGCAAGACACAACCGSRTTTTCTCTTGCTGGCAYGCGGGCAGAAATAGAATTYCTCGGCGGTGTGTTCGAAAAGYTCGACGCMAAGCCCGAATTTATCAAATTCGCAGARTACAAGAACGCGGCCAACACCTATACCGAAAAGACCATGACCGAGCATCACCGCGAAAGCATGACCTCTTTGTTGCAATCCATCATGGACAGCAGCGTCAAAAATATCGCTGCGGACAGAAATATCACAGAGCAAGCTTTTCTCGACTTTCTTGATAATGCACCGCACAGCGCAGAGAAAGCCAAAGAGCTTGGCTATGTGGACAAGCTTGGACATTTCGTAGATGCCAAGGACTATGCCAAGAAGAAGGCGGGYAAAAACGCTAAATTCCAAAGTGTAGCCTCTTACGGCACCGGCACTAATACAGGCCCGATCATTGCTTTTATCGGCGGCCAAGGTGCAGTAGTTCAAGGTGGTTCCGAGGACGGTTCCAATCCGTTCTCTAATAAAGTCTCTATGGGCGGCGATACGGTTTCCGAAGCCCTGATCAAAGCATCCAAGAACGACAAGGTCAAAGCAATCGTCTTTAGGGTCAATTCGCCCGGTGGTTCCCCCACAGCTTCCGACCAAATTTGGGACGCGGTTATCAAAGCCAAAGCGGCCGGCAAACCRGTTGTAATCTCTATGGGTCAATACGCAGCGTCCGGCGGGTATTATGTCGCCGCCCCTGCGGATAAGATCGTTGCTATGCCGACAACCGTAACAGGCTCCATCGGCGTGCTCGGCGGCAAGGTGGTGCTGCGCGATACTTTTGCCAAGATCGGATACAATATAGAATCCATTTCTATGGGCGGTGAATTTACSTCCGCCTACTCTGCTTTCGAACCTTGGTCTCAAGCCAACCGCCAAGCCATGTACGACGGCATGGAAGATATATATGTTGATTTTACCACCCGCGTTGCCGAAGGCCGCGGCCTCTCCATCGAACGGGTGCGCGAAATTGCGCGCGGCCGTGTCTGGACGGGTGAGCAAGCCAAGGAAATCGGCTTGGTCGACGAGATCGGCGGCTTTATGAAAGCCCTCGAAATCGCTAAAGAGCTGGCAGACATCGACGCGGACACCAAAGTGCAAATCCGCGTGTTCCCGCGCGAGAAGACCGACATGGAGAAACTGGAAGACATGTTCAGCGTCACCGCAGAAGCCACAGCCAATTTGCAAGACTTACAAGTCTTGACAAATTCGCCTGAGTTCAAAGCCTTCATGCGCGCCAAAGCATTGACGGCAGAGCAGCAAGGCGTACAGATGAAAGCGCAATTGCCAGAATTTAAATAGTTCTGGTTCAAGTCAGACAAGTTTAAGGCGGGCTTCTCACTGAGGAGCCCGTTTTTATATGCCGCTTCGTCAATCACGTGTCTTCGCTTTTGAAGGCGCTAGATGGTCCATGGATGCACGAATTCCGGTTCTCAATTCTTGCTCAAATTCCTGCTCCCATAATCCGGCTAATTTTTCGGCCAAAGCCAACTCTTCCCCATGAGTATATTTTCCGTGGCTGTGTTTCGCTTCGCAGTCACACAGGGACGGTAAGGCGGCTACGGCTTTGTGCAAGCTACGAATGCGCGCCTCAAGCTTGTGAATGGTTTTAATTTGCCGCGACTTGTTTGCCAGTGGTATGTTTACCAGTTGAGATTTAGACATCGTCCACCCCCTCAACCGTACTATGCTCAGCGAGCCAACTTGCCCTTGCCCTTTCATACATCTCGCGGATTTCCTCAAAGTCCTCTTGTGTGCATTCATATTCCCCCCTCTGACAACGGCAGGGTGTTTGACGTTTCTTGATTTCCCGCACTAGGGTGCGCTCAGCCTTAAGTATTTTGCGGCGCAACTTAGCGATACGAGCGTCCAGCTTGCCATCTGCGCTATGTCTCGGTCTACTCATACTTGCCTCCAGGCGTTTTGGCGCCGCACTAACAGTACGGGCGTGATTGGCTCTGGTTCTGAACATCAAGCCAAATAAATGGGACGTCCGTGTGGTTTTGCCCAACACTGGARTACCAGAGTAGAGCGCTTAGTTTNGRTTTCGTGATGGGTTTAACCACACGCTTTAGAGTTGGTTTGCAGCGCAAAATATTTGATCCTGTGAATCAAATATAAACGGAAAAGGCCATGGCAATGGCGCCGGCGTCCAGACATCGCCCTCTTAGAAATACCCTTGGGGTGGTCAGGACGGGTCCACCTTTTAGCTTGGTGCGATACTTACAATGGATACCGACCTATGTCGGTATGAGCGGAATATAAAAAAGTTTTACTACCCGTCAAAATCATCCATATCTTTGGCTTCGGTGAATACTGCATCCAAAATTGCCACGGCTTCTCTTACATTGTCCTCGCTGATGATAAGCGGTGGAGCCATGCGCAGGACATTGTCGCCTGCATTGCCGACGAGAAGCTTATGAGCGCGGGCTAAATTGCGCACGTCCAGAGCTTTTTTCTTAAGCTTCATACCAATAAGCAAGCCTTTGCCGCGCACATCTTCGACCACTTCGGGATGATCTTGTTTGAGGCGCTCAAACTGTTGTGTCATGAAATTGGCCATTTTGTTGACATTGGCCATCAGCTCTGGGTTTGTTAGCTCGTCGAATGCAGCACTGGCAACTGCCATAGCCAACGGACCACCGCCGTATGTAGAACCGTGTGTGCCGACAACCATGCCTTCGGCAGCGCGGGCCGTAGCCAGACAAGCGCCCATGGGGAAACCGCCGCCCATGCCTTTGGCAACTGCCATGACATCCGGATCAGCTTTTCCGTCCGCCCATTGGTGAGCAAATAATTTACCAGTACGCGCAAAACCTGTTTGAATTTCATCGGCAATTAAAACAATACCGTTGTCATCACACAAAGTACGTAGAGCTTGTAAAAACTCAGGAGGCGCTTGATAAAAACCGCCCTCACCTTGCACTGGCTCAACAATGATTGCCGCAACATCAGAGGGCGCAATGTCAACTTTAAATAAATTAGCGAGCGCAGTTAATGAATCTTTTACCGATATATCATGCTGCTCAATAGGAAACGGGGCATGGAAAATATCGCCCGGAAACGGGCCAAATAAATTTTTATA
>NVTC01000022.1 GCA_002732905.1 Robiginitomaculum sp.
CAGATCCAATTTCCCGGATGTCTTTTTGGGATACCATTTTAGAAATAAAGTAAGAGGTCTGGAAGCATCCAAACAAATATCCGATTAATAATGCAGTGGATCCCTGTATAATATTCATATTATCGACTCCAATTCTTCAAAGACACCCATTTTTTTATTTTTCCTTGCATTTTTCGTAAAAACATGTACGATTATAATTAATAGCAGTGATGCTATTCACATCCGGTCCCTCGCTTTCGACTGATTGCAGCGGTCAAACGCAGAGTTTCACCGGGGCGCGCACAAGACCATAAGACCTCCCCAGCTCTTAGGGGTGTTGTGCAATAGACAGCCTTGCTTCGGCCCACACACCGAAGCGGGGTTGTTTGGTTCTACAAAGTAGTGACACCCAGTCTAACGAAATTCCCCTAACATCGCGTCAGCTTTCATCCTCCGCCGCATTCAGGACAATTCGGGTCTTTGGGCAGGGAAATCGTACGTGCATCACCGTTTAGGCCGTCATATAGAAATAGTTTGCCATAGAGGGGCTTTCCGGCGCTCGTGATAATTTTTATGGCCTCCATAGCCATCATAGAGCCTATCACCCCGGCTAAAGCACCCACCACACCAACCGCAGCACAAGTTTCGGCCTCGGGCGGCTTTTGTGGCACGAAGCATCTGTAACAAGCGCCTTCTTCGTTTTTGGGCCACTTCATTTTAAAAACAGATAACTGGCCCTCAAACCGCCCAAGCGCACCGCTCACCAATGGGATTTTGGCGCGCAAGCAAACAGAGTTGACTAAAAAGCGGGCATCAAAGTTATCCGTACCGTCCAACACCACATCATAGTTCTCGATAATGTCTTGCGCATTATCTGCGTTTATTTTGTGGCGGTATTCATGAATTTTAACGTGGGGATTTATAGCGGTCAGAGCATTTGCTGCTGCTTTAGTTTTTAATGTGCCTAAATCGTCAGTACAAAACTGGATTTGCCTGTGCAAGTTGGACAGGGCGACCACGTCTTCATCTATAATTCCGATATGCCCTATACCAGCCGCCGCTAGATACAATCCGGCCGGGCCACCTAAACCGCCCGCACCAACAATGAGAATACGTGCATTACTTAATGCCTGCTGGCCCGCTCCCCCTATTTCTTTGAGGACAATTTGGCGAGCATAGCGCTCTAGTTCATCCCGCTGCATTAGAAGTCAAATAGCGAAGTCGAGAGATATCTCTCAGCAAAGGAAGGGATAATGGTAACAATCGTTTTGCCTTGCATTTCAGGTTTAGCRCCAATGATCAGGCTGGCAGCAATGGCTGCACCAGACGAAATGCCGACCGGCACACCGTCCAATTTTGCAGCCTGCCGCGCCGTCTCAAATGCCGCTTCATTACCGATTGTAATCACATCATCAATCAGAGTTGCGTCGAGCGTATCCGGTTTAAACCCTGCCCCGATACCTTGTATCATGTGGGGGCCCTTTTCGCCTGTAGACAAAAATGGACTACCTTCCGGTTCCATCGCCACAAGCTTGATGGCCGGATTTTTGGATCTAAGATAACGGCCCGCTCCAGTCAATGTTCCGCCCGTGCCAACGCCGGAAATCAACATGTCAACATTGCCGCCCGTATCATTCCATATCTCTGGCCCGGTCGTGCGTTCATGTGCATCTGGATTGGCTTGATTAACAAATTGCCCCGGCTGTACCGCACCCTTTATATCGTCGGCCAGTTCATTTGCTTTTTCTATCGCCCCTGGCATCCCACCGGCTGCTGGCGTCAAGACTACTTCAGCACCGAGTAGTTTTATCAATTTGCGGCGTTCTATGGACATGCTGTCCGGCATAACAAAAATGGCCTTATAGCCTTTGGCCGCAGCGACCAAAGCCAGACCAATGCCTGTGTTGCCAGAAGTTGGTTCGACAATCGTACCGCCGGGCTTTAGAAGCCCACGCCGCTCCAGATCCTCAATCATWGCAAGACCGATGCGGTCTTTAACGCTAGCACCCGGRTTGAAAAATTCCAGCTTGTACAATAAGTCCGCATCAATGCCRGCGGTGATCTTTGGYAARCGYACTAATGGCGTATCCCCAATTGTTTCGGATATGGAATYATATACTTTACCTCTACCTGGTTTATCTATGCTCATAMYTATYTCTCCTATTTYACACCYGTCGATCCGTACCCGCCCGCACCGCGAGCCGTCTCWGACAAAGTTTCAACTATTTCAAATGYCGCCTGYGTWACYGGTGCTACGACCATTTGCGCTATACGTTCACCTCGGTTGAYGGTGAAGGCTTCTGTGCCGTGATTGATCAACAGAATTTTTACCTCACCYCTATAGTCCGCATCAACCGTGCCTGGGGAATTGACCACGCTAATACCGTGCTTATATGCGAGACCAGAGCGCGGCCTAATTTGGGCTTCATAACCYGGCGGTAGAGCCATAGCAAATCCAGTGGCTATTAATGCGCGGYCTCCSGGYTGYAARRYYARAGGYTTATCCGCATCAATAGCTGCGCGCAAATCTACGCCWGCWGCCAAATCTGTCTCATAYGCAGGCATTTGYAAATCRCCGAAATTTTCCAACTGTTTAATTTCAATCTTCAGCATCATTCAGCGCTTTCATTCTAAGTTCTAATAAATCTAAATCATCAACCGATAAATCCGGCCCCGCATAACTATAGGTATAACCATCCTCARYTTTGTTTATGCTCAAAAAAGCACTGTCTGTACTGTCAAAATCTGACGATAAGTATAGCGGAATACCTGTGCGGATCATTTTAAGGTCAAATTCGCTTGGCACTACGGATGAGCGCGTGCACATGACGGCGCGTATMGGCTTACCATCAATCTCRGCCATATGCGGTTTTGAGCCAAACACAGAAAATATGAAATCCCCGGCAGGCAAGAAAGTTGCGATTTGTGCGATCCCGTCCGCTTCACCCGTAGCATCYGGATCAAGTGGCATCTGCACAACAACCTCACAATTGGCGATATTATCATCTGCAAACGCGGGCGYGCTTACACACATACATAAAAGTATAGTTGTGATTATGTGTTTCAAGTTGCCGTCTCCCTTAATTCTTGGGCGATTTTTTGTGCCAAAGCTTCTGCCGCTTTTTGCTTGCTCATCAAAGGCCAAGCATCGACACCGTCTTTAGTTATTACGATCATCGTATTATTGTTACCACCCATGACGTCTCCTGAAACATCATTTGCAACAATCATATCGCAGTTTTTCTTGGYTCGTTTTGCCTGCGCATATTCAACGACATTATCAGTTTCCGCTGCAAAACCGATAACYAATTCGGGACGGTTTTTACCGTGGGCAATWGTGTGTAAAATATCTGGRTTTGCHGTTAAACWCARAGGGGSWAGCSCKTGCTTGTCTTTTTTAATTTTRCTTTTGGGRCWATCTATTGGCCGCCAATCTGCGACCGCAGCTACGGCAATAAACACGTCAGCAGGCAAAGCTTTGRCGCAAGCGGTTAACATGTCGCGGGCAGWTTCGACTTGTACDGTGTTCACACCTTGCGGCGGTRTAATAGCRACTGGGCCGGACACCAAAGTCACGTCAGCGCCAAGCGCCGCACAAGCCCGCGCAATGGCATACCCTTGCTTGCCGGAYGAGTGGTTGGATAGATAGCGTACAGGATCAATAGGTTCGCGGGTTGGACCTGCCGTTATTAGAACATGCTTACCCTTGAGCGGTTTAGGTTTAAGGGCATCTARATCCGTTTTACCCGCCAATATTTGCTCAATGGYRTCCGCAATAGTTTCCGGTTCTGCCATACGGCCAAAACCAAAYTCGCCRCACGCCATTTCGCCTTCCTCGGGGCCAACAAACAAAGCATRGTTTTCCCGCAAGGTTTCTATRTTTCGTTGCGTAGCCGGATGTTCCCACATGCGCACATTCATRGCGGGCACATAMAGAACGCGYTTATCGGTTGCCAGCAAAGTYGTGCTGGCTAAATCATTGGCCAAACCRTGTACTGCCTTGGCCATCAAGTCTGCAGTGGCTGGTGCGACCACAACCAAATCAGCCGAGCGTGACAATTCAATRTGCCCCATTTCTGCTTCGTCGGACAARGARAACAATTCCGTAAATACTTTCTCGCCGGATAAYCCRCCTATGGATAAMGGCGTGACAAATTCYTGACCRCCTTTAGTGACAATACARGTGGTCTTGATACCGCGCTTAGCCAAGACACGAATAAGCAGCAACGATTTAAACGCTGCAATGCCGCCGCCGATWATTAACARTATACGYTTATCACYCATTTACAATTGTCCTACAGCCCAAACTCCAGCAAGTGTAGTTACAGCACCAAGGGCTGCCCACACAACACCTTTAGGCAATCCTCGCGRTTTTGTGTTCCYRTTCATTCCAGKGTTTGATTTGGATAAATCCACCTCACCCGCAGCCCATGCCTTAGCCAGYGCMGCYACATTGTCRGCCGCATCCGGCATTGCCCGCAGTGTTTTTTGGGCGCGGCGYAAATCYTTCATAAAGTCAGMAATCCGGCCTTCMGCACCSAGTTCRCGGCGTAAACTTGCTTCGACAATCGGACGCGAGGCTTCCCACATATCAAACGCAGGGTCGAGACGCCTAGCAACACCTTCGGCCTGCATCATAGTTTTTTGTAGCATGATCAATTGCGGYTGCATTTGCATATCAAAAATTTCTGTAATCTCGAACAATTGCAACAAGACTTTRGCCATGGAYACCTGATCCGACGTYTTGCCAAAAATCGGCTCGCCRACAGCCCGCAAAGCAGAGGCAAAATCTTTAACCGTGTGGTGTGCCGGAACATAGCCRGCTTCAAAATGAATTTCGGCGATACGGTGATAATCACGCATTAAAAATCCGTACAGGATTTCAGCATGGAAGCGTTGTTCAGCTTCGCTTAACCGTCCTAAAATACCAAAATCAATCAGCACAAGCTCGCCGTCGTTATCGACAATTAAATTGCCTTCATGCATATCTGCGTGAAAGACGCCGTAATCAAATGCACATGTTAGAAAACTCTGGATAACCTTCACKGCCAATGCGGGGCGRTCAATATTTGGATCCGTWAGCAGAGTATCACTRGAAAATGCMGTRCCGTCTATCCATTCKARCACCAGYACRTTTTTCGAACTGAACTGCCAGTGAATTTTAGGCACACGGAACAAGCCCGTATCCTCAGCGGCTTCCCCAATTTCGCTAGCTGCGGCKGCYTCAAGRCGYAAATCCAGTTCAAGCATAACGGCACGGTTGGCCGTTTCTACAAATARTTTKGGRCCAAGGCGGCGCGAAGCTGGYACAAAAAACTCACCCAATGTCGCCACCATRCGCAGCACATCCATATCCTTRGCCATGTCRGTGTGTATATTTGGGCGSAGRATTTTCACAGCCACTACTGTGCCGTCGAGAAGCTCCGCCTTGTGAACTTGGGCGACRGATGCGGCGGCCTTAGGTTCTGAAAATGTTTTGAACAATTCTTGCCAYGGCTTGCCAAACTCTTTTTCYAACCGCTCTACGGCTTTGTCTCGCGAGAACGCTGGTACTTGGTCTTTCAGCCTCGATAGCCCCCGTGTAAATTCAGGGTCGAGCATGTCAGAACGRGTGGCCAATATCTGMCCGACTTTAATATARGCAGGSCCAAGTGTTTCCAGTGCGCGRGCRAACCGYTCACCGRGGTTCTTCGCCCATCTCTTATCATTGGCTCTRACRGCAAAYAARCGCGASAMCCARCCMACAAACCGCATAAACCACGGTACTTGTCCGGCGTACTCMGCAGGGATCAAAGCRTCGTGCCGCGCCAGCACAAAAGCCGTCTTGAGCAGGCGGAAAAATGTGACAATCGTTTTCATCGCCGTTTCTTAGCAGAGCCCCAAATCAAAAGCGAGAGGGTGTTTCGTCTCTACTGCCCTAAATTTTCCAAAAAGAAATCCAGTATTTGCTGGTCACGGTGAGTTTTGTTGGCTTTTGATCTGAAACCATGCTTTTCGCCGGGATAGGTCATAATTCGCATATTTTGTGCGCCGCGTTTTTGCATCTCGTTCATCAGTTTAACGGAATGCCTGAACACAACATTATCATCTGCCATGCCGTGAATGAGCAAGAACGGTTCGGTCAGCCCGTCTAGATGCGGGAAGATGGCACCATCTTCATATGCGCCTTCCGTATAGTTAGCGTTGTCTGGACGCGGGTCACCGAGGAAACGCTCCGTATAAGCCGTATCATATAATGCCCAATCGGTGACAGGCGCACCAGAAACACCGGCTTTGTAGTGATTGGTTTGGGCCAACATATGCAAGGTCATATAGCCGCCGTAAGACCAGCCGTAAACGCCCATGCGCTCTGCATCCACATAAGGTAGAGATTTCAAAAACTCTGCACCGACAGATTGGTCAACCACTTCGCTTTTACCCATAGATCGGTAGAGATGATCTTCGAAAACCTTGCCGCGTTTGGTCGCGCCTCGGTTATCTATTTGGAAAACCACAAAGCCGTTATCTACCAACATTTGCGCCAAAAACACTTTGCTGTTCCAGCCCTTGTCGACCCGTTGCACACCAGGACCGCCGTAGACAATGGTGACAGCTGGACGCTTTTCACCGGGTTTTATATCGGTGGGTTTATAGAGCATGTAGTCCATAAGGGTGCCGTCAGTCGCAGCCAATTGCCCGAATTCAGGCACCACATGGGAAGCCAAATAAGGAGCATATGCATGGTCTGCATCCAGTTTGTTTTCGTTGAGCCAGATCAACGGTGTACCATCATTTTTATAGGCGCGTGTTTGCGGCGGTGTTGTTTTGTTGGAAAATGTACCGATATAAGCGGAACAATTATTCGCAAAGTTGGCTTTATGAATACCGGCACCCTTGGACAGCTGTGTTAGGTTTTCACCGTTAAAGTCGGTGCTATAGATATGTTGCTCAAGAGCCGTTTTCTGCCAGCCAGAGAAATAGATTTTTCGGGCTTTTTCATCAATACAATTAACCTTTGATACCGGCCAATCACCTTTGGTAATTTGCACGGGCGGCTTGCCCATTTGGCCGTAACGGTAAATGTGCCAAAAGCCGCTGCGCTCGCTTGACCAAAGAAATCCGCCGTCGTCCAACGCCTTAAAATCGCCGCGAACATTGATCCAGGTATTGCTGGTTTCTTCAAACACCAAGCTGCTATTGCCTGTGGCTGGGTCAATATCTAACATTTTTAAGGATTTTTGATCCCGTGATAAAATACCCGCATAGAGATGCCGACCGTTTTTGCTCCAATACACGCGCGCCAAATATATGTCCGGATTATCGCCAATATCAGCCCAGACCGTATCACCACCAAGAAGTGGTTTAATGGCTAGCTTAACCGTGGCATTGTCCGTACCCGCAAATGGGTAGCGTTGGGCAACATTTTCTATGCCGTTGGCGCCGAACTCAATGCGGTACTCTACGGCGATAGGGCTTTCATCAATCTGTGAATAAGCCACATGCATTTCGGTGGGCGACATCCAATATCCTGTGCGGCGCGCTAGTTCTTCCTGTACGACAAAACTAGCCGTCGCATTGCGCACAAGATCATTAGCGCCGTAGGATAAACGGCGCTCTCGTCCGTTGGCAAACCTTGTCATATACAAATCATTGTCGCGAACATAGCTGACGAACTTACCGGAGGCTGAAATCCGTGCATCGGTTTCAAACCCGTCCGTATTGGTGACTTGGGTCGCCGTACCGCTCTGCAAATTATAGACAAATACATCACCGCCGAGGGGGAATAATATCTGCTCACCTGCTTTATCCCAGCTATAGGCAATGATGCCTGCACCTTTTTCGCGCATGCGTTCGCGTCGGTTTTTTTCTTCTGCCGACAATACTTCTGGTGCATCCAGCAAATCCGTAGAACTAACCAGCCGTTTACTTTCGCCCGTTGCCAAATCATAGGCCCAGAGATCTTGCTGACTGGCATCATCGGCGCGGCCTTGCAAAACTGTGACCGTTTTCCCGTCCGGCGAAATTTGGACCTTCTTGAGGGTCGGTCCGGATAGCACGGGGTCTGAATGGATGATAGCTGCTGTGAGGGCACCAGTTTTAACGGTATGTTGTTCGGAAATGGATGCTCCTTCTTGCTGATTACAAGCCGTTAAAATTGTTGCAGCCAACAGGCCAATAATTAGAGTACGCATAATTCCCCCGATTTTGATTTGCCAATAATTTTGTTTCGCTAGTAATGGCAATTCTCTATAGGTAATGCAAGCAAGGAGACGCTGTATGCAATGCTATGACGTATTTAACGGAGATGCCGACGGTATTTGTGCACTGGTACAATTGCGCCTTGCTGAACCACGCAGCGCGGAACTGGTGACAGGCGTTAAACGTGATATTAACTTACTGGGACGGGTGGACGCACGAACGGGCGACCACATTACGGCGCTAGATATTTCCATGCGCACCAACGCCAAAGGATTACGGCGCAATCTGGACGTCGGCGCACATGTGTTTTATGTGGACCACCATAATCCGGGCGATATACCCAAGCACAAAAACCTGTACGCAGTCATAGATACGCAACCAAATATTTGCACTGCACTTTTGATAGATCACTGCCTAGCAGGTGCATACCGCGAATGGGCCGTGGTCGCCGCGTTCGGAGATAATTTGGCAGACGCCGCACTTAAGACTGCGCGTTCACTTTCTCTCAACAAGAACACCCTGATCAAACTCAAGTCTTTTGGCGAGCTGATAAATTACAACGCTTACGGCCGTGATATATCCGATCTGCATTTCACACCTGAATATTTATTCCTACAATGCGTATGCTTTCAAACACCAAGCGAGTTTCTATCTGCGAAGCCAAAGATTTTCCATAAACTGAAAACGGGTTACGCCGAAGACATGGTCAAAGCTAGAAAATGCGGTTTCATCGCTCCAGGTGTCACTATTCTGGACGATGCATCATGGGCCAGACGGGTATCGGGCAGTTACGGCAATGTCCTCGCCGTAGAAAACCCGAGCCAAGCCCATGCCGTCCTGACACACAACAAAGACGGCGGTTATCTGGTCTCCGTCCGCGCCCCGAAAAACAATCCAAATGGTGCAGACAAATTGTGTCTAAGCTTCCCCACAGGCGGTGGCCGCGCCGCGGCAGCAGGTATCAATCATTTGCCCAAAGATGATTTGGATAAATTTTTGGAAGCCTTTGGCAAAGCTTTTTAGGCGGCTACCACCGCTTCAAGCCGCCCAAAATACCGCGAACGATTTGGCGGCCAAGCTGTGTACCGATGGTGCGCGCGGCTTGTTTGGTGCCTGTTTCCCAAGCAGATTGGCGTTTACGGCCTCTGCGTTTTGCCGGAGTTCTTGTTTTTGTTTTGGAACGCGTTTTGGCTTTAGCTTGGGCCTTCGCTTTTGCGGCCTTTTGCTTGGCAGCTTTTTCTTCTTCCTCTGCTTTCGCTTCCGCGATTTTTTTGCGCTTGGCCGTAAGCACTTCATAGGCGGATTTACGGTCTATGGTTTCGTCGTATTGGGAGCCTACAGGAGACCGGGAAATGACCGTTTTACGCTCTGTGTCCGTAGCCGGACCAAGGCGGGAACTGGGCGGGCGAATGAGCGTTTGCCCAACAATCCCAGGCCGCCCTTTGGCATCTAACATAGAGACCAAAGCCTCTCCGACACCCAAGCCGGTTATAACATCTTCGGTTTTAAAGGACGGGTTGGGGCGAAAGCCTCGTGCAGACGACTTCACAGCTTTTTGTTCCTTGGGCGTATAGGCACGCAGAGCATGCTGGATGCGGTTACCGACTTGGCCAAGCACACTATCAGGAATATCGGTCGGATTTTGGGTGACGAAGAAAATACTCACGCCCTTAGAGCGAATGAGCCGAGCTACCTGTTCGATTTTCTCAACCAATGCCTTCGGGGCATCCGTAAACAGCAAATGGGCTTCGTCGAAAAAGAACGCCAAAATTGGTTTGTCCGGGTCACCGATTTCCGGCAGTTCTTCAAATAATTCGCTGAGTAGCCATAACAAAAACGTCGAATACAGACGTGGATGATTGATCAATTGATCAGCGGCTAACACGGAGATAATGCCGTTGCCGCTCATGTCTGAGCGCATTATGTCGGATAGTTTCAGAGCAGGTTCACCAAAAAATTCATCCGCACCATCCCGTTCTAAAACCAGTAAATTACGGATAATAGCACCTACGGACTGAGCAGAAATACCGCCATATTCATAGATCAAATCTTTGCGGTTTTCAGATACAAAGGTCAAAGCAGCCTTTAAATCCTTGAGATCAAGCAATGGCCAATTGTTATCTTCTGCTACGTCGAAAGCAATGGCCATGACGCCTTCTTGCACATTTGATAAATCCATCAAACGCGATAAAAGTGTCGGCCCCATTTCTGTGATCGTGGTGCGGGCAGGGTGACCGCCCTCGCCGTATAAATCCCAAAAAATAGTGGGAAAGGCTTTGTAACCGTAATCCTCTAGTCCAATTTTTGCGGCGCGCGATATTAGCTTTTCGTGCAACTTATGAGCCTTGGAGCCACTTTGCGATATTCCCGACAAATCACCCTTAACATCCACACAAAATACAGGCACGCCAGCGTTTGAAAACCCTTCCGATAAAATTTGCAAGGTCACGGTTTTACCCGTCCCCGTAGCACCTGCTATCAAACCGTGCCGGTTGGCTCGATTGAGCAATAGCTCTTGCCGCGTCCCGTCAGTATCCGTCCCAATGAATATGCTGGTCATAAGTGCTCCATACTATAGTGTAACGCGTTACATTATTAATTGACTTTTAACACATGTTAATGTATATTGTAGCCAATATGCCCGACGCCTCTGCACATTGTGTACGCGTCGGTTTTCTTTTGTTCAATTACCTCATTTCCACAAGTTCCAATTTTCCCAACCATCAACAACACCCATGTCACCCAATTGAATTGCACCATTTTCTACATGTGGAAACGTTGTCAGCAAGTCCAAAAAACGACATTTCCAACTCGAATTAGGGCAAACAACCTGCATCATAGTTTGCATGATACAGAAATATAAAAAGGGGCGTGAATTTATAAGTTGATTTAGTTGGAGCTTACTTCGGGGAACACTAGCACGTTCCAGTACATTGCAGTTCCAAAGACGACTTTGATGAGCAGATGTGTTCCGAATAAAGTTCAAGCTCCGAAGCCAAGCTTGTAAATGCTTACCTTCATTCAGGCCAAACTGTTTCTCAATTGCAATTTTATCAGTTATCTTCAAGCCTGCGTATAGCTTGGACATCGTACCAAAATCAAAAACTTCAATGGCCGCCCATATTGGCAACCTGCCATATTTATCTAAATTATGTGCAACGAATGGTTTGCGTTTGGATCGTCGCACTAAAGCATGAAACCCCTCTAGCCATCTGTAATGTAGGGTTTCCCCACTGCGCATTTTTTTCTTAGTGAAATAGCCGTGCAACTCATCCGGATTTTCATGCGCATAGGGGTCGCGACACCCCAACATGTGAGCAATTTCGACCTGAATGGAAAGCTCAATTCGTTCAATAGCATCAAGAGCTAAAAGCCTTAGCTTACGATCAAATAAATAAAGAGAAACCACATCTTGGAACTGGCTACCATCAATAAAGTTGTCTGCACGTTGCCCATCAGCGTCAAATTGCCTAAATGGATACCAATATCCACTTAATCGATAATAACCAACGCGTCGTAAAAGATGCTGAGCTTGCTCTTCATCATCAACAATCATTCCACGCCCACGAATGAGCGCAATTTGTTCGTCAATTGACTTCCATTCTTTTACCGAATTTACCACACTTCCCCTAAATTTTGCGCATAATCACGCTTCCGTTCGTACCACCGAAACCAAATGAATTGGACATGAAGGCTTTCATTTTATGGTCGCGGGTTTCCTGTACGATGTTAAGTTTCGGAATTTCTGGGTCTAGCTCGCCTATATTGATACTTGGTGCGATGAAGCCTTCTTGCATCATGATGAGAGAGTAAATAGCTTCTTGTGCGCCCGCTGCACCCAAGGAGTGTCCAGTCATGGATTTTGTTGCTGAAATCATTGGGCCTTCTGCACCAAACACCCGCGAAATCGCGCCGCATTCCGCTATATCGCCAACTGGCGTCGCTGTGGCGTGGGGATTGATATAACAAACATCATGGCCTGCGTCCGCAAGTGCAAGCCGCATAGCACGTTCCGCGCCTTCGCCGCTTGGCGCTACCATATCATACCCGTCAGACGTAGCCGCATAGCCCGTAATTTCGGCGAGGATATTGGCACCACGCTTTTTAGCATGCTCATATTCTTCGAGCACTAACATACCGGCACCGCCTGCAATGACGAAGCCGTCGCGGCTAACATCAAAAGCTCGACTAGCCGTTTTTGGGGTATCATTATATTTGCTCGACATTGCGCCCATAGCATCAAAAAGAGCCGACATCGTCCATTCTAGCTCTTCGCCGCCGCCCGCAAACATTACGTCTTGCTTGCCCCATTGGATTTGCTCAACCGCAGAGCCAATACAGTGCAGGCTTGTGGTACATGCCGACGTGATAGAATAATTGACGCCTTTGATTTTAAAATGTGTAGCGAGGGTCGCAGATACGGTAGACGACATGGCCTTGGGCACTGCGAACGGCCCAATGCGTTTTGGTGCGCCTTTTTCGCGGGTGGTATCCGCAGCTTGGACAATCACCATAGAGGCGGGGCCACCGGAACCTGCAATAATACCAGCGCGCGGATTAGAAACCTGTTCTTCGCTGAGGCCGGCATGATCTATGGCTTGTTGCATAGCAACGCATGCCCAACCCGCCGTTTGCGACATAAAGCGGTATGAGCGCTTATGAATATGCTCTTTCGGGTCAAGCTTAGGCCTGCCGCCAATTTGTGAGCGAAAACCGTGGGACACCATATCTGCGTCCGTAGCAATACCGGATTTACCAGCCTTCAGACTAGCTGCAACCTCGTCTACATTATCGCCAATACACGAAACAATCCCCATGCCTGTAACAACAACTCTACGCATTAGTTTTCTCCTGTTTGTGGTACAAATGTACCGACCCGTAAATCTTCGGCTTTGTATATAACTTCGCCGTCTGCTTCCATTGTCGCGTCTGCGATACCAAGTACCAAACGGCGCCTGATCACACGCTTGAGGTTAACCGTGTATTTCACCAATTTTACATCCGGTGTCACCTGTCCTGTAAACCGAACCTTGCCAACACCCAGCGCACGACCTTTACCGGGCGATCCACCCCAACCGAGGAAAAATCCAACCAACTGCCACATAGCATCAAGACCTAGACAACCAGGCATCACAGGATCGTTTCTGAAATGACAGTCAAAAAACCAGAGATCAGGGTTCACATCTAGCTCAGCCGTGACTAAACCTTTGTCAAATTCACCACCCGTATCTGCGATATGGGTAATGCGGTCAAACATCAACATAGGCGGTAAAGGCAATTGCGCATTACCATCCCCAAACAAGCTCTCCTCACCCGAAATAATGAGGTCATCATAAGTATAGCTATTTTGGATTTTAATCATAAAAGCACCGTTCTCATTTATTTAGCTAAACGTATGCGAGAGGGTGCTACGCTTCAAGCCTTATGTGAACATGTATGTGCTAATAGTACAAAAACAAGGATCGGCATTCCCGAACAGATAAAAAATTGCCAAAATATTCCGCTGGCTACCGAGCCAGTGTTAACCACTTGTTAAGTATAAATTCCGATACCTTAGGTGTTTATATTTTGTTAAGGTGTGATTATGGCTTCGGCTAAGGTTTTAGGACTATTGAGTACAGGCGCGGTGCTAGCGGCGATATCTATTGTTGCGGTCGCTGGACCTACGTCCAAATCTCCATTTGCCACTAAAAAACCCAAAGCTTGGGAAACCCAGACCACAGCGCAACCAGCACAAAATCAACCCCCTATAAAGTGGCTACAACCCACCAACCAAACGTCCCAATACCAAGCACCGCAATACCAAGCGCCACAGTATCAAGCACCACAGTATCAGGCTTCTCAGTATCAGCCGCCACCCACAAAACCTGCACCGACATACCAACCTGCGCCGCAAGAGGGCTTTGTGGATGGCAATTATTATCCCGGCAAAAAACCAACATGGCAGTCTTCGAATGTGCAAAGGCCGCAAATGAGTAGTTCGCAAACTTACGCGCCTGTAGCTAGCGCACCTGTAACTAGCGCACCTGTAAACACATCTGTACAAGTGCCCGCATGGGCCAATAAAACCTATCAGCAAAGCTTATCACGGCAAGACAAGGCAAATTATCAACCCGCTTATGAAGGCACACCGCGGTACGCCAAGCAGAAAAACATACAATACGCCTCTAACTATGCACCGCCCCAGCAACCTGCTTATGGACAACCGGCACCTAATCCAAATTCAACATACACGCAAAACCCGTCCCTACGCGGYAGCGCTAAACCATCATGGATGCAGCGCCTCGGGTTTGGAAATTTACAAACCACAGTGTCAGGTCAAGCCAAGGTTGGTGTTGCTGCCGTAGACCGCAGCGGTGCAGACGTCACAGCAGAGAGTATTGTCGACCTAGATGTCCGGGGTGAAGTGAGTGCAATTACTGAAGGCGGACTTGAATACGGCGCCGGCTTGCGGGTGCGGGCCCAACGAGACCGCTATAGACGCGGGTTTGGCGGTTTAGTTGGGGATTGCCCAGCCGGTATTGCCGATTGCACATCGGTGTTGGTCGGAGCCAATACCCGCCCGGTCAAAGGTCATACTGCGCAATTTTATACGGGCGGCCCCGATAGCCGCCGCGAATCGGAACTAGCGCTAGAAGGCGCCTATCTGTTCCTGCGCTCCGCTTATGGTGATTTGGTTGTTGGGCGCGACGATGGTTCGGCATATCTATTTTCGATTGGCGCGCCATCACTTGTCGCGGTTAACGCCTCCAATTCATCTTTGGACTACACCGGACTGGACAGCGTTAAGACCCTTAACGACGCATCGGGGTTTGCAGAAAAAATAGCTTACACCAGCCCGCGCCTGCTCGGCGATACGGTTGGTGTCGGCATACAAATCGGGTTATCCTACGCACCCAACGCCAGAGCTTGCGGGGTTGATTACTGCGTCAAAAGCAATTTGACCGGAGCCGTAGAACCCTTCGCACCTGAAATTAAAAACATATTTGAAGTCGGTCTAGCTCTTGACCGCAAATTCGCAAACGGTCTATCGGCTGAACTGACCGGCACTTACGCKCACGGCAGTGAAGACAGCGGTCTAGCYGCATTTGATAGTCTTGACAGCTACGGCTTGGGGCTAGAGCTTAAATACCAAGACTTCAYCTTTGGCACGTCTTTCTTGAAATCCAATAATGGTTTTGCAGGSCAAGGYGATTATATCGCCTACGACGCAGGCCTAACCTGGAAGCCGTCCAAATTGGGCTTCACYGCTTCTTATGGTCATGCTGACGACGACATAGCSCACATCACKTCGGATCARGGTGTYTTTGCCGTMAGTTACGAYMTGGGTRAAATYCRRCTGGGTACAGGYGTRCAATATATCARACGSGACGTACCGATYATAACRCCRAGCGGTCGYGCCAAACRTAAAGAAGATGCAACGGCTTTATTCATAGAGGCTGGCGTCGAGTTTTAATCCCCGAAAGTTTTGCGCGCTATGCCGCGTGCTTATGCGTTTGCGAAATTGTCTCTAGGCCAACCAATAAATCATCCAAAATATCGTCGGGCGTCTCTAGACCAACCGACATCCGAATGAGCCCATCGGTTATACCGTGTTGCGCTCGTTCTTCTGGCGTATAAGTCGCGTGTGTCATAGAGGCAGGATGCTGGATTAAGCTATCTGGGTCGCCGAGGCTCACGGCCCGTTTAATTAATGATAATGCATTCATCATTGTCCGCCCTGCTTCGATTCCGCCCTTGAGTTCAAAAGCTATCATGCCGCCAAAGTCAGACATCTGGCGTTTGGCTAGATCATGGTCTGGCGATGTTTCAAGGCCCGGGTAAAACACCTGCGCAACGGCAGGGTGTGCTTCAAGGGTCAATGCTACCGTCATAGCGGTTGCACAATGTCTGTCCATCCGTAGCTCCAACGTCTTCATGCCGCGCATGATTTGGTGTGCCGTCAGCGGYGACATCACCGCACCCGTCATGTCTTTCAAACCTTCAACACGGATACGCGACATCAACGCCGTAGACCCCGCTACAAGGCCAGCAATCAAGTCCCCGTGACCACCAAGATATTTAGTGGCTGAGTGGACAACCAGATCCGCGCCCATTTCTATGGGGCGGGTTAAATACGGGGTGGAATAAGTGTTATCAACAATAGAGATTAGGTCATTGTTTCTAGCAATTTTGCAAATCGCCTCTATGTCCACCAAACGCATATTTGGATTGGCGGGCGTTTCAAAATATACCAATTTTGTTGCTGGACCAATAGCAGCTTCAAAGGCCTCTACATTTTGCAAATCTATATATTTTATCTTGATTCCAAACCGGGTTAGGCCGTGCTCCATGAATGCGAACGTGCATCCGTACAATGTCTCGTCAGCAATGATTTCGTCGCCGCTCGAAAGCAGTGTCCATAATGTCGAAGTTATGCCGCCCATGCCAGACGCAAACCCGAGTGCCGCTTCTGCACCCTCAAGATCCGCAAAGCGTCTTTCCAAAATATCCACTGTCGGATTGGAAACCCGCGAATAAAAATGCCCGGCCAACTCGCCTTCAAACATAGCGGCACCCTGCTCTACCGTGTCGAATGCAAAGGTCGATGTCATATAGACGGGCGGCACCAAGGCTCCATATTGATCGGGCGTAGCGCCGGCGTGGATGGCGCGGGTGGCAAATCCCATATTGGAAGTATCGTGGTTCTTGTTCTTGTTTGACGCTGACATCTTGCTCTCCTTTACAGTATATGAAGGATATACGCTAAACTCAACGCTATGTGCTTGCGTTTATAGCTAATTATCATACACTATTGGTAGAATTAGAAAGATATATGACCATGGACGCAATAGACCGCAAGATTATCCGCGCATTACAGCAAGATGCCCGCCTGACCAACCAAGATTTAGCCGTGCGCGTTGGCTTGTCAGCGTCCCCGTGTTTGCGGCGGGTCAGAAGGCTGGAGCAAGACGGTATACTCGCCGGATATACGGCTTTGGTGGATCAAGAAAAATTCGGGCTTCCCATCAATGTGTTCGTCAATATTCGGCTCGAGAAACCGTCCGCAGATACAATTCGCGCCTTTGAAGATGCTATCGAAAACATTGACGCCGTAGTTGAATGCTATTTAATGACGGGTAATCGCGACTACCTCCTTCGKGTGGTCAGTAGCGATCTAAAATCCTATGAACATTTGGTCCGTGACCGCCTGACCACAATCCCCGGCGTTCTCAGTTTAGAAAGCAGTTTTGCTTTTGGTCAGGTCAAACGGACAAATGTGCTGCCGCTTACGCCTTAACGCCCATCGCAGTAAACAACTGAATATGATAACCACAACCTCAAGTGAGGAAACAATGGCTATACAATCATCATTAAAAACAAGACAACACCAGGCTAATAAATTACTGCAAAGGATAAATTTTGAAGAGATTAAGGTTGTGGATATAAGGTTTACGGCACTTTACGGCCAATGTCTCCAAACTTCAATTTGCGCTTCTGCGTTGGGGGAGCATGATTTAATACACGGCATACCAATTTCAGGCGCGATTGCAGGCTGGAAACATCCCACAAACAGTGATTTGATTATTGTGCCTAATTTGAACAATGCTTTTACCATGCTTAATACGTATGAAGGCACCCAAAGATCATTAGTCTTGTTCGGCTCCGCACATGACCCAAGCTCACAACAGCCATTGCAGAATGATCCACGAAACATTGCTGTGCAAGCTTTGGCTGCCTTACGCAGCAGTGGCATAGCTTCAAAATGTTTGGTCGGACCTGAAATTGAATTTTCTATATTTGATGATGTTAATTTTGAAATTTCGACAAACCGTTCTCATTTTGATATTAAAGAAGTTAAAAGCAATCATAGTCTATCTATTTCCCATAGCTACTATGGTCAATCCTACGATCGTTTATATCAAATCAGAGAAAAAATTCTGGGTAGGATGGAAGACGCGGGGCTTCATCCCCTTGGGCACCATCATGAAGCCGCCATTGGCCAATCCGAGATAAAATTGAAACCTGCATGTCTTTTATCAATGGCCGATAAGACTCAATTAACTAAGTCAATTATTCAAAATACTGCTGAAAGTTCTGATAAAGTAGTTAGCTTCATGCCCCAACCCTTAAATGGCCAAGGCGGAAACGGGTTTCACATCAATATTTCCCTATGGAATGAAGAGCATAATTTATTTGCCGCTTCCGATAGCAGTAAAATTTCAGAATTGGCGCAATTTTTTATTGGGGGTATCCTCAAGCACATCAAAACCTTAAACTGTATCTGCAATCCTAATCCAAACAGCTACAAGCGTTTATCACAAGCTTTTTACCGACGTGGACAAGCTAGTTATTCATATGAAAGCAGATTAACAGGAATCAGAGTTCCAATGGCGACGTCACCTGAAAATGTACGTATTGAGCTTAGATTTCCAGATAATTCTTGTAATCCATATTTAGCATTCTCTGCAGTATTAATGGCTGGCTTGGACGGGATTTCAAAAAAGCGCCATCTTGGAAAACCTACCACGGGCACACCAATATTGAACGCTAATAGACCCCCATTTAGACACCCCAAGGGTATGGCACGAGACTTATATGAAGCGTCAAGCGCGCTACATGAAGATAGAGCTTTTTTATTACGACACGGTGTATTCAATGAGAGCATTATTAATGCACTAATCACACATAGCATATCTCGACACGAGCAGGCCGAAGACCACTCAACACCTATTGAATTTGCCAACAGTTATTGCTAATATAATGCAACTCTCCAAGTGATGTTTGGCCTCAGAACTACAATAATAGCAATGATTGCCAAACGGGAAGCTCTAAATGTAATGAAACATCTTGCACTTTAAGCGTGAATATTGTACAATGCACTTCCAACTTAATGGATTTAGGGAGAAGTGAATGTCTACTAGCGGCAATCTTTTTAGTGGGGGCGTAAGTGATATTGTTTATGTTGATGGCATGATAATTTCAAATGGCGCTTATTTGACATCCTTAGGGTCAGCTTTATCCGCATTTGGTAGTTCAGGGAGTATACTAAATTTAACAGGTGTAAACGGCTATTATACGCCCACAGCTAGTGATGCAGATGGAGATGGTGAAACAGATGAAATTTTTTCTGATGGTACAATAATTAGGCCATTTGATGGTATCGACTACGAGTTTGACCCCAATATTTACATAACCCTTGATCCTTTAGATTTCACTGATTTGGCGGCTGAACTCACGGCCATGTTCGAAGGTTTTTGTAATTCAGCACAAGCGGCGATTGATACATTAAAGAACGACTACGGGGTTGAATTTAATTTATCACCTGAGTTAGCCGACAATACAGAGTTGGAGGCTGGATTGGCAATGCTGGCCTACGCATTAGTCAACTACGGAGATTTATCAGTGTCCAACTCCTTACTAAGCACTGGAGGTGGTGTCTTTGCTTTGGGTTTAGAATTGGGAGATATTCCTATATCATCAACCAGTCTTGATGATATACTGTCTGGTGCAGGCAATATAATCAATGTGTACGCACATACAGATGACACCTTCAGGGCTGACTTCGACCCTACGACTGTAGACCCAAATGATCGGGCACTCTTCGTAAATATGAGCAATTTAAATGGGGATATTGGTGCGACTTCAACATTTGGTCTCTTGATCCATGAGTTTATGCACTTTTTTAACTTAAACGGAAACGTTGGGCCATGGGATGTAGATGATGTCGCAGGATATCATATTGTGGATTATTACCAAAATATTGAACACAATGCACTAGACACGCTTTCTGGCTTTCTATCTTTTGCAATTCAAGACGCTGTGGACATGGCAAATGACCCTTTCATGGATGCTGCTCTTTACGCCCTTGATAATTGCGGTTTGGATTTTGGATGACTTTATTTAAGTTTTTTATATATTTTATTTTTTACATAGTTTTGGTAATGCTGGGTACAGGGTGTGAGGTAAAAAATAAACCCATTCATAATAAATTAAACCACACGAAGCTTTCTACCGATGTGAGTATCGAACAAATTAGATGGATAGATGAGAATGGTGGGTTAATTAATGCAAAATATCCCTTTTCTCTAGATGGTTTTATTGCGCCAAGGCTCAAAAAACCCGGAACCATTAATGGGGCAAGCTGTACAAAAGAAAATGATAAAGCAAGAACACTCATTGCACTGTTCGACGCAATGAACCCCGAAGACCTAAAAATATACAAAGTTTCCGGCTATGACGACTATGGGCGTGCCAAGATATATTTAAGAAATAAAGATGTAGATGTTGGTGTTACTGGTATGCGGAAGAATCTACTTAACGAATGGCCTAAGCGCATTCAGGATGATTCGCTAATCCAAAAAAAATATGATTTCTGCGGTTCTGATGATTTTGTGAAGAATAAAAACCCTAACGACCAATGGTATTGTTTTTTTAACTTGACCAATGCCCATAAGTACAAAAAAAGGCATGGATATTTCAAGATTGATGATAATTATTGTCTTGCATACGAAGGATTATATCAAGAAATTTGTACCCCTAAAGAAAAATTGCAGGGCAAGGAATTTATCGAATGTGGATACTGGTTTGATCCCCACAATCTGCTTCATTTGAAGATTCGCAAAGAGCGGTATATCAAATCAGATGAAATATTACACGAACCTACAAAAGTTAAAGCTATTAATTCTGGGCTATCGGCCAATATAAAAATCACAAATATCGAATGGTATGATGGTGATAGTGGCCTAATTAATGGCAAATACCCTTTCATGCTGGAGGGTTTGATTGCCCCTAAAATTGGTGATGTTGGTAGTGCCAACGGGCCAGTGTGTGGAAAAGAGCGGCAAAAGGGAATTGACCTTAGGCACTCATTTGAGAAAATGGAACCAAAACATCTGAAAATACACAAACTCATAGGTTATGATAAAAGAGGCAGGGCGAGGCTGTTTCTTAGATACAAGGGCACGGATGTTGGATTGATCGGTCTGCGGAGCAATTCACTGGCGGAATGGCCGCAGTATGATCAAAACAATACAAGATCTTTTGCACGGCCGAACTGGTGTGATGCCGACGAAATTGTTGATGGGCGCAACCCTGTCTATCAACAATATTGTTATTTCAGGTTAAGCGGCGCTTACAGAACCCAACGAAAGAAAGGGAACTTCATTATCCAGGACAAACACTGTCTAGCGTATATACCCATATACGATGAGCGATGCCAACCGTATGACAAGTTGACGCTTGAGGAAAAATACACATGTGTAATTCGATTTAGACCACATGGTCCGAACATCATGTCTTTAATAACGCCAAGGGTTGAGGATAACGGAAATAAGGAAGCCGAGTTTGAAGACACTGAAACAACCAAAGTCGATACGGCTGTAAAGTCTAAACTTTCGACCAAAATAAAAATCACTAATATCAAATGGAATGATGGTGACAGCGGCATTATTAATGGGCGTCATTCGTTTATTTTAGCAAAATTAGTTGCCCCTAAAATTGGCAGAGTAGATTCTGTTGGCGGTCCAAAATGCGTTAAAGAGAACAAAAAAGGCCTTGGCCTAAAAAAATCGTTTGAAAAGATGGAGCCGGAACATCTGAAAATCCACAAAGTGACCGGTTATGACGATATGGGTCGGGCAATGGTGTATCTCCGGTACAAAGGAACCGATGTAGGCTTGATTGGATTGCGCGCCAATTTACTCGCGGAATGGCCACGGCGCGGGCAAGAAAATGATGTGCAAAGTGACAAGCCTGATTGGTGCGGTTCTGACGGGGTTATTTTAGACAGAAATCCTGATTATCAATGGTACTGTTTTTCGAGACTTGATCGGGCTTATAGCGTGGAGCAAAAAACAGGAATTTTTCAAATTTCAGATAAGCACWKYYYMRGYWRTAWWWCTWKKCRWRMAKAKMKSWKYWYAMSSRMRKYCKMKYTRWKSYWKSMWKWMARMYWMGCSYGTSKMKKGCGCRKYSYKYMRCRYRATWTCAATCAACTCATTGATATTACAACCAGATTAAATCCTCAGCAATAAAAATTGTGCCCGCTTACGTCTTAACCCCAATACATCTAACCGCATCTATGGTTTTTGTGCGCACTGATAGCGGTATCGGCCGGCGTGAATTGACCATGGGATCACGGATATAGAAACCTTGTTTAGTGTCTTTAACCACCATAACCCAATGGGTTTGTTTTGATGGCAAATCAAACTTCACGAGCGGGTAATAACCCGCAGCCAAACATGCCCTTACGGCACTTGTATGACCTTGGGCATCTTTGCGGTCGTAGAATACGGTTTTAGCTTTGCCGCCCGTAGCCCTTTCYAGACCRCTCCAGACCAACCAACCTTGGCTGTTAAAMCCGCCGTAATCTTTGAGGCTRCGGTTCAAATTTCCAGGRTCMGTTTGAAAGCCAAGATTRACCAACGCCATAGCCGCCGCCGTAACCAGACARCCRTCGCTTTCTAAACTCTCGTTTGAYCCSCCTAATYTTTGRCGCGCCCAACGTTTATCTGTTTGCAGAAAGTGTACTTTATCCGGCAATTGCAATCCGGGTTTAGCGCTCGGATTCGGCGCAGGTTTTGGTTCTGGCAGGGATGTTGAACACCCCACCAATATCAGCAAGCCAACCACACCAATACAAWAATTTGAAAACCGCCTCATTCATCTTTCTTAGCACAAAAATGCTAAGGAGAGATTACGCCTTTACCCGCCGTTTGCCAARCGYCGCTCRATWGCATCCCAAGCCATAGCAACGGCGTCTATGCCTGTGAAATTCTTTAATTCGTTAACACCCGTGGGTGATGTTAAATTTATCTCGGTCATTTTATCGCCGATGACATCRATCCCAACAAATATCTGACCGCGCTCYTTGAGCATAGGYCCAATAGCMGCACAGATTTTTTTATCCGTTTCGCTCAGAGTAATTGCTTCTGCGGTACCGCCGACATGYARATTAGAACGGGTTTCACCTTCRGCSGGYTTGCGGTTAAACCCGCCTGCGATTTCGCCGTCGATCAAGATAATACGCTTATCGCCCTTAGCRACATCCTTCAGRAATGCCTGYGCRATAATKGGYTCGCGAGAGCSCTCGAAAAACATCTCGAGCAGTGCGGTGTAATTACTATCGCCGKCTCKCACCAAAAAYACGCCCGCACCACCATTGCCGTACAAGGGCTTCAGGATAATATCTTTGTGTTTGGCGCGAAATGCATCGATAGATATTTTATCACGGCTAATCAGCGTGTCTGGTATCAAATCCGGAAACTCCAGCGGAATAATTTTTTCGGGGCACGACCGCACCCATTTCGGATCATTGCAGACCAGAGTTTTTCCCTCCAGCATTTCTAAAATATGTGCCGCCGTAATATAGGACATATCGAACGGCGGRTCTTGCCGCATCCAGACAACGTCRACATCKRYSGCCARATCAAGRATGRTTTCATCGCCAAATGTYACATGRTTGCCGTGTTCCGTACGCAAGGTCATAGACCGCGCGCGCGCTTCAACCCGTCCAACATTATAACTCAGCTGGTCGGCAGCATACGCGTACAAGGTCGCGCCCCGCGCTTGTGCCTCCATAGCCAACGCAAAGCTGGAGTCGGTATCAATGTTCACACCCTCCATRGGGTCCATCTGAAATGCTACTGTATATGTCATGATTTCTATGTGGCGCAGGCGGGACAAAAGTTCAATGGTCAAAAAGATATAATGATGCAGGGTAATGCTACCGCTATCCCAAAAGGATGACGTTATGCTTTCTAGTTCCGGTCATGCCCTTAAATAAATGGGACGTCCGTGTGGTCTTGCCCAACACTGGAATACCAGAGTAGAGCGCTTAGTTTGATTTCGTGATGGGCCAGATAAACCTCATAAGAGGCCACACGGCAGCGCCTTTTGTACATWGGGGGCCCGTAGATCAGTCGGGGATACAAGGACCTCACCCGGAGACGGCCGACCACTTTGTGTTACCWAAATATCTACACCGACAGACACCGTCTCTCCTCCAGCTAGTCAACGTGCACTTGCCTGTCCCAAAGAAGAGAACTTAACCACTATAACATAGGTTTGAGAACCGTGGATAAGATTTTTTGCAAAAGGATAAATAGGGAGGTAATAGCTTTTTCCATCCCTTACACCCGCTCACCCCGTCGCAGGACGGGGTCCACCTTTTAGTTTGGTGCGATACTTACAATGGATACCGACCTACGTCGGTATGAGCGGAAGGAGGGGAAAGAGTTTTACTACCCGTCAAAATCGTCCATATCTTTGGCTTCGGGGAACACCTGCAATTTGCACAACTCAATCAATCATTTTCATCATGCCACCTTCTATATAATTTATTTGACTTTTGGGTCGAATTTATGTATATGCAGTCTAAATTGAGATATAGCTGAGTCATCGCTCCGTGCCAGAGCAAAGTTTTGATACCTTCGCGCAGCGAAGTACAAAACTGCCAGCTCGTGAACGGACGGTTGGYACAGCCAAGCGGAAAGAATAACTATGCCTAAATTAGCGACTAAGATTAATCCTGATGCGCCTGAATTTCGGGACAATGCGGGCGCTATGCGSGCRCTTGTTGAAGATCTGCGCGCCAAAGTCGGCGAGATTGCCCTCGGCGGCCCTGAACGTTCCCGCGAACGACATTTGGCACGCGGCAAACTGTTACCGCGCGAACGCGTAGAGCGCCTGCTTGACCCCGGCACACCGTTCCTAGAAATCGGGCAGTTCGCGGCTTATGAAGTTTACGACGACCATGTACCAGCCGCCGGATTAATAGCGGGCATTGGTCGGGTGTCGGGCCGTGAATGCATGATTGTTTGCAATGATGCGACGGTTAAAGGCGGGTCTTACTACCCCCTGTCCGTCAAAAAACATTTGCGCGCCCAAGAAATTGCCAAAGAAAACCGCTTGCCGTGTATTTATTTGGTGGACAGCGGCGGTGCTAATTTGCCGCGCCAAGACGAAGTATTTCCGGACAAAGAACATTTCGGCCGCATTTTCTTTAATCAAGCCAATCTTTCCGCCAAAGGCATTGCGCAAATCGCCGTCGTCATGGGTTCATGCACGGCGGGCGGCGCCTATGTACCGGCCATGGCGGACGAGAGCATTATCGTAGCGGATCAAGGCACTATATTTCTCGCAGGCCCGCCCTTGGTCAAAGCAGCTACAGGCGAAGTGGTCAGCGCCGAAGATTTAGGCGGCGGCATGCTCCATGCCAAAACATCCGGCGTGGTCGATCATCTGGCCAGTAGTGATGAACATGCACTGGCAATAGCTCGCAATTCAGTGGCTGCGCTCGGCGACTTTGAGACATCATACGAGCCAACAGGTTCCGAAGAAGCCCCCGCTTACGACGAAGACGAACTGCTCGGGATTATCCCCGCAGATACCCGCAAGCCGTTTGATGTACGCGAAGTAATAGCGCGGATTGTTGACGGGTCTAAATTTGACGAGTTTAAAAAACTATACGGCGACACACTCGTGTGTGGTTTTGCAAAAATCCACGGCTAYAARGTCGGCATCRTTGCCAATAACGGYGTGCTGTTTTCTGARTCAGCTTTAAAAGGCGCACACTTCGTACRGCTTTGTGCCAAGCGTAAAATCCCATTGGTGTTCTTGCAAAACATCACCGGATTTATGGTCGGGTCTAAATACGAAGCGGGCGGCATTGCCAAAGACGGGGCTAAACTGGTTACGGCAGTGGCCTGCGCCCAAGTGCCAAAATTCACCATCGTTATCGGCGGCTCTTACGGGGCGGGTAATTACGGCATGTGCGGTCGGGCTTATGGGCCGCGCCTRATGTTCATGTGGCCYAAYGCAMGGATTTCGGTCATGGGCGGCGAGCAAGCGGCCAGCGTTCTGGCCACSGTYACCAGAGACGGYAAAGAACGGCGCGGCGAAACATGGAGCGMSRMAGARGARMAAGCTTTCCGCAAACCTCTGCTYGAAAAATACGAGCGCGAAGGCCATCCCTATTACGCCAGCGCACGGCTCTGGGACGACGGCATTATAGCACCGACGGATACACGCCGCGTGCTTGGCCTCGGCCTAGCCATGGCCGCCAACGCCCCCGTGGGCGACACCGAGTTCGGTATATTTAGGATGTGATGATGGCTAGCAATCGATTTGATTTTTTGCGCTTATTATTCGCGTTCATGGTCTGCTTATTCCATATTGTTGCCCTAGCTGCTCTGGATGTGGGCGGGCCGTGGGAACGTGGGCTTGGCAGGATTGCCGAGTTATCCATTCAAGGATTTTTTATTATTTCCGGTGCACTTGTATTAGGCTCGTTGGAGCGTTCATCATCATTGCTCCATTACGGAGAAAAGCGTGGCCGCCGTTTGTATCCGGCGTATTTTATTATTATCCTAATACCTGCGCTCTTTGCCTTAGCCGTGAGCGGACAAGTGAGCGCCGCTTTGCAATATATTGCAGCAAATTTAATATTCCTAAACTTTCTCATGCCGGACTTACCAGGCTTATTTAAGGGGAATGAATTCACGGCAGTTAATGGCGCGCTGTGGACTTTAAAAATTGAAGTTATGTTTTATATAGCGCTACCTGTGCTGTTGTGGATGCTTAAAAAAGCGGGACARGGTAAGTTTCTACTCCTCATTCTCATCTATATAGCCGCAGAAATTTGGCGAATATATTTTGACAGTGTTGATCCGCGCATGGCCCGCCAACTACCGGGACAAATGAGTTTCTTTGCAGCGGGCATGGGCATGTGGTTATTATGGGCACAGGCCAAAACTGCTCCGCTYTGGGCATTGCTCGCGGGTTTAGSACTGACTTTGGTTTCTATTTTCATTCCAGCACTTGAAAGCTTACGGGCTCTAGGACTTGCCAGTTTAATTAGCTACATTGCCTTTGTGCCGGGCCCCGCACTCAATGCGGCCCGATACGGCGATGTCAGCTACGGGCTTTATATTATTCATTTTCCCATTATCCAGACGCTGATCGCTTTGGGTGTTTTTGCCGCAAGCCCGGCTCTGGGCATTGGCCTGTCCATCACATTAGTGATAAGCCTCAGCTTTGTACTTTGGCATTTTGTTGAACAGCCCTTCTTGCATAAATCCAGTCATTATCGCCGTACACAAACACAAATTAAGGACACGTGATGAAAATTAAAAAAATTCTGATTGCCAATCGCGGCGAGATTGCTTGTCGGGTGATGAAGACATGCCGCAAGATGGGCATTGGCTCTGTGGCCGTGTATTCGGATGCAGATGCGAAGGCGTTGCATGTGCGTACGGCGGACGAAGCCGTGCATATTGGCGCGAGCCCTGCCGCCGAGAGCTATCTTGTCATTGATAAAATCATTGCTGCTTGTAAATCTAGCGGTGCAGACGCCGTGCATCCGGGTTACGGGTTTCTGTCCGAAAACCCAGAATTTGCCCGAAGGCTCAAACAAGAAGGCATCACCTTTATTGGTCCCTCGCCCGAGAGTATGGAAGCTATGGGGCTGAAGGACACGGCCAAGAAGCTCATGGAAAAGGCCGGTGTACCCGTAACCCCCGGCTATCACGGCAAAGACCAGAGCCCTAAACTGCTCAAGGCCAAAGCGGGCATGATTGGCTATCCGGTGTTGATTAAAGCTATTGCAGGCGGCGGCGGTAAGGGTATGCGCAAAGTGGAGCAGGCAGCTGATTTCGACGATGCGCTGGCTAGCTGTATGCGCGAAGCTAAATCTGCGTTCGGGGATGACCGTGTGTTGATCGAAAAATATATCCTGTCGCCGCGCCATATCGAAGTGCAAGTGTTCGGCGACACCCACGGCAATGTCGTGCACATGTATGAGCGCGATTGCTCGCTCCAGCGCCGCCACCAAAAAGTCATAGAAGAAGCCCCTGCCCCCGGCATGACCGAGGACGTGCGCGCCGCCATGACCAAAGCCGCCATCGAAGCTGCTGGGGCCGTAAATTATGTCGGTGCAGGCACAGTGGAATTCATCGTCGACGGCTCCGGCAAGCTGCGTACAGACGGTTTCTGGTTCATGGAAATGAACACACGCCTGCAAGTAGAACATCCAGTCACAGAAATGATCACCGGACTTGATCTGGTCGAGCTACAGATCCGCATCGCGCAAGGCGAGAAACTGCCGAAGCAGAAAGATATTGAGATGCATGGGCATGCTATTGAGGCACGGCTCTATGCGGAAGATCCTGCAAACGACTTTCTGCCTAGTATTGGCAAAATAATTTCAATTGATACTGAAAATTGGTCAAACGAAGAAGGTGGTTTCAGGATTGATACTGGTGTTGAGGCTAATGACAGTGTGTCGATTTATTACGACCCAATGATTGCTAAAGTAATTGGGTATGGCGATACAAGGTATAGAGCAAATGTAAACCTAAGGTTTGGCATTTGTGATGTTGAAGTAGTGGGGCTAAACACAAACAGCCATTTTCTTGTAAATTGTGTAGACAAACAGGCTTTTAGAGATGGCAACATTTCAACTAATTTCATTCCAGAACGCCCTGAACTTGTCGGAACTGACATTCACTCCAAGCCTGAACTTTTTGCTCTCGCGGCGTTAGTCCTAAAAAAGAAAAACTCTAATAATAAACATTCACTCTCTTTCCTGCACACAGGTTGGAGGCTTAATCAAGCACCGCAGAATATACAATACTTCGCATTAGATGGGCAAACTAGGAAAGTTGAAATTCTGAAAATCAATGAATCTTATGCATCCGTCTCTGTGGATGGCAACTCTCCATTCAAAGTTCATTTAAAAGCTGGCTTGAAACTGCATGGCGGTGACCTTCCCATAGACACCCTCTATGACCCAATACCTGCATTGGCATATTATGGTGAATGGGAAATTTTCATTCGTGAAGACTATATCTATTTTTTACGTAATGGGGCTTATGCACAAGTCGAAAGATATAATCCTAACGATTCTACGCATACCACTGCTGGCGGCAATGCCATCACCGCGCCTATGCCAGGTAAGATTATTGCTGTGAATGTTGCGGTTGGTGACAGCGTATCTGCTGGTGATAAACTGATCATTATGGAAGCTATGAAAATGGAAATGTCGYTGGARGCACCGCGCGACGGGGTTGTGGCGGCTGTGCWCCCAGCTGCTGATGCTCTGGTTTCGGACGGTGAGGTTTTRCTTGAGTTGGAGCAGGACAAAAAATAATAACCACCCCGCTCATTCCCCTGAAGAGGGGAATCCAGTTGGGGTTTTAGGTAAATTTTGCACACAGCAATAGTGCCCTGTGTGTCAGACAATATCCCACTGGATACCCGCCGTCGCGGGTATGAGCGGAATGTTGTGGTGAGCGGAAGAAAAAAGAATTATCGCCTCCTAAAACAATGTGCTAGAGGAAGTTAAAAAAGGGCCGTCATGATCCATATCGCCGAACATCCGCTTATCCAGCATAAACTAGGTCTTTTGCGTGAAGACGATATCAGTACCAAAAACTTCCGCGAACTAGCGGCGGAAATCTCCATGCTTCTGACCTATGAAGCGACCAAGGATTTCCCGCTGGAAACCCGCACCATAAATTCATGGGACGGCGAAATCGGCGTGCAGCAAATCAAGGGTAAGAAAATTACCATTGTGCCGATCCTGCGCGCAGGTATCGGCATGCTCGACGGGGTGATCCAGCTTTTGCCCAATGCCCGCATCAGCGTTGTCGGCCTATACCGCGACGAAGAAACCCTAAAGCCCGTCGCCTATTTCTCCAAAATGGCGCCCAATATCAACCAGCGCACGGCACTGGTCGTCGATCCTATGTTAGCCACAGGTGGTTCGTTTAACGCCGCCGTTGACATGGTCAAAGAAGCGGGTTGTACCAGCATAAAGGGCCTGTTCCTTGTGGCCGCCCCCGAAGGCATCAAAGCCGTKCAAGAAAAACATCCGGACGTGGATATTTATGTRGCCGCMGTGGATGATCACCTSAACGAGAACGGTTATATCATTCCSGGCCTCGGCGATGCWGGCGAYAAATTRTTYGGCACCAAATAGYSCTAAACCCAATCTGGSACGCTCTCYGTYTTRAGRATATCTTCCATACTYGGGCGCTCTCTGATCACTGCGAATTTATCRTCRCTRACCAAWACTTCCGGCACRAGYGGGCGRGAATTATAYTGGCTAGCTTGTACCGCGCCGTAGGCTCCGGCGGARTGYAARACAAGYAGATCWCCGGCYTGCATTTCGGGRAGTTGTCGGTGYTGGGTNAAANGTATCGCCGCTCTCGCATATTGGCCCAACCACRTCATAGCTGACCATTTYKRCGTCTGCMKYMGGCGTAGTAACAGGYTCGATATCGTGGTRRGCATCATAGAGCGCCGGACGAATAAGGTCGTTCATAGCCGCGTCAATGATGAGGAAATTCCTCGCGCCGCCCCTCTTTACATAAATGGTTTTTGCGAGGAGCACACCCGCATTGCCCACAATCATCCGTCCCGGCTCAAATAACATTTTTAGACCAAGGCCGTCCGTAAGACGCCGCACCAGTTCACCGTATTCCGCAGG
>NVTC01000004.1 GCA_002732905.1 Robiginitomaculum sp.
ACGGTACTTCGTCTTCGGCAATGGCCAGTTTGAAATTCATGCCGAGCATATTGGTGTAAAACTCGACCGTTTCCTTGGCATCTTTGCAGCGGTAAGCAACATGATGGACACCTAAAGGGGTCGGCGCATTAGTTGTTGTCGTTGTTTGGCTCTCAGTCATGGTTTCCTCGTAGTCTGCTTTATGTGTCATTGGCTGTATAAAGCAATATAGTTGCTTATGCAACTATATTCAAGGGCCGTTACCAATCTCCGCTGACCGCTTGCCACAATGCCAACGTAGCGGCGACGGCTGTGTCGGCGCGCAGAATTCTGGGGCCTAAGCTGATGGGGACACAATAGGGCTTCGCGCATAAAATCTCGCGCTCTTGCTCGGTAAAGCCGCCTTCGGGGCCGATAAGAATAGCGGCGGGGGCTTTAATTTTGGCCAGAGCAKTMGCMGNCASTTTCKYCRCCNGCYNTNGCTTCATCTGCAAATATCAAGGTRCGGCTCTCGTCCCAGTCTTCTAAAATYTGTTCCAGTTTMARCGGGTCACGGATTTGCGGTAAATCTACMCGCTCGGTTTGCTCGGCCGCTTCTATGATATGRGCTTTCATCTTGTCCATGTTGATTTTGGACGTGGTGCGCGCGGTCATCACGGGACGGATTAGTTCTGCGCCGAGTTCGGTMGCTTTTTCGACGATGAACACATTGCGCTTATGTTTGATCGGGGCGAATAACAGCCAAATATCCGGCGGGCGGCTATAAGGGCGGGTTTGTTCGCTGACCATAAGTGTAATTTCTTGCTTTGATAAATGTGTAATATTGGCCAACCACTCGCCGTCGCTCCAGTTAAACAGGCGCACTTGGTCACCGATTTGGCGGCGTAAAACCCGCGCCAGATAATGGCTMTGGGCTTTCGYAAGGATGATAGTATCCCCCCCAGAAAGCGGATCCATTACACATAGGCGCGGTAGTTTGTAAAAGTCTCTCATAAACACTTCATAGTCGGAATTTTTGTGCTAATCACCCCCTTAATGAGTAAAATGCAACAAGATAAAATCATAAAAGATAGTGTGGCTAGCGGTTGGGTTGAGCATATGCCAGCGGGTATGCGGCCCTATCTGCGGTTATCGCGCTATGACAGGCCTATCGGATTTTGGTTGYTGGCATTACCAGGCTGGATCGGGTTGGCATTYGCGGCRCTGAGCGAAGGATTCGCACGCGCCGACATWAAATGGGCAGTGCTGATCGGTATAGGTGCGGTGGCTATGCGGGGTGCAGGCTGTACCTATAATGATATGGTTGACCGAGATTTGGACAAGCAAGTTGAGCGCACGGCTCTGCGGCCTTTGGCGGCGGGAACCATAAGTCTGAAATCTGCATGGGTTTGGCTGGCGCTACAATGTTTGGTCGGGCTGGCGGTACTCGCATTTTTCCSGCGTTTGTCACAGATTATAGCCGTGTCGTCCGTGGCGTTGGTCGCCGCATACCCGTTTATGAAACGCATCACATACTGGCCGCAAGCTTGGCTTGGTCTGACATTTAATTGGGCGGTGTTGGTAGCTTATACGGCCAAGACGGGACATGTCTCTCCGCCRCTGTTTTTRCTSTACGCAGGWCTGGTRTTTTGGACGATTGGCTATGACACMATATAYGCCTGCCAAGACGTAGAAGACGACGCCATGATCGGGGTTAAATCTACGGCGCGTTTGTTTGGTGACAGAACGAAATTTTGGACAGCKGYSATGTATACGGCGAGTTTRTTTTTTGTYGTTATCAGTCTYTTCGYAGTCAGAGATGTACCTTATGCCGCTTTATTTATCATCCCATTTGGTGCGCACTTAATTTGGCAGATAGTAAAATTTGACCCTAGGAACGGCGGGTTGTGCCTGAATATATTTAAATCCAACCGCATGGCCGCACTCCTGCTGATTCTTGGCCTCAGTTTGCCAAGTCTCGCGAACATGTTATAATCCGTGTAATGACTTGCCACTGAATTTTGCTAATGTTCATATCAAACATGGAGATAATAATGATTAATCGCCGTAATTTTGTATTGGCCAGCGCATCCGTTGTTGGCGTGGGTGTACTTGGTACGAGGGTAAGCTATGCTCGTAATCGGAGAAACAATGAAAGTAGTGATATGGCCTCAAACATCGACTGGAAAAGCATCAAAAAATCCGAGTGGAAAACTAGGCTCACTACGGATGAATTTCATGTCATGCGCAAAGAGGGCACAGAGCGACCATGGTCAAGCGAACATAACGGCGAGAAGCGCGCTGGTACATTCAACTGTGCCGCTTGTGGTCTTCCCTTATTCGAATCCGTTTCCAAATTTGAAAGCGGKACRGGCTGGCCSAGYTTYTGGAAGCCTATTGCTGGCAATGTAGAAACCAAACGCGATTTCAAAATGCTCGTGCCGCGCACCGAATACCACTGTAAACGTTGCGGAGCCCACCAAGGCCACGTTTTCAAAGACGGCCCCGACCCGACGGGCCTGCGTTATTGCAATAACGGYGTAGCTCTGGATTTTGAACCGTCATAAGACGTGACAAGCTAATTCACCCCGTGACAAAATAGTTTAGAYGTGTAGTTTCTCCGATTAAGGAGATGGATATGTACGGCACCAAAATATCTGCAAGCACGAATGCGAGYGCAGCGAGAAGCGCACGACCGTGCGCCGCGAAYGTTTTCGCGCCCCTTYGGAGGCGTGARCGTAGTGAACTGCCGCGAGATATATAGATGGCTATTGCCCGCCCRACYCACCGCCGCTTATTTTCTGTRTTYGACCATGCTTATGGGCGGCTGTCKCGTAGGGCAGGGGYKGTKCTTGCGGAYRYWGGSGTAAAGCCGGCGCAAGCTACGGCGCTTGTGTATTTGGGTTATCATAATCGTTGTCAATTATCAGAGCTGGCAGGCGGCATMGGGGCTGGCAATGCGGCGGTYACAGGRYTGGTYGACCGYATGGARAAAWCCGGKYTGGTKRWGCGCCGAAAAYTACARAGCGATGGGCGCGGCAAGACTGTGCATCTGACACCCGCTGGCCTAGCAAAGCGCGAGCAGGTCATGGAACGCTTGCGTACGTTGGACGAGAGGCTCTCCAAAAATTTTACAGACGCGGAAATGGAAACCATCTATAAGTTCCTCCAAACCGCCGCCGAATTGGAAWYATAATGTCCTTTGATACAGATATAGACGCACTATATGCGACTTATAAAAGGCTCCTGCCTATGGCGCAGAAGGACGAAGACCGCCTTTGGCAAAAGTTCCGCCTCGACTGGAACTATAATTCCAATAGGATAGAGGGGAATACGCTAACTTATAAAGAAACAAGGGAATTAATTCTTGGCGGGCTCCCCCCAACAAAACCAAGGCGGCACGTTAAAGAAATGAAGGCACATGATCTTGCCATTTCCATTGTTTTAGAAATGGCTGACAATAGTTCACCAATAACAGAAGTAGATATAAAGCAACTCAATCAAGTCACATTGAAAGAACCATTTTACCATATCACCAGAACAGATGATGGTAATGAGTCCCGTGTCAAAATCATCCCCGGAAAGTATAAAACGCAGCCAAACCACGTTTTGCAACGCTCGGGCGAAATACACAAATTTGCCGAGCCAATTGAAGTACCGGTTCGTATGGCGGCTTGCGTCAGTTCAATAAACAAATATCTCAAAGAACAACAGGAGCCATTACATGTTTTTCTGGCTCGGTTTCATCATGAGTTTATTCAAATACATCCATTCGGAGATGGCAATGGCCGCACATGCCGACTCGTCATGAATTTCATTTGCAAAAAACTAGGCTGGGAACCCGTTATTATAAAAGATGCAAAAAAGGGGGAATATTATCAAGCACTGGAAAGTGCAGACGAAGGCAATATGACCGCTCTAGAATTCATAATGAAATCCGAACTGGAATGGTCTCTGAAGAAAGCTATTGCTGCAGCCAATGGCGAGGATATTGAAGATGCGGATGATGTGGATAAAGAGATTAGTAATTTTGTGAAAGAAAACTCGCAACCATTTGGCACAACAATCAAAACGAACGAGAATGTAAAGCGAATACACCTCAGTTATACAATTCCAATTATGGAAATCCTAGAARCTAGAATAGCTCAATTTGAACGAATGTTTGAAGTTTATAATCCTCCTACGAAGTCTGAYAGGTTTAAAAAARTTATCAATAATARTCGCATATTAGAAAGGAGCAAATGGCCATTTAGTTATTCGCTTGAGCGGTATAAATCTGATATATATAGTGCAGACATCCGCACGACTATTTTCGTAGAATTCGGTAGCCATAATTATAAAATTRAATGTGAAATTCGTTCACATAACGGGCAACAATCCAGGTTTATTGAGTTTTCACAAACCGATTATAGTTCAGCTCTTGTAAATGATGCTGTAGATGATTTTTGCTCAAAAATCGGGCATGCAGTTCTTGATGTCGTTAAAGACTACAAACTAAAGGCAACGGAAACATAATGGCCTATAAATCCCTAAGAGAATTCATTACCAAATTAGAAGCCGACGGAGAGTTGGTGCGGGTCACGGAGCCTGTGTCTACTATGCTCGAGATGACCGAGATCGGGCGGCGGTTGGTCGAGACCGGGCCTGCGGTTTTGTTTGAAAATGTCATCAAAGAAGACGGCAGCAAATCATCTATGCCTGTRCTGATYAATCTGTTTTCCAAGGTCAAGCGGGTGGCYATGGGTGTGACTATGSSKKMTSWARRWGGGGGCGATGTCGAACGTACCACATCCGCAGAACTGCGCGAAGTTGGTGAGTTRATGGCGGCCTTGCGTCAGCCRGAGCCGCCGCGCGGWATGAAAGATGCGTGGGATAAACTGCCTATTTTAAAAACCGCCATGACTATGAAGCCGAAAACGGTTAAGAAGGCTCCGTGTCAGGAAGTTGTCCTGAAAGGCGAAGATGCTTCGCTTGACTTATTGCCCATCCAAACATGTTGGCCGGGTGAGCCTGCGCCGCTGATCACATGGCCGCTCGTCGTCACCAAAGGGCCGGGTAAGACGGCACTGGATGATTATAATCTCGGCATTTACCGGATGCAGAAACAAGGCCCGCGCCAAGCCATTATGCGATGGCTTAAACACAGAGGCGGCGCGCAACATCATCAACGCTGGAAAGATAAAAAACCTGAGCCGCTCCCCGTAGCCGTCGTCATTGGCGCAGACCCGGGTACTATTCTCGCGGCCGTCACGCCCGTGCCGGAAACCCTGTCCGAGTATCAATTCGCAGGGCTTTTGCGCGGCGAGAAACTGGAATTGGTGGACTGTAAAACTGTACCCCTGAAAGTCCCTGCCCATGCAGAGATCGTGCTTGAGGGGCATGTGAGCTTAGGCGAATATGCGGACGAGGGGCCTTACGGGGATCACACCGGTTATTATAACTCAGTTGAGAAATTCCCTGTGTTTAAACTGACCGCGATTACTATGCGCAAAGACCCGATTTATCTGTCCACCTATACCGGACGGCCGCCGGACGAGCCGAGCGTTTTGGGCGAAGCGCTGAACGAAATATTCATCCCGCTCTTACAGCAACAATTCCCCGAGATCGTTGATTTTTGGTTACCGCCGGAGGGATGTTCCTACCGTATCGCCGTTATTTCCATGAAGAAAGCCTATCCCGGTCACGCCAAGCGCGTGATGATGGGGGCGTGGTCATTCCTGCGCCAATTTATGTACACCAAATGGATTATCGTGGTCGACGACGACATTAATGCCCGCGACTGGAAAGACGTGATGTGGGCGGTCTCGACCCGCATGGACCCGGCCCGCGATACCAYTATCATAGAAAAYACCCCCATAGATTACYTAGAYTTCGCCAGYACCGAGCCGTCCCTAGGCTCCAAAATAGGCCTAGACGCCACAAACAAAATCGGCGCAGAGACCAAAAGAGAATGGGGTAAAGTAATCGAAATGGACGAAGAAGTCGTCCGCGCGGTGACAGAAAAATGGGCGAAGATGGGGTTGGGATAAGTATATTGTGCGTTCAATATTGGGCTGCTTGGACTCACACGGCAAAAGCGGACAAACCCTAAGCTGTACGATTAAATACCCATCACTGTACATTTCACGCCGCTCGAGCGGCTGTATAAAATGTGGTCGCGACGACGTGCACGCAAGCGACGAACTGGAATACTTGAATGAGTATTATCTTTAGCCTTTGTAATTTTATTTTCGTTTGTCATTTTCTTATCCTAAATAAATATTGCATGTTTCCGTTTTCCGTGTTAAATTTTGTCTACGGGTACCTGCTTTTAAACCGAAGCGACTAGGCCAGACCTTCGTCGCCGCCAAAAATTTGAAATCCAAGTCTTGGGGGGGGGAGGAGTTGACTCGTTTTTCATCTTATTGTTTATCAATAACATAAAACTATTACGACATCTATCGTTTTATTGCCGTTTTGCTATAAACCTTGGTAATGTTTTGGACTGCGCTTGGTAATGTTTTGGACAGGAAACGGTAATGTTAGACACAGGCATAGCCATGAACCCGAAAAAAATCGCTTTATGTCCGCTCAGGGAAATTGAGATATTATCATTTAGGCTGCTTTATTCACCCTCACACCAATTTGGTGGGGTCATGCCTGTTGGGTCGGCGGGGTGGGGAAAGAGCGCGAATTCGTCGAACTGGTTCACTTTTGGTTTGCCTTGCATTGCGTGTAATCCGCCTTGAATTTTTGTGATGATTGATGCGGGCAGTTCTAACAAATGCTCACCGGTTCTGGWCAGGCCTTGGGTGTTGAAAGATTTTCCGGCCTGTGCCTTCATCTCTATATGGGCGCCCAAAACCCAGCTCACATTTCGGGTATTGGCAAAGGCTGCGACACGGTCAATGGATGTTGTGAATTCTTGAGTTTTACCGCACTGAAAATAAAGTCGCCCCGGATAAATCGTATCGCCGCTAAACAGAATACCTGTCTCTTTATCGAACACCATGACATGGGAGGCATGATGGCCGGGGGTCGGGAGTAACTCGACCTCGCGGTTACCAAGATCAAAAATTACCGTTTGTGTCGGCCAGTCGTCCAGGCCGAAAAAGGCCGCTACATCAGCTCGCTTATGGCCAATTATGACTGTGTCCTGGCGGTCCGAAAAACCGGAATCGCCGCCGACATGATCGCCGTAGCCGTGGCTGTGCATGACCACAAGCGAGATATTGTCTCGTCCTGTTCTGACGAGCCAATTTTCAATTTGTGTGTCAACTTCGGCGCGAAGGTCAATACCCGCAACGCCCGTATCAATTAAAAGTGCCTTCTTTTCACCGAAGATGAGATACATGAACGGTGCCTCAAAGCTGGTTCTGAGGGACTGGCGTATGGCCAGTGTATTTGTATCAATTTGCTGAACCTGAAGTGTCGGTTCGTCTGTATTGACACCGCTGTTCCAAGCTTGGGGGAATATTTCGGATGCGGGTTGAGGAGCGCTCGTGCTTGCCGTTTGGCAAGCGGTCATAAAACCCAGAGCCATTAAACCGGTGATAAGTGAAGTGTGGATACGCATAATAATGTTCTTTCAATATGATTTGGCAATATGATTTGGTGTGTTTGTTTTAAGGCTCGGCTGATTGCACGCGCTGTAAAATCGTATTGCCGGTGAGGGCGTCCATTGCCCGTTCCGCCGCAGAGATCAGGTCGCAGTCAATATCTTTGAACAGGGTTTCAAATGCACGGTCGGCTGCGGCGAGACGTGTCTGCAATTGTTTGTACTTCACGGTGCCTTTCGCCGTCAGTACCAGGATTTTTCTGCGCCCGTCTTTGGGGTCGCTGACCCGTTTGATGATTTTCATGCCCAGCAATAATTCTATGCGCTGGGTGACGAGTTGGTGCGGTTGACCTAGCGCCGTTGCGATATCCGCTGCAGATACTTTGCCCTTTTCGCCGATCATCATAACCGTTGATACGGAGCGCGACGGAAAGTCTATACCCGCGTCGAGCAGGAGTTGCTCTCCCTGTTCAGCAATCATGTCGGCAAGTCGGCGTAAAATATTGCCCACAAATGCGCCGCGCAGTTGGTGTGTGTCTGTGTAGGTGTTTAGGGTCATAGGCTTTCTCAATATATACAACTAATTGTACAATTAGTTGTATATATTGAGAATGTCAAGGATTATTCGCAGGAGGGATAAAGCCCTCCTACCTAAAGCAGCAGTGTCAGGGGTTCTCTAACGTCTGTAATGGAGTAAACCTGCAGGTACTTAGTCTCCTAAACCAACGCCCGCTCAAACAGTGCCAACATCCTTGCCCATGCTTTTTCGGCTTGGACTTCATTATGGACTTTGGAATCCGGTGGGCACCAGCCGTGTAGGGTGTCTGTGTAGACTTCGATTTTGGTACGCGGGCAGTAAGCCTCACAACGGAAATTAAAAATTCTTGGGAGGATAAAGTCAAAGAATTGCATAATGAAAACAGGGAAAAAATAATATCAGCTTTGAAAGTTGAACTAGGAAAATTTAGTTTTAAATATTTAATCACTGAATTTGATCGGTTCACTGTCGCTAAGAATAATAATGATTGACCTTCACAATTAATATCTGGAGAAAATAATTCTTTATTAGAGTATTAGATCAAAAACTTTGCTTTAATAGACCCAATATAGGCAAAATTTATTTACTTATTCGGTGGGACTTAAAGATGGAAATACGGCAATTAAGAACCTTTATCGCAGTCGCCAAGTTCTCCAGTTTTACGCATGCGGCGGATCACTTGAATTATGCCCAATCGACCGTTTCTGCTCAAATTCAAGCGCTTGAAGATGAATTTCAGGTTCCCTTATTTGAACGCTTGGGGCAGCGAATAATATTGACTGAAGCGGGGGAACGCCTCTTGCRGTATGCGGAAAGACTTTTGGGTTTAACCGAAGAAACCAAAGCGGGGGTCGTTGGCGGAAAAGATTCTAAAGGATCACTAACCGTTCGCTTGCCTGAAAGTTTAGGTGTGTATAGATTCCCCGAAATATTTAGTCGTTTCGTCAATCAATTTCCTCAAATTCGCATAAATATTATTAATTGCGCACATGAAGGTTTGGAACGGGACTTGCGCAAAGGTATCATCAATATTGCCTTTCTTTTGCACAATTCATTTAACTCCTCAGATCTGAATATTGAGACAGTAGGTGCTGAAACTATGATATTGGTGGCTCATCCTGCGCATCCTTTAACACGTCTCGATATTGTAAATTGTACTGATCTACATAACGAAACAATCCTGTTATCAGGTTCCGACTGCAGTTATCGACGGGATTTCGAGCAGGCTCTTAAGCAATCTAAGGTCAAGCTAGGTCCTGTTTTTGAATATACCAGCATAGCATCTCTCAAGGAAAGTGTTTGCGTTGGTATTGGTATCAGCATTCTCCCTAAAATTGCAGTTCATGCCGATGTTAAACAAGGTAGGTTAGTCGCATTGCCCTGGCAGGCTTCCGCACTGCACTTTGATACCATAATGATTCACCATAAAGATAAATGGCTTTCTCCAGTTTTAACTAGTTTCATGTCTATCTCAAGGGAGGTGCTTGGGACTACTCTCTCAACGGATCAATTTTAAATATTCTGTTTTATTTGTGTTCGGAATTTCCGATGAAAGTCATCGAAATAAATCGTTGGTTTTTACATTTTTACACGCTTATTATTTGTACGCAATGACGGCTAACTTGAAGTGACAATTGATAATTTGGAGATTGGAATGTTTAATAACATTAATGAGATAAGGCAGTTTAGAAAAAAATATTCAGGTAAGTTATTTCTTAGTGGCATAGGAACATTTAAGAAACTATCCGATGCCGAGGAAGATGCATTAAAAGAGGGGGCACTCTCTCAAAAGCAGAAAGAACTGATTGCTTTAGGAATAAGCGTTAGTAATAAATGTTACGGTTGCATTGAGTTTCATCTGACGAGACTTCTTGATCTGAATTCAAATCGCAAAGAGATCCTTGAAGCAACGGTCGTTGCAGTAGCCTTAAGTGGCAGTACTGCGGACTATCCAGCCCGTTATGTTATTCATGTCTTAGAAGAATTGGAAAATAATAATCAATAAGGAGCACAACTAGGCCTATACGGAGAAGATAATGTCAAATTTGACCATTAATAAAATTGAACAAAGCGTCAACGATCGAAAGAAAATGCATTCAACGTTCCTAAAGAATGTTAAAACATACAAAAGCTTGTTAGCGTTAGAAGAAAAAGCCTTTAGTGATGGTGCATTAAAGAAAAAAACAAAAGAATTGATGGCCCTATCAATTTCTATCATTACAAAATGTGAACCCTGCATGGAATGGCACCTTGATCAAGCGATACAGGCTGGTGCTATTGACGATGAAATTTATGAAACCATTGATGTAGCGATAGAAATGGGTGGTGGTCAAGCAGCCGCATACGCACGTTTCGTTATAATCGCGCTAGAATATCTTAAAAAAAGTAAGTAATGGATATAACCGCCTAATCTTGGCCATAATATAAGCTTCTTATGGTGTAGCTGAACCATTTGAATATGATGTGTGAGCGTGTAATTACCCGTAGTAAATATCTTTTGATAATTGGGAATTAGCGACATTACCATTTCGGCAGCCATGCGGATTAAACCGCCTTTTCCCAATCCCGCTCACCCCGTTGAAAAACGGGGTCCACCTATCGGCTTGGCGCAATACTCACAATGGATACCGACTTTCGTCGGTATGAGCGGAGAGAGGAGTGTTTTGTAAACCAAACCCCTAAACCAAMGCCCGCTCRAACAGYGCCAACATYCTTGCCCAYGCTTTYTCSGCTTGTACTTCGTTGTGCACAGTGGAATCYGGGGGGCACCAGCCGTGTAGGGTGTCTTTGTAGACTTCKATTTCGGCTTGGGTGTTGGCKGCYTTATAGGCTTCGSSYARTATRGTTTTGGCKTCTGGCYKCTTYTCGTCRTCRTTKGCGGCGATGGCGTGYAGGACTTGYGCGCGTGAGCTGGGTATCAACAAGTGCGGGCTGTCTTCGCCGTCGTGTACCAATCCGCCGCCGTGAAAGGATGCCGCTGCGCCGACGCGCTCGGGGACTGCGGCTGCTGTGCGCATKATGAGCGGGCCGCCCATGCAGTATCCTGCTGTGCCCATCTTGCGGCCCGTATCGACACTGGCCTGTGCATCTAGGAATTTTATATAGGCCTTCGCATCAGATATACTGGCGCTCTGGGTCAATTTGCGCATCATGCCAATCAGAAGTGTTCTTGKSYCSGGATMRMWWRMMWYWKRSSYARRMSSYKYRRYGGGCGCGGTGGCATCTCTGTAAAACGGATTGACCACCAAGACCGAATACCCCGATGTAGCCAGCCGTTTGCCCATGGCTTTGAATGCCGGTCTGAGGCCTTTGATATCCGGCCACATTAAAACGGCAGGGTGCTTGCCGCTGCTCGGGCTTACGAAATAACAATCGGACACACCGTCCGGTGTAGTGRCCTKCACATTCTTCTCKGTGACGCTCTCACTGCCGCACGCACTAAGGGGGAACATAGCGGCGAATGTYGCTGCGGTGCCRAGGCGGCTRAAATCGCGGCGGTTCAGCATGCCGCCCGCCTTGGCAAAATTCGCATTGTCTCTTTCTGTCTGTTCGTCGCACATAATATCCCCTTTATATCCCTTTTGTTTTGCACAAACTAACATATCCGCACAGTTGTGACAACTAACCCGAGGTGAAGCGAAAAGGGCACCCCGTAAGGGATGCCCAATGTTGTAATTAAGGTATTTAAATTTGGGAACTATTGGTAAATTTGAAAACTATTTGGTAAATTTAAATRCCATTTGGATTGTGACYTGTCCCGAAGGCTCATGGACGTATTCGCGAATGGCTTTAAAGCCGTATCCGTCGTAGAATCTACGGCCGATTTTGTTTTGTTTAAAAACGTCGACTGTTACGTCGCCTTTTATGCTGACGGCATAGTCCATCAATTCACGGCCTATGCCTTGGCCGTGATGGTCGGGGCTTAGAAATATGGCGCCAACCTCATTGCCGATTAARGCTATGAAACCGATGACTTGTGCGYTGGCTTCCTGGGAGTTGGTTTCTTTCACCCATATCTCTGCAAATTTGGGATATACABCCCTAACATTTTTCTCTTCTTGGTCGAGAAATTCGCTTGATAGAAAAGGATGGGCAAGTTCACTGGCATTACGCCATACTGCCACAACTGCATCGACATCACTGTCTTTATATTGTCTGATCATTGTCAGTGTTCACTTTCATGTTGAATGTAAATTTGTAAGATTTTGGCAAGCGCATACGGAACTATCCGCGGGGCGGGTAGTCTTTGGTATTCAGCTTGCAGCGGATTGCACAATTGCAATCCAACATTAGCGGGACATGAAATCTCCAGATTAGATGTAGCAATGATAGGTTATGTATCAGCACATGACAAGAGTTCGTCTACTTTTACGTACCTGATCAAAACCCCTCTCTTTCAACAGGAGTGGCCGCCAAGCTCATCTTTCAAGAAGTCGATGAGCTTCCTAACTTTCAAGGGAAGGTGCCGCCGACTGGGGTACATTAGCCATGCAGCTGTATCAAACTCCGTACCTGTACAATCAAGCTTGGGAAATAGATCTATCAAACTCTTGTCTTCAATTTCTTGAGCGCACAGCCAGTCAGGCAACATCGCTACCCCAACACCTGCGACCGCAGCGGCAGTCATAGTCGTTCCGTGCAGGGTGGTGAGTTTTCCGGTTATCGGCACTTCTGTCAATTGTTYGGTCTCGTCACGAAATTTCCACACAGCGGGATGCCCTGGAATTCGAAATACAATGCAATCCAGGTTTGCAAGGTCTTCAGGCHGTGAGGGTCTTCCGTRTTTYTGAATAAAGTKNGGRCTCGCACATATDTKAAATCTTCGAGGATTAAGYCGTGCGGAAATAAAATCGCCTGTCGGTTTGAGGCCAAATCGGATGGTYAAATCAATTCCCTCTTTGACAACATCAATATGTTGATCTGACAACAAAAGTTCAATTGTCAAATCAGGGTAAAGYTCCATTAGCTTGGGCAAGAGTGGTGCTAACACCCGAGGGCCGTAAGATGTACAAGCCGCGATACGCAAATTACCCTGAGGTTGATCGACCAAATCTCGAGCTTCCTCACCCGCTATGTCAAAACTATCGATGAGGCCTTGAATACGCTCTAAATAAACGGAACCTGCTTCGGTCGGGGCGAGCTTGCGGGTAGTACGCTGAAGCAGGCGAAACCCCAACTCGGACTCGAGATTAGTAATTGATCGTGATATAGTTGATGGGTCAAGCTCCATTTGCCGAGCAACGGCTGCGAAACTGCCAAGTTTCACAGAATTGACGAAAATGCGAAGCGTGGTTAATTCCATTCGTGTACTTTTTCCATGAGTATAGTGACAAAGTATGCATTTACTACACTAAATAATAGGCTTAGCGTCAAGGCATAATACACTAAAGACAAGGAGCAATACATGTCACTTCAATTTTTTCCAGGTTTTTTTAAGACGCCTGCAGACGTTCTCGACGATATAAAATCTAATGGAACCTGGCCAACAACCTTTGTTTCTGGGCCCTCTGAAGGATTACCCGTTCATTGGCATTCAGATGAAGTGCATGCCTATATCATGGAGGGTGAGACCGATTTTTTTGACGAAGTCAGCGGCAAGAGAACTCCGGTTGCGACGGGTGATAAGATTATAGTTCCTGCAAAAACACTTCACGCGGAAGGCGCTGTGAAGGATAGAGTTGTCTACATCTTGGCGCTTCCACAACCTTTGCCAGGAGATAAATTCTTGGTGATGCATGAACCCGATAAACTGGCATCATATAAAGCCGTAATGTGACAATGCGGCCAAACCGTGACAACCATCACAGACATGTGAACGCTTACTGGTTTAAACCTTGCTCTTGATAACCACCTAAATATCAGAATTCGAATTTGCGCATACCCCCAATTCAATTTTTGCTCTGCGAGAGAGGCTCTCGGCGCAGTAATGTCAATATTGAAGTGTGTGATTCGAGTCGTGAAATTTAAAACGGTGTAGAACAATGAAATTTAAATTAGAGACTTATGAAACAGACGTAGTTTCCTTTTGGAAACTAATCATCCCGCTGCTTTTGATATTAATACCGTCGTTGATATTTATTTAGGCGCCGTACGGGCAATAATTGCCCCTTGCCATATGTGCATCTGTGTGCATATATACGCGAATGAATAGTGAAAACCGAAGTTTATCTCCTGAACACATGGCCTTGGCGCAGACGGCTCTGGACGTGTTTGACACMAAATTTTTCAAAGCGCTTTGCGAACCGACACGGGTRGAAATCATCCGTAARYTRGTTCTGTCKGGTGGTTGTGATGTTGGCACAATTGCAGAGGGACTAACGCAAGACCGTTCGGTTATTTCGCGCCATTTGGCTATATTAGAGCAGGCCGGTATTTGCCARACCCGCAAAATTGGCCGACGGGTTTTCTATGATCTGGACGGGCCTTATAATGTTGAAAAAGTGACGTCTATTCTCGAGGCTATCAAGCCTATGGCTTATCTCTGTAAGCCGTTCGAAGAATTCTCAGACGAAGACAATCAAAATAATAAACAAAAAAGAGGGGCAGCATAATGGCCACATTTACAGGCACGGCCGAAGACGGCAGCATCATTACATATGTAGACAAGAAACGTTATCTCTGGTGGCTCGCATTTGTTGGGACATTTATCTATATCGGCACATTTTGGGGATATTTTGCACTTGGGAAAAACCCGTTGATACTGTGGTTCCCTGCAGTTTACGTATATGTCATCACGGCGGTGATTGACAAACTTCTGGGTGAGGATACCCATAATCCGCCTGAAGAAGTTGTCGAGGACATGATGAAAGACAATTATTATCGCTGGCATGTGATTATGCATATTCCGATTTTCTTCGCGGTTTTCGCCGCTTATGTTTGGCTGGTTGGCACGCAAGATTTRCCTTGGTGGGCAATTATTGGCCTGATCATTGGCGTAGGGGCAGGTAGCGGAAGTATGCTAGCTTACACCCATGAGCTTGGACATAAAAACAGGGCCTTTGACCGCGGTTTGGCACGGATCGGCAATACACTTATGGGCTATGGCCATTTTAATATTGAGCACAATATGGGGCATCATGTTTGGGTGTCCACACCGGAAGATCCAGCTAGTTCTCGTATGGGCGAAAGCATTTACCGGTTTATGTTGCGCGAAATTCCCGGCACAATCAAACGTGGCCTTGGTCAGGAAAAGCGCAGACTAGCGACTAAAGGACACGGATTTTGGTCAATTCATAATGAAGTCCTACAGGTTTATTTCGGCACACTTTTGATGATCATTGGGATAGCTTTTATCTTTGGCCCGAACATTTTGTGGTTCGTGATACCGCACCACATGTTTGGTTGGTACGCCCTGACCCAAGCTAATTATGTCGAGCATTACGGYTTGATGCGCGCAAAAAAACCAAACGGTAAGTACGAAAAATGCCARCCAAAACATAGCTGGAACACTAACCATCTTTGGTCCAATATGGGCCTTCTACATCTACAGCGCCACTCTGATCACCACGCTAACCCTATGCGTCCCTTTCATGTTCTGCGGGATTATGAAAATGTACCGTCCTTGCCAACCGGATATGGCGGTTGCTTTTTGATGGCTGCGTTTCCGTTCTGGTGGTACAAAGTCATGGATCCAAAGGTTATGGAATGGGCTGACGGTGATATCTCCAAAGTCAATATTGATCCCAAGCGCAAAGAGAAGCTTTACCGTAAATACGGCGGTGTAGATTTGGTAGCAGCAGCGGCAGAGTAAYTATTGCCGYGCGGTATCCGTGAGGYGGGCGCGCACAAGCCCGCGCACAGAATTGCCAATGTAAACCTCGTCGGCATTTCGCACATCGTCCAGTGTTAGAATTTGCGCGCGCACAACGCCACTTTCCATCAAGGCTTGGCGAAGGATACCCGGCAGTAGCCCACACGCGACAGGCGGTGTCAGCATCTGTTCGTCCTTGCGGATAAACACATTGGTGTAACTGCCTTCGCACAGCTCGCCGCGTTCGTTGAAAAACAAAACTTCTTTACATTTCGTGGCGGCTTTTAGACGGCTGAGTTCCGCYTCAATGAAGCYKCGCYTCGTGGTTTTRTGCGCCAGTAGAGCATYGCCAGATGAGAGTGGRTWTTGACTGAGYGCTACGGGCCAAACTTCGTCGGGGTTTGCTATATGCAAGRCYGATGCTKCRRCCTTTAAYGTGCCGTCCTTAGATAATTCCAGCCGTATCTTTTGCGGGCCGGACAGGTTTTTCACGGCAAATTCTAAAGCCCGCATRAYCTCCGTTTCRGAAAACTTGAAACCGAGCACCACGGCAGATTTGGCCAGCCGCGCCGTATGTAACTCCAGCCACATAAATCCGGTTTGGATGTGCCAGCCAAATGTCTCGATAAGCTTGAACTCATCTTGCAAAAACGCCGCCTTTAGCAAGCATTCTGCGTATTCATCCTGTGCGTTCGAATCTGCGATTACGCCGCTGCCAACCGCATAGGTGCAAGTGTTATCCGCTTGAAGGCTCAGTGTGCGAATGCCGACATTGAACCGCGTATATCCGTCCGGATCAATCAACCCAAGTGCGCCGCAATATGCACCGCGAGGTCGGTTTTCCAACTCATCGATAATTTCCATAGCCCGTATTTTCGGCGCGCCCGTYACTGAACCGCACGGGAATAAGGCACGTAAAATTTTCTCCAAAGAYACCGCGTTGATCCGRGCTTCAATGCCYGAYGTCATRGTGTGCAGGCTCGGGTATGTCTCAAGGGTATAAAGGTCTGTCACTTTTACAGAGCCGGTTTGTGCGACCCGTGATAAATCATTGCGCAGTAAGTCGACGATCATCAAGTTTTCGGCCCGGTTTTTTGTGTCCGCCTGTAATGCYTTGGCCAATGCTTYGTCTTGGGCMYTCGTTTYCCCGCGCTTAACTGTGCCCTTCATAGGSCGCATGGAAATTTTACCGCCGTCYAATTYKCYRGCCAATTCGCCGKMCAATTCATAGAACAGCTCAGGCGATAATGAAACTATTTCGGAACCACCTAGRCTGATAACGCCGCCGTARCGWACGGGTTGTGCGGATTTCAGTTTMTYRTAAATCGCTGCYGCATCMCCTTGATATGTACCGTGCATGGGAAAGGTGAGGTTGACCTGATACACATCTCCGGCGCGTATCCATGCCATGACTTTATCAAATCTATTTTGGTAATCTTCAAAGCCCCAGTCCGGTTCAAGGTTGTTAATTTGCCCAGCGCTATGGCCAGCGCAATGGGTAGGMAATTCTGCATCACTATAATTTTCAAACACACCGAACTGCAAAAGTGGGCCGTTACTWTGTTTCACGCGTAAARRTCGTAGCTTATCCTCGAACATATACCCCAGTTCAWAGGCGAAATAYCCGGCCAGATATTTTCCCTGYTGTGTGCATRTTTCCATGCGCGCCAAAGCACCAGCAACCTCTTCTGGTGTATGTGCTGAAATGACCTCAAGCGGATTTTKGTATAACCTGCGCCGAYCMGCCAACTGGTCTTCCAAAAAAACATAAGGGCRATKCATCATAGCAATTCCCTATACGTRCGCAGTTTGCTAGGCTAGAACGAATTGCACAAAAGAGAGATTTTTATGTCAAAGATATTGCGCTCATTTTTATTTGTCCCGGCGGAYAGTGAAAAGAAACTGGCCAAGGCTGGCGGACTGGGGGCGGACGCTCTGATACTGGATYTGGAAGACGCCGTTCTGCCCGCCAACAAAGCTTTAGGCCGTCAAYTGGCCAGCGCTTATTTGCGAGAGGCTAAGACCAGTTCACAAATATGGGTGCGGATCAATGCACTGGACAGCGAATATGCTGCCGAAGATCTAGAAGCCATAGTGCCTTTGGCGCCAGACGGCATCATGTTACCAAAACCTGACGGCCCGGTTGATATTGAAACGCTGAGCCGCCGACTTGACCGCCTAGAAGCCAAACACGGTCTTCCCCTCGGCGGCATTAAAATCTTGCCTGTGGCCACTGAGACCGCCCGTGCGGTTATGAGCCTCAGTTTATACCCGCGCACCCATTTGCCCAGATTGCTCGGCCTKACTTGGGGYGCAGAAGATTTAGCGACAGATATCGGGGCAATAACCAATAAAGGCCCGGACGGTAATTTCTCTTTTACCTATCAGGTTGTAAGAAGCCATACACTGCTTGCGGCCAAAGCTGCTGGTGTGCAGGCGGTCGATACGCTGTATGATAATTTCCGCGATAAAGACGGGTTACGTGCCCGGGCCGGGTGCGCATTTTCGGAAGGCTTTACGGGCATGTTGGCGATCCATCCTGCACAAGTACCGATCATCAATAAAAGCTTTACGCCAACCGACGCACAATTGCGCCATGCTAATTCTGTCATTCAGGCTTTTGAGGATAATCCGGGTGCCGGAGCCGTGCAGGTCGCAGGTAAAATGGTTGATATCCCGCATCTCACACAAGCACAAAATATTCTGGCCTTGTATGAAGGCATCAAACCTTAAAACACTAAGGCTTAAACGCTAAGTCTTAAGCATTGTCGCGCTCATAGGTGAGCGCCATGAACACGTCTTCCAAATCAGGTTCTTCTGTCCGCAAATCAGCAATGGTAATGTTGGCGGCGCTTATGCGTTCCAGCAATTCAGGAATTTTTGTTTGGGTCGTGCGGTAAGTAATAGCAAGCGTCCCGTCGTCGCGGATGTTGGTGGCAAAGTCCTTAAGCGTTTTGGGTATGGAGGTGAGTTTATCTTGGGGCGTAACCACCAATGTTTTTTGGTCGAGCCGGCCCATGAGTGTGTCTTTGTCCTCATTGGCTGTAATYTCACCGTTGTGAATGATGGCAATTTTATCGCAAAGTGCTTCTGCTTCTTCGAGATAATGTGTGGTGAGGATCACGGTTGTGCCCATACTGTGCAATTCACGCACATAAGCCCATAGCTGTCGGCGCAGTTCTATATCCACGCCCGCTGTTGGTTCGTCTAGAATAAGGACTGGTGGTGTATGGACGAGGGCTTTGGCGATCAGTAACCTACGTTTCATGCCGCCAGACAATTGTCGTACATAGGCATTGCGTTTGTCGGCGAGGCCCAGCGCCTCTAAGATTTCGTCGGTACGGCGCTCGCTTTTTGGCACGCCGTAATATCCGGCCTGATTTTCGAGTGCTTGATAGGGCGTAAAAAATACGTCCATGGAAATTTCTTGAAGCACCACCCCGATGGAGGCACGGGCTTGTCGGGTTTGGGTGTCGATATCATAACCGTTGATCTTGGCCGTACCTGCAGATTTCACCACGAGGCCAGCCAAAATATTGATGATGGTGGATTTACCTGCGCCGTTAGGGCCAAGCAGGCCAAAGATAGAGCCACGTGGCACCACAAGGTCTATGCCTTTAAGGGCTTCCATAGCCGGAGATTTACGGCTCTTCTTATAGGTCTTCTTCAGACCGGATATTTCAATTGCGGGAGGCAGCTTAGTCATTTTGTCTTTCTTACAGCTTATGGTTCTTTTATTATTGCGCCAAGTATTATTGCGCCAAGTATTATTGTGTCAGGGCATGTGTGCATTGACCTTAGTGACCGTCTCAAATAGATAGGGACTACGCAAACACTCTGCAACACCAATTGGAGCCTTCATGACCAAAAATGCAACAACACTTAATGAGGCAGAAACAATGGTAGTTGATACACATAGTGTTTCATGCGACGGCGGTGGCGGTGTAAATGGTCACCCTAAAGTGTTTATGGMYMTGGSACAAGCAACTGAAGTTRCCTGTAAATACTGTGGCAAACGCTTCGTTTTTAAGGCTTAACTTTAATCTAYGTCAYTCTTCGAATGTGAATGTATATTGGCGTAAATAATTGCTGGTCGCTACGGATTTTCCRCCGACCGTTTTCGGRTAAAATTTTGATCKCATAGCCGCTTTTTTTGMTGCGCGGGCGAAACTCTTYCTGTATTTTTTYGCATCAACACTGACAACTTCTGTACGGGCGACATTGCCGCGCTCGTCAATAAAGAGAGATAGAATAACAACRGCCTCAATGCCTTTGCGCCGYGCCTTGCGAGGATATTTTGGTTGCTTGGAATATTTCATGCGCGCGTTTAGAACATCGTAGCTGGTTGGCGGGCTAGGTTCTAGTTCGTAATTAGGTTCTAGCTCGTAATCTGACACTGCGCCAGCCAACATAGTCGTTCCTTTGCCCTTGGCAAATTTGGAACGGCGCGCATTCGGCGCGTATTGCATATCCGCAGACAATATAATGACAACACCAGTTGCTTGTAAAAGAATGGGTAAATCCGATGACCTGTTCCATATACCCCAAGTGGATTTATATGTGGCTAGAGCTTCCGTGTTTTGTATGTCYGTGCTTTTAAGGCTGTAGAGGGTTTTGGTGAGCTTGACCCATGCACGTTGCTCATGACTGGATAGTGCATCGCGGGCAGTTCTGGCGCGGCTAGTATCATCATTTCGCACATAGTTTTCTGCGAAATCTTGTAGTCTAGCTAGCCTTAATCCGGTGTGGGTTTCACTGACAATGCTCAGATAAGTTTGACGCGGCGTTAGGGGCTTAAAAGTYATTCTTTTTGCCGCGAGATCAAGAGCAAGCATCACGACACCGACGCAAACGAAAACAAAGCCAAACATAACCACAAATATCGGGAGCAGGCTCGGACGAGCTKTATTTTGAGCGTTTTTATCTABTTTCGACATTTCTCCCCCTCGTACCACAAGCGTATTGCCGAAAAAAGGCAAAAGTGGGGCAGGTGGTTAAACACCACTTGCAAACCTATACAGGCGTGGGCAATGTTCGCGCATGATACATGCAAAACCTATCGATTCCAACTCCCATGTCGTACTTGTTGACGGTTCGGGTTATATTTTTCGTGCTTATTATGCGCTGCCTGCTTTAACCCGCCGTACGGACGGCTTGGTTATCGGTGCTGTGGCGGGGTTTTCCAACATGCTGTTCAAGCTCTTGCGCGAGCAACACGGGGATGACCGTCCGACCCATTTTGCCGTTATTTTTGATAGTAARGGCAAGACGTTTCGCTCGAAAATCTATGATGCTTACAAAGCAAACCGYCCGCCGCCGCCCGAAGACCTGATCCCRCARTTTCCCTTAACCCGTGARGCAACYCGTGCATTCGGGGCACTGGCTATCGAAACTCCGGGGTTTGAGGCTGACGACATCATCGCGTCCTATGCTGATCAGGCTGAGAAAAAAGGCGCGAGGGTCACAATTATTTCTTCTGACAAAGACCTGATGCAATTGGTGAGCGACCGCGTTTGCATGGTCGATACCATGAAAAACAAAACTATCTGCGCACCGGAAGTGTTTGAAAAATTTGGCGTCGGGCCGGACAAAGTTATCGACATTCAGGCCTTGGCCGGGGATAGCGTTGACAATGTGCCGGGKRTTCCGGGCATTGGCGTGAAAACTGCGGCATTGYTGATCAACCARTTYGGCGATCTGGATACATTGCTTGAACGTGCTGGCGAAATTCCGCAAAAAGGGCGGCGCGAAAAATTGATAGAGTTTGCAGACTTGGCGCGGGTGTCGCGCGAATTGGTAACGCTGAAACGTGATATGGATTTGGAGATACCGCTAGAAGAACTGGCTGTGCAAGACCCTGATCGTAATACAGTGCTCGATTTCCTCGAAGACATGACCTTCCGCACCCTCGCCAAACGTGTGATGGCGGCCATGGGCGAGGGGGACACCAACAGCTTACGCAGGGACGATACACAAGAACAAATTGCGGCAGGTTTGCCCACGTTCGATAAAGAAAAGTATGAATGCGTCCAAACGATTGAACGCCTTGAGCACTGGGTAAAGCGCTGTAATGAAGTCGGTGTTTGTGCGGTGGATTTGGAAACCGATAGTCTCAATAGCGCGGCTGCCAATCTGGTTGGTGTGTGTTTAGCTGTGGCAGATAATGAGGCCTGTTATATYCCGCTTGGYCACGGRCACGGCGGCGCAAAAGATTTATTTGGTGATATGCTTGGGGACGGTGCGCCTGAACAAATTCCCATGCAAACCGCTCTGGATATTTTAAAACCGATGTTGCATGATGAAGCAGTCCTCAAAATCGGGCAAAACTTCAAATATGACCTTGGTGTGTTTTCGCGTTACGGTCTTTATCCTACGCCCTTTGATGATACCATGTTGATCTCTTATGCTCTGGACTGTGGTCTGCATGGGCACGGCATGGACGCACTGTCTGAAATGCATTTTGGCCACGAACCTATCACGTTTAAGCAGGTGGCTGGCACAGGTAAAAACCAGAAAACATTTGACCAAATTGATCTGGAAACGGCCACGCCTTACGCTGCCGAAGACGCGGATGTGACTTTACGTTTGTGGAAGCATCTGAAACCTGAACTGGCCAAGAAACAAGTGGCAACGGTTTACGAAACCCTTGAACGTCCCATGCCAACCGTATTGGCGGCAATGGAAAACACTGGCATTAAAGTTGATAAAACAGTGCTGGCGCGGTTGTCCGCAGATTTTGAGCAAAAGAAATGCGCGCTGGAGGCCGAAGCCCACGAATTGGCAGGGCGGCCGTTTAATCTAGCCAGTCCGAAACAATTGGGCGAAATCCTGTTTGATGACCTGGATTTACCGGGTGGCAAGAAAACTAAAACCGGCGCGTGGCAGACCGGAGCAGGGGTGCTGGAGAAGTTACAAGACAAACATGCTTTGCCAAAATTGGTGCTCGACTGGCGCCATTATGCCAAGCTAAAATCCACTTATACGGATACGCTGCCCAAAGAAATAAACCCACGTACGGGACGGGTTCACACCAGTTATTCTTTGGCTTCCACGACGACGGGGCGATTGTCCTCCAGTGATCCCAATTTGCAAAACATTCCGATCCGTACAGAAGACGGCCGTAAAATTCGCACAGCATTTATCGCAGAGCCGGGGCATGTTCTGGTGGCGGCGGATTATTCTCAGGTCGAGCTTAGGGTGTTGGCCCATATGGCCGATTTACCCGCTATGAAACAAGCGTTCGCAGACGGTGTTGATATCCACGCCATGACGGCTAGTGAAATGTTCGGTGTGCCCATAGAAGGCATGGACAGCGCGACCCGCCGCCGTGCCAAGGCGATTAACTTCGGGATTATCTACGGGATTTCAGCCTTTGGTTTGGCGAACAATCTCGGTATTTCGCGCACCGAAGCCAAAGAATATATTGATGCGTATTTCGAGAAATTCCCAGGGATCAAAGCCTATATGGAAGCGGCTAAAGACGAAGCCCGCGAGTTTGGTTATGTCAAAACTTTGTTCGGGCGCAAATGCCATGTTCGTTCGATCAATGATAAAAACCCTATGTACCGTGCGGGCGCAGAACGCCAAGCCATCAATGCACCCATTCAAGGAACCGCCGCTGACATCATCCGCCGCGCTATGATCCACATGCCGGACGCCATAAAAACCGTGGACGGTGCACGCATGCTCTTACAAGTTCACGATGAATTGATATTCGAAGTTCCCGAAAACTCGGCCGATGAATTGATTTCCGTCGTAATACCGGTTATGGAAAACGCATGTGCACCTGCGGTGAACCTAAGTGTGCCGCTCGTGGTAGATGCCAAAGCAGCCAATAATTGGAACGATGCGCATTAGGGGCATAACTCGAGAACTATAAGGAGACGATTATGAAGAATGTTTTATTGGCAGGCGCCGCAGTATTATTGCTGGCAGCTTGTGAACAAACGACGGCACCGGAAGTGGAAGCGGCTACGCCTGAAGTGACAGAAAAAACCATCGATAAATCTGTAAAAAAGACGGGTGCAGAAGATATTGGCAACCGCGGTGAAGTGATGATGGCCATTCAAGCCCATGGTCGCCCTGAAGCTGATTTAGAAGACGACGAAATTCGCAAGGCGGCTGCCGTGCTTGAATTCACAGGCGTTTGGCCGGGTATGACCGTGGTTGAATTGGAAGCGGGCAGTGGTTATTATACCGAGTTACTGTCGCGGATTGTTGGCAAAGACGGCAAAGTTATCATGCAAAACCCACAAGGTTTTGATGCCCTTATCAAGCAGGAAGTGTTCGAAGCACGTTTGGGCAAGGACGGTGAACGTCTGGCTAATGTCACCCATCTACGTGGTAATTTTGATGTTCTGGATATTGAGACTGGATCGGCAGATTTGGTTACATGGATACTTGGCCCCCATGAATTATGGCTGAAAAACAAAGACGGTGAGCTTGATCTTGGTGCTCCTGATAAAGTTTATGCAGAAATTTACCGTGTAATGAAACCGGGCGGCAAGCTTGTTTTACTTGATCATAAAGCTGCTGCGGGTTCTCCGGTGACTACGGGCGGTGATACCCACCGTATTGACCCGGTTCATATACAGAGATTTGCAGAGGACGCCGGATTTGTACTGGAAAAAACTAGTGATGTTTTGGCGAACAAAACTGATGATCATAGCATTATGGTGTTTGACCCGAAAGTCCGCCGCAAGACCGACAGGTTCTTACACATGTATGTGAAGCCGAAAAAATAGCGGATTGACCTAATATCGACAAATCGCCGCAAGACAGTTTGCAAAAGAAGCTATATATCAGACCTGAATAACAAGGGAATCGTTATATGACGAAATTGGTATTGGTGCGCCACGGCCAGAGTGAATGGAATTTACAAAACCGTTTCACTGGCTGGGTCGATGTTGATTTGACCGAAAAAGGCGTGGCCGAAGCAAATTTGGGCGGCAAGCTGCTGGCGGAAGAAGATATCAGGTTCGACGAAGCTTATACGTCTTATTTGACCCGCGCCATTCGCACCCTTTGGATGAGCCTTAAAGGGCTCGATCAATGCTATATTCCCGTCACCAAAGACTGGCACTTAAATGAGCGTCATTACGGTGGTCTCACGGGTCTCAACAAGCAAGAAACACGCGATAAGCACGGCGACGAGCAAGTGCATATCTGGCGCCGTTCGTTTGACGTACCGCCGCCTATTATTGGAGCTGAGCACGCATATCATCCGGCTAACGATCCGCGCTATGCAGGTATAGACGCCGCCGAATTACCGGGCGGGGAGAGTTTGAAATTAACTCTTGAACGTGTGCTCCCGTATTTTGATACGGAAATTGCACCGAAAATAAAAGCCGGAAAAACCCTGCTGATTTCCGCTCACGGCAATTCTTTGCGCGCTCTTCTCAAAGAACTGTTCAAAGTCTCCGACGCCGACATCCCCAACTACGAAGTGCCAACCGGAAACCCGCTGCTSATYGACCTWGARGACGGCACMCTMAATGTAACCGCCGCCAGATATYTAGAYGARAGCCGYGCTAARCCKMTTCCGCCGCTGTCTTARCYTAYTYCTCCCGRCCCCAAGCGAGCCGCCAGAATCTATAGCTYAAAAATAYGGATGCTAAYARTAGGCCAAGTAAAAGCCCGTACCARACGCCTTTGGCRCCKAGSGGYGTKTWAATCGCCAAGTAAAAGGCGGTMGGRAARCCRACGACCCAATAGCTGAACCCTGTAAAYACCATCGGCCAYYTKACGTCCTTAAGCCCGCGCAGGATTTGATTGGCGGCAACTTGYACMGCGTCAAAGAACATAAAGCCTGCGGCAATCGGTAAGAATGTTGCGACGAGGGCGAYAACCAACTGATTGTCMGGATTGCTGGTGTCCATATAAAGGCTAGCCACGCCGTGGGGCCACAAGGCTACGGGTACGGCAAAAAACATAATACCGATCACGGAGGTAAGTATGGTCAAWAYRCCTRCSCGYTTWACGGCKKCGGRGTTSTTRGCACCTTTGGCAAGGCCAACYCGCACYGCACCTGCCATGGACAAACCCCAAGGCAACATAAAGGCCAGCGCAGATATATTGAGAGCGATCTGGTAAGCGGCGACCTGCATWACGCCGATAAGCCCGACAATCAGCACRCARGCRTTAAACAACATACCTTCGAATAATGTGGTCAGGCTAATGGGCCAACCAAGCTTGAACACTTCGTKMARGCGGTTCCAATGRGGACGCCAAAAATGATGAAARATCCGAAACTCTGCGGATTTTTTGTCCATCTGAATATAGATTACAAACAAGAAAAAACCRGCAATATAGGCGATAGAAGACGCTATGCCCGCACCGACAAGGCCAAGTTCAGGGAAGCCGAACATACCAAATATCAACAGAGCGTTTAGCCCCGCATTCAGTGCAACGCTTGCCATCACCAAGACAAACGGAATAAGCGTCTTGCCGATAGCCGCCAAATAATTACGCAAGATCATGGTGCCAAGAGCAAACGGCCAACCTGCCGCGAGGGCGAGGATATAGCTGCCGGCCTTTGCGGATTGTTCAGGGTCTTGCCTGGCCAACAATGCRAGCGGTTCCGCTAAAAATGCAAACACCAACATGAGGGGTGTCATGAAAGCGACACACCACAGCGCCATGCGTACAGAAATACGAGCATCATGGCGGTCGGCTACGTCTGCGCCGAGGGCTTGGGAAACCATGGGCGATACGGCCATCACTGGCCCCGCGCCGAGCATCCAAAGCATGAAATAAATGACCGAACCTAGAGAAGCCGCCGCCACTTCGGCAGCGCCAACCCGTCCGATCATTAAAATATCGATGGTGTAAATTGAAAATTGTGCCAACTGCGTTGCTGCCATAGGGATGCCGAGCCAGAGCAAGGTTTTCAAGTCGCCGGGCCAAGTGGTTGGCAATTCGACCCTGTGGTGCTCCTTGGTGGGGTGTTCATTCATTTGTATCGTATCAGTCATTATGTATCCGTATGTATTTGTGGGGAATTCTATGTTTTAGAGATACGGAGACATAAAAAAACCTCCGTGGCTTTGGCCCGGAGGTGCGGTCTGAAGACTTAAAATTAAGTCAGGACGTCACAAGTCGCGGCCAAAGATTGGTATTGGATAAGGCACACCGCGAAATAAATTTGCTCGCCTTGCCATATCTAAAAAATACAATGTTCATTGTTCCGCTCACTTTTGTTGATGCGTGGGTAGTCGGGGCGTTAAGGTTTGTCAATGGAGATAATGGTGGTGCAGGCCAAAGCTAGCCTACACCAACAATTTTATACTAAACTATTCTACACCAATTTGGCGTCTTCTTTGTAAACATCAAAATCGATGTCTTCAATTTTGAACATTTGCAAGACTTGACCAACACCAAATATGATAACGATTTGAAAATATATGCTCATGGCAATGGGTTCAAACCTGTCCCAGCCATTTTGGTTGATGGCGTCAAAGACGATCAGCTGTAAACTCATCAATATGCTGGCAAAAACGAACACGCGTATCATGGTTTTTATGGACTGCCGTTGGTCTTTATAGGCTTGGTGCGGATCTGATTTTTGGCCACGTAAAAACTTGTAACCAAAACCTATGAGGACAAGGTTCATACCCGTCATACCTAATATGGTTACATAAGACTGCCAGTCCCACGGTGTCGTAAATCCTTTATTGTACAGGTAGTAAACGATCCAGCTTATGAATGCCAGAACAGCAACAATAACATAAAGCGGTGATATGAAGTCGAATAATTTTCGGGGATTTAAATCAGCCGTGCGCGTGTTATTTTTCGCTGCTGATCGCATATTTTTCAACCCATTATTGGTCGTAATCTCTATCCATATATACGGCAAAGCCTGCAACATAAAGAAAAACATGATGAAGACAATATCTTCGTTTTCCTTAATTCCGCTGGGCGCATAGCCATTTACGGCCATCGCTACTAACAGTCCGACACCAAAAAGCGCGATGGCTATGTTGGCGAATAAATATCTACGGATAGCCTTGTGGATGGCTTTACTGGGGTCAGCATATAGAGAAAGGTTATATAATTTTGGATATTCAGACGCCGGAAAATTGCGCACGACAAACACATTCCGGTCATAGGTTTTCTTGGGATAGTGATACGAAAGTAGAAAAATCTGGCTAATAAAAATAGCGTAAAAAATAATATCAACGATGGTCATGTTAGTTTCCTTTTGTTTCGTATCTGTTCATTACATCGATAAATGCAATGCGGATTTCAGAATCCGTTACATCGGCATTTCTAAATGCGTTTATGGATTTGGTGAGTTCAGAGATGACCCAAGCATTTAAATCGGCTGTGCAGTTTTCAATGGCATTGGGGTGGATAAATGTCCCTCGGTAGCCTTTGGTCTGGATAATATTGTCGCGCTCTAAAAGGCGGTAAGCCTTGGCAACGGTTTTGTTGTTTATGTCTAAATCATTTGCAAGTTGGCGTATGGAAGGGAGGGCGCATCCTGCCGCCAATTCACCAGAACTTACGGCATGTTTGATTTGCTCCATCACTTGCGTGAACAGAGGTATMTYMKYMTCAMWRYCNATTTSYAWYWCSMKWGTYRGRAMCTKSMYWKYKWRRWKTMYSCKWKGRNGTAGKKKYWYWKTAGGCTGCTGAAGAGTGCAAGGTAAATTTTTATATCAATGAAATGTACCTATTTAAGGTTTTCGGAGCAGAGATTGAAAATTTAATGTAAAACATATTTGACATATCAGTCGCACGTTCCTATATGTAAAACATATTAGACATTACCAGAGGACAAAAAATGGCATTAATTGCAGATATGAGTGAACCGGAACGGCAAAGTTGGATAACATTGATTGCAGATGTGTGTGTGTTTTCTATCTTTATAAAGAGCATGACAAGCGGACAGTTTCTAAATGGTTTTAGCGTCGATAACAATGATGTAGCAGGTTTGGTTGGTGTGTATATTTTGGTCATTGTGGCGGCGATTATTATTCACAGTATTATTGCAAGCATTTTTGCAATGCGCGGAAAAGTCAGCGGGTTGGAGCGCGATGAACGGGATATTGAAATTGAGCGCAAAGGTGCCCGCAACGGTTTTTGGGTGGTGAGCATTGCTATTAATGTTGTAATTTTTCAGCTCTTAGTGGAGAATTCTTTGCCGAATGGCTATGAGCCATTATTTTCTGTTACGAGTCCAAGTCATATATTTTTCGCTTTGATGGCGACAATGTTTTAGGCGATATCGTATACCGTGCCACCATGGTGTTTGCATATAGAGGGCAATAGGCATGGGCAGACAGAAGAAAGTTCCTAAAGGAAAAGTCCTAAATCACATACGGCGTATACGCCTCGCCCGCACTGATCTGACCCAAGAAGAACTGGGTAAGCGGGTCGGTGCTACACGGCAAACCATTATTGCTATAGAGGCCGGAAAATACGCACCTTCTATGGAGCTTGCCTTTCGCATCGCGGCAGAGTTTGGGGTCATGTTCGACGAAGTATTTCAGTTTGACCCGAACGGCTGAGACTTGGCTTGAAGCCTGTCCTCAAACGGGTTAACAGGCGGCATGGTCGCAGCTAAAAAAAACAAAAAGAAGTCCTTTCTTCTCACTTTGCTAAAATTAGCAGTGGGTATTGCTGCGCTGGTATTGCTCTTTGTTTGGGTCGATTGGCGCGAAGCCCTAGCCACGATTGTCACTGCCAATCCGGTTTGGCTGGTGCTTGGCGGTTTCATTATTTTGCTGGTCTGGAGCCTTGATGCGCTCCGTCTGCATTGGATGACCCCCATAGACGGCCTGCCTTACCGCACACATCTGGCTCTGGCTTTACAAAGCGCATTTATTATGCAGTTCGGGTTTGGCGTGTTTAGCGGTGATGGTTACCGAGTTGCGGGCTATGCGCTTAAATCCGGCAAGGTGTTTAAGCCAACTGCGCATCTGGTCGCATCGCGGATTATCGGGTTTTCCAGCGTTGCAATTATGGCGGTCGCAATTTCGCTCTGGGTGATATTTTTAGGCGAAGCCGAATTTTTGGACACGGGGAAATCCATCATTAGGTCTGTGGTGATTGCCTTGGTTATTGGTGCCGTAATTATACTCGTCATTAGGTTTGCTCTGCGTGGACGCAAACTAACGCGCTGGCTAGAAGAAGCACGTGTAGCTATGAAAACCATTACTGTACGCATTTGGGTGCTTAGTTTTGTGATGGTCATATTACGCGGTGCATCTTTTGCCTGTATTTTGTACGGGCTGGATATTCATATGCAATTTTACGTGCCGCTTTTGGCTAATGTAAGTGCTACATTAACCGCACTTCTGCCTGTGCTCGGCGGGATCGGGGTCAAGGAAGGTGCATATGTCGGCATCACGAGCCTGTTTGGACTTGCGCCAACTATCGGGCTATCCGCAGCTATTCTCATGCGCTTTGTTGTCTTGTTGGCAACGTCTTGTGGGCTATTACTCAGCCTCGGTCTGAACACAGAAAAGCATGAAACTAAGGCTTCATGATCAAGTTATAATAAGCAGCAATACCGTAACGCTTTCCTCGTTATTTACCTTTCATTTACCCATCATTTACTTTGGCGCTTTACACTCCCTTAAGAGTTAAAGGAGAAGCGCGTGAATACAGCGACGAGCAGTTTTGGTGAACCGGGGTTTGACCCCAGAAGACATGAAAGTTTGATGGACGAAATGCTGACGTCATCAGGTGCTCTGCGGCGCGCGGTTACTGCCTGCCTCGTTGGTGGTTTTGGCGCCGTATTACTGGTGACAATACTCACATTTTCTGCTTTTGACAACACAGGCGACACGGCTGGACTTGGTGTCGAGATTTCTAATTTTTTGGGCCGCCCGGGCGCGGGTCTTTCTAACTTTTTCTTACAGCTTTTGGGCTGGTCCGCATTACCCTTGGGTTTGCTGATGATGTTCGCGGCGGTGCGTGCCGTGTTTAGACCCCGTTTAAACATAAATAGATGGGCAATTTTTAGACGCAGTTCTTTGTTGGTGATGACAGTATTCTTTCTAGCCGTTTTCATGGCGGCGTTCCCCATACCGCAAAGCTGGCCTATGGGCGCGGGGCTTGGCGGTTGGATCGGTGATATAGTGTTTATGGGTGCCAAGGGCGCTTTTCTTAAATTAGGTGCATCGGCGGCTATTGCAGGCGGTGCAGTGGCCATTCTTGCTTTTACCGGGCTTGGCTATTGCTTTGGCCGCTTCATCGGCGTTGTTGGACGCGATGTAGCAGATGTGCTCGATGCAGCTGGTCTAGTGTGGGCGATCTTCCGTGTACGGCTGGATCAGTTTATCCGCTTTATCCGCAGACGCTTTCAAAAATCCTATGTTGATCCTTTAGAGTTCTCCGACGAAACCGCAGGCTTTGCCGACAAACGGGTCTGGCTGGAAACGCCGGGTGCCGAGCCTGCGCAAGAGCCAATAACGGCGGAGGAACACTACGAAGCTGCTCCAGAACCAGCAGCATCTCAACAATCTGCATCCGAGTTTTTGCATGCTACCATAGACCAAGCTGCACCTGATGCAGCAACGAGCAAACCTAAACGCCGTGCAAAAGCCACTAAATATAAATTTCCTAAGAACGGAAAATTTGTTTTGCCGACAACTGACCTTCTGAAAATTCCGCCGCCGCGTGTGGCGGTCGTCGATGCTGGCGCTCTGCAAAGCTCTGCCGAAGAACTCGGTAATGTATTGATAGATTTTGGTGTCAAAGGCGAGATCGGGCGAGTGCGTCCGGGGCCTGTCGTCACTTTGTATGAATTTGAGCCTGCCCCCGGCGTGAAGTCGTCGCGGGTAATTAATCTGGCGGACGATATAGCCCGCTCTATGGCGGCGCGCTCGGCGCGTGTAGCCGTCGTACGCGGCCGGAATGCCATTGGCATTGAGCTTCCTAACCGCCGCCGCGAAACAGTGTTCTTACGCGAAATGCTCTCCAGCCGTGATTTCAAAACCACCAATGCCGCGCTTCCGATCGCACTGGGTGAAGACATTGGCGGTAAGCCGTATTTTGCCGACCTCGCTAAAATGCCGCATTTATTGGTGGCAGGTACCACGGGTTCTGGTAAATCCGTGGGCATCAATGCTATGATTTTATCACTGATGTATTCCCTGACGCCCGACCAGTGCAAATTCATCATGATTGATCCGAAAATGTTGGAGCTGTCCATCTATGACGGTGCACCGCATTTGCTCACACCCGTTGTGACCGAACCGAAAAAAGCCGTTGTTGCCCTTAAATGGACAGTACGCGAAATGGAAAACCGTTACCGGAAAATGTCAAAAGTTGGCGTGCGCTCCATCGGCGGCTATAACGACAAAGTTCGCGAAGCTGCTAAGTCCGGTAAACCTGTAACCCGCACAGTGATGACCGGGTTTGATAAACAGACAGGCGAGGCCATGTACGAAACCCAGATGCTGGAAATGGATTTTATGCCGTTCATCGTCGTTGTTATCGACGAAATGGCTGACCTTATGATGGTGGCGGGTAAAGACATCGAAGGCACGGTTCAACGTCTGGCGCAAATGGCGCGTGCGGCGGGCATCCACTTAATCATGGCAACACAGCGTCCGTCCGTGGATGTGATTACCGGCACGATCAAAGCCAATTTCCCGACCCGTATTTCCTTCTCGGTCAGCTCTAAAATCGACAGTCGCACTATTCTCGGCGAGCAAGGTGCCGAGCAACTTCTGGGTATGGGTGATATGCTGTATATGGCCTCGGGCCGTAAACCGCGCCGTCTACACGGGCCTTTTGTTAGTGACGACGAGGTCGAAAAGATCGCAAACTTCGTCAAAGCTCAAGGCGCGCCAAGTTATCTAGAAGACATCACTGTTGATACTGAAGAAGAGGCCGCCGCTGGCGGGCCTGCTGGCAATATAAGCTCCGGCGACGAAACCTTYGACAAAGCCGTCGCCATAATCGCCCACGACCGCAAATGCTCCACAAGCTACATCCAACGCCGCCTATCTATYGGSTATAACCGCGCCGCCAACATAGTCGAACGCATGGAAGCCGAAGGCATGATCAGCGAAGCAGGTGCAGGCGGAAAACGCGTGATACTCCTGCCGGAAGAGGGCGCATTTTAGGGGCTATCTTGCGCTAAACTAGATATTCGTCTATACTCGCTTTAAAATAGAGGGGCAATATCATGTTACGCATCATAAAAATCTTATTAGTTTTAAGTGTCGCACTGTGGGGATTACTCGGTGCCTTTGGTAATCTCGCAGAYTGGARCGGGACAACGGGTGCGGTTTCTGCTGTAACATCCATGRCAACGTTTGAAGGGGGCACGGCCCATTGGCGGGCAWCCTCAAACCCTGCGSTCATCATGGCAGGCGCTTTGTTCATCATGCTGTCAAAAACCATTGCCGGACTTTTGTGCTTTGAGGGGGCTAGGCGGATGTGGACGGCGCGTGCARGCGGCGCAGCGGATTTTACAAAGGCCAAAACATTGGCGCTTACTGGCTGTGCCGTTGCGGTYTTTATGTTRTTTGTCGGYTTTACCGTYATTGCYGAAACTTGGTTYGARTTATGGCGRTCCGACGTAATGCGCGGCCCTGTGCTCGCTTCGGCTTTTAGGTATGCAGGCATGATAGCCCTCATCGCAATTTTCGTAGGAATGCGCGACGATTAAGGCTGGTTCAGAGAGAATATTCCCTCCCATTTGTCGGAATTAAAAAATCTAAATATGACACAAGGCGCCAATACCCGTTGACCGGCTCCATATGCCTATGGCAGCACCTTGCTTGTGGACGAGCAGCTAATATGTTATGGGCAGGTATAATACAACAAAAGGGGTCACTATGAAAATCACATCATTATTAGCATCAATAGCTTGTTTAGGCTTAGGAATATTACCCGCCGTTTCTGCGCAGGCAGGAGACAATGATTACATTGGCGAAATATTCATGACGGGCGCGAATTTTTGCCCGCGAARTACAGCATCACTAGATGGTCAACTTTTRTCYATCKCGCAAAAYMMGGCTYTRTTTTCTRTRCTMGGTACRACWTAYGGMGGMGACGGKCGCACAACATTTGGTTTGCCGGATATGCGGGGACGCTCGGCCGTACATGCAGGGCGTGGGCCCGGTCTTAGCAGTATTCGTCTTGGTGCGAAGAGCGGGACGGAACAACTCAGCTTAATGACGGGTGGCCAGTCTAAGGGTAAAGCCGAGAACGGTAGAAACTTAGCCGGTTCTGAGCAAACACTCAACAACCGTGACCCTTATTTGGCAATAAAATATTGCATTGTCTTGCAAGGCATGTACCCCTCACGAAATTAAGCTGGCTAACCGCCCAAACTTACGGCACCCAGTYGATAYCTRATCARCACSCGACAATTGTTGAGGGGTTCMGCTGGCGGGTGGAACAACCACYTTCTTGCAGCTTTTTTKKTNGYRYTTTCGAACATWCCGCCCGGCAAGGCGCGCTCTATACTGACATTTTCTGTGGCACCGTTKRCGKCAACATCAAGGCGCAGTATCACCCAGCCTTGGCGACCCGTGCGAAAAGCTTTGCGAGGATAACCCGGTAGTTCAAAATTAATGGCCGCCAGCTTTTCACCGCCGATGCAATCATCCGGATCGGCATAGCCTTTAACCCATGGGTCTATTGGATAATCGGATTTCGGTTTGAACGGYTTACTGGCGCAGGCTGATAATAAGAGCGCAGAAAGTAATAAAATACGGATCATTCCTKCTCTCCGAACCGTTCTTCAACCAATGTGCTGAGAGCATTGACAGCGGCTTCGGCGTCGGGGCCGTGGGCGGTAATAGAGATGTCTTCCCCGCAGGCTGAACCAAGCAGAAGCAGCTCCATAATGCTGTCACCGACAACCGTTTCCTGACAAATATCATTGCAAGAAGTGACTTCGATTTTTGCATTAAATTTTTGTGCCATCGTGGCGAATTTCGCCGCCGCGCGGGCATGCAAACCGCGTTTGTTGCGCAAGGTCACGCGCGTGCTTTTAAGATAGCGCGCTTCGCTGATATCGCCGCTATTCATTTAAACGGTCACTCGTCAATTTCGCCGGCGATTACTTCGGACGCAATGGCAATATAATGACGTCCGGCCTGTTTGGCCGTCTGTGCGGCTTCGGCCAAGGATAAATCCAAGCGGGCTTCGGAAAGTTTAATTAACATAGGCAGATTAACGCCGGCCACAACCTCGACATTGGCRCGCCCCAGCAACGATATAGAYAAATTGGAAGGGGTGCCACCAAACATATCGGTGAGCAGCATAACGCCAGTGCCTGTGTCAACTGCTTTGACAGCATCGTAGACGGCGCTGCTTGCCAGCTCCAGATCATCATCTGCGCCAATACAGACCGTRGCTAACTGGTCAAGCGGGCCGACCACATGCTCTGTAGCTAGCTTCAATTCGTCCGCCAAGCGTCCGTGGGTTACAATTACAAGTCCGATCAAGATGTGCCTCATATTTTCAAGACCTCACTTAAACAAATTCGGAGGGTAATGAAAAGCGTTATTTACGGCTACGCTTGTCTAGTATGACGATTTGTAACGGTAAGGTCAGGGTAAAGCGTGCACCGATCACTTTACCCGTGTTGTCCGTACGGTTGGAAGCGTTAATAGTGCCGCCGTGAGCCGACATGATTTGGCGGCAAATGGCAAGGCCGAGGCCAGAATGGTCCCCGAACGCCGCTCCCTTTGGGCGTTGGGTGTAAAACCGATCGAAAATCATGTCCAAATCATCCTTAGGGATACCGGGACCATCATCATCAATATAAACAATTGCCGCGCCCTCATTTTCACCTTCGCCGCGATCATAGGACAACCGTACACTTGCAGTTTTGTCATCTGGCGAGAAGGTCAATGCATTGTCGATGAGATTGCGCAAAACTTGACCCAATGAATTTTCAAGTGCCTGAATGACAACTGGATTGTCTTTATCTTGCTGAGTTATCTGCACAACATCTACTGTGACTTCACGCCTAGTCTGTGTGTAAAAATCTGCTATATCGGATAAGAATATATGCAAATCCATGGAGACTAGTTTTTCCTTTGCCAAAGCCGCATCCATGCGCGAGGCTTTGGAAATATCAGTGATTAACCTATCCATGCGCGACACGTCTTTCTCGATAATATCAATGAGTTTATCGCGGCGTTCTTTGGTCTTGGAGCCCCGTAAAGTTTCGCTGGCTGAGCGAAGTGAGGTCAACGGGTTTTTAATCTCGTGGGCAACATCTGCGGCAAATTTAGCAATATCGTCAATACGGGTGTACAGGCCGTCTGTCATTTCGCGCAGGACGATGGAAAGGTCGCCAATTTCGTCGCGCCGCTCTGATAAATCGGGAATGATATCCCGTTTATCCGATGACCGCACAACTTGTTCTGCTGCCCGTGCCAAACGTCTAATCGGTAAAGCGATAAACAAGGTCAAAGACAACGCGGAAAGAACAGAAGCTAATATGGCGATTAGGATTATCGGGGTTAAACCTTGGCGCTGAGAGGCTAAAATAGTGTCAACATCATGGGTCTCGAACACGAGAACGCCTTGAATGTCTTCAACACGTTTAACTGGCATAGCAACGGCGACAATTAGTTTTCTACCTTCATATTGCTCACCTGATACGGTTTTGCCGAGCAATGCAGATTTAACATCAYGCTCTAAAAAACGTTGTTTATTTTCACGGTTTTTGCGAAATACACGCCAACTATTAACCCATTCATCGCTCCACGATTGCAACGTTACCCACCAAGGCTCCTTGCGTTTAAGGGGACCTAGGTAATTAATGACYGGATCYAGTTGTCCGACTTCTACACTGCTATCAAGCCTGTTACTGTCTGCGACTATGGTGCCATTTTTGTCGTATAGGCGGATACGGGCTTTGTCTGGTACATCTATTCGGGCTATAATGCGCCTGGCTTCATTTTTGTCGAGCTGCGGAGTAACCTCAACGCCAGTTGCTTGATCACCAATTAAATTAGTTATTAGCCGGGTTTGTGAGTGTAAATTATCAATCTTGGCATTGATCAACCCACGGGAAAATTGGTTCAAGGTCAAGGCGCCTGCTATTAAAATAATCAACCCTAAAAGATTAGCCAAGAAAATCATCCGGGTCAGGGTCGAAAACATGATAAAGCGGCGCACACCGCGCGCACGCTTACGCTGTTTTAGAAACTTCAGTTTAGGTATGTTGGCTTTAGCCATGTGCGTCCTCTTTCGCCTGCCCTATAGCAGACGAATATTTACGCTTCCTTATATTTATAGCCAATTCCATATAGAGTTTCGATGCCGTCAAAGTCTTTGTCAGACTTGCGAAATTTTTTACGCAGGCGTTTGATGTGGCTGTCAATTGTACGGTCATCTACATAGACTTGGTCGTCATAGGCTATGTCCATTAAATTATCACGACTTTTGACAAAGCCCGGGCGTTTGGCCAAAGCGTACAAAATTAGAAATTCCGTCACTGTCAAACGGATTGGTTCGCCTTTCCATGAGCAAGCATGGCGATTTGGGTCCAGTAAAAGCTGACCGCGCCGAATTACGGCATCATCACCGACTTGTGGTGCGGGCGTTTCGAYATTATTYGGYTTKGCGCGGCGCAGAACTGCTTTGATCCGTTCACCCAAAAGCCTTTGGGAAAACGGTTTGGTAATATAATCGTCCGCGCCCATATTCAGGCCTAGAGCCTCATCAAATTCATCATCTTTGGAGGTCAGAAAAATGACGGGCATGTTGGACGTTTGACGCAATCGGCGGAGTAATTCCATGCCGTCCATGCGCGGCATTTTTATATCAAATACGGCAATATCGACGGGGTTTTTACTGAGAGCTTCCAAAGCTGATGCTCCGTCGTGATAACATTTTACCTCATGACCCGCATCTTCCAAAAACATCGATACTGATGTCAGGATGTTTTCATCGTCGTCTACCAAAGCAATATTAGCCATAAGGCCTCCCATTTATTCCAAACTTGAGCATACTAGGCTCAAGTTGCGTTCTACAACTGTAGCGACCTATAAAGCCCGCTTCAAGTTCACTCTAAATGCTTTAAAGGCGCGAAATGTGGCATGGTTATGGCAAAAAACAAGGTTTTGACAGTTTCTATCCACATTCACATCAGCATAAACTTGCTTTTTGTCTTGGTGTCAGGATGTGGTAGGCTATAAAGACATTTGGTTTTAACGGGATACTTATGGCCAAGCACGAGAAAACAGTAGAGCAAACTGAGAAGTCACGGTTCCTCATTATATCCGAAGCCGCCAATGCCTACGGGGAGCGTAGCTTTGACAATTATGCCCAGATACGTTCGATTGCCGAACAAATACAAGCTGGCTTGTGCGGCTATCTTGATCACGAACGCAAATGCGTATTTTTGGTGCCCCCGCAAGGGTCATTTCTTGAACAAAATTATGGTTCGGCTGCGTTTTCCGTGTCCGGAAAAGGCTTTTTACCCCTTGAGCCTATAAGTTTTGGTTTGGGTATTAGGGTCAGTGAAACCGGAGACTTTTTGCGGGTTGTTCTACAATGCCGTAAAGAGGGTGCCCGCATTGATGTGCAGGTAGAGCACAATAAAACATATGAGTTGGATCTGCCGCTCAAGGAAAAAGAATTAAACGTAGTGCTGGAAGGGTTGTACCAACATATCCTGCACTGGTTTACCGACCGTACCGAACGTTACGACCACGGCAATTACGGCACAAGCGATATCGGGTTTGATATAATGCGCATAGATAAAGGTTCCTAAGCGTTTATGTCCGAAGCCGTCCACACCGTCACTGCATTATTACCGTTCAAAATCGCTTTGATCGGGGTGCTCGGTATTGGCGCGCAGTGGCTAGCTTGGCGGTTGCAGCGCCCGGCCATTGTTTTGATGGCGATTGCCGGATTGATATTCGGGCCGTTAATGTCTTGGATTTTTTCATTGCCGTTTGTCCAAGATACGGATGTCCTGCACGGGATTGTTAATGCAGTTATGCTCAACCCAGAGAAGGATTTTGGCGCTGTATATCGGCCCATGGTCGGAATAGCTGTGGCGATTATTCTGTTTGAGGGTGGGCTAAATCTGCGCTTTACTGATTTGCGCGATGCTACCCGTGCCGTTAGCCGTATGGTGTTGGTAGCAGCACCGATCGCGGCAGTGTTGGGCGCAACTGCTGCTCATTATATAATGCATTTGCCGTGGGACATTTCTGCCATGATAGGTGGTTTGTTTGTTGTGACAGGACCAACGGTTATCTTGCCCTTATTGCGCCAAGCCCATCTGCCCGGCAGACCCGCGGCTATACTGAAATGGGAAGGTATTATCAATGACCCGGTAGGGGCATTGTTCGCTGTTGCCGGTTATGAATTTATCCGCTTTACCGCCATGGGCGAAAGCACCCAATTTGCCATTACTTTGCTTATCTTTGCTGCCGCAGTTGGCGCGGTTTTTGGGGTTGTTTCGGGCTGGTCACTGGCATGGTCGTTTAGACGTGGCCATGTACCAGAATATCTCAAGGCACCGGTTGTGCTCATCTGGGTGTTGTTTATTTATGTTATGGCCAATGAAGTTGCCGAGGAAACAGGTTTGGTGGCTGTGACAGCTATGGGGATCGCTATGGCCAACACCAAATTTGCCGCCATGCAGGAAATGCGTAGGTTTAAAGAAAACATTGCCGTGCTTTTGGTGTCCGGAATTTTTGTTGTTCTAACGGCCACATTGACACTGGATGTGCTGAAAAGTTTTGATTTGCGTGTGCTCAGTTTTGTATTGGCAATGATGTTTATTGTCCGCCCCGTTGCCGTATTTGTTTCGACCATTTGGTCGGGTCTAAATTGGCGCGAGACATTATTGGTCGCCTGGATAGCCCCGCGCGGAGTGGTTGCTGTGGCTGTCGCAGGCTTGTTTGCTACCGAACTGCAATTAATTGGCCGTGAAGACGGAGCGATCTTTGTGCCGCTCGCATTTGCCTTGGTGTTTGCTACTGTCATTAGCGCAGGTTTCACCATAACGCCCTTATCTAAATGGCTTGGTTTGGCAAAAGATAAAAACGAAGGTGTCATGATTGTTGGTGCTAATCCTTGGTCGCTTGGTCTGGCCAAAGCCTTAAAGGATATGGATATTCCAGTGCTGGTCGCCGATACCAATTGGCGGCGTTTACGGGGTGCAAGGCTAGAAGGATTGACCGTGTTTTACGGCGAGGTTTTGTCGGAAAATGCCGACCATAGACTTGACCATACGGCTTTTGGTCATCTAATGGCGGTTGGCCCCAATGATGCATATAATTCGCTTGTCTGCGTGGAATTTGCGCCAGAACTTGGACGCCACCGTGTGTTCCAGATTTCAGGGCAAGAAGCGGACGAGGATGACGCCGGTGCGATTACCTATACTGCGCGCGGGCGGACGATCTCCACCCATGGCCGTACATTTGATGTATTGACCCGGGATTGGTGGTCAGGTTGGCGCTTCCGCTCCACCACCTTGAGCGCAGAATATACGCTAGAAAATTTCCTAGAAGAACGCGGCGAAGACATAGATATATTGCTTGCCAAACGTCCAGATGGCACTTTGGATTTCCTACAGCCGGATAGAAAATCCAAAGCTGAGGGTTCGACAATTCTCAGCTTCGGCGCGGTATTAAGTACTGCGCCTGACCGGGGAGAAGGTGCCGCCACAAATGCCCCTGAAACCAGTGATGGTTCAATGCCATTAGCGACCAAAGGCGAATTGCCAACTTAGGTTTTGTGTGCTGCTTTAAGGGGTGCGCATACCCAGCTAACTTAACATTGGTTTAACGCCTGCGCGCCATGATGTGTGGATTGTTATTTACGGACATTTGGCGTGCAAGAAGATCATATTACAGAAGATATTGAAGAGCCTGCTGACGCCCAAGAGGTGTTGCGGCCTGTTGTACCTGTGCATGAAAAACTAGCATCGATTTGGCAGCGTGTACGGCAACGAATAAAGCGTCCCCAAACACCTAAAAAGAAGAAACCAAAATGGTTGGTCTGGACGCTCTGGATATTGGGTCTCCCAAGCGGGCTTGTGACATTACTCGTGCTTGGTTGGTTCGGGTATGCAGCTATAGATATGCCCGATACTTCGCCGCTGTGGGCACCCAAGTCGACGCCGCAAATTGTTATCCTTGACCGCTATGGCCGCGAAATTTTGCGCAAGGGTGGGGCAGAGGCCAAGCCTGTCGAYYTGGAYGCATTACCCGCYAGCCTGCCTCAAGCATTGATYGCYRTMGAAGATAGGCGGTTTTATAAGCATCCGGGTTTTGACCCTATTGGTCTAGCGCGTGCRGCAAAGGCCAATTATAAGGCGGGACGTATAGTACAAGGCGGTTCGACCTTGACGCAGCAATTGGCTAAAAACGTGTTCCTGACAAGGGAGCGAACGTTCAAACGCAAAACCCAAGAAATCATGTTTGCCGTCTGGTTGGAACTGCGCATGAGCAAACAAGAAATTCTAGAAACATATTTATCCCGCGTCTATTTCGGCGGCGGCACTATCGGGATTGAAAGCGGCGCCCAGCGCTTTTTCAACAAACCCGCCAAGGATTTAAACACGGGGGAGGTGGCTTTATTGGTCGGCCTCTTGAAAGCTCCGGATAGGCTAAACCCGCTCAAAAACCGCGATTTAAGCGCACGCCGTACCGCCGTAGTGTTATCGGCAATGCGCACCCAAGGTTATCTCACTGAGGCCGAGTGGGGGCAGGCGATGACGATGGCCATCGAGATAGAACCGCTTGCTATCAATACGAACGGCGGCGCGGGATATTTCACTGACTGGGTACTTGCGACCATGGACAGAAACATCGGGCAACCACGCAGTGATATTACTATTCAAACCTCGCTTGATATTGAAATGCAAAAACTGGCAGAGAGCGCGGTGCGCAGTGGCCTTAATAATAAACGCAATGCCCAGCAAGCAGCCTTGATGACCTTTGACGGCGACGGTGCCGTGCGGGCCATGGTCGGCGGTGTTGATTACCGCCATTCAAGTTTTAACCGCGCCTTAAGCGCTAACCGCCAACCGGGTTCAGCCTTTAAACCATTTGTCTATTTGGCGGCGTTACAAGCGGGTTTGTCGGCTTGGGATATTTATGAAGACAAACCCATAGATATAGACGGCTGGAAGCCGGGTAATTTTTCAAATGAATATCTCGGTGCTATGTCCATGGAGAAAGCGCTGGCTCTGTCCATCAATACCGTAGCGGTGCAAGTTAATGAAGAAATTGGACGGGGCAAGGTGGTCGAAACTGCGGCTAGTCTTGGTCTTAAAAATTTACAGCCTTATGCGTCCCTCGCCTTGGGCGCACAAGAAATGTCGCTGTATGATTTAACCGCCGCCTATGTGCCTTTCGCCAATTGGGGCTATAGCATTACGCCCCACGCTATCGGAGCCATCTACAGCAATGACGGTGATGTGCTCTACAGCCATAAGGCGTCCGAGAAAACCCGTGTGCTGGACACCAAAACACTGGGCCAGATTAATGCAATGTTGCAAACCGTTGTGCGCAGCGGAACGGGCAAATCGGCGCAGATAAATGGGCGCGATGTGGCCGGAAAAACCGGCACTACCAATGACTACAGAGACGCCTGGTTTGTCGGCTATACGGCAGATTTTGTCACTGGCGTTTGGGTCGGTAATGATGACAATTCCAAAATGGCGCGTGTTACAGGCGGCACGTTTCCGGCCCGTATCTGGCAGGATTATATGAGTGCGGCCTTGCAAGATATGCCCCAAGCAAATCTCCCCACGGTTACCAGACCTGTACTGATTGCAAACGATCGTAAGTTGGAAATCCTCTTGGYTGATTTGGAACGGGCTTTGCCTTAAACCCAAATTAACCCTGTCTCCTCATCGAACATTACCCATTACCTGCTAGTCAGATCATAGGATGAAGTTGGGGAAATAATGCTTAGAAAACTGATATTGGTATCTGTGGTCCTTGCCGCCTTGTTGGGTGCTGGCTTTGGTTTCGCCAGTAAAGATAATGTTTTGTTATCGCACAGTATTGCCCGTTACCACAATGCTATGACCGCTGGGGAATATGACCGCGCCTATACACTTGCCAACCAAATGGCAGCGGACGGCTATATTCCTGCCCGCGCTTTTTTGGCGACATTGTATGAAAATGGCCAAGGTGTAATCCAAAATATGGACATAGCCGTTGAGCAATACAAATTGGCGGCAATGGCAAATGACGTTTCGGCGCAAGTCTATCTAGCGGGCCTGTATATGCGCGGTGTCGGCGTGAGTGTAGATGAAAAATTGGCTCTGCACTGGTACGCAAAAGCCGCCGCAAACGGTCATTCCACCGCCAAGTTCAAACTGGCTTTGCGTTAAGACCTAGCGCTCCCCGTCCTATCTTTCTTTTCCGGGTACCCATTTTACGTCTGTGCGGCCTTGCATATTACACCATCTTGCGGCGACGAAAAGATAGTCGGAGAGGCGGTTTATGTATTTGAGGGCGAGCGGATTGATATCTTCTTCTCGTGCCATAGCAACGATTTCGCGCTCAGCGCGTCTAGAGATTGCTCGGGCCAAATGTAAATAGGCGGCAGGTTTTGATCCGCCCGGTAAGACAAAAGTTTTGAGGGGCGCTATGTCTGCGTTGAGGGCATCAAGTTCGTTCTCTAATCTGTCGATTTGTGATTGGACGACCCGCAAAGATTTGCTTTCTTTCTCTTTGGCGTCTTCTAATGTTGGTGTGGAAAGGTCAGCACCCAGATCAAATAAATCATTTTGGATACGTGCCAAACTGCGGTCAAGATCGATATTGTCCATGTAGAGACGGGCGACACCAACGGCGGAATTGGCTTCGTCGACTTCGCCGTAAGCCCGTACCCGAAAGCAATCTTTATTAGTTCGTGAGCCGTCTGCTAGTCCTGTTGAGCCGTCGTCGCCAGTGCGGGTATAAATTTTGTTGAGTTTAACCATGTTTTACGCGTCCTTTATGCACCAGTTGATTTTGACCGCAAATACACCATCAAGATGAGAGCAATCACCGCAACAAATTGTGCGGCTACCCGCAGGCGCATTAGTTTATTGGACTTTAGCCGTGCCTCTGTACCGCCCTTGCGCATATTCAGGGCGCCCATAATCAAGGAAGCAAATACTGTCAAAAGAGCCAGACCGATAATGATATTTATGATGAGCATAATTTTATCCCGTTTTCAAAATATATAATCTACCCATGATAAGCGTCAAGACCTGAAAGACTTTACTCGCTTTTCGCGGCGCCTTCGCGGCTTTACTCACTCTTGGCGACGCCTTCGCGGCTTTATTCACTCTTGGCGACGCCTTCGCGTCGGGGATCCGCTCCGCCTTCATAGCTACCGTCAGCATTGCGGCGGATGATATGTAGGCCGGAAATCTCGCCCTTGGAGCGAATGACTTTGTGGCCCTTGGCTTCCAGACCAGTGATGATAGCAGGATCAAGCCCGGCTTCTTCGAGGCGGACCGAACCGTTGCGCGAAATGACATTGGCCAGTTCTACCGCTTGCTGCGGGCTCATGCCCCAATCGATCATGGCGATCATGGTTTTGGCCGTATAAGCGATAATAGACGAGCCGCCCGGTGAACCTGTGGCGAATGCGAAACTACCGTCTTTGTTAAATACAATATGGGGCGCCATAGAAGAACGAGGGCGTTTACCAGCACCCGGACGGTTGGCAATCAAAGTACCCTGGGCATCACGCGGGCGATAAGAAAAGTCGGTCAGTTGATTGTTGAGCATGAACCCGCCTGCCATACGCTCCGAGCCGAATACGCTTTCTACGGTTGTCGTCATGGAGACAACATTACCCCATTTATCGACAATAGAAAGATGAGATGTGCCGGGTACATCAGGTGTTGCGTCTTTGCCGGGTTTAAAACCGGCAGGGTCGCCAGCCTTGACGTCCTTCATACTCGTTGCCATTGATATTAAATCGGCACGAGATTTGAGGTAATCTGCACCCAACAGTGCGCGGGTCGGTACCTCGACAAAATCGGGATCAGCGACAAATAGGTCTCTGTCAGCATAGGCCATTTCGCTGGCCTCAGCAAACACGTGCCAGCCTTCTAGTGTTGGTGCCCCCTTTTCCTCATCAAAAAAGGCCTTCATATCAAAGTTTTCTAACTGCCCCATAATGCTTTGCACAGCTACACCGCCCGACGAAGGTGGTAGCGCACCGCACAGCACATAGTCGCGGTAAGGCGTACATAATGCATCGGTTTTTTGTGGCTGGTATGCCGCCATATCGTCCAGTGTCAAAACGCCCGGACGCGGTTCTTCGTGCACGGCGGCAACGATGGCTTCGGCTATGGGGCCTTCATTTATTGCGCGCGGATTTTGTGCCAAAGCCCGCAGGGTTTCTGCGTAAAGCTTATTATCGCGGATATCCCCTGCGACCAAAGGCGAACCGTCTTCGTGAAAGAAATACTGTCTTGCGGCCGGTTGAGCCTTAAGAGCAAACCCGCCAGCCATTTCAACCAACCCAGCCATGCGCGGACTGACCTCGAACCCRYCTTCGGCCAGTTTAATGCCTGCRCCGAAATTATCAGCCCACGCTAATTTRCCGTGGTCTTTGTGTGCCATGTCTAACATAGCCATAACACCGGGAACGCCAGTCGAACGCCCCGAAATAATGCCTTCAAAGCGGCGAATTGGTTGGCCTTCGTCGTCTAGAAATAACGTTTCGTTGACTGCAGCAGGCGCAGTTTCGCGGCCATTATAGGCGCTGACTTTACCTGTCGCTGCATCATAAAATACCAAGAACGCACCACCTGCTACACCAGAACTTTGCGGTTCGACCAAGCTCAGCACGGCTTGTACGGCAATGGCTGCATCCACTGCAGAACCGCCAGCCCGTAAAGCTTCAACACCGGCTTCGACGGCGTGTGGATTGGCGGCAACCACCATGCCTTTGGTGTAAGGGTTTACGGCGGGTGCCATTTGGGCGGTCTCTGTGGAGATGGAGGGTATTTGCGCATCTGGATTCTGACATCCGGTGGTCGCCAGCGCTAAACCTGCCGCCAAACTTGCTTTAAGAAATAAATTGCGTCTCATCTAAAACTTTCCGATAACCTGTTGCGGCTTCCTATATTGCACGGCAACAAATATTGTAAAGTTTAAACCTTATGTCAGACACAAATGATAAAAATGCGACGAACGAAACATTGGCACAGCATGTATTGCGTGCTTTGGAAACTTACCAAGATGAAAGCGAGCGGGGAAACACGCCTGCATTGCACCAACAAGAACCGGAGTTTCTGAACCGCGAAATGGGGCTGGTGAAATGGATTAGGGACGGCGGTTTGAACGCTAGTAATTATGCGCAGTTCCTGACGCCTTATCTGGAGCATTCCCAGCATATGCATCATCCGGGCTTTATCGGGCATCAGGTTGCTGTGCCCCACGAAGGCGCGGCCATTGCCGATATGATCCACGGCGTTATCAATAATCCCATGGCGGTCTACGAAATGGGGCCTACGGCCAGTGTCATAGAACGGGTGGTGGTTAATTGGATGCTCGAAAAATGCGGTTGGTATACAGGCGCGATTGATGATTTTACACCGAACGCAGCAAATGGTGCCAAAAACGGGGCAGGCGTACTCACCCACGGCGGTTCATTGGCTAATCTGACGGCTTTATTGGCTGCGCGTGCACATGCTGCACCCGATGCGTGGCAAAATGGTACACCGGATAATTTGGCGATCATTGCCCCTGCCGCCACCCATTATTCTTTGGCGCGTGCAGTGTCTATTGCCGGCTTTGGGCAAAGCGCCATACGCTATGCACCAGTCAACGCGTTAGAAGTTTTGCAGCCTGAAAAACTGGAGCAAACATTCTTGCAAGCGCAGAACGATGGCCAAAAAGTATTTATGGTGTCCACCAATGCTTGTACCACGGCCACGGGTCTCTACGACCCTATCGACGAGGTGGCAGAGTTCTGCGAAAGTCGTGGCTTATGGTTACATGTGGATGGTGCCCACGGTGCTTCTGCTTTGCTGTCAGGTAAAGAGCGCCATTTGATGAAAGGCATTTCCCGCGCTGATAGTCTCACTTGGGATGCTCATAAAATGATGCGCACATCTGCTCTGAGCGCGGCTATATTATTCAAAGACCAAAAAGCCATGGCTGGAACTTTCCACCAAGACGCTAGCTATATTTTCTACGGAGAAGACCAAATCGGCTTTGATGCTGGGCTTTATGCAGTTGAATGTACCAAATCGGCCCTCGGCGCAAAACTGTTCTGGGTGCTCGCCATGGAAGGCGAGAAAGGCATGGGCGATTTCATAGAAAAACAATACGGGGACACCCGCGCATTTTACGAACTGATCAACGCGCAAGATGATTTCACTTGTCCTTACAAACCAGAGGCCAATATTCTGTGCTTTAAATACGAAGGGGTAGACGGCAACGCGGCGCAGTCGGCTTTGCGCGAAAAGATTTTAGCACGTGGTAATTTCTATATTACAACAGCGATGATCGGCGGTGTCCGATATTTACGTCTATCCGTGATGAACCCGCTCACGACAGTGGAAACGGTCAAGGAACTGCTAGCGGAAATTAGGCTTTGCGCGAGCGAGCCGTCAGGGTAAGCTGAACCCATGAAAAACCAAATCACAGATATATCCGGTATCAAAGTTGGCCAAGCCCATGATGCAAAGGTGGTTACGGGTGTTACGGTTATCCTGCCAGATGCACCCGTCTTGTGCGCCGTAGATGTGCGCGGTGGTGGGCCGGGCACGCGCGAGACAGATGCGCTTGGCGCAGACGGATCCGTCACCCACGCCCATGCTATTGTCTTATCAGGTGGGTCTGTATACGGGTTGGACGCTGCGGGCTCAGTTACATCTGAACTTGGCAATAAACGTATTGGCTATGAGATCGCACCAGACCCGGTACCCGTCTCGCCGATCGTGCCTGCTGCCATCCTCTTTGATAACGCCAACGGCGGCGATAAAGCTTGGGGCGATACACCGCCTTTTGCAGCACTGGGAAAACAAGCGCTTGCGAATGCGAGCGTAGAGTTTGACCAAGGTAAAGCTGGGGCAGGATACGGGGCGACGGCGGGGATTTATCCCGGCGGGCTCGGGTCTGCATCTGAACGGGTAGGGGATATCACYGTCAGYGCYYTGATAGCTGCCAATCCGATTGGTTCACCTTATATGCCCGGCACGGATTGTTTTTGGGCTTGGGACTGCGAAATGGGCGGAGAATACGGCGACCGTAAACCACCAACGGATTATACGCACAGCCCTGCGCAAGACACCAAGCTAGCATTTTTACGCGCGCGGGGTGCTTCCACGGTTATTGGTGTGGTGGCTACGGACGCAAAACTCACCCACGCAGAACTGCGCCGCCTTGCGATCATGGCACAAGACGGAATTGCTTTGGCCGTACGCCCATCCCACACACCTATGGACGGCGATACGCTCTTTGCCATTAGCACAGAGACCACACCCATAGAGGAGCCGCGCGTCGTCGCATTGTCTGAACTTGGCGCCGCCGCTGCAAGATGCGTAGCCCGCGCCTTGTCGCGCGGTATATATTTAGCGGCGAATTAAGCGCCGCATATTTTGTCTGCAAAGAAATTACCTTTAGTATAAAAGGGGCTTGCAATCCGCTCGCAAATCGGGTTTAACCCGCTTCTCGACTTTAGGCATGCACTGGTAGCTCAGTTGGATAGAGTACCTGACTACGAATCAGGGGGTCGGGGGTTCGAATCCTCCCCAGTGCGCCATTGTTTTTATCTATCTAATCGAATTAGTTAAATTGTTTAATCAATTAAAATAACTTATCCCATTATTTATCCCATCTTAATGTTCGAAAGCGTTCAAGTATTCCCGTAAACGGTTAATTGCCACAACCCTTAGGTTGCCTACTTAAATTAAAAATAACAACCTATCAGTTGTTTATTTATTATACTATAACAACCTATAAGTTGTTTACTTATTGTGTTATAGCAACCTATAAGTTGTTTACTTATTGTGTTATAGCAACCTATAAGTTGTTTATATAGAATAGGAATGTAACAATGTCGACTAAAATTAGAAAAAATGCGCGTAGGGCTCTCGATCAACGGTTTTCAGATATACGGCCTATAGAGCAGTATTCTGTGCCCACTAAGGGCTGGATACGGGCTATTCGGGATGCTTTAGGTATGACAAGTGCGCAGCTTGCGACGCGGCTTGATATGAGCAGGCAGGGCGTTCACAAGGTTGAGCACTCCGAAGCCAATGACACAATCCGTCTAAACACGCTCCGTAAAGTCGCAGAAGCGCTAGACTGCACACTGGTATATGCCTTGGTACCCAATGCTTCCCTTGAGGAAAAAGTGCACGGGCAAGCGCGCAAAATTGCTTTGCGCGAGCTTAGCCGGGTGTCCCACACTATGGCACTAGAAGCCCAAGGCGAGACTAACCGTGACATTGAAAGCCGTATTGAGGAATATATACGCGATAATTTACGCGACAAAGACCTATGGGGTAAAACATGAGTGACCTATTCGCTACCATGGTCGGCGCAACGCCGCTCACAGCAGAGGAAGAAGAGGGTTTAAAACAAACATGGATTGCTACGCGCGCTAATTTAAACAGTGCTGAGGAGTCAAATATTGAGCAAGCCCTAACTTGGCTAAGGCGACAACGAAGTAAGGATGTATTGCGTGAGGACTTTGTGTTAAAACTACACAAGCAAATGCTCGGCGAAGTTTGGACATGGGCGGGCGCGTACCGAACAACAGGTAAAAATCTCGGCGTTGACCCCGTTCAAATCCGTATAAGGCTTTTGAGCCTATTTGACGACACAAAGTACTGGATTGAGAATGGCACTTTTTCTGTCGATGAAATTGCTATTCGTTTTCACCACCAACTTGTGGCCATTCATCCATTTGTAAATGGCAATGGCCGCCATGCGAGGCTCATGGCCGATCATCTTATCCAAAAACTTGGGGGTGTAGTTTTCACGTGGGGGCACCAATCCCTAATTGAAAACGGTAAAACCCGAGACGAATATCTTACCGCTCTAAAAGCTGCAGATAGACTCGACATAGAACCGCTATTGGAATTTTCTAGAACGTAAGAAAAAATATTAACGAGCATTATAAGGCACAAAAATTTAATTCGTAAGTGTCATATTTTTGTAAAACTAAGTCATTTAAAACTTCATGAGATTGTGCAGACAGAGTGCGCCATTTTCTTAAACTGCTGTGGTAGTATCTGTTTTAATTTTTGGTGACGGCAAGCAGTTTACGGCTACTGTAATCTAATTCAAATCTGCTGCCAATGCCTTCATTTTAAATGCTTAGCGCTGCTGCCATAATGTCGAATATTTCTGCCTGATCTATAACGCCGTGAACCTTCGTAGCCCCCGGGCCTTTTGCATAAAGCGCGACATCTTCTCCGCCGTGCGTTTCGCCTTCAGTTCTGTTAACAGCTGATTGCTGACGGAAATCTTGGTTTAAGACCTCTTCTTGGGTAAGAGCGGGGTCGCCCGCGCGCGGGTTTATTCCGTTTTGGTATCCAAGTGTAGTATAGGGTTTCCCATCACCATCTAGATAGGGTTCGCTGGCCGGGTTCATATCGTCGTCAAAGGAATACACCAGCCTGTCTGACGTCAGCGCTTATGAGACAGATTTAAGTCTGGGCTAAGCGAGAGTTTTTGTTTATCATCTTTTGAAGATGTTCTGCCTATTAGAAAGGATATGAGAATTATGAAAAGAAGTAAAAAATCCCCAAATTGTGAATGGAAATATCCTATATTTACTCCGCCAGTGAAAAGAATAGAGGGCAATAAGTTTAACTGCCCTAAATGTAAAATACCCTTAGTCTTTCATACGGGGTTGGGCAGAAGGTCTAATGGGATAACTGTTGCAATACTCGCTTTGTGGATTCCAACATTTCTTTTTATGATGTCAATAGATGACAATCGTGCATTACAAATAAAATTATTGATACCAATACTCATTGTTGGTTTTTTTGCATTGTGGTATTTTGCAAGTTTGGAATATTTGGTGCACGATAAAGATATTAGCGATTAGTTCGTTTGTGACCGTCCTCATGTAAGATTGGGGAATACTATGCGCCGCTTTAACTATTATTTAGGTAGGTTTGGGGGCAGGCTTCTTGGTCTCTGAAAATGCAAGCTTCCGATAAAGATTCATCGCAAAATGTGCAGAGAGCCTTCGGGTCGGGTTTGGTGATTTTATCATTATGGATGCTAAAGCCTCTGTTTTTGAAGCGTTTCAAAGTTCGCGAAAAAGTTTCCGGCGTCATGTCGAGATAAGATGCGATGGTTGATTTATCATAAGGAAGCGTAATGGCCGAGCCTTTGCCGCCAGTTTGCTCCATGCCCAGTTTCAATAAAAACCAGCCGACCCTTTCGGTCGCGGTCTTGAGGCGTGAATGTTCAATTTGCCGGATTAACCCCTGAGAGCGCATGGACAGGCCACCGATCATATTGAGAGCCAGGTTTTTATTGTCTGCCATGTTTTGTCTAATAATAGGAGCAGGCAGGGACAATAATTTAGCGCTTTGCACGACTTGGGCATTCACAATAGACGGGATGCTGAGAAATACGGCGGCCTCCATAAGAGAATCACCCGCCGACAACATTTGAAGCACAGCCTCATCACCAGCATCTGTGCTTTTATACAACTTCACCCAACCTTCCAATATGAGATAATATCGCGATAGGGTTTCGCCTTGCATAAACAGCAGCTTACCTTTGTCGTAGCTGCGGATGTCTGCATGTTTCAAGAGTTGAGCCAGATCTTTCTCGCCCAATTTTGAAAATACCGGGAGGCTTTGGATAATAGGCATATGACGCTCAAGCCGCGACGGTACTTCCGCGACATTGGTGATAGAAATTGGCTTTGGCTCCGTTGGGTCTAGGCTATTCGCCAAGTTCTTCTCGGCGCTGCGCATGCGGTCAATTTTACCCGTCAGCAACTCGAACCAAGTAATAGGTGACAGAGCGTCCAAATCTTTTGCTTTTTCAGAATCTTTGATCTGTGCATGAATGGAATCCAGAAGCTCCATGACATAACCCTCAAGGCTAGCCTCAACCTCACGCCTTTGGCGTTCGGTAGCAATAGACATGAAGGCGCGCTTATAGGCTGACTGTTCTTCGATCAGGGTTAGCATGCGCTCTGTAAATTCACGGTTTTTGAAAACCTTCGAGCAAAACCCGTGTGCGCCCCAAGCACGTTCCCGCCCAGTGCGCTCTTTCCACTGCAAAAAGTTGGAATAGGCGGTGACTTTTACGGGATTGACGTTTTCAACGCTGAGCGCGGTCCCGATATTATATTCGATGGTCGGATATATAAAATTGTAGGTGTAAGCATTGACGGCTTGGGCAAATTCTAATGAACCGTCTTGAATTTTAGCGCGGTGGAGGGMTARCTCTTCTGCRTTCTTGTGAACCGCATCTAGTTTTTTGCTCCAAGTTGTGCTTTGTGCTTCTAGTTGCTGTTCCATGATATGTATAAGTACAGTTATGGCCTTGTCGGTTAGTGGGTATTGTGCGCGCAGTTCRTCCGCAAATATYTCGCCGCCGCTRTCCACATACAAAGCCGTATAYCCGCGCTCTATTTGCATAAGATGCGTGAGTTCACCTGCTGCYTGTAACAGCCKAATTGTCAATGGTTCTTGTGTYGCGCTCATGTCCATAATGTTCTTTTTCTYRTAAAGACACTTGATACATAATGCCACACCAATCCAAAAGATAGGACAATTTGACCTAAATCAAACCAATGYAYTRTSCKTSYCGCCATAAAGTGCCCGACTCGCTGGGAGTCCTANTGCTTGTTTAACGAGAGAGCGTGAYAATGGAATTACAAAACAAAGCCACCAGTYTWTGGGGCGATTTTTTAAGAGTAGATAAAATACAAATCAGAACTTTCCACGTAACGTGGTTTGCTTTCTTCCTRTGCTTCTTTGCATGGTTCGGGATTGCACCSYTGATGGCAGTTGTTCGCGAGGAACTTAGCCTGACCAAAGARCAAATTGGTTGGACWATYATTGGTGCYGTGTCGGCRACRGTGTTYGCRCGGGTACTTATTGGTTGGYTGTGTGACCGTTACGGCCCYAGRYTAACCTATACTTGGTTGCTGGTTTTRGCMTCCTTCCCGGTGATGGGTATTGGATTTGCCCATGATTTCACGACATTTTTGATTTTTAGAATTTTGATCGGCATAATCGGTGGTTCCTTCGTCATTACGCAGTACCATACAACCAATATGTTTGCGCCCAATGTAGTCGGTACGGCCAACGCGACCAGTGCTGGTTGGGGTAATCTGGGCGGCGGTGTAACACAATTTGCTATGCCTATGATATTCTCGATCTTTGTTGTCGGGTTCGGCGTTCACGAAGCCTTTGGCTGGCGTGCGTCCATGGTGGTTGCTGGTGCAGTTATTTTGCTGACAGGTATCGTTTATTATGTCTTTACCCAAGATGCACCGGACGGCTCTTATAAAGAACTACGGGCTCAAGGCAAAATGCCGCCTGCTGGTGAAACATCTGRCAATTTCTTCCATGCCCTCAAAGATTACCGCGTGTGGTTGTTGTTCTTCATTTATGCGGCTTGTTTTGGGATTGAACTGACTATTTTTGGTACATTAGCCCTTTATATGTTCGACTATTTTGGCTTGAACTTGGTGACAGCCGGTATGGTTGCAGCCAGCTTTGGTTTGATGAACTTGTTTGCCCGTACACTGGGCGGTGTCTTCGGCGATAACTTTGCTTCCATTTGGGGTCTTAAAGGCCGGGCTACATGGTTGTTTATCGCGCTATTCATAGAAGGGTTGGCGTTGATGCTATTCTCGCAAATGAATGTATTGTTCCTAGCTATCCCAACATTGTTATTCTTCTCTTTGTTTACGCAAATGTCTGAAGGCGCAACGTTCTCTGTGGTGCCGTTCATTTCCAAAAAATCTTTGGGCGCAGTTGCTGGTGTTGTTGGTGCGGGCGGTAATGTCGGCGCGGTTTCAGCCGGTTTCTTGTTCAAAGGCGAGATGAGCTGGGATACATCCTACTTTATACTTGGTGCGCTGGTTACTTTGGCCTCATTCCTTGCTTTGTTCATTCGCTTTACAAAAGCAGACGAAGTGGAAGCAGAAGAACGCTTTGACAAAGGCTATACACAGCACAGACGCGATGCGGCTCGTAAGCATCTTGAAGTGCTGGGCTTGAGTGCAAAAGATATAGATAAGGTCAAAGTGTTTGGCAGTCGTGAAGCTCACGCTATGAAACGCCTTGAAACCCTAGGTGTTGATCTCAGTGATGTGAAGTTCAAACACGATTAGATAAGCTTACAATTAAACGAAAAAACGGAGGTTTTGCCTCCGTTTTTTTATGCTCATTTGTCAAAATATTAAAAAAACCGACCGTATTGACCTAGGTCAAACAATGCTTGAGCGAATCTGTGCATGAAAGGCGTGGCTTATTGGGCGGCGTTATGCGCGCCCTATCATATTGACCAATAGCTTCAAAAAGGGAGAGCTGAAAAATGGCAAAAGACTTAGAAATTTGGGACCCGGAAGACGAGACCCAATGGAACGCGGAAGGCAAAAAAATTGCTAACCGCAATTTATGGATTTCAATCCCCGCATTGCTGTGCGGTTTTGCGGTCTGGTTGTATTGGGGCATTATCACCGTACAGATGATCAATCTTGGATATCCGTTCGAGAAATCTCAACTGTTTACTCTGGCAGCGATTGCTGGTTTGACGGGCGCTACATTGCGTATCCCCTCGACCTTTTTTATTCGCATCGCGGGTGGTCGTAATACCATCTTCCTGACCACGGCACTTTTGATGATACCTGCACTTGGTACGGGCTTCTTGTTGCAAGACCCGAACACACCGCTTTGGAAATTCCAAATCTTGGCGCTATTGTCTGGTCTTGGTGGCGGTAACTTCGCTTCATCCATGTCCAACATCTCTTTCTTCTTCCCGAAGAAAGTTCAGGGCTATTCTCTCGGTATGAATGCTGGTCTGGGTAACTTTGGTGTGACCACCATGCAAATCCTCATTCCGTTAGTGATGACAGTTGGCATGTTCGGCGGYACTTCAATGACCTTGAAAGCAACATCCGGTACGTTGATCGGTAAAATTGCGGCAGGCACAGAAACACACTTGCACAATGCCGGGTTTATCTGGTTCGTTATTTTGATCCCGATCGTTATTGCGGCTTGGATTGGTATGAACAATATCAAAGCGGATCATGTTTCGCCTAACCTTAAATCACCATTGCCTGCTTTTGGTAAAATCATCGGCATGTTGCTGATCGGCTTTATCACTGCGACATTTGGTTTGTGGTTGATGTTACCGGCAGCAGTTGGTGGTTCAGGTATGATGATCTCAAAATGGATTGTACTGCCTATTGTTATTGTTCTGACGGTTCTGGCCTTGCGTATGATCCCCGGATCTATYGGCCAAAGCCTGAAGCATCAGTACAAAATCTTTARCAACAARCAYACATGGGCKATGACGGTTATCTATACCATGACCTTTGGYTCGTTYATTGGTTTTGCGGTTGCATTTGGTCTGGCTATCAAAGTTATCTTCGGCTTCCAACATGTGATGGTAGACGGTGTGATGACACATGATCTTGCTAACCCAGACGGTCCGTCCGCTTTGATGTTTGCTTGGACAGGTCCATTTATCGGCGCGCTCATTCGCCCTCTTGGCGGTATGGTTGCTGATAAAATCGGCGGCGCCAAAGTGACGCAAATCATCTCTGTCGTCATGGTAGCAGCGGCTCTTGGAGTAGCTTACTACATGAAGCTGGCTTATGTGTCTGCAACGCCGCAGGAATATTTCGTACCTTTCTTGGTGTTGTTCCTGATCTTGTTCGCAGCCACTGGTATCGGCAATGGCTCTACCTTTAAGACCATTGCGGTTGTGTTTAACAAAGAACAGGCTGGTCCGGTTCTAGGTTGGACGTCAGCTGTTGCGGCTTACGGCGCTTTCATCATCCCGAAAGTTCTGGGTGAGCAAATTAAAGCGACAACGCCGGAGCTAGCTCTGTACGGGTTCGCCGCGTTCTACACAGTTTGTATCGTCATCAACTGGTGGTTCTATCTGCGTCCGAATGCTTATGTGAAAAACCCATAAGACATTAAAGTCAAGCCCACCCCGTTTTGTGCGGGGTGGGTAATCTATTCGCCAACAAAGTATTCGCAATACTAAAGACAAAATTATCAGGAGACCAATATGGGTCATTTCATCGACAGACTGACTTATTTTTCCAAGATCGAAGGCAAGTTCGCAGACGGTCACGGTATTACCACCAGTGAACATCGGGGCTGGGAACGTAGTTATCGGGGGCGTTGGGCTCACGATAAAATCGTGCGTTCAACTCACGGCGTGAACTGTACCGGTTCATGTTCATGGAAAATTTATGTAAAGAACGGTCTTGTGACCTGGGAAACTCAGCAAACTGATTATCCCCGTACACGTCCTGATATGCCAAACCATGAGCCGCGCGGTTGTTCAAGGGGCGCATCTTATTCCTGGTATTTATATTCTGCGGCTCGCTTGAAGTTTCCTTTGGTGCGTTCGCGCCTCTTGAAAGCTTACCGCGATGCTAAAATTGCAAACCCTGATCCTGTCGATGCATGGGCGAGCATTATGGACGATCCTATCGTCTCCAATAATTACAAAAAAATGCGCGGGCTTGGCGGCTTCGTGCGCGGTGAGTGGGACGAGATGAACGAAATCATCGCGGCTGCCAATATCTACACTGTGAAAAAATACGGCCCCGACCGGGTTGCCGGCTTCTCGCCAATTCCTGCCATGTCCATGGTCTCTTAYGCGGCTGGTTCGCGTTATATGTCCTTGATGGGCGGCACATGTTTGTCGTTCTATGACTGGTATTGCGATCTACCGCCGTCCTCACCGCAAGTATGGGGTGAGCAAACTGATGTGCCTGAGAGTGCTGACTGGTTTAACTCCAGCTATATTATAGCTTGGGGCTCTAACGTGCCGCAAACCCGTACGCCTGATGCGCATTTCTTTACCGAGACCCGCTATAAAGGCACCAAGACGGTTTCTGTGACGCCGGAYTATTCCGAAGTTGCCAAACTAACYGATATCTGGCTCAATCCGCGCCAAGGCACGGACGCCGCYATGGCTATGGCYATGGGGCATGTGGTGTTYAARGAATTCCAYCTCGGCAAAAAATCCGAATATTTYGAAGAYTATATCCGTACCTATTCCGACATGCCTATGTTGGTYATGCTGGAAGAAAAAGACGGATACTATAAGGCTGGCCGCACACTGCGYGCTTCTGATTTTACTGGAAAYCTCAAAATCAAATCTRGTGATAACCCAGAATGGTGTCCGGTTGTTTAYGAYGARCATTCYAAATCMGTGGTTTCTCCGAACGGTACCGTTGGTTCGCGTTGGGGCAATAAAGGTAAGTGGAACTTGGAAGCCAAAGACCGYGCYACAGGTAAAGACATYTGGGCGCAGCTTTCTTGYATMGAYGACCGCGAYGAAGCGCTCGGTGTTGGCTTCCCGTATTTCGGCAACCARCCMCATGATCAAAAACTATTTAACCAYACAGACCACGAAGACATTCAAGTCCGTAATGTGCCTGTGCGCAAAGTGACGCTTAAAGGCAAGAAAACCGCTTATGTAGCAACGGTCTATGATTTGATGGCGGCTAACTATGCCATTGACCGTGGTCTTGGCGGCGACAATGTSGCTTCGTCTTACGACGACGATGTKCCGTACACACCGGCGTGGCAAGAAGCYATCACKGGTGTTGAYCGTGCCAARGTTATYCAGGTGGCGCGTGAATTYGCSGAGAACGCAGAYAAAACCCGTGGYCGTTCMATGGTGATTTTGGGYGCAGCTATYAATCACTGGTACCACATGGACATGACGTACCGGGGTATTATCAACTTGCTGATTATGTGCGGCTGTATYGGTAAATCCGGTGGYGGYTGGGCTCATTATGTGGGTCAGGAAAAACTCCGTCCRCAAACYGGCTGGATWCCGCTGGCCTTYGCAACCGACTGGGTGCGTCCACCGCGCCAGATGAACTCAACTTCGTATTTCTATAACCACTCAAGCCAGTGGCGCTACGAGAAACTCAGTGTTGATGAAATTTTGTCCCCTTTGGCCGATAAGGGTAAGTGGGACGATTATTCACTAATCGATTGTAATGTGCGCTCCGAGCGTATGGGCTGGCTCCCATCTTCCCCGCAGTTCAAGGAAAACCCGCTGAGCTTTAAAGCCAAGGCTGGTAAAAAAGATGTGAAACAATATGTTGTTGACCGTCTTGTTTCCGGCGACCTGGAATTTGCGTGCGAAGATCCGGACCACGAAAACAATTACCCGCGTAATCTGTTTGTCTGGCGTTCCAATATTTTGGGCTCCTCCGGCAAAGGCCACGAATATATGCTCAAGCATTTACTCGGCGCATCTAACTCTTTGATGAGCCCGGACATTGCGCAAATGGGCGAGGACAAACCATCCGAAGTTAAATGGCATGATGATGCCGTTGAGGGTAAATTAGACCTCGTCATCACGCTCGATTTCCGTATGTCAACCACGGCGGTTTATTCAGACATCGTTCTGCCTGCCGCGACTTGGTACGAGAAAAACGACCTGAATACTTCTGATATGCATCCGTTTATCCATCCACTTTCACGTGCCGTTGACCCTGCTTGGGAAAGCCGTTCTGATTGGAGTATTTTCAAAGGCCTTGCCAAGAAGTTCTCTGAACTCTGCGTGGGTCATTTGGGCGTCGAAGACGATTTGGTTTCTGTGCCGATTATGCACGATACACCAGGTGAACTGGGTCAGGCGCTCGGCGTCAAAGACTGGAAAAAAGGTGAATGCGAAGCCGTGCCGGGTAAATCCATGCCAAATTTGGTTCTGGTCAAACGTGATTATCCGAACCTGTATAAAATGTTTACCTCCGTTGGGCCTCTCCTTGAGAAACTCGGTAATGGCGGTAAGGGTATTGGTTGGAAAACTGGCGACGAGGTTGACCTTCTGCGCGGACTTAACAAAGTTGTGCGCGAAGAGGGCATTTCCAAAGGTCAGCCAAAACTAGAAACCGCCATTGATGCTTGTGAGGTTATTTTAAGTCTAGCCCCAGAAACCAATGGTCAAGTGGCCGTAAAAGCTTGGGCGGCACTCGGCGAATTTACCGGACGCGAACATACACATCTAGCCAAGCCAAAACAGGACGAAAAAATTCGTTTCCGTGATGTGCAGGCGCAACCACGCAAAATCATTTCCTCACCTACATGGTCAGGACTTGAGGACGAACATGTCAGCTATAATGCGGGCTATACCAACGTCCATGAGCTTATCCCGTGGAGAACTCTAACGGGGCGCCAGCAGTTCTATATTGACCATGAATGGATGAACGATTTCGGGGAGACGCTCTGTGTCTACAAACCGCCGATTTCAACCCGTACCATTAACGACAGCATTAAGTCGCGCGGTGATAGTGCCAAGCAGATTGCGCTGAACTGGATTACGCCGCACCAAAAATGGGGCATCCATTCGACCTACTCTGACAACCTTCTCATGTTGTCCATGAACAGGGGCGGGCCGATCATTTGGATTTCCGAAATCGACGCTGCCAAAATCGACGTGGAAGACAATGACTGGATTGAAGTTTATAATACCAATGGTGCTATTTCGGCCCGTGCAGTTGTCTCGCAGCGTGTCCCTGAAGGTATGAGCATGATGTATCATGCCCAAGAGAAAACCATGAACACACCGGGTAACTCGATCACGGGTAAACGCGGCGGCATTCATAACTCTGTGACCAGGGCGGTTGTTAAACCAACACATATGATTGGTGGGTACGCGCAGCTTTCTTACGGCTTTAACTATTACGGTACGGTTGGTTCCAACCGCGACGAATTCGTTATTGTCCGCAAAGCWKATRWMSWWGRYYRRMYGRWMRAWSWSKAWKKSGWARRYSAASCGRYMRMCMTTGAWKKGRWAAAAGGAGYKRMMRAATGAGAATACGTGCGCARATAGGTATGGTGCTTAACCTTGATAAATGCATTGGYTGTCACACATGTTCAATCACMTGTAAGAATGTATGGACATCAAGGGGCGGCGTTGAATACGCTTGGTTTAACAATGTTGAGACCAAACCCGGTCTTGGTTATCCTAAAAAYTGGGAAGACCARGARCAGTGGAAAGGTGGCTGGACSCGAACAAAATCCGGTAARCTTCAACCCAAGGCTGGTAGCAAAGTTGGTCTGTTRACACAGATTTTTGCCAACCCTAACCTGCCGGAAATYGATGATTATTATGACCCATATACCTTTGAGTATGACCACCTGAAAACCGCCAAGGAAAGTGCGACCGTACCGACYGCGCGGATGAAATCYGTRATTACYGGTAARTATAAAGACAARCCRGATTGGGGYGTGAACTGGGAAGAACTGCTGGGCGGAGAGTTTGAAAAACGCMAAAGCGATTATAACTTCAAAGGCATTCAAGAACAAATGTACGGCGARTTTGAAAATACATTYATGATGTATTTGCCGCGCCTRTGYGARCAYTGCYTRAACCCKACTTGCGTAGCYTCSTGCCCKTCAGGTGCGATCTACAAACGCGAAGAAGACGGCATTGTGCTGATTGACCARGACAAATGTCGCGGTTGGCGCATGTGYGTRTCCGGTTGCCCGTAYAAGAAAATTTACTTCAACTGGCARTCHGGTAAATCAGAAAARTGTACRTTCTGTTATCCGCGTATCGAAGCAGGCGAACCGACGGTATGTTCCGAAACTTGCGTGGGTCGTATYCGTTATCTRGGTGTCATGCTYTATGAYGCWGACAAGATWAAAGAAGCGGCMAGYGTTGAAGACGAAAAAGATTTGTATCAGGCACAACTTGATCTATTCTTGGATCCGCACGATCCTGAAGTTCAGGCGCAAGCCCGCAAGGACGGTATTCCGGATAGCTGGTTGGAAGCTGCGAAAAAATCGCCGGTTTACCAAATGGCGATGGATTGGAAAATTGCATTTCCGCTGCATCCTGAGTACCGCACATTGCCGATGGTTTGGTATGTACCGCCGCTTTCTCCTATTTCAGCCGCACATGAAAACGGTTTGATGGGTAGCAAAGAAGGTTCAAACGGTATGYTSCCGGATGTGGATAGTCTCCGCATTCCTGTTARATACTTGGCCAATCTGCTGACTGCTGGGAACGAAGCGCCTGTGACCCACGCGCTCGAACGTATGCTTGCCATGCGGGCTTATATGCGCGGCAAAACTGTTGATGGTGTTGCGGATAAAAACATTCTGGATGTGGTCGGTATGACCGAATTTGAGATGGACGATATGTACCAAATGATGGCGATTGCCAATCATGAGGACCGTTTCGTTATTCCGACTAATCACAAGGAATATGCAGGCGACGGGCCATTTGACCACGAACTGGCATTCTCAACCCGCTCAGCTTGCGGCTTTAGTTTTGGTACTGGTTGCGACGGCGGAGAGGTGAAGCGCTCCAACTTATTTGGATCGCAAACTCACCCCAATACTATGAACGGTAACGCGCTACACGCCCAGACCAAAGGCGATGGCTGGAACACATCAGGAGACAACTCATGAGAAGTTTACGTGTATTATCAAGGTTGTTGACCTATCCAAATGCAGAGCTACTGGCGCAAACGGATGCGCTTAAAGATGTGCTGGCTGAGGAAGGGTTTCTCAAAAATAAAACTATGAAAAAACTATCTAAATTCATGGATGAATTTGGCTCTACTGATCTCATGCAAGCCCAAGAAAGCTATGTGGAAATCTTCGACAGAGGTCGGGCGCATTGCTTGCATTTGTTTGAGCATGTTCACGGCGAAAGCAGGTTTCGTGGTCAAGCTATGCTCGACCTGTCCGACCGCTACGCCGAAAAAGGTTTGGTAGTTGGTGTCGGCGAGTTGCCGGATTATCTACCGGTATTTTTGGAATTTATCTCCATTTGTGACCCCGAAGAAGGYCTRGAAACTTTGGCGCAAGCCGCTCCGGTTATTGCMACCATCGGCGAGAAACTAAAGCGCAAGAAAAGTGGTTATARCCATGTTTTCGCAGCCATTGTTGAATTRTCTGGTGCAAAATTGAATGCMGCMGACATMGAGAARGCRGCHGAYKCTGCTYTGCCCAACATCCAAACTTTGGATGAGCTCGACGAAGAATGGAAAGAACCRGATGCATTCGGCGGCGCAGAGGATTGCGGCACTGGTGCCTGTAGCCCAATGCCATTAGTACCATCCCAGAAAGATGATCATTTGGGYCAAAAAGATGATCATATAGGAGCAAGCTCATGAACGGCTTTTTAAATACATTTTTGTTTGGCGCRTTYCCYTATATTGCTATTGGCAGTATGATCTTTGGGTCAATTTTGCGCTATGACCGYGATCCGTATTCATGGAAAGCGGACAGYTCRCAGATCATGAGTAAGAAAGGCTTCCGCCTYGGCAGTAATCTGTTTCATGTCGGWATAATCCTGTTGTTTTTCGGGCATYTTGTTGGMCTTTTGACCCCGCATTGGATGTATGCACCGTTYATCACTGCCGARCAMAAGCAAATTTTGGCTATGACTGCGGGCGGTATTTTCGGGACTATGACATTCTTCGGCATGGTCATTTTGATCTGGCGTAGACTTGGTAATGACCGGGTGCGTGCAACCACCAGATTTATGGAYTTGGCRATTTTACTGYTGTTGTTCKTRCAATTGATYTTGGGYYTGWTGACCATTCCRGTTTCCTATCAACATCTGGAAGGYGCGACCTCTATGATCGCAYTRKCGCACTGGGCGCAAGGTATTCTAACCTTTAGGCCAGACGTAGCCGCAGAGATTGCCGGTGAGCCGCTTATCTTCAAACTACATATCTTGCTCGGGCTTACGATCTTCTTGATCTTCCCGTTCACAAGACTTGTGCATATCTTTTCCGCTCCGATTAAATACCTGTTCAGAACAGGTTACCAAATCGTTCGTAAACGCGGGTAATTAATAAGTAAAATGAGAATAGAAAGCCCTCGTTCGCGGGGGCTTTTTTATTGCCTGTTGCTTCATGTTGCACGAGCGAGTAATACGGCGTTAGAACTATCCGGGAGCCCAAATACATGACTGCCCAAGGGGAGCACAACGCCAATAAACCGGACACGGGCACTGACCGAGAAGCTCTTTTGGCGTCACAATCTTTACCGGCATGGCTGTATAACGATCCCGATTTTTTTGCATTGGAGCGCGARAAAATATTTATGCCTGCTTGGCATCTGGTTTGCCATTCAAACGATATTCCAAACGCCGGAGACTATGAAACTTTTTCCGTTTACGGGGARATCGCTTTTGTKATCCGAGGGYGCGATGGCCAAATYCGTGGWTTTCACAATGTYTGYCGTCACCGYGCMGCSCGTYTRCTYGATGGKSAWWRCGGCAATTGCGGACGRCAAATAACCTGCCCATAYCAYGCYTGGACTTACCAATTGGATGGGCAGCTCAGCGGTGTACCACATCKGGATGATTATGAAAATTTTGAACGTGGTGAAAATGGCCTCACGCCAGTAGAAATTGACAGCTTCGCSGGGTTTGTATTTATCCGTTTTCAGTCGGGTGGGCCGTCTCTGGCCGAAGAAATGGAACCGRTTGCKACGGAAATRGCRCTGTATAAAACAAAGGACATGCAACCCTTGCGTAAAGTTGGGAYCCGACTACGCAAAGTCAATTGGAAGAATGCTACRGATAATTATGTCGATGCCTTGCATATTCCGGTAGCTCACGATGGGCTGAATGGGTTGCTGGGCAAAAGCTATAGCCTCACAATTGAACGAGGTGTGACCAAAATATTTTCCAAGCTAGAAACTGCAAGACCCATGTCGCTGTCCAATCAAGCTTATTGTGATATTCTCCCGCCGGTTTCTCATCTCCCTGCCGAGCGCCAAAACATGTGGACATATTACAAATTATGGCCAAATTTGATGTTTGATATTTACCCGGATCAAATCGATTTYATGCAGTTTATACCGTTGTCTCCAACAACATGCCTGTTACGCGAGAGTGCCTATGCTCTGGGTGATGATCGTCGGGAAATGAAGATTGCGCGCTATCTTAATGGTCGTATCAACCGCGAAGTTAACCGCGAAGACACGGATCTAATTGAACGGGTTCAGGCGGGCATGGGATCAACCAGTTTTACATCGGGCCCTTTGGGGAAATCAGAGATCAGCTTGCGCCATTTCGCAGGGCAGATGCGCGCCGCAATTCCGGTAGCCAAACATCGCGAAAAACCAGCTCCGGATATTATCCGTGCGGCATTTTCAAGTTCTGATACCGAGTCAATAAAAHCGTAAATTATTTTCCGNACNTGCATCAACAGTYTRAAAAATAAAACCAAGGTGCGACACTCTGTCCAACCTWABTTTCTNAGNCACTTGAYYTGGGTCAAANTNCGARNNTGTGCWBGNNNGCGTARYTTTCAYGAGTAACACAAACTCCATAGAGGAAAAAAACATGCGTACCTTATTATTAGCTTCTGTCGCAGCCCTTACAATTTTCGGCACGATCACCCCTGCATATGCGGGCGAGGAAGCAGAAACTCTTGTCGAAGCCATCACTGAAGGTAAGGCTAGCCTTAGCTTTCGTTACCGTCTTGAAAATGTTGACCAAGTTGGATTCGTAGAGGATGCAACGGCATCAACTCTCAGAACAAAGCTGAAATACTCAACAAAAGTATTCAAAGGTTTTTCCGGCGTTGTCGAATTTGACAATGTTCTGCAAATTGGTGAAGGCGATTAYAACTCCACAGTTAACGGCAAAGGCCAGTTTCCGGTTATCGCCGACCCAAAAATCACCGAAGTGAACCARGCTTACATTGCCTATACBGGCTTTGATAAAACKACTTTRCTAGCTGGTCGGGTTGCGCTCAACATGAATAACCAGCGTTTTGTTGGTACAGTTGGTTGGCGTCAAAATGACCAAACTTGGGACATGGCAGGCATTATTACTTCGCCGACCGAAGATTTAACCTTAACTGGTGCCTATGTTTGGAACGTCAACCGTATTTTTGGTGATGACCATGCATTTGGTGATCTCGATACCAACACATTTATTGTCGACGCTAAATACACCGGATTGGGTTTTGGTAATCTAACRGCCTACGGTCTRTTTATTGATCTGAACGATATTCCTGTACTTGGTTTGTCTAGCCAAACTATTGGKGCTCGTTTTGACGGCAAACATAAAATGGGCGATAGCGATATGACTATGCTYTAYGAGGCCGAGTTCGCTACGCAATCTGAYTACAAAGATAGCCCWCTGGATTATTCAGCGCAGTATTACCATGTGTCTGCAGGCCTKARYGCTGGCGGYTTAACTGGTAAAGTTGGYTAYGAAGTATTGGGTTCAGACGGCGGCGTAGCTTCCTTCCARACACCTCTTGCTACWYTGCAYAAGTTCAATGGYTGGGCCGATAAATTCCTCRGTACACCGGCTGGTGGTCTCGAAGACTTTTACGGATCCGTTTCTTACAAAGTTGGTGGTGACAGCGCTTTAAAAGGCTTGAAATTTGATGCTATCTACCATGATTTCAGCGCCGATGTCGGTGGTGATTACGGTAGTGAAATCGATTTGCAGGTCTCCAAGAAGTTCGGCAAAAACTACTATGCTGGCTTGAAGTTTGCTGATTACAATGCATCAGGTTTTGCAACAGATGCGCAAAAAATCTGGTTCACCATTGGTGCTAATTATTAGATAATTTTCCAAATTGAAGTTTGATAAGGGTGAGCTTGTCTCACCCTTATTTTTTGGGCTTAACTCTAAGCAAACAACAAGTCAGCGAGTTTGCGTTTYTGGAATGCGGCATCGCCGWACCTGCTBGCACAGTATAGGGCGCGGCGGCGGTAGAGGCCYGCATCGCAATCATGTGTAAARCCTGTTGCGCCGTGAAATTGAATGGAGCGGTCAGCGGCGAAAGCAAAGGCGGTTTCSGMYTTRAYACGTGCCATAAGCACTGCGGTTTCGGCGGACTTTTCGTCAAAGTTATGCGCGGCGCTRTAGAGCAGAGCCCGTGCTTTYTCATARCCAATCCACGCATCGACCAAAGGGTGTTTRACCGCTTGGTAHGCACCRATAGGCCGCCCGAATTGGGTGCGKGTRTTGGCGTATTCTATGGTCARGTCGAGGGCGGCTTTAGTGCCGCCGACCATGAGGGCTGCATTCAAAAGATTTGCGGCCAAATTCATMTGGSCSARTGCACTGGGCATATCTTTATGTGAAATGAAAGCGTCAGCGCTTACATTYARCCYGTCCAAATTTAAGGAATAACTGYGCGTSGTTTCRTCGATAATRTTCTCGCGGCGYAGTGMRGYKYTYGGKAYGTCTTTACGGTCRAKGAYARCAAGCRMGGGTGTACCGTCTTGMACCRCMGTGACCAAKATGAAATCTGCGGTRTCGGCAAAGYTCACAAGCCGTTTYTCGCCGCTTAAAACAAAGCYGGATTTGCTTGGRMTTGCCTYYGTGGTGATRTTGRRAAYATCCCAATCAGCATGTGCTTCGGACAGTGCCAATGCGAAGGTCCGGCCTGCGCAAATTTGCGGTAACCAATTTTGCTTTTGTGTTTCGCTRCCAASCATATTTATGATGTTRGCCGCRAGTATRGTGTCCATATAAGGCCCGGYCATCAGCGTGCGTCCCATATGCTCAACGACTGGTACTACCTCGGCAAGCCCCAAACCTGAGCCACCAAATTCAGACGGTACGGCAATACCGGTTAAGCCAAGAGCGGCGATTTCTGACCAGATGCTTTTGCTATATCCTTGTGCACCCTCGAGGAGTGCCCGGACTTTTTCTATGGGTGATTTTTCTGTGCAGAAGCGCGCGGCAAGGTCGGCCATCTCTGCCTGCATTTCGCTTAGGCTTATATCTGCTAGTTTATGCATCATGAGCCTGACCTTAAACTATCCTTGGCGTTGTCTTTAGGCAGCCCGAGAACATGCTCCGCCAGAATATTATGTTGAATTTCAGACGTGCCGCCGCCGATGGTGGCCGAGAATGCATTCAGGTATGAGCGCGCCCATAACCCGCCGTCTGTCGCGTTCGGTTCGTCCACATACCATGCACTATTTTCGCCTAACAAAGTCATGGCGAACTGGCTTATTTCTCTCGCCTGTTCACTGAACACCAATTTGTTCATGAGCATTAGTCCCGCAGGATGTTCCGAGTTTAACCCCGGAATTTTCGCGCGGGTTTGGTTCAGGTTCTGGGCGTGAATATCGATGATGAAATCTACTAATTTATCTCGAAGTGCTGGGTCTTCGATAGCAGGTTTGCCGTTCCTTATTGCGGACCGCGCCAAATCAACAATGGCAAAGGCATCCGGCGTCTGCATGATGATACCGCCTGCCTGTCCTGCGCGGGCACCGCGTTCGTATTCCAGTAATTGCATGGCAACGCGCCAGCCTTGGCCCTCTGCACCGACTAGACCATCCGTGGGGATGCGTGCGTTTTCAAAAAACGTTTGGGTGAAGCCGTGCTCACCCGTGATTTTTTTAATTTTCTGGGTGCTAATACCGGGCGCATCCATAGGGGTGAGAATGAAACTCATGCCCGCATATTTGCTGCCGGGGTTTGGATCGGACCGCGCTAGCAAAATCATATATTTAGCATGAGCACCAAGGGTCGTCCAGATTTTGCTACCGTTTAAGACATAGCTATCACCGTCTCGCTCGGCCCTGAGCTTAAGCCCGCCCAAGTCTGAACCGTTATCTGGYTCGGAAAATCCCTGACACCAGATGTCTTCRGCGGTCARKATGCCTTTGATGTATTTTTTCTTGTGTTCTTCACTGCCGATGTCGAGCAGGAGGGGGCCAGCCCAATTTGTACCAATGGCGTTTAAGGTAATGGGTACATTATGTTTTTGCATGGCTTTGGTGGCGACCGCTTGGAATTTCGGATGCAGGCCGCCGCCGCCGTATTCCTTGGGCCAATGTGCGCCAAGATATCCGGCTTCATACTGCTTGCGTTGCCAATTGCGTAAGAAGTCAAACTGCTGGTCAGTACCCACTTCCATAAATGTAAGCGGCAGCATAAAGCCGACATCGCGCGGTGTATGCTCGGCAAACCAAGCATCGGCTTCGGTTGCGTATTCCTTTAATTCCTGTTTAGTCGGCTTGGTCATGGCTCTCTTTAGGCTCTCTCTGGCTTTAGGTTCTCTCTGGCTTTAGGCTCTCTCTGGGCTTGACTCAAAATAAATGAGGCGTATTCAGTATATATGAGGATTATTCAATTTATGCGCCAAGTCAAGTGTTGCGGGAAGATTTATGATTAAACACACCATAAAAATCGGCGGTGCCAGCGGCTATTGGGGCGATGCAAACCACGCAACAGGGCAATTGCTGGCAGGTGCCAAGCTGGATTATCTGGTTTATGATTATTTAGCTGAAATTACTATGTCGATACTGGCCCGTGCCAAGGCAAAAAATCCGGATGGCGGATATGCGACGGATTTTATCACAGGTGCTATGTTGCCGAACATCGTCGAGATCGCGAAGCAGGGTGTGAAAGTGATCAGCAATGCAGGCGGGGTCAATCCAGCCGCTTGTGCGCGTGCACTGCAAAGCATCTTGGACAAGGCCGGACTTGATTTGAAAATTGCAGTGGTGAGCGGTGATAATTTGCKCCCGCAAAAAGATAAAATCAGTAGTCGCGATATTTCGGATATGTTTTCGGGTGCGGATTGTCCTGCGCCAGAAAAAATCCTGAGCATCAATGCTTATCTGGGCGCGTTTCCCATTGCACATGCTTTGAACGCTGGTGCAGATATTGTTATCACAGGGCGTTGTGTGGACAGTGCTGTAACGCTGGGCGCATGTATCCATGAATTTGGTTGGACGAATGATGATTGGGATAAACTAGCGGGCGGGTCTGTGGCCGGACATTTGCTCGAGTGCGGTGTGCAAGCCACAGGCGGAAATTTCACCGACTGGCAAGATATAGGCGATATCAGCAATCTGGGTTACCCGATTGCAGATATTAGCGCTGACGGAAATTGTATCATCAGTAAGCCAAAGAACACATCTGGGCTGGTCAGCCGCGCCACGGTCGGTGAGCAAATGCTCTACGAAATCGGCGATCCGCAGAATTACATGCTGCCGGATGTGATTTGTGATTTCTCGGAAGTCGAACTTAAGCAAGTGTCAGAAAACAAAGTGAGCGTAAGCGGCGCAAAAGGCTGGTCTGCACCCGCAACATACAAAACCTGTATGACATATTTGGACGGGTTTCGCGGTGGTTCTTATGCGACTTTTTACGGCGAGGGAGCGACCAGAAAAGCGCAAAATTTCCATGAAAGCGTCCTTAAACGCAGCCGCGAAATACTCCGCAATATAAACCTCGCGGATTTTACCGAAACCAGTATCGAGATACTCGGTGCGGGCAGTCAGTTCGGTGCGTTAGACGAAACCGCTCGTGAAGTGGTGCTGAAAACCGCCGTTAAACATGATGATATTCGCGGTGTAGGGATATTCTTAAAACAATTAGCGGGCCTTGGCTTGGCCGCCGCGCCCAGTATTTCTGGCTTCACAGGCGTACGAGCAAAACCGTCTCCCGTGGTGCGTTTGTTTTCTTATTTAACGAATAAACCAGATGTGCAGGTTGAAGTGGACGGACAGACAATTGTCCTTGGCGATATGCAAAATATTTCGGAGACAGCAGAACCAATAAGACATGTACCTCTTGCAGTTAGTGCCAATCCCATGATCCAAGTTCCACTAGCTAAACTGGCATGGGCGCGCTCGGGCGACAAAGGCGACATGGCCAATATTGGCGTGTTGGCACGACGAGCGGAATATCTGCCTTATATCTGGGATGCGCTGAACACGCAAAAAATCGGAGACGTATTCGCGCATTTTACGGCAGAGGATAGCATTATTTCTCGCTATTACCTACCGGGTACAGAAGCCGYGAATATCACCATCACCAATATATTGGGCGGCGGCGGTATGGCGTCTTTGCGCAATGATTCCCAAGGTAAGGGCTACGCACAAATTCTACTGGCCACCCCGGTCTCAATTCCAAAATCATTAGATGAGGAGCTGTAATGGCCGTCTATAAATCGACCGTAAATGTWAATTCGGATAGTTTCAAAACCAACCGCAAAGATATGCTTGAGCTGATAGATAAACTGACGGAGCTTAACGCCCGCGCCCCAGCCTTGTCAGCGTCGCGCAAAGGCAGGTTCGATGCACGTGGACAATTATTGCCGCGTGAACGCTTGGCGCGCTTGCTCGATCCCGGACAACCATTTTTAGAAATTGGCAATATTGCGGGCTATTTACAGGATACCAAGAAAGAAGARAAATCCATTCCGGGCAGTACGATTATTGCGGGYGTYGGTTTTATCAACGGCGTRCGCTGCGCAATTGTTGTGGACGATAGCGGCATCAAGGCGGGCTCTTTGACCACGGCGGGCGGTTACCGTTTGGGGCGGCTCGAAGATATTGCGCTCAAACAAAACTTGCCTTTTGTGCATTTGGTGGAAAGTGCAGGCGGTGATCTTCTTAATTATACGGTTGGGCAGTTTTTCAGCGGCGGCACTTTGTTTGCTAATCTGGCTCGGCTATCCAAGAAAGGCATTCCTGTGTTAGCGATTTTGCACGGGAACTCCACGGCGGGCGGGGCTTATATGCCGGGTTTGTCGGATACAGTKGTGGCAGTGAAAGGCGGGGGTAAGGCTTTCCTTGCCGGGCCGCCGCTCCTCAAGGCAGCGACTGGAGAGATTGCCACCGAAGCTGAACTCGGCGGTGCTGAGATGCACGCTAATGTTTCCGGTTTGGCAGAATACCTGGCCGAAGACGACGGCGAGGCCGTGTTGATGATGCGCGAGATTGTGGCGCGTTTGGGATGGAACGAGAAATGTGCCCATCCTTCCATTTCTATGGCCCGCAATACTACCTTCAAAGAACCACTCTATGATAGTGACGAAATTGCAGGGATTGTCCCTACGGATTACCGCAACCCGTACGAAGCCCGCGAGGTTATTGCCCGCATCGTTGACGGTTCWGATTTTGCAGATTTCAAATCCCGTTACGGTGTTTCCACCGTCTGCGTGCAGGCGGAAATTTATGGACAGCGTTGTGCTATCATTGCCAATAACGGCCCCATAGATACGGAYGGTGCCACCAAAGCBGCGCAGTTTATTCAGCTTTGTGATCAGGCTGATACRCCGCTTATTTTCTTGCAAAACACCACCGGATATATGGTYGGYAAACAGTTCGAGCAAGCAGGTATGATCAAGCACGGCTCCAAGATGATACARGCRGTKGCCAATGCVGATGTGGCRAAAATYACTATGATGATCGGCGCCAGTTACGGRGCGGGGAATTAYGGCATGTGCGGGCGCGGCTTTGAYCCWGATTTCTTGTTCACTTGGCCGAATGCATCAGCGGGTGTTATGGGCGGCGAGCAGGCAGGGACAGTCATGAACATTGTCGGTGAAGCGCGTGCCAAAGCCAAAGGCATAGAGATAGATGTGGATTTAGCCGCCCAACAAAAAGCCATGCTCGCCTATCATTTCGATAGCCAGTCTAGTGCGTTTTACACCTCCGGTCATTGTCTCGACGACGGTATGATCGACCCGCGTGATAGCCGCAAAATTTTGGGCCTCTTGCTGGCCACGGTTTGGGAAGGCCGCAATAGAAAACTCCGYCCCAATAGCTTTGGTATAGCGAGGATGTAATATGACTTTACMRAAAACAGAAAATTTAATTGCAGAATTGGACGGCGGTTGGCTGACCATTTCGCTGAACACACCCCAAAACCGCAACGCTTTGTCCGCAGGCATGTCTGAGGATTTAACAAGCGTATTGCAAGCGGTGCGAGATGATCGTTCTGTGCGCGGCATTACCTTGCGCGGAAACGGCGGCGTATTTTGCGCTGGTGGTGACCTCAAGGGTTTCTCAGGTGGTGATGCAGATATTCTGGCTATGAGCAAAGGCGGTGRCGCGTTGTTCAAACTGGTGGYATCYATGCCGCAAGTGGTTGTGGCACTGGTAGAAGGTGCGGCAGTAGCAGGYGGYCTYGGGCTAGCGTGTTGCGCYGATRTTGTTGTGACGACCAAGACGGCCAAATATGCRCTGAMCGAAACACGGCTCGGCATMGTTGCGGCGCAAATCGCGCCTTATGTGGTGTCCCGAACGGGCTTGGTCATAGCCAAACGTTTGATGCTTACGGGTGCGTTATTKAAMGGCGAAGATGCTGTGCGGTACGGGATTGYRGATTTTGTTACAGATGATTTGAAAAGCAARGAAAGCGAAATTAAAAAACAGGTWTTACAATGTGCGCCGGGTGCGAATGCTTTGACCAAAGACTTGCTGACTAAATTGGGTGTCGATGATTTTACGGAYRTGGCTGCACAAACATTTYTGGMRGCTTTGCAATCGGACGAAGGRCGCGAGGGTCTCACGGCCTTTATGCAAAAACGAAAACCAAAATGGGCGGATAAAGCATGACGTTTTCCTCTGTACTTATAGCCAACCGAGGCGAGATTGCTTGCCGCATTATGCGCACAGCAAGTGCCRTGGGRCTGCGTACCATTGCGGTATATTCGGACGTTGATAAGGATGCCTTGCATGTAAAAACGGCGGACGAGGCGGTGCATATAGGTGCATCTCCTGCGGCACAATCTTATCTGGATAGTGAGAAAATTCTCGCGGCTGCCAAGAGCAGCGGAGCAGAAGCCGTACATCCGGGTTATGGTTTCTTGTCTGAGAMWGSSKRKYKWSCTCWKKSKYRMWSWSWYGYRKSRKKRRYWTYSMYYSRKCCTKYKSSKSMMSYMRTKSASMTYATGGGTGATAAGGCCAAAGCCAAACGGGCAATGCTTGCTGCGGGTGTGGTCTGTATTCCGGGCTATCAAGACGCCGACCAATCAACCACGGCATTACGGGCAGCKGCGMAGTCTATTGGYTTTCCTTTGATGGTCAAAGCGGCGGCGGGCGGCGGCGGCATGGGCATGCGCAAGGTTGCGGATATGCAAGACTTTGCGCTGGCCGTAAGCGAAGCTAARAGYGARGCTGAAAGCGCATTTGGCAATGGTGATTTGATTWTRGAAAAAGCCCTTGTKGGTGCGCGTCATATTGAGGTGCAAGTRTTTGCSGAYACCCACGGCAACACYATACATCTAGGWGAGCGTGATTGCTCGGTGCAGCGCCGCAACCAGAAAATTATTGAAGAAGCCCCGGCTGTGGGTCTTAGCAARAAACTCCGTGAAGCTATGGGYWYAGCGGCTGTGCAAGTAGCCGAAGCGGTGAATTATATAGGAGCAGGGACGGTTGAGTTYTTGCTTGCGGGGRATGATTTYTTCTTCCTCGAAATGAACACAAGGCTGCARGTCGAGCATCCKGTGACCGAAGCTATCACCRCARAAGATTTAGTGAAAATGCAGATTAATGTRGCCCAAGGYCTGCCATTGTCATTGACGCAAGATGATGTGCAGTTCGWCGGYCAYGCCATAGAARCGCGGATATACGCCGAAGACCCGGACGCAGGTTTTTTGCCTGCAAGTGGTCGKGTCGATGTGTTCATACCGAGTGAGGGTGTGCGCGTTGATACAGGCGTAGCTTCTGGCTCTATTGTRCCGTCCGATTATGACCCGCTGATTGCAAAAATAATTGCCCACGGCGATACGCGCGAGATYGCCCGCAGTAAWTTATTGGCARCACTTAAGGATACTGCYTTRTTTGGTATCACCACYAATATTGGTTTTCTGACGAGAGTTYTGGCAGACGAAAATTATANTAAANGGTGGTGTGGATACYGAGTTTGTAAATACATATAAAGAGCAGTTCACTACAYCTGAAATAACCAAGGATATTTTGGCRCAAGCCGTAGCCGTGCAGTTTGATCTGGATTTTGAGACATCACGYAATMAGTCTCTTTTYSCAGACCTGCCGCCAACCCATTGGGCCAGCGCCACCATGCCGTCGACACCATATCAATGTTTAGTTGGTGATAATGAGTATAGTTTTAGYGTCACCCCGAACGGTGTACGCGATACTGAAATCCGGTGCGGTGATGATATTTGGCATGCCGTTTTGAATGAACGTACCAAACACAAGGCCGTACTGAGCATWGATGGRTGCAAGCATTCTCTATTTTACCAACCAGTTTCYCYGTCMCATTTGCAAATCAGGGTTGGGGGTCATGTTTACGATGTCCATGATAAAAATAAAATGTTTGCCGGTGCCAGCAGTACMCAAAATGATGGGCAGGTGACRGCACCTATGCACGGTAATATGGCTGAGATATTTGTCAAAACKGGGGATGTTGTTGCCGAGGGTGACARGCTTGGTGTGCTTGAGGCCATGAAAATGCGCCACGAAATTACGGCACCTTTGGCGGGAGAAGTTACGGAGATTTTCGCCACCGCAGGTGAGCAAATCAGTTCCGGTGCACCTATCCTCACCATCAAACCGAAAGCGGATACATGAAACAGATAGCACAGGATTTCACCGACGAATGCAATGCCCTCGCGGACGTGATYRCGTCGTCYGGAAAAAGCCCRTTTGAYATACCAACCCAGTTTAAAGACTGGACGATTTCCGATGTGCTGATCCATCTACATATGTGGAATHACGCGGCTGGTTTGAGCTTGCAAGAGGGCGATGCTTTCAGCACATTTTTCGCAGGTATTGCTACGGCGATGATGGCYGGAMAAAGCCACCGCGATATGGGCCGTGAATGGGCGTCRGAGAAATTTGGTGGTGATGACGCTAAGCTGTTCGCGGCATGGACGGCATATTACCCTGAGTTGGCACAGAGCTATCAGCAGTTGGACCCAGAGACCCGCTTGCAATGGGCTGGCCCACCTATGTCGGCACAGGATAGTTTGATCGCACGACAGATGGAAACTTGGGCTCACGGGCAAGCGGTATTTGATGGGCTGGGCACACCGCGCTGTGATACTGACCGAATTAAAAACATCGCACATTTAGGGGTGAAGACATATTCGTGGACGTTTAAAGTTCGCCAGCTAGACGTACCCAAACCGAAACCATTTGTCTGTTTGACCGCACCGTCTGGCGCGGTATGGGAATGGAACGATGCACAAGATGATAATTATATCAAAGGATCGGCTACAGAGTTTTGTCAGGTTGTGACCCAAACCCGTAACATAGCAGACACATCGCTTGAAGTTGTCGGCGATGCGGCRCGCCTCTGGACGCAAAATGCCCAATGTTTTGCAGGCGGCGCGGAAACACCTCCCGCCAAAGGCTTGCGTTTTTGTGCGTCTGCGCCATAAGAGTTTATGCATAATTTTCGTACAGTTCCCGACATAAGAATAGAGCGCGGCGGTGCYGCTAAAATGGAYGCCCAYATAGASGGRCTKTGYMMSAAYAARCGKRTRTTCATTGTYACWGATGCRGGSGTGCAYGGWNTTGGSMNTATTGGAYAGTGCCAAGGCCGCTCTCAGCCAAGCTGGATACGTGGTCGAAATTTTCGATCAAGTCGTAGCCGATCCACCCGAAGAAATTGTACTTGCAGGCGCGCAGTGTGCACGGGATTTCGGTGCCGGACTGGTGCTTGGGTTTGGCGGCGGCTCGCCTATGGATACGGCTAAGGTCATTGCACTGCTAGCAGGCTCGGATCAGCCTATAACAAAAATGTACGGTGTTGGCTTGGCCACAGGTCCGCGCTTGCCTTTGATGTTGGTGCCGACCACTGCGGGCACAGGTTCCGAAGTTACCAATGTTGCCATTCTGACCACGGGTAAAACGGAGAAACAAGGCATTGTTGCCAATCCGTTATATGCGGACCGCGTACTGTTGGATGCAGAGCTCACCACCGGTCTACCAAAAATGATCACGGCCGCTACGGGCATTGATGCCATGGTGCATGCCATTGAAGCCTATACATCCTTACCACAGAAAAACCCGTTGTCGGATGCTTTGGCATTGTCGGCACTCACCAAACTTAAAGACGGTATCGAGGATGTGTGCAAGGACGGCCAAGATATCGACGGGCGCGAAAATATGTTGATCGGGGCTATGTTGGCCGGACAAGCATTCTCCAATGCACCTTGCGCTGCCGTTCATGCATTGGCCTATCCGCTCGGCGGGTTCTTTCACGTACCCCACGGACTTTCCAACGCCTTGGTTTTGACGGGCGTTATGCGTTATAATTTGCCTAAGGCAGACAAACTATACGGTGAGATTTCCGAACATTTGAGGATCGGCGGGACAGGTGCAAACCTGATCGACGAAATGCAACGGATCAAAGATGCGACGGACGTGCCGCAAACCCTCAGCAGTGTGGATATTCCGGGCAGTGCTATTGCTATGATGGCTGATGATGCCATGACTAAAACCAGGCTTCTCATTAATAATCCACGCGAAATGACTTTGGCGGCAACCGTGAAAATATACGAGGACATTGCCTGATGTCGAAAAATAATAAGGACAGCTATAAGCATTTTCTCGATATCCAGACCCGCTGGAATGACAATGACATGTACGGGCATATCAATAATGCCGTTTATTATATGTGGTTCGATACGCTGGTAAATAATTTTTTGATTGAGAACGGTTTAGTCGACCCTCATACCAGCGATACTATAGGGTTAGTGGTTGATACAAGATGTCAGTATTTTGCGCCTTTGTCCTATCCCGAAACTATCACAGCCGGGCTACGTGCCGCGAAAATTGGTACGTCCAGTGTACGTTACGAAATTGGTTTGTTTAGGCGCGGTGAGGTCAAACCCTGCGCCGAAGGACATTTCGTCCATGTGTATGTGGATTCCGAGACCCGCAAACCTAAGCCAATTAGTGCCCGTATGCGGACTATATTAGAGGCTTTAACGTAGGCGCTCCAGCTTGCGTACCGCTCGTTCCAACCGCTTCAAAACGGCAGTATCAGTATCAGCTTGCGCGGTGGTTTCCCCTGATAAATGTGGCCGTAACACATTCATTAACTGAACGATATTCACCTCGATGTCTTCGGGTTTGTTGTGCAGGATTAAAGTCCGGGCTGCATATTCTAATGTGCCGTAAAACAAATCGCGCAGGAAGGGCAGGGACAGGTCTTTGGCAAATGTGCCTTTGTCCTGTCCGCGTTCAATGAGGCGGTCAAACAATGCCGCATAGGTGCGTTTAAAATCCACGCCCGAGTTTTCTCCTGCGTCGTCGCTGTGTGAATAATACAAAACATAACCCAGCTCGATGACACGCCAATGCTTGACCATCATAGTTAGGTGATATTCTGCGAGGGCTTGTAACTGTTCAAAACTGTTTTCCGAGGCTGATAGTGCTCTATCAGCTTCACCTGTAATATGCTGCCAATGGTCAGCAACTACGGCTTTGACGATGGCGTTTTTATTTTTATAGTACAGATACAAAGTGCCCTCGGCTAGTTCGGCAGTATCGGCAATCTGGCTCATTTTGGCTTTGTTAAAACCGTGTTTAAGAAACACAGAGCGTGCGGCTACAACAATCCGTTTTTCTCGTTGCTCCAGTTTTGCTCGTTTTGTGCTCATATCATAATCCCATTTGGCGTACGGCGAGGTCGCGCATTATTTCTTCGGAGCCGCCACCGATGGCCATGACTTTGACCTCGCGGTATATGCATTCAACGCGGCACCCGCGTAGATAGCCCGCGCCGCCTAATATTTGCATCGCTTCGGAGGCGCAAAATTCAAGCGCTTTAGTGGTGAAAAATTTAGCCTTGCATATTTCAGCAACGGGAAATGTATTCCCGTGTTTCATGCTCTGCTCTATCATCCAACAAATTTGGTTTAAGTAGGATTCCACKGCGTCGATACGAGCYGACATATCCGCWATTTTGTGGCGAATTACCTGATGTTTGATMARYGGTTTRCCGAAYGTTTTTCGGTCTTGCGCCCAAGTGATAGAATCTTCCAGACAAGCCTTCATCATCCCAAGTGCACCTGCGATTAGGCTGAGCCGTTCAAAATTGAAATTGTTCATTATGGCGATAAACCCGCGTCCGGGTTCGCCCATCATATTGGCAGCGGGAACGCGAAGGTTGTCAAAATATAGTGTTGCTTGGTCGGACGCCCACCAACCGGTTTTACGTTTCATTTCGGTAGGCGAAAAACCGTCCATATTGGCTTCGACAAAAAACAGGGATATACCCCCAAGCCCATCGCCGCCTGTGCGGGCGCCGACTACAAAATAATCTGATTTCATGCCGCCGGTGATGAAGGTTTTTGAGCCGTTCAGGATGTAGCTGTCACCGTCCAGTTTAGCCGTTGTTGTCATGGCTGCCACATCGGAGCCACCGCTCGGTTCGGTGATCGCGAGGCTTGATGATTTTCGCCCCTCAACAATATCTTTGAGGATTTTATCTTTGATTTCAGTGCTGGCTAGGTTTTGAATGGGGGCCAGCGATATGGTGCGCCCGCCAACTGCCGCAGCTACGCCGCCGACCCCGGACTTGCCCATTTCTTCTCCGTAGGCGGCGCGCATAAACGCATCATCAAAGCCAAGTCCGCCGTATTTTTCGTCGATACCAAAACCGAACACGCCAAGCGCTGCGATTTTTTCGTGTAAAGCCCACGGGACTTCCCCGGCTTCGTCCCAATCAAAAGCGTTTGGCATAATTTCTCGGCGCACAAAATCGCGGATGGTTTTGCGAAACGCACTACGTTGCTCATTGTCAAAAGGGTTTTTCATAATGAGTTTAACTCATATATACAAAATACGGTTCATTCAAGTGGGCTTTTCAACAAGTGAACCGACAGAAGATGTTATCCACATATCCACAGGCTAAATGTGGCTGGAGGCTAAAAATACAATTTCAGGTCTTGTTAATTCAACAATATACATGACTAAATTCAAATTTAATTGGAGTTTTCTGGATTTTTGGTTAAATTAATTTGAAAACTTGAGCACAAAAAATAGAACATGGACACTGTGGCAGATATTCTAGAACCATATGACGAAAATGAAATCGACGCAGAAGACTTGATGCCGAACAGTATCGAGGCGGAGCAAGCACTGCTGGGTGCTATCCTTTATGACAATGAAGTTTWCCACCGGGTCAGCGCTATTGTCACCAAAGAACATTTTTATAACCCCGTACATGTGCGGATATTTGACAGTATTTCCGTCCTGATCGAGCACGGAAAATTGGCCGATGCCATTGTGCTCAAGAACAGGTTTTCCCAAGACGAAACCTTGGTCGATATTGGCGGCATTGATTATCTGGCGTTGTTATTAGACAGCAGGCCGGATGGCTCCGCCGCGCCGGAATATGCAAAACTGATATTTGACTTGGCCTTGCGCCGCGAGCTTATCCGGCTCGGCGGGGAGATGAAGGCTAGTGCCGAAGATCCGGATAGTGAAAACGATGGCCGCGCCCAAATCTCTGAAGCCGAAGGACAATTGTTTAGTCTAGCCGAGACAGGCGCCGTGCAGAGCGGCTTTGTCGCCTTTGACAAAGCGCTGATGCGCTCTATTGAAATGGCTACGGCAGCTTTTGAGCGCGATGGTGGTCTGTCGGGTACAAGCACAGGCTTGCTGGATTTGGATAGACAGCTCGGCGGCTTACACAAATCAGATTTAGTCATTTTGGCGGGACGTCCGTCTATGGGTAAAACTGCGCTGGCGACCAATATCGCCTTTCACATTGCCAAAGCCTATAAGTCAGAAAAAGACGATAAAGGCATAGAGCGGACTACGGACGGCGGCGTTGTCGGGTTTTTCTCTTTGGAAATGTCGGCGGATCAGTTGGCAACTCGTTTGCTGGCTGAACAATCCGGTGTACCGTCCAATAAAATTCGGCGCGGTGATATTACCCAAGCCGAATATGATGATGTGCGCGATGCCGCAGAAATGATCGAAAAAATCCCGCTCTATATTGACGATACGGGCGGCTTGACCATTGGTGCTTTGTCGGCACGGGCGCGGCGTTTAAAACGCATGGTCGGGCTTGACTTGATTATTGTTGATTATTTGCAATTACTAACGGGTAGTGGCCGTTCCAATGATGGACGTGTGCAAGAGGTTACGCAGATCACTATGGGCCTCAAGGCTCTCGCCAAGGATTTAGATGTGCCCGTTCTCGCTTTGGCGCAATTATCGCGGCAAGTGGAACAACGCGATGATAAAAAACCACAGCTCGCTGATCTACGCGAATCCGGTTCTATTGAACAAGATGCGGATGTGGTGATGTTTGTTTACCGCGCCGARTATTACAAAGAGCGCGAAAAACCCAAYGATACCAACACCGAAGCCATTCACAAATGGCAAGAAGAAATGGATATCTTGCACGGCAAGGCCGAAGTCATTGTCGGCAAACAGCGCCACGGCCCTATTGGTACTGTGCCGCTATCATTTAAGGCGGAGTTGACCAAATTTGGCAATCTGTCCTTTGATGACCGTTATAACGATAGCCAACAGTAGAGCAGTTTAAATGGCGCAAGTAAGATCCTATTCCTCGAGACCTGTCCTGACGGTGAACCTAACTTCGCTTGCGGATAATTAYAAATATCTGGCGGCSAAAGCTRGCGGCGCRCGTATTGGTGCCAGYGTTAAAGCGGATGCTTATGGYCTCGGYGCGGACGTTGTCGGGCGGGCTCTTTACGGGGTAGGGTGCCGKATATTTTTTGTKGCWCAYGCKGGSGAAGGTAAAATYCTGCGTACGGCTATCGGTTCCAAGGCTAGCATTTATGTRCTCAGCGGTAATACACCYCAAGACACGGCTATTTTCTTTGGYAGTAAATTAAAACCRGTCATCAATTCCCTRACCCAGGCTCGYGATTGGGTCAAAGCCATCAAGGATGTCAACCATCCCCCGCGCACCGCCTTGCATTTTGATACGGGCATCAATCGGTTAGGTATCCCGAACGAAGAAGTCGATGTATTTGCCAATGATCAGGCACTAATAGACGCTCTGGATGTTGATYTAGTGATGTCGCATTTGGCCTGTTCGGGTGATGCAGAGCATCCCTTAAACGAAACCCAGTTAGGGCGGTTCAAAAAGATTTCGGCACGTATGCCTATGGTACCGCTGTCCCTTGCCAATACGGGCGGAATTTATCTGGGCGCGAAATATCATTTCAAACTGGTGCGCCCGGGAATYGGRCTTTACGGCGGTAAAATCACYAATAATCCRGATAARGAGGGTGTAAAACCCGTAGTCGARCTGCATGCACCCGTTCTGCAAATCAAGACGGTTAAAGCAGGCGAAACCATTGGTTATAACGCCGCTTTCACCGCCAATACTGATATGAAAATTGCCATTGTCAGCGCAGGGTATGCAGATGGCCTTCCCGTAAGCTTTAGTGGTTCCGATAAGCGTATTGTTACCTCGGCCCGTCTCGGTAAGCACAGGGTAGAGGTCGTTGGCCGTGTCAGCATGGACTACACCATCCTTGATATCACCAATTACGAAGGCTTCGTAGAACTGGGCGCAAAGGCAGTGTTCTTCGGCGAAGATTTAGAAACCCAGTCCGCACACGCCCACATGATAAATTATGAAGTCATGACGCACCTGGGTGCAAGATGCCGCAAGATTTATGTGAATGAGTAGTTAGATAACTGCGCACTGTGGCTTATGCGGGTGAATGCAGGCATTGATGTCCAGTGTTGATGCTTGAAGGTCAGTTCAGACTGGTTTAGATACTGCCTATGTTTCATGATTTTTTTTCCCAGCTGCGTGCCGCCAATGTTCCGGTGTCTATCCGTGAATATCTGACCCTGCTTGAGGCGTTGGATAAAGAGGTCACCGGGGAAACGGTCGACGGGTTTTATTATGTCGCGCGGGCTGCGTTGGTTAAGGACGAACGYAATYTRGATAAGTTYGATCAAGTGTTCGCCCACGTATTTCGCGGCATGGATTATCTGACGGACTTGTTTGGTGAAAACGACCAAGATATTCCGGCTGATTGGCTCAAAAAAATGGCAGAGAAGTTTCTGAGCCCCGAAGAAATGGCTGAAATCGAAGCCATTGGTGATTTAGAGAAATTGATGGAGACGCTCAAGAAACGTCTTGAGGAGCAAAACGAACGCCATGAAGGCGGTAATAAATGGGTCGGCACTGGCGGCACTTCGCCGTTCGGAGCTCACGGCTATAACCCTGAAGGTGTGCGTATTGGCCAAGACAAAGGTCGCCACGGCCGTGCCGTCAAGGTTTGGGATAAACGCCAGTTCAGAAATTTGGACGGGGACCGGGAACTGGGAACCCGCAATATTAAAATCGCGCTCAGACGCCTGCGGAAATTTGCCCGCGAAGGTGCGCACGAAGAATTTGATATCGACGACACGATCAATTCCACCGCCCGCAAAGGTTATCTCGATATTAAAATGCGGCCCGAGAAACGCAATGCGGTTAAGGTGCTAACCTTCTTTGATATTGGCGGCTCTATGGACGCGCATATATTGCAGGCGGAGGAATTGTTTTCAGCGGCGCGCAGCGAATTTAAACGGCTGGAGAATTTCTATTTTCACAATTGTATCTACGAAAATGTCTGGACGGATAATATCCGCCGTATGCGCGAAGTAACACCGACATGGGATATCTTGCACAAATACCCGTCCGATTACCGCGTGGTGTTTGTTGGTGATGCGAGCATGAGCCCCTACGAAATCGCGGTCAAAGGCGGTGCCATAGAACATTGGAACGAAGAAGCAGGTGCCGTCTGGCTTAAACGTTTTGTCGATGTCTATGACCATTTAATTTGGTTAAACCCGACCCCCGAACAATATTGGCAACATTCCCAATCCACAACTATGATCCAAGAAATCATCGGCGCAGGGCGTATGTTCCCCATGACACTAACAGGTATTGAAGGCGCTATGCGGGAGTTGGCACGGTAGGGTCATAAAACGCAAAAACCCGCCCAGTTACCTGAGCGGGTTTTTTAATTTGTCTTTTGCTTGAGACTAGTCTTCGGAAGCTTCTTCTGCAGGCGATTCTGAAAGTTCGTCTTCGGCTGCATCGCCGTGTTCGCCTTCGAACATATCTTTGGCGACTTCAGCACGTTCGGCTGCATCATCTTCTGCACCAGCTTTATCTTCGTCGTGCTGCGCAGCGATGACGTCTTCGCCGGATGCTTGGCGCTCGGCTTCGTCTTCGGTACGGGCAACGTTGATGATGACATTGATGCTAACTTCAGGGTGAAGCTTGACGCGAACATCATGCATACCGAGGGCTTTGATCGGTTGCTCAAGAACCACCATTGCACGTTTCACTGGATCACCGATCAGTTCGGCAACATCACGCGATGATACTGAACCGTAAAGAATACCGGTTTCGCCAGCCTGACGGATAGCAATGTAAGTCTTGCCGTCGAGATCTGAACCCTCTTCGGAAGCTTTTGCAGCGGTTTCCGCATTGCGTTTTTCCAAGAACTCACGTTCGGCTTCAAAGCGAACAAGGTTAGCTTTGGTTGCGCGCAAGGCTTTGGATTGTGGCAATAGGAAGTTACGGGCATAACCGTTCTTCACTTTGACGATATCGCCCATATTGCCCAGGCTTTCCACCCGTTCTAAAAGTACTATTTCCATGACGGGCTCCTAGTTAGCTGCGTATGGCAGCAACGCCAAAAAGCGGGCGCGTTTAATCGCCTTGGCTAGTTCACGTTGTTTTTTGTGGGTGACGCTTGAAATGCGGGACGGTACGATTTTGCCTTTTTCAGACATATAACGTGCGAGCATTTTAGGGTCTTTATAATCGATTGTTTTGCCGTTTTCGCCTGCGAATGGGCAGACTTTACGGCGGCGGGAAAATTGACTGCGAACTGGCAGGTTTTCAATTTTAATGTCTAGTTTTCTAGCCATGATATATTCCTATCTCTCTATTAACGACGAGTTGGGCGGCGTTCGCGCTCGTCGCGTTTTCTCATGATCGGTGAAACTTCTTCGTTATGCTCATCAACACGGATGCTCATATAACGTAAAATGTCGTCGTCGATGCGGTGTAGGCGTTCTACTTCGGCCATAGCTTCGTGCGGTGCATCAAGCTTTAGGAATGAGTAGTGTGCTTTACGGTGTTTGTTGATCCGGTAAGCAAGCTTGCGTAGACCCCAATATTCGGTGCTGACAACTTTGGCGCCAAGGCCTTCGAATCTTTCAGTGAGGTGGTTGACCATTTCAGTGACTTGTGTCTCTGAAATGTCGGGACGTGAAATAACCACGTGTTCGTAGTATGACATATATATGTCCTTCATTTAATTGCGGCGCGGTACATCTCGAAGGCCCCATAATCGGGGAAGATGTTAGCGATGGTTCCAAACCTTGGTCAAACCCCATGTCTGACGGGCAGCCTGGACCGCAATCGTTAAGCGGCGCAACATACACGGCGCTTTTCGAAACGCAACACTTGATTTGTGGTATTTACAGGGAGTAATTAGGGGCAATAAGACATTAAAAGGAATCGTTTTAAATGAACCAGATAACTAAGTTGGCTTTCACATTCCCGGGGCAAGGATCGCAATCAGTCGGCATGGGCAAAGACCTTGCGGATGCATTTGTATCTGCCCGCAGCATATTCGAAGAGATCGACGATGCTTTATCGCAAAATCTGTCACGCTTGATGTGGGAAGGACCTATGGAAGATCTAACCCTGACTGCCAACACCCAACCGGCCTTGATGGCTTGCTCACTGGCGGTTATGCGCGTGCTTAGCCAGGATTTTGATGTGGATGTCAGTGCAGCGAGCTATGTGGCCGGCCATTCTCTGGGTGAGTATTCGGCTTTGTGTGCAGCAGGGAGCTTGTCTCTGGCTGAGACGGCCAAACTGTTGCGTTTGCGCGGCGAAGCCATGCAAAAGGCTGTTCCTGTAGGTGAGGGGGCAATGGCGGCACTATTAGGAGCGGATCTGGATGTTGCAGATAAGGCTGTGACTGTGGGCGCGAAATTCGGTGTCTGCCAAATCGCAAATGATAATGCCAACGGCCAAGTGGTAATTTCCGGTGCGAAGGTTGCGGTTGATGCCGCGATTGAGGCCGCCAATGAGCTGGGCGTGCGCAAGGCGGTGCTCTTGCCCGTGTCAGCGCCGTTCCATTGTGAATTGATGAGCCCTGCTGGCGAAGCCATGGCGGATGCTTTGACAGATGCGAATATGAAAACTCCGATTGTACCTGTTGTTAATAATGTCACGGCTGGGCCTGTATCAGATCCGGCCCAACTAAAAGCCGATTTGGTGAGCCAGGTCACGGGCCGGGTACGTTGGCGCGAGAGCGTCACATGGATGGCAGAAGACGGCGTAGAAACCTTTGCAGAACCCGGGACAGGTAAAGTGCTTACGGGCATGCTGCGCCGTATTGTTAAAGGTGTAAACGGGGTTGCTTTATCAACGCCGGAAGCATTAGAAAAATTCGCAGAAACGCTTAAAGGTTAGATTAAGACGATAACGGTCTTGTCAACTCTCCTTCCCCCATTTATGGGGGAAGTGGGCGCTTTTTGGCGCTCGATGGGGGCAGACGTTTTTGCGTCTCACCGATGGCACAACCTGAAACGGGACTAAAGAGCGCACAAGATGTGCGCGCCCCCATCGCCTACGCTTCACTACGGCACTTCCCCCATAAAAAATGGGGGAAGGAAAAAATAGAAACAAGGAATTGAACATGTTTGATCTTACAGGGCATAGRGCATTGGTAACSGGCGCTACRGGCGGGCTCGGCGGTGATATTGCGCGGCTTTTGCACGCACAAGGCGCTTTGGTGACATTATCAGGTACACGAGCAGAGAAGCTTGAAGAACTGGCCGCAGAGCTGGGCGCCTCTGAATTGGGGGGGAGGGCTTTTGTAGCACCGTGTAACTTATCGGACGGCGAAGCGGTTGATGCTCTGCCAAAACAAGCAGCAGAGCTTATGGACGGTGCTGTGGATATACTCGTATCAAATGCTGGATTAACGCGCGATGGTTTGTTGATGCGTATGAAGCCTGACGATTGGGATTTGGTGCAGAAAGTTAATCTAGAAGCCTATTTTCGTCTGACCAAAGCCTGCTTGCGCGGTATGATGAAAGCACGATGGGGGCGTATTATCGGTATTACCTCGGTTGTCGGCGTTACGGGAAACCCCGGCCAAGCCAATTATGCTGCTTCTAAGGCTGGCATGATCGGTTTTACAAAATCAGTAGCCGCTGAGATCGCCGTACGCGGTGTTACAGCCAACTGCATTGCACCCGGTTTTATCGCTTCGCCCATGACAGATGTACTCAACGAAAAACAAACAGAAGCTATTCTCACTAAAATTCCGGCGGGTAAATTAGGCACAGGCAAAGACATAGCGAACGCCGCACTTTACCTTGCTAGCGACGAAGCCAGTTATGTCACAGGTCAAACCCTGCACGTCAACGGCGGTATGGCGATGATTTAGCGAGGAAAATTTAGCGAAAATAACTGTACCTTTTGACTAGCTATTGTGAGAATCGTATGCTAATCGGGCGCCCGTTGTTGGGATAGCTCTTGAATTATTAGGTAAGCGTTCTAACATTGCACTTAAGAGAATTGACGACACCAACAATATTGGAAAAGGATTATCATATGTCAGACGTACTTAGCCGCGTAAGCAAAATGGTTGTTGAACACCTCGACGTTGAGGAAGACAGAGTAACTGCAACAGCAAACTTTATTGAAGATCTTGGCGCTGATAGCCTGGATAATGTTGAGCTTGTTATGGCTTTCGAAGAGGAATTCGATATTGAAATCCCTGATGATGCCGCTGAAACTATTCAAACTGTTGGCGATGCAGTTAAGTTCATCACCGAAGCTACGGCTTAATTCGCAATAGTGCGGCGGGTAGTTGTTACAGGGATGGGTCTCGTTACGCCATTAGGCTGCGGGGTCGAAACGGTATGGAACAACATACTCGCCGGCAAATCTGGCGCGGGCCGGATTGAACATTTCGAAACAGAAGATCTGGGCTGTGAAATAGCTGCCATGATACCGCGCCTTGATGGTCGCGGCGGCGGTGGCCCTGATGTCCCGGGCACTTTTGACCCCGGTGAAACACTCTCAAAACGTGAACAAAACCGTATCGACGAATTTATTGTCTACGGCATTGTCGCGTCCGAAGAGGCTATCAAAGATTCTGGATGGGTTATTGACCCAGAAGATTTGGAAACCCAAGAACGTACAGGTGTTATTTTCGGATCTGGTATGGGCGGTTTGCAAACCATATATGAAAGTTCCTTGAAGTTAGTTGAAAAAGGCCCACGCCGCTTCGGGCCTTTTGTATTGCCGGGCATGCTGATTAATTTGGCTGCAGGGCATATTTCTATTCGCCATGGTTTTAAAGGGCCCAACCACAGTGTTGTGACCGCTTGTGCGACGGGGGCTCATGCTATCGGAGATGCCGCGCGCATGATTGAACGGGGTGATGTGGATGTTATGGTTGCTGGTGGATGCGAGTCGACTATTTGCCGCATTGGCATTACCAGTTTTGTTTCCTGTCGGGCAATGACAACCGGATATAATGATGCACCAGAAACCGCTTCGCGGCCTTATGATGAAGGCCGGGACGGATTTTTAATGGGCGAAGGCTCAGGCGCGGTTGTTCTCGAAGAATATGAACATGCCAAGGCGCGTGGCGCCAAAATATATGCTGAGCTTAGAGGTTATGGTTTAACGGGCGATGCCTATCATATTACCAGCCCGTCTCCGGATGGTTCTGGCGGTTTTCGCGCAATGAAAATGGCCTTAAAAGACGCTGATATGACAGTGGATGAAATCGGCTATGTCAATGCCCACGGTACTTCTACACCCATGGGCGACGAGATCGAACTGAAAGCAGTAGAACGACTGTTTGGAGATGCGGCGGCTAATCTATCTATGTCGTCGACAAAATCTTCGACCGGGCATTTATTGGGCGCAGCAGGAGCCGTGGAGGCGATTTTCTCTATATTGGCTGTGCGCGATAATATGATGCCCCCGACATTGAATTTGCACAATCCGTCGATTGAAACGGCCATAGATCTTGTGCCGCTGAAGGCAAAACAAAAACAGATATCAGCGGCTATGTCCAATTCCTTTGGATTTGGCGGTACCAATGCGTCTTTAATCTTTGCAGAACTGCCTGAAAACGAATAGGCTGGGGTTATGACCCAAGCGAATCCTAAAAATAATGATGTGCCAGAAGATGAGCAAGGCGCTAGCCTTACCAAGCGTCATGCTTTCGGTATTGCCACCATGATGATAATTGCCTTTACCACATTTGCTATGGCGTTCGTCATCATTGGTTATGCTATCATCAAATATAGCTATATTAATGATGGCCCGCTTGTCAGCGAACAGGTATTCGAAATTCAAAGCGGTGTAGGGCTGTCATCTATTTCAGAGAAACTAAAGGACGAAGGTGTCATCAGAAGTGCTGGCACCTTTAAAATGTTTGTTAAATTTGACGGCGGTGAAGCTAATCTTAAAGCTGGAGAATATGCTATCCCGCCTGCGGCCAGCATGCGTGATGTCTACGAAATACTGATCGATGGGCAAGCTATTCTTTACCCTGTAACTTTCGCTGAGGGACTAACAAGCGCCCAAATTATTCGCAAAATAACGGGCATAGAGAGTATCCCYGGAGATGCACCCAATACRCCWGCGGAAGGTACATTGCTCCCTGAAACTTATATGYTGCCCAAGTCGATGACGAAGACGGCTCTTRTCAAAAAAATGCGGGCCGAGCAAGAAGCCTTGGTCGACGCGTTATGGAAAGAACGGGCTATTGGTCTGCCCATAAAGTCCAAATACGAAGCCATTATTTTGGCCTCAATCGTTGAAAAAGAAACCGGTGTAAACAGCGARMGMGAACATGTWGCTGGCGTATTYATCAACCGGCTTAACAAGGGTATCAGGCTGGAATCAGACCCAACGATTATCTACGGGATAACGGGCGGGGAGAARTTAGGGCGGGGCYTGCGCCGTTCTGAAATTGACCGCAAAACGGATTGGAATACCTACCRGATATCTGGYTTGCCAAAGACGCCGATTTGCAATCCTGGACGGGCGGCAATTGCRGCYGTTCTTAATCCAATGGAAACYGAAGACATCTTTTTTGTTGCGGATGGTAGCGGCGGTCACGCCTTTGCTAAAACCCTGCGTGAGCACAATAACAATGTCATAAAATGGCGAAAGGTCGAGAGAGACCGTAAGCGCGCTGCTCAAAAATCTAAGAACGAGACCAAGAAAGAAGCTGGGCAGTGACCCTCAAAAGCATGACAGGTTTCGGACRGGCRGAAGGGTCTTTYGAGGACTGGTCCTGGGTYTGGGAAGTTCGTGCCGTCAACGGCAAATCACTCGACATTCGAATGAAACTGCCAAACGGTTATGAAAGCCTAGAGCCGCATATCCGTAAACACGTCAGTAGTGTACTCCACCGAGGTAGCCTGCAAATCAGTTTGAAAGTGCACACTACAGAGCAAGATATGCCCTACCGTTTAAATACGGATTGGTTACGCACGCTAGTTAATTCGACTTTAGAAATTAGCAAGGACCACGGTATCAAGACGGCAAATTTGGACGGGCTGTACGCTGTCAAAGGTGTTGTGGAAGAAATCATTCCCAGTGCCGCAGATCCAAAATATAGACGCAGAAATTTACAATTACTGGAAACTTTGGGCGAGATGACGCGTTCTCTGAATGATGCCCGTTTGTCTGAAGGGAAATCTTTGGCAAAAATTTTAACGTTTAATATCAAGGAAATGGCCGGGAAAATTAATGCGGCGCGCAAATGCGCTGCGGGCACAGCTAAGGGGATCAAACAGAAATTTGATCAACGTTTTGAAGAACTGCTGGGAGAAAAACTCTCCGAAGACAGGTTAATGCAAGAGGCGGCAATCCTTGCAATAAAAGCGGACGTGCGCGAAGAACTTGATAGATTAGATGCCCATATCAAACAGGCATTGATGCTCGTGAAAGAGGGTTCGCCAATTGGTCGCAAACTGGATTTTTTATCTCAGGAGATATTGCGAGAAATCAATACATTATGTTCGAAATCGACGGACTTGACCTTGACCAATATCGGGCTGGAGTTGAAAAGTTTGATCGAACAATTCAGGGAGCAAACTGCCAATGTTGAATAATGGGTCGAGTGATTTAAAAGCATTAAAGCAAAACCGTCGTGGGTTGATGGTGGTGTTGTCGTCACCATCCGGTGCAGGCAAAAGCACCATGACACGCATGCTTCTCGCAGATAATACCAATATGACTATGTCAGTGTCTACTACAACGAGGCGCCCGCGTTCCGGCGAGGAAGATGGGGTCGATTACTATTTTATCGGCAAGACAAAATTCGCAGACATGATTGAAGACGGTGAATTTCTTGAGCACGCCAAAGTATTTGATAATTATTACGGTACACCCCGTTCGCCGGTCGAAGCTGCATTGGCTGATGGCCATGACGTGCTGTTTGATATTGACTGGCAAGGTGCCCAGCAACTGACACAGGCTGCGGGCGATGATTTGGTAAAAATATTTATCCTACCCCCAAGTAAACGCGAACTGGAAAGCCGCTTGCACACTCGTGCTCAAGACAGCGCAGCAGTAATTGCTAAGCGTATGGCAAAATCGGAAGCCGAGATTAGTCATTGGGCCGAGTATGATTATATTATTGTCAATGATGACCTGGATACGGCCATGCAAGAACTGCGTACGATTGTGTCCGCCGAACGCATGAAACGTCGTCGCCAAATGTGGTTGGGGCCGTTTGTGAAGGCGTTAACCGAGGGTCAGTAAAATTTCCGTCAATCTATGAAAGCCTGCTATATCTACGGTCTCAGGCCTATCAGTAGGGTTGATTTCTGCTTTCTCCAGCCACGCATCCAACGAAATATTGCTGGTATTTGCTAATTGTTTCAAAGACTTACGCAACATTTTGCGGCGTTGACCAAAGGCTGCTGCGGTGACTTGTCCGAGCGTTTTTAAATCGGCAAACCTTTTATCTTCGGGCAAAATATCCAAAACTATGACTGCGCTATCTACTTTCGGCGGTGGGGTGAAGGCATTGGCCGGAATATCAAATGAAATATGACCGTGGACAATTGACCCAGCCAGAATGGCAAGACGACCATAGGCTTTGTTGCCAGGCGTTGCCACAACACGCTGGGCCACTTCTTTTTGTAGCATCAAAACCATGCGGTCCCAAAAAATGGGGGAAGCAGTTAGCCAGTTTATCAACAATTTAGTGCCGACATTATAGGGAAGGTTAGCGCAGATACGCATGGGGCGTATATCCGTTAGGTCGGCTGGATTGACCCGTAGCGCATCAGTATTGTTTACGGTCAACCGTCCTTCAGATGCGTCTATTATGTCTTGTAGCGGTGATAGAAAACGTTCGTCTTTTTCTATGGCAAACACTTGTTCTGCACCAGCTTGCAGCAAGGAACGGGTGAGGCCGCCAGGGCCTGGGCCAACCTCTAAAACGACCGGATGTGGTGCGGCGAGCCGAGCAATTTTATCCGTGAGGTTTAGATCTAGTAAAAAATGCTGCCCCAAACTTTTTTTGGCGAACAAGTCGTGTTTTTGTAAAACATCTCGCAGAGGCGGTAGGCTGTCTAGTGCTGATGTCATGACTTGTCCTTAAGTTTGGCCCTAGAACTGGCCCTGGAACTGACCCTGCAAGTCGACATGGTACGCGCCGCTTTGATAGCGGCGATTAAGCTATCAGGGCGTGCTTTCCCGCTTCCTGCCAAATCAAAGGCCGTGCCGTGGTCCGGTGATGTGCGGATGATGGGTAATCCCAGTGTTGTATTGACACCGCCGTGAAAATCCAAGGTCTTAACCGGGATAAGGCCTTGATCATGATACATAGCCAGAACCGCATCATAGCCTGCGCGGGCCTCAGCGTGGAACAGGGTGTCAGCAGGTCTGGCATTGGAAATATCAATGCCGTTCGCCCGTAATTTTTCTGCTGCGGGATTGAGCATTTCAATCTCCGCACGGCCTAGTGACCCGCCTTCGCCCGCATGAGGATTAAGACCAGCCATAGCAATATGCGGATTTTCTATTCCGAAATCCCGCCGTAGTGTTGTGTGTAAAGTTTTCGCCGTCTGAATGATTAAATCTTCAGTTATCGCACCCGGAACGTCTTGCAATGGTATGTGAATGGTCACCAACGCCACATGTAAATCTTGTGCGCTGAGCATCATGACGGGTAAGGGGGCGTTTGTCAGCGCAGCTAGGTATTCAGTGTGCCCAGGATGGGTAAATCCAGCCCTATATAGTACTTCTTTGGCAATTGGGTTGGTGACAACCGCGCCGACCCGTTCAGTTTGTGCGAATTTCACGGCCATTTCTATAGACTTGAGAATGGTGTCTGCCGCGCTTATGTCCGGATTACCGAGCGTAATATGCGGGCAGTCTATAGGCAGTACGGGCAGAGCATTGGCAAATTTACTGGCGGCTTGTTCTGGTCCGTCGATCAGAGCGGCATTGGGGTAAAGCTTTGGATCTGCTATGACAAAAAAGCATTCGTCCTCATCGCGCAAAGCCTGCCATGCTTTATAGGTGATTTCCGGCCCGATACCAGCCGGGTCTCCAATGGTTAGCGCAAGCGGTCTAGCGCGAGACAATTGTCGCTTTCCGGCGTAAATCGCGCAAATGGCGCCGTGAAGCCTGAGCTTCTTGCTGACCAAGCAACCTATTTTCTATATCGTCGCGTGACGGAATGCCGGAACCACGAATGGTGCGTTTGCAAACCATCATAGAAATCAATGAGTTTCCTGCCTCGATAGGTGTTGAAACTTCTCCGACATCTGTAGCTGTCAAAATTTCCAGGATTTCGTCAGTTAAATCTCCAGCTTTGATTTCGCCCATTGAACTGGTATCAACACCCTCAATATCTTTGACATCTTTAGCCAGAGTATCACATGATTTTGCGGCAGCAGCAGCAGTTTTTAACGTTGCTTTCGCTGTTTCTAATTCCGATTGGTCTTTCATTTTATAATTGATCTGGCTAAGCGTGTAAAAAGTTTCAGAGGTGGATATTTGCTTGTCGGCCAAAGCAACGACGTAAACGCCGCCGGGTACAGGAATTGGCTTGGAGACCTGACCTTTTTCCATTTGCATGAGAACCGCGTTGATTTCTTCACGTAGCTCGCCCTCGCGTATCCAGCCAATATCACCGCCTTTAGCCGCAGATGGTGCAGAAGAGAACTGCTGTGCTAGAACGTGAAAGGGTGCACCCGTTCCAAGTTGTTCGATCATAGCGTCTGCGCCTTGCATAGCACCGTTCATGCCGCCGATATCCGTTGTGGCTTCTATGTAAATTTCAGCAACGCGGTATTGTGGTTTGTCAGCATTTGCCGAAACACGGGTCAGGGTTTCATCAATTTGCGCGTCACTGATGCGGATGCGAGAACCATAAAGACCGCTGATAATCCGTTGCCAGGCAATTTCTGCGCGAATTTGATCTTGTAGTGTGCTGATAGAAATGCCCGCTGACGCAAGACGTTGGGTAAAGTCTTCGATATCGATGCCGTTTCTGCCAATTAAATTGCGAACGCCATTGGCTACGGCTTCTTGGGAAATAGTTTGGTCGTATTTTTTTGATTCTTGCAACTGTAGCTTTTCATCCACTAGGTTACGCATGGCTTGCGACAAAATTTGCCGCTTTGATTCTTCCGTTGGCTCAATGCCCTGTGTTGCCATCATGAACAAGCTACGTTGGCGCAAGTCGTAGGTTGTGATGACATCGTCATTAACAACGGCAGCAATCCCGTGAGACGTTTGTGCTTGTGATGGTGCTGTCAGTGCTAGCGGCATCATTATGCCGAGCGCAAATGTTGCTAAAAACTTTGATGCAGAAATTTTCATTAACGTTAGTCCTTAAATTTTCGCCTTAACTAAGACATTTCTTATTTTGGTGCAACAGCATCCTTCGGAATTTACAAATACCTATCCGTCTTCTACCCATGATAGAAATATCAATCCGCATGATAGCACAAGTAACGGCACAGACCAAGCGGCGACAACAGGTGGTAATGTACCTGTTTCCCCAAATGCACCGATCAAATTATCGATAAAGTAAACACCAAATCCAAGTGCACCACCTGCGATAAGTAAACGTAGTGTACCGCCTTCACGCGCCATGTTTAGAGATGCTCCGGCTGCGATTACAGCCATGGCAATAAGCGTTAATGGCAAGGCCAGTAATTTGTGCAAATGCATAATCAARCGCGTTGTATCAAAGCCTGCGCTTTTGGCTTTTTGTATCTCGGTATTCACTTGCCAAAATGAGGGGTTTTTTCCAGTTTGAGATTGTGTGCGCAGCGTTTCCCAACCGATGTTCGTCGTTCTTGAAATTGTTGTAAAATGACGAGGGGCTTTACCGTCTTCATTTTCTGTTACTGTTGATAATTCCCAATAACCGTTTTTAGAAAGTTTGGCGCTAGCAGCATCAAATCTTGTAGAAAGCTTCGCAGCGCCATCAGGCGTTTTGTCAAACGTATAGAAGGTTACGTTGAATAATATATGCTCTTCAATATTTGCAGATAAAGCATGAATAACCACATATCCATCATCATTACCTTCGCGCAACCAAATCTCTTTTTCTATTGATTGTGTAGGGGCTCCACCAGATGTAATCCTGTGTACGACTTCTTTGTGTTTTGCCTGGGATAACGAGGCGAGAGGGTTGAAGGCCATCGCCCATACGGCCCCTAAAAGCGCCGTCACAATCATAGCAGGTTTTAAAAACCGCCATGCGGATAAGCCTGATGCGCGTAATACAATCAGCTCGGAATGCCTATTTAAACTAAAAAACGCGCCCATGACACCAAACAGCACTACGAACGGTATGGTTTGTTCCACCAACATGGGCATATTGAGAAAAGTGATGTAGAGCACGACTAGCATAGATGCATCGGTCTCGGAGCCTAGATTGCGAGACGTTTCCACGAAATCTACGAGCATAATGATGCCGGTAATCACTAGGAATGCTAACAAGATTGATATCAATACCTGTGTAGCAATATACCTATTCAAGGTCGGCATCAGATAGAATCTCCAACATAATTTGGAAGACTTGGTTTAGGTTTACGCAACCGGAAAATGGTTTGTGCTCGACGACTATGTAACAAATACCAGATGGCAATAATAGAGATCAGGATCGGAAGCGCGTATTGAACGATATTCATGGAYRCATTTTTTTCTGCGGCAGAAGCGACGGCAAACCCGCCTAAGCGCAAAGTAAATCCTAGACCTCCCGCTATCGCCAAACGCCGCGCATAGCCCAGTTTTTGGTGCTCGCCGCGCACAAGAAATGCCAATGCCAATAAAACCAAGGCATAATTATACAAAGGCGTCGCAAGGCGRCTATGGCCTTCTGCCAAATATTCTTTCTTGTAGCGGATAACGGCGTAATCAGCTGGATCTGGAACAAAGAGCTCGTGTAAGTATCGGTCAGATGTTTTTAGACGTAAAACCGGATCCACTGCTAAAATTTCAGTGAGATCATATGTYGTCTTTTCGAAATATGTTATATCCATACTGCCTATGTCTGTAAGGAAGGAAATTTCACCATTATACAAAGTAAAGTGAGTTTGGCCGCCGGATGAGGAATTTAACTGCCCTTCCTGTGCAGTGTAGGTCATGGGTGTATCYGAACTCCGCTCATCGTATATCAGCACATCGCGCATTAGGCCYGTRGGTAATATTTCACTGGCGTACAATGTTAGCCCTTGAGCAGGYGTGGTGAATTCCCCTGCATGTATCATACGAGCAGCTACATCCGTGCGTACATTCAGYAAAGCCKTGCGCATCAAACGGAATGTGAAGGGTTGGATAAAYAGATTGATCAGCAAATGTGCAACCAGAGCATAGCTGGCAATACGAAGTGCGGGGCTTGCGATCTGCCACGGGCTGAACCCGGATGCTTTGGTGACAACCAATTCACTATCCATATTCAAGTGGTTAAGCGTGTAAAGCATTGCCATGAATACGGCGAGCGGCATAATAATGCTAAATAATTGCGGAAGAGCCAGCACGGTAATGTATAAAAAAGTCGCGGCCGATTGTCGGTTCTGGGTGATCAAATCAAGTGTCGACAAGCTCTGGGTTAGCAAAGCAAGCACTGACAGTGCGGACAAAGACAACAATAGGGGGGTGCGAGCCTGTCGCAGAAAATATTTTTGTATTAATTTCATAGACCCCTTATACCGTAATACGTATCTATTGCCCAAAAGCGTAACCGAATGTGTTGCGTGTTCTAACGCATGCACATATAGTTTACCACTATCGACTCGGACTTAAACCTTTAAGTTTTAGTAAGAAACAAATTAACAGTTATACTCACATTTATAARCATGGAGCGCCACGTGAAAGTCAGTTTTATCAGCCCGGAAATCAAAGACGGKCAAATTAAATCAGTAGCCGTTTTGCCAATATTCACAGGCGCAAAATTGTCAAATGCCTATAAGGCCTATGACCAGCTTTCTAAAAAACGTGTATCATTAGCGGCCAAAGCTGGTGGTGTTGATGGCACTGCTGGAAAAAGTGTACAGATTGTGGGTCCTGAGGGCACGAAAACCAACCGTTTGTTGGTCACAGGATGTGGTAAATTAGCTGATTTTAAATCGGAAAATTTTGGTGCGCGGGTCGTAAAAGCTATGTTGATGAGCGGCGAAACTACATTGATCATACATTTGGACGGGTATGATTTGTCTCCGACAGATGCAGCTCAGGCAGCGCTGGGGGCAGTGTTAGCATCCTACCGGTTTGATAAATACCGCACAAAATTGGCGGCGGATAAAAAACCAACTCTTAAAGCCGTAAAAATCGCTATCGAAAATCCGGCACAAGCGCGCAAGGCTTGGAACAATTTTTACGGTCCGGTAGGCGAGGGCACCAATATGGCACGGGATTTGGTCATGGAGCCTGCCAACAAGCTGTATCCAGTAACCTACGCGGCGCGCATCAAGAAAATGGAAGCGTTGGGCATGAAAGTGCAAATCCTCGGTGAAGCACAAATGAAAAAGCTGGGCATGGGCGCTTTGCTTGGTGTTGGGCAAGGTTCACCAAGGGCATCACAATTGGTGATTATGAAATGGAACGGCGGCAAAAAAGGCGTGAAACCCGTATGTTTGGTTGGCAAAGGCGTGACTTTTGATACGGGCGGCATTTCTTTGAAACCGGGTGCAGGCATGTGGGACATGAAAGGCGATATGGGCGGATCTGCTGCTGTTGTTGGCGCGATGCACACTATCGCTGCACGCAAAGCCAAAGCTAATGTTATCGGTATCGTCGGGCTTGTAGAAAATATGCCAGACGGTAAAGCGCAAAACCCTGGCGATATTGTAACTTCCATGTCCGGGCAGACCATTGAAGTGCAAAACACAGACGCTGAAGGTCGTTTGGTTCTGGCGGATGCGCTTTGGTATGCCAAAGAAAAGTTTAAACCAAAAGCCATGGTCAATTTGGCTACCCTAACTGGTGCCATCATTACGTGTCTTGGCCATGAGTATGCGGGTCTGTTCTCCAATTCTGACGAAATAGCAGAGCAGTTACAAACTGCGGCAGATAACTCCACCGAAGCCGTTTGGCGCTTACCTTTGAACAAGGCTTACGATAAATTAGTTGATAGCCCTAACGCTGATATGAAAAATATCACTGTGCCGGGCGCTGGTGCTGGGTCGATTACTGCGGGCCAGTTTTTGCAGCGCTTTGTCGGCGATGTGCCTTGGGCTCATCTTGATATTGCAGGCACGGCTTGGAAAGCATCAAGACCTGACCCGCGTGAGCCATCTTGGGCAACAGGGTTTGGTGCGCGTCTGATGAACCGTTGGGTGGCTGATAACTACGAGGGCTAGCGAGCATGGGGAAAAAAACCACGCAGGTTGAACACTGGTTTTACCATTTGCAGCAAAGCGCACTTGAGGCGGTGTTACCGGATATTTTAGAAAAGACGCAGGCCAAGGGCTGGCGGGTTTTGGTTAAAGTTGGGCCGTGTAACGGTGATGCAGAAGCAGAAATGTTGCGGTTGGATAAATTTTTGTGGATATATAAACAAGACGCATTTTTACCCCATGGACGCGATGATGAACCACAGGCGGATGCGCACCCTATCTTGTTGTCTTGCTCATGGGAAATAGCTGCAAATGTAGATGCAGTCATTCTGGTGGCGGGGGCTGAAATGCAAGACGTTGCAGCCGCTAAAAGATGCATCACAATTCTGGATGGCCGCARTGGTGAAGATAGGGCTGTGGCCCGCAAGCGCTGGAAACTGGTGCAAGATGCAGGTCACACTACGGCCTATTGGCAACAAAATGACCATGGGCGTTGGGTGCAACCAAATTTGTGATAACAAGGCTATAATTGATTCGCTTAGGAGCCGGTATTTGCGTTGGGTGCTTTACATTATTGGGGGCGGTTTACTGGCGGGGTGTTTTACACCGGGTGCAGGAGAACCGCGGCCCCGACCCAGACCTAATCTTGGCCAATACCAAATCCCACTGAACCAGAGACCCGAACCAACAAGGCGTATACCGGACGAAGACCTCTGTAGTTCAAAGTTATTTTTAGGGCTCATTGGCCAGCACGAAGGCGGGATTGTATTTGCGACCTTGCCTGGGCGTACCCGTGTTTTTAAACCTGCCGAGTTAGAGCTGAATGAGGATAATTTTTTGCTAGATATGCGTCCAAATCCACCGTTTGTTGAAGTTAGAGAATATTTGTCAGGCCAAACTCTTTACACACCTGCAATTCGTGCCGTCAGCCGCATAGATGATCTTGGGCCAATTATGCGTGACCGTTTAACGATTGAGCTGGATGCAGATGGTTATGTGAGAGAGTTGAGCTGCCGCTAAACCGCCAATTCAACGCCCTTTTTTGCCAGTGCTATGTGCAAAACTTGCATTTCCTTTTTGAAAAACCTCAGTTGGCGAAATGCAATGCGTAGATCTCTTTTTGTATAATTCGAGAGTAAATGTCCGCAAGACTTGAAGGCTTGAGCCTTATTCATACCGCGCAGCGTAAAATACATAGCCAGAATAAATACGGCTCTATTTTCTGTGGAATTGAAGTTGAGCATTTTCTTCTGACCACGGTTCATTGGGCAAAATAAATGGCCAAGCCCCATAAGAGTGCCGCCTATAATGTATAAATCCCTGTTGGGCGTTTCTTGGACGAATATAGGTTTCCGGCTGGTTTTGTGTAGCATATCTGCAAGTTTATTGACGATACGATAGTTAATATAACCCGGTCTCTTGGCAAAGTCGTTGTTGTAGTAAAAGACTGGCTGCCCATAATCGTCTACATAATATTTTTCGTCGTGGCGGGCACTGTGTATTTCTGTGAGTCTATTTTGCTGGGTTCTACCTTTTCGTCTGGTAACCAGTTCATCTGGTTGGATCATAAATTTTATGGGCATTTTGCCCATATTGCACCAATTTTTAAATTCATGAAATCGGCGTTCGATCCAGATAGCTTGCAAGGCTTTTTCTGTTGGAGGACAGGTTTTGAAGAATTCCATTTCAGATTCTGGGAATAAAATTTCGTCTGGCAGTCCGTACTTCGGCACAAAACTGTCAATAAACCACTCAAAAACATTGATAAGGTGTAAAGCTGTGGTTCTACTAACCACCCCTACACCCATGTAAACATCTCGCATATCCAACCTAAACTTAAGACATTTCCCCAACCGTCTTACATTTCTTTCACCGCAACTTCGTAGCGCTCAGACGCGTCTAGCCAGCGGCTTTCTTGTTTTTCCAATTCTGAGAGAAAATATACACGTTTTTGGTTTAATTTAACAGCCTTATCGCGATTATTTGCAAATAAATCGGAAACGTTGAGCTGTTTGTCTATATTTTCAACTTTCAAGCGAGTATTCACCATGTCTTTTTCAAGTTGGGCTATTTCTTTCTTCAAGGGCGCCACTGCTTTGCGAGCGTCTGCACCTGCACGGCGGTCTTTACCTTTGGTGTTTTTCTTGTCCTTTTTACCAGAGCCAGCGGTTCTGTGTTTTTCCAATTGTATACGGCGGTAATCGTCCATACTGCCTTCGAAAACAGAAATACTACCGTGTTCAACCACCCAGAGACGGTCCACTACGGTTTCCAGTAAATTTCTGTCATGGGAAATCAGTAGAACGGCACCTTCATATGTATTGAGGGCTTTGGTTAGCTCGTTGCGGCTGTCCATATCCAGATGGTTGGTCGGCTCATCCAATACCAAGAGATGCGGTGCATTAAAGCTGATAATTGAGAATAATAACCGGGCTTTTTCGCCGCCGGATAAATCGCCTGCTATGGTTTCAGATTGTTCACGCCCCAGTCCGAAGCGTGCCAGTCTAGCCCGTCTTTGCGCTTCGGTAGCGTCCGGCATCAGTTCGACCACATGATCAAGCGCACTATGTTGCATGTTAAGAGCATCAACTTCATGTTGAGCGAAATAACCGATTTTAAGTTTTTTGTGGCGGCGGATATGTCCATCTTGAGCTTCCAACATGCCCAGAATACCTTTGGCAAAGGTGGATTTACCCTCACCGTTTTTGCCCAATATACCAATACGGTCATCTTGGTCTATATTGAGGTTGATACCCCTAAGAATGCTGACACCTTCTTCGTAACCAAGGGCGGCATTATCAAAACGTACAATTGGAGGGCTTAACGCTTTTTCCGGGCTTGGAAGATCTATGGGCGGAATAGGGTCGCTGATGATGGTGGCAACGGGTTGCATTTTCTCCAGACGTTTAACGCGGGATTGTGCTTGCTTTGCTTTGGAAGCTGAATAGCGGAAGCGCTCAACAAACTTTTCTAGATGGCGGCGTTCTGCATCCTGCTTGCCGCGCATGGACATGGAAAGTCTTTGTTGCTCGGCAAGCTTATTTTCAAAAGCATCATAATTGCCGGGATAGTTGAACAATTTGCCGCCTCTAAGATGCGCAATATGTGTAACAGCTGCATTCAGGAAATCACGATCATGGGAGACAATAAATGCCGTTCCTGGATAGCTCTTGATGTGAGCTTCCAGCCAGACATTGCCTTCGATATCTAAATAGTTAGTCGGCTCATCGAGCAGAAGTAAGTCAGGGATAGCAAACAGCATAGCAGCAAGGGCAACCCGCATTCGCCAACCACCGGAAAATTCWYTKSWYGSYYKKTGWWRWTCTTCGCCGGAAAAACCCAACCCCGATAAAATAGAACCGGCGCGAGCCTCGGCYGTGTAGGCATCTATGTCGGACAGGCGAGTATAAATATCGGCTATGCGTGCCGGGTCAGTGACCGTTTCAGATTCGAATAATAATGCGGCCCTTTCCGTGTCGGCAGCCAGTACGGTTTCCATCAGGCTTTGTGGGCCGGACGGGACTTCCTGATCAACATAGCCAAGTCGTGCGCCCTTGCGCAGACGCACTGAACCACCGTCTGGGCTCAGTTGATTTTTAATCAGGTTAAACAAGGTTGATTTCCCCGTGCCGTTTCGCCCGACAAGGCCAACCTTGGCGCCTTGGGTTATCGCGAGTGTCGCTTGATCGAACAACATGCGTCCTTCGATGCGAAATGTAAGGTCATTTATGTGTAACATAGCTCTTCACATATGAATTTTTGCTCGTTATAGAGCACGCAAATCAAATAACACCCCCTAATCAGAGGAATCTATCATGTCTATTCAAAGAACATTCTCAATCATCAAGCCGGACGCAACTAAACGTAACTTGACCGGTAAAATCAATGCGGTCATCGAAGAAGCTGGCCTGCGYATYGTTGCACAAAGACGCATCCGCATGACGGAAGCGCAAGCTCAGAATTTTTATAAAGAGCATGCAGAGCGTCCGTTCTACGGTGAACTGGTAGAATTCATGACATCCGCGCCAGTTGTTGTTCAAGTTCTTGAAGGTGAAAACGCTATCAAGCATTACCGCGACGTTATGGGCGCGACAAATCCTGCAGACGCTGAAGCTGGAACTATCCGCGCAGAATTTGCGCTGAGCCTTGGTGAAAACAGTGCTCACGGTTCAGACAGTGAAGCTTCTGCTGCGCGCGAAATCGGCTGTTTCTTCTCAGAAGCTGACATTACAGGCTAAGTAAGCTGAAAATAGCTATTAGAAATTTGGGTGTGCCATGTTTTGGCGCACCTTTTTTGTTTATCTATTGATGACAATCGAGCTTTCTAACTGCTTATCAATGGTTAAATTRCCTACAAACGGAATGACCAATGGGTATGAAACATTGGCCGTGATATTGGTATAATCTGATCCGTATTTAGTTACAAATGCAGTGGCTACCGTAATAGTGGCATTATTAGAGTAATAAATATTGTTATTGACGATTTGAGTGATCTCAAAATTTGTCGGATCTTGTCGCAAAAGTATTTCACGCACTGATGTGCTTAGCGAGTATTTCGTCATTGAAATATCATAAAATGCGAGAGAAACCTGCATTGTACCAATCAAAATCATCAAAACAACGGGAATGACCATGGCGGCTTCTATTATGGTTGCCCCGTCATTATTTTTGCTAAAAAGCTTAATTCTCAATAATCGCCTACCCATAGGATCATCTACCTTCCCTTACTCAATGCGTACCGAGATGGTCTTGTTCAGAGCTATATCTTTGTAAAGGCCGTTGGTTGTGTAATCTATCGAGAGGTTTACCAAAACCCGCTCTTTGGCACCATCGCTGCATATGACGGAACATTGCTCCATGGTTTCCAGTGTTGCTGTCCGAAAGTCATAGGGTAGGGGCGTAGTTTGCCCTTCGACCACAGATAATGCATCCGCATTTGGGCAAGCGCAAGATGTTGTAATCGAAATATCGGATTGCAATAAAGTCCCTTCAAAAGAATCGTTTATGACGCCTATAAGGTCAAGTTCGCTTCTACCGCCATTTAATAAATATTGTGAGGCAGCTCTTGTTGTTGATGTTAGGTTTTGCCCTGAATTTATAGCCATACCGAGGTCAACTGTTCCAAAAAATATCGGTGCAAGAATGAGCGGAATCATAATTGCCGCTTCTATGGCCGCAGTGCCAGCATGATCGCTTAGGAAATTGCGCATATATTTATGAAGTTTTTCCATCATCATTTATTCCACAACAAACACTGTTGAAAGTTTTGGAGCCACAAGGCCAAAGACACTTTCACAATTCGTAATTTCGAAATCCGCATTGCCTTTCATGTCAACAGTATCGGCAATCAACATAGAGCAGGCRCTGGCTAAATCTGTGTTGCCGCCAAATTCTACATGTTGACCCGGAAAATAAATAATGCCTTCAATCGATGTTGCTGATCCGCCGTTGAGCTTGACGGTTGTTCCGCTTGGCTGTGTAGCAGGGTCACTGAAGATTGCTAGCCCAGCATAAATACCGGAGGTCGGTGCTTCTATAATTATTGACGCGCCACCATTTAGACCGCTGAGCGTAGCACCGTTCATTAAAAAAATAGTTACTTCACTACCAATGAGTGTAGCAACATTTCCGATAAATTTTACATCTATCGCGTCGAAAAGATAATTTCCGACATCAAGTGAGTATGTACCCTTGATTGTCATATTGTTACAATAGCGTCCGGCATCCAATGCGTAATCCCACTTGCCGGTTTTAACGGGTGTCTTACAAAGTGGGTAGTCGGTAATACTGGGCACAACAACATCCGCATAAGGATCATTATAGGCCTTGGTGCCTGTTTTTCCTGCGCCGCACTCTAATGTCGCATGACCTTCCAAACCACTTATGCCGCCAACCGTAGTCAGGCATTTTGCTATGACATATGCTGATCCTGCCAATGTAATAGCTGTACTACTGTTTGAATTTGAGGCTAATGAGCAGTTGGGTAAGTTAGCACTCACCGAGCCCGTAATATTAATAGATGATGGTGCAGAGGTGTTGAGGGCAAGTACACAGGCTTCATGCATTTTTACGAGAGAAGCAACGGCACGAACATTGTACGATATTCTATCATTACCAAAAAGCGCGCTAAAAAATTGGGTGCCCTTTTGTGTAATTCTCACTTCAACAGATTCTTCAGTAACATAGGCGCCTGTTAAAGCGGGGGCGCTTACGGTGATGCTGCCTATGGTGGAATCATAACCGTTCTCCAGCGCGTCCAATTTCGCAGCCGTTATGGCTGCGTCGTTTGTGGAATTTTCTAATTCGACAGCACCAGCATAAGCGGCCATATCCGCAGTTATCTGTAAATCAGTCTTGGATTTATACCAATATCCCGCCTCTAGGGTAACGCCCAATATGCCGATGAGCGAGGTTACGCCGAGCGCAACAATAGGTGTCGTTACGCCGGAAGTATTTTCGGCGAAATATTTTAAAAAGTTTTTCATTCCAACCTTCCTGATCCCCATTACCAGTGATAAAGTCGACAACCTGCATCCCTTAAATTGCTCCACTGATACCTATTTAATCACATTAACCTTGATATCATATAGGATACGGGAATGAAAACCTCTTCCGTATATATGCTTACCAAAGATTAAAGAGTGGCCGCATTATAGGCAAATGCGAAACACCACAGACTAGCCCTGCGRTGTTTTATRAGTTTGYTAYWGTGRTRGTTTAGAACCTAGCGTTTAACGCGGATAACTTCGCTCATAACTTTTTTGCTAATAGCAGTTAGAGCCTCATTTAAGTCGTTCGCATCTGACGCCAGGATATAATGATCCGCATCTGTTGCGCATCCAGATAGTAGAGCTTGCGCTCTGTCAACTTCGCTCTGGCGCACACCGTGACTGCCAGCCACCAAATGATACCCGATTGTATATACGGTAACGCCTGTTGCTTTCATTGCCGTGCAAGCGGCCAAGGAACGTTCATCGCTTTCATACGTGGTTACATTTTCGCAAACTTCTTGCTCTTCGTAATGCCCTTTAGAAGCCGGAACATAAGTCCATTTCCAATATTTTCTAGGTTTGCTATTGCGAGTTTGCTTCCACCAGCCCCGCCTTGACTTGCGCCATCTCCACCAATATTCTCGGGAGCCTTTTACCCAGACGTCTTGAGTTGTGCATTGATATTCTTGTCGTGGGTTGTTGGCACCATCTGACATAAACACCATGAAYTTCAGRGGGTCATCTTCATTATTAGCDGCTATATGAGCGGCDTTTTCTGTGGYGAAGGCCGCYGCAGCTGCTTCAAGCGAGCCACTGGAATCTGTACCACCCTCGGTACGCATTCTTGTAATTTCGCCGTTAGAAAGCCCRCCCCAATTTGGAAGTACATCTTTGTTRGTGATTATACCATCGTCAGAAATRTAWGRATAMCRWTTGCKGTAATCTTGTGAATATGGCCATAAAGCCGTTCTRTAAACRTCATTATYBTTAGTRTTGATRGTTTCCARTGTTKYCATGAAGCTTTTCAGGCTAAYYTTTAAAGCATTGAGYTTGTTGGCACCAGCGGCATCGCTCCARCCCATAGAACCAGAATTATCAACGGCAAAGAAAACACTYGCKGGYGTYCCTTCTACTTGGGMATAAGCYACATCCGAAGAAGCYGAAAACGGTATTTCAYTTAYWCCAAGTGCTGATGCAAARGCCGTTCGGTAGGTGCCTGATACAGTTGCACGGGCGAGTAAATTGCCTTCGCCGTCCCCGTCGTCGTCAACATTATATTCTACAACGCCAACCATAGAGTTTGTGAAGTCGTTACTTGGGCCACCTAARTGYCTGTATGMRTAACCTTGRCCGYCAAYATACCKKYYGTCATTGTCATTATCAACGGCTATAGAAGCCGAAAGTGCCATGTTATCAGCGGCSATTTGGGCAATKARTTTTGCTTTGTTAACTTGGCTGACATCATATGCAGCACCGACGGAGATGACTATACCAACACCCGTAACACCCCAGATCATGGCCATACTACCTGCCGTGTCTGATAAAAAAWTTTTAAAGATTCGTCTTTGTYTACTAAACAAGYCCATAGCATTTACCACTTCAACATTCCCCGTGTCGAMGGYAYACATARRCGAAAAGCCTTGCTAAACTTTCAAGAAAAGTGGTTATTCATTGGTTAATGACATGGCTTACAAAGATATGGATAGCTAAACTTTATAGGTCTTTTATCTTCAAGAACCCGACAATAGGCAAGARCCAGACAATAGACATGGCTTATTTCTGAATTCGTGTGCGCATAAATCTAGCCACAGTTTTCAAAACGGCTGGGTATAGAATATGTTCTTGCTCTAAGACTTTTTGTGCAAGGGTTGCGCTGGTTTCTTCAGGAGAAATACTGACCTTAGCTTGGGCAATAATTTCGCCTGTATCCATGCCTTCATCAACATAATGAATTGTACAACCGTGYTCRGTTTCGCCGSSCTCTATGGCACGTTCATGGGTGTGTAGACCTTTAAACTTTGGGAGCAAAGACGGGTGGATGTTAAGTTGTCGTCCTAACCACCGCTTGACAAACCACGGGCTAAGGATGCGCATAAAACCTGCAYTGCAAATGAGTTCTGTCTCATGACCGCGCAGAACTACATCYAYRGCTTGTTCAAACGATTTGCGGGTTTTGAAGCCTTTGTGGTCGACGCATATGGTTTTGATGCCGAGCGCCTCGGCCTTGGTAATGCCGCCTGCATTTGGCCTGTTGCTTATCACCAGCACAATTTTTGCAGGGTAGTGAGGGGCTTGGGCGGCCTTTATGAGTGCCGCCATATTGGAGCCACCTCCAGAAATCAAAATAGCGGTCTTAACTTTATCCGCTTGGTTTTGATTTTTTAGGTTTTGGATGGGCATAACTCGCCGATGATATAGGCTTGCTCATGCTCCGTGTTGAGCATGGCCAACACGTCGACGGCTCTGTCTTTGTCCACACACAAAACCATGCCTAGCCCGCAGTTAAATGCGCGGCGCAATTCGGTTTCTTCGACGCCGCCAGTTTCTTGTAGCCATGTAAACACGGCAGGGCGTGGCCATGCGCTAAAATCGACTTTCGGGCTTAGATGCTCCGGCAGCATGCGCGGAATATTATCAGTAATGCCGCCGCCCGTAATATGGGCCAGTCCTTTGATTAAACCTTGTCGTACCAAAGGCATCAAAATTTTGACATAAATCTTTGTTGGGGTCAGCAATGCTTCGGCCAGAGTTAGATCTTGGGTTTCCTCTGGTGAAAACGGTGCTGGAGCATCCCATGCAAGTCCCGAAATATCCACGATTTTACGAATAAGTGAATAGCCATTAGAATGCGGCCCGCTAGACGGCAATCCGATAAGAACATCGCCGATGTGCATGTCACCTTCTTTTGGCAATAATCCGCCGCGTTCTGCCGCACCAACTACAAATCCAGCTAGATCAAAATCGTCGCCTTCATACATGCCGGGCATTTCCGCCGTTTCTCCGCCAATCAGAGCGCAACCAGATTGGCGACACCCTTCCGCGATACCGGATATCACCAAGGCGGCAGTATCTGGCGTTAATTTACCTGTGGCGTAGTAATCTAGAAAAAATAATGGCTCTGCGCCTTGCGCCAGCACATCATTGACACACATGGCGACTAGATCAATTCCGACAGTACCGAGCTGCCCGCTATCAATAGCAATCCGTAGCTTCGTACCAACACCGTCCGTACCCGACACTAAAATAGGGTTACTAAATCCAGCGGCTTTTAAATCAAAAGCACCACCAAATCCGCCGAGCATAGCTTCGGCACCCGGGCGGCGTGTACTGGCTGCTAGGGGTTTGATTTTATCGACAAGGGCTTCGCCCGCATCAATATCAACGCCTGCATCTTTGTAGCTTAGAGGTTTTTTTTCGGTAGACATGATTCGCCTCATCTATTTCCCGCTTAATGGGGCAGGCACGCCTATAACTCAAGCCCGCAATGCGCTAAATGACTGTATATGAGGGTGATTCGGGTCTTTATATTGCCGTATTTTCAGCTAGTGTATTGCAAATCATGTGAGGTATTTATGTTTTTACGCATTTTGACGGTTGTAATGTTTGTTTTAGGTTCGGCCATTGGGCTGACTGTTAATGCATATGCGGGCGACCCGTTCACCGTAGGCGGTGTGCATGTGGATGCAACGGCTGAGGACGCTTTGATAGCGCAAACGGAAGCGATTGCGCAAGGCCAGGTGACAGCCGCTAACATTCTGATTAAACGTATGAGTTTGGCGAGTGAGCGCCGCGCCAAAGGATTTAGGGGGGTGTCTGCTGAAGACGGCCCCAAAATGATCCGGGCTTTGGAGATCACCAACGAAAAAAGGTCAGCCAACCGCTATCTCGGCGATATCAGTGTAGCCTTTAACCGGGCGGCGGTTGAACAATATATGCGCGCCAAGGGTTTGCGGATCATCGCGACACAATCCCGTAAGCGCTTGGTTATCCCTGCTGTACAAGGCCAGGATTTATGGGAACCAAACCCATGGAGTTATGCTTGGCAGCAGGCCAATATTGATCATGCGTTGACCCCAATGCAAACCATTACGCCAAGTATGGATGTGTTGCGCGTTATCCAAAACCCAAATACCCGTGCTCTCAATATGCAAAAACTACAAGCCGTCGGTCGGGTGTACGGACTACAACAAATTCTGATTGTTAATGCAACCCGGGAAGGCACTGGCTATTCGGCTACTATACAAGATATTGCCGTAGACACAGAAACCAGTCGGTATCTTGGACGAGTACGCGGCCTAACGGCGGCAGAAACAATGCGAAAAGTCGTGCGGAAAGTTGAAGATGATTGGAAAGCCAGTGCCGTAACGGCAGTCAATGCTGAAACTGTAATATTGCCTGTATCAATTCTATACCGCTCTCACGCCGAATGGGTCGGCCTTAAGGATGTGATAAACGGATCAGCGCAAATCCGTTCCGCCCAATTAGAGGCCGTATCAAAATCCGGGGCTTTAATGTCGTTGTATTACGGCGGCGACATTGATCGGTTGCGTAACGAGTTGGCGTTTAAAGGTGTTTCACTACGAGAAGACGAAGAACTGGGCATGGTTCTGACCCGCACAAATTACCGCTAAAAGCAGTTGGGCGCAGATATGAGCACGCAGTTTCCGCTAAATTTAATCTTGGCACCGAACAAAAGCGCAAAGGCTTTTGTGAACGGCGAGGCTAATGCGGAAGCGGTTACGGCGCTAGCTGATACATCAGAATGGGCCAATAATATTTTAGCCGTCATTGGCCCTAAGGGTAGCGGTAAAACCCATCTTGGCCATATTTGGACAGAGCGCCACAAGGCAATCGCATTGGACGGTAGTAAGGGGTTCGTGCCGCGCCAAAATTATCGGGGTAGGGCCTTATGGATAGATGATGCGTCTCTCGCAGATGAATACACCTTGTTCACCTTGATAAATTTGACAATTACGGGGGAATTAAAGGCGTTGTTGTTCAGTGATCAAAACATGCCGTCTGATTGGAATGTCCAATTGCCAGATTTGCACTCTCGTTTGAAAAATGTCCAAGTCGCCCGCATTCAGGAACCGGATGAGGACCTGCTTAGCGCTATTATAACGAAGCTGTTTATGGATAGAGGTCTTAAAGTCTCTGACAATTTGATAGATTACCTGCTCGTCCACGCTGATAGATCGGTCGATAGTCTGCGCAGTTTAATCCACGGTCTCGACAAACAAGCCGCCGCAGAAAAGGTAAATGTAACCCGGATATTCGCGGCAAAATACATGCAGGGGCAGTTGTTTTAAAAAGGGCAATCTGCAACGAATTCCAAATGTGTGCCGCCGTCTGGGTGTCTGAAATTTAGTGTGCTTGCATGAAGGTACATGCGAGGTGCAGCATTAAAGGCATCGTCGTGGGCGTAGAGATTGTCGCCGAGTATAGGGTGCCCCAGTTCCAGCATATGGACGCGGAGTTGGTGGGAGCGTCCGGTTTTTGGTTTTAACAATATCTTTGTAACATCCCCTATGCTCTCGATTATTTCCCATTCGGTTTTTGCCGGTTTACCAACTTCAAAATCCACCTTTTGCAAGGGACGGTTCGGCCAGTCGCATATGAGCGGCAGATTTATTGTACCGGACGTCTCGCTCGGTTTCCCCCAAATATGGGCAATATAGGTTTTGCTAACTTGACGGTTTTCAAACTGTAAACCGATATGGCGGTGGGCATGGGGCGTACGTGCTAGAACCATAACGCCGCTGGTCGCCGTGTCGAGGCGGTGGATAATGCGGGCTTCAGGATAGCGGGACTGCATTCGGGATTCGAGGCAATCTTGCAGATATTCGTGCTTGCCCGGAACGCTGAGCAATCCGGCGGGTTTGTCAATAATGAGAAAGTGCTCGTCCTCGTGTAGCACCTCTACATCACCGGACGGCGGATCATAGGTGAATGAGCGTAATGGTTTATTCAGCAATTTATTCTGCCATTTATTCTGCCATTTATTCTGCCATTTATTCTGTATGGGGGACACAGGAAACGGCAACAACTTTCTTGTCTTTTAGGGTCAGACTAATTTCCCCGTTCAACATTTTAAGGGCGTCCTCGCCGAAGACTTCGCGCCGCCATCCTTTAAGCGCCCTGACATTAGCCTTTTCGCCAAATGCGGCCAGTTCCGTGAGGTCAGAGACATTGGCGATCAAACGCGGGGCAATATCCACATATTCAGTCTTGAGCCGTAGCAAGGTTTTCAGCATGTCTACACTTGGCCCAAGTCCCGGGGGCATTTGCTTGGCGCGGGTAGCCTCTGGTGCGTAGCTTGCTGAATTGGCGATAGCTTTTTGTACATCATCGATCAAGTTTACGGCCGTTTTACGGTTGGCAAACCCGCCCGGAATGCCGCGCACATCGGCCAGTTCTTTGACGTTTTTTGGCTTGCGTTGGGCAATGACATAAAGGCCGTCGTCTTTTAATATTCTGCCCCGGGGTACGTCTTTGGTTTGGGCTTCGCTTTCGCGCCAAGCTGCGGCGGCTTTAAGGGCGGCTAGATAATCTTGTCTGAACATTCGGGGCTTGAGGCGCTTCCAGGCTTGCTCCGGATCGAAGTCATAAAGCCGCACATCCATCATAGTTTCCATTTCTTCGCGCACCCAGTCCATACGGTTTTTGGCGTTCAGCTCGCGGCACATGCCCGGGTATAAATCGCGCAAATGGGTGACATCGCCAAGCGCATATGAAAGCTGGCTATCGGAAAGGGGGCGGCGCGCCCAGTCGGTAAAGCGAGCGCCCTTATCAAGCGTAATAGCAAGCCGACCTTTGACCAGTGCCAGATAGCCGACATTTTCACCGAATCCCAACGCCATAGCTGCGATTTGTGTGTCAAAAATCGGGGTGGGGACGGCATTGATAAGCTTATAGAAAATTTCCATGTCTTGCCGCGCCGCATGCATAACCTTTTCAAGCTTTTTATCGGCGAGAAGAGCCAGAAACGGCGATAAATCTATACCTTTGGCCAGTGGATCTAATATGGCTTCGTCGTCTGGTGTCGCCATTTGGATAAGACAGAGCTGTGAATAGAATGTACGCTCACGCATAAACTCGGTGTCGAGGGCAATAAAGGGCGCGGATTTGGCTTTTTTGCAGAATTTCGCCAGAGAATCAGTTGTTGTTATTATTTTCATGCACCCGCATAGCAGGGCAAAGTGGCAAGGTCACGGATAAAACTAAACGTATGGCAGTTGGTGGTCAATTCTTAAACCTTGGTAATCGTAACAGAATGTATGTTTTCGTTAGTTGTTTGTTGGCTAATGTTGCCCTACATCGCCGAAGACTAATTAGGAATTTACTTTAGGATATTTATGCTTTTCCCGTTTATTGATCTGCAAGCACAGCGCAAAACGATCAGAGATGAAATCGATGCGGCAGTGAACCGCGTTATTCGCCACGGTGCCTATATTCTCGGCCCCGAAGTGACACAGTTTGAAGGTGAACTTGCCAAATTTGAGGGCGTGTCTCACGTCGCGGCCTGTGCCAACGGAACCGATGCGCTTAAACTGCCTATGCTCGCTTGGGGTATTGGGGTGGGGGATGCAGTGTTCTGCCCGTCGTTTACCTATACTGCGACGGCGGAAGCGATTGCGGTCATTGGTGCCACACCAGTATTTGTCGATATTGATCCGGATACCTACACCATGTGTTCGAAATCTTTACAGGCGGCTATTGACGGCGTGCGCCGTGCAGGGAAGCTCATTCCAAGGGCTGTGATTGCCGTCGATTTATTTGGCCAGAGTGCAGACTATCCAGCCATTGCGGCTATCACTGAAACCGAAGATTTAAAACTCATATCAGACAACGCTCAAAGCCTTGGTTGTCGTTTGGCTGGCCAAAGCCCCGCCCATTGGGCCCATGTGGCCACAACCAGTTTCTTTCCTGCTAAACCGCTTGGCTGTTACGGCGACGGCGGAGCGGTGCTGACCAATGACGCAAACTTGACGGCAGATCTACGAGATTTGGCTTTTCACGGCCGCTCAAGTACACCTTATGACCATGATAGAATTGGGCTAAACTCACGTCTTGATACTATTCAGGCGGCAATCCTACTGGAGAAGCTCAAAATATTTGCCCGCGAGATTGAAGATAGAAATGTGGTAGCCGATCGTTATGCGGCGGCTTTGAAACAGGTGGGTGTTAAAACGCCAACCGTGATTGTGGACGGCGTGTCTAGTTGGGCGCAATACACTATTGAAGTCGATAACCGTGATGTATTTTTGGAAAACATGCGGGCGCAAGAAATTCCGGTAGCGGCCTATTACCCGCGCCCTGTGCATTTGCAATCGGCTTATACGGACTTCCCCGTTAGCGGCAACGGCCTGCCTGTGACCGAACAGGCTATGCACACTGTCGCGGCTCTACCCATTCATGCCTATTTGACCAACGAAAATCAGGATATGGTGATCGAAGCGATAAAAAAATCAATATAATCGTGGGAAACTGCCCATAAATTCCTTGCTTGTTCACAATAATTAAGATATTTGGCTTTATTGTAGCGTAAAGGATGGGATGCTTCCCATAATTATATGGACCAAATAGCTGAATTGATAACCCGTGCCGAGGCACTTGCCAATGAGAGTGGGCAATCTTTGTCGACCATATCACGCAAGCTGATGAATGATGGCAAGGGGATTGCGCGGTTAAAATCCGGTGGGCAATGCACCTTAAAAACCTTGGAAAAAGCATTTGCAGTTTTGGATGGTTTAGAGCCAGAAACTGCACCGCAGACTTCGGACGGCCTTACCCACCTGCAAAGACTTGAAGCAGAAAGTATCCACATCATGCGCGAGGTGGTGGCACAATGCGCTAACCCTGTCATGCTCTATAGTGTTGGCAAGGATAGCTCCGTCATGTTGCATCTAGCACTGAAGGCTTTCTATCCGGCCAAACTACCGTTCCCGCTTTTACATGTGGATACGGGTTGGAAATTTAAAGACATGATCGCGTTTCGCGACCGCCGGATCAAAGAGTTGGGACTTGATTTGATCGTCCATACAAATCTGGACGGGATAAAGCAGGGCGTTGGCCCATTTACCCACGGCTCTGAAGTCCACACCGATGTGATGAAAACCCAAGGGCTGAAGCAGGCACTGGATAAATATAAATTTGATGCGGCCTTTGGCGGTGCGCGGCGCGACGAAGAGAAATCCCGCGCTAAAGAGCGGGTGTTTTCATTCCGCACGGCAAACCATCGTTGGGATCCTAAAAACCAGAGGCCGGAACTTTGGTCTATTTATAACACCCGCGTCGCCAAGGGCGAGAACCTGCGGGTGTTTCCCCTGTCTAATTGGACGGAAGGCGACATTTGGCAATATATYTTGAAAGAAAACATCGAAGTGCCGGATTTATATCTTGCTGCMAAACGTCCAGTGGTCGAGCGGGACGGTGTGTTGATCATGGTAGATGATGACCGTATGCCCATAGGCAAGGGCGAAACTGTCATTGAGAAAATGGTCAGGTTTCGCACCCTTGGCTGTTATCCGCTAACAGGGGCCGTTGAAAGCTCAGCTACGACGTTGAGCGAAGTTATCCGCGAGACATTAATGTCTTCTGTTTCCGAACGCCAAGGCCGTATCATTGACAGTGATGGCGGTGCCAGCATGGAAGACAAAAAACAAGAAGGGTATTTCTAATGACCCTTCAAGCTAACACAGACATGGCTACTTATGTGCGCGCACAAGAAAACAAAAACCTGTTGCGGTTTATTACTTGCGGTAGCGTCGATGATGGTAAATCAACTCTGATCGGGCGCTTGCTATATGACAACCACCTGATTTTAGATGATCAATTATCGGATATTGGCCAGGACGGAACACTGGACGAAACACTGGATTTAGCGCTGTTAGTAGACGGGCTAGCGGCGGAGCGCGAGCAGGGCATTACCATAGATGTGGCCTACCGCTATTTTGCCACTGACAAACGCAAGTTCATAGTTGCCGATACGCCTGGCCACGAACAATACACCCGTAACATGGCCACGGGTGCGTCGACTGCCGATCTGGCAGTACTTCTGATTGATGCCCGTGCAGGGGTTCAAGTGCAAACGCGCAGACATGCTTTTATCACGTCCTTGCTCGGTATTCGGCATGTGGTGGTGGCAATCAACAAAATGGATTTGATCGAGTTTTCCCAAAAGCAATTTAAYCAAATCGAAGARGATTTCCGTGCTTTTGCRGAAGGGTTGAACTTCACSGATATCCGCTGCRTTCCGATCTGCGCTACGGACGGTGACAATGTCACAAAACCATCTGACCGTATGGCTTGGTATAGGGGACAGGATTTGTTGTCTATTCTAGAGAATGTGGAAATAAACAGAGATGAAACACCCGTTGGTTTTCGCCTACCCGTACAATGGGTTAACCGAAATGGCAGTGATTTTAGAGGTTATGCGGGAACGATCTGTGCGGGCGAAATTAATAAGGGTGATGAGATTATTGCCATACCGTCCGGCAAAACCGCACGCGTTAGCGGGATCGTCACTATGGACGGTAATTTGGAGCGCGCCATCACGCATCAGGCCGTCACTCTGACCCTCGACGAAAAACTGGATATTTCCCGAGGCGACTTTATTTGCGCCAAGACATCAGCCCCTGAACATTCCGACCAGTTTCAGGCAAAAATATTATGGATGAGCGAAGATAAGCTGTTTCCGGGTCGGGGTTATTTGCTCAAGACCTGTAACCGCACTGTGCCTGCGTCTGTAACCGCGCTTAAATATGTGGTTGACGTCAATGATTTTACCCATGTGTCTGCCAAAACTATGAAACTGAACGAAATCGGTGTTTGTAATTTATCACTGGGGAAGTCTATCGTATTTGATCCCTATAGCGATAACCGCACCACGGGGAGTTTTATCCTTATTGACCGCCACACCAATGAAACCGTGGCAGCGGGCATGTTAAAATTTTCCCTGCGCCGTGCGTCTAATTTAACGTGGCAAGCGCTAGAAGTTGGTAAATCTGTACGGGCAGAACAGAAGCACCAAAAACCTGCAGTGCTCTGGTTTACCGGACTATCTGGTTCCGGCAAGTCTACCATCGCTAATCTAGTTGAGAAACGCCTATTTGATTTAGGTAAGCATACCTACACACTGGACGGGGATAATGTTCGCCACGGCCTTAACAAAGATTTGGGTTTTACGGATGCAGACCGCGTAGAAAACATCCGCCGTATTGGTGAAACCGCGAAATTAATGGCTGATGCAGGTTTGATGGTGTTGGTTTCTTTCATTTCGCCGTTCACCGCAGAACGCGATATGGCGCGCCGATTACTGGACGATGGCGAGTTCATAGAAATCCACGTCAACACCCCGTTAGCAGTGGCCGAAAAGCGCGACGTAAAAGGCCTCTACGCCAAAGCCCGTGCTGGTGAGATTAAAAACTTCACTGGGATTGATAGTGAATATCAGGAACCGGAAAACGCGGAAATTGTGGTGAATACGGTAAGGTTAACCCCTGAGCAATCAGCCGAGAAAATTGTGGCGTATCTGGAAAAACACGGGTTTATTGAAGTTGGTGAATAGGGCGCTACCGCCTTCGCCAACTTTCTACCCTGCCTCTATCAATCCTGTGCCTTGTGCTGCGTTTAGCATGGCTTCTTGTAGTTTTTCAAAGGCGCGGACTTCGATTTGGCGGATGCGTTCGCGCGATACTTTGTAAACTCCGGCCAGCTCTTCCAGGGTTTTAGGCTTGTCGGCCAAACGGCGTTCTTGCAAAATATGCTGTTCGCGCTCGTTTAAATTTTTCATGGCATCCTTCAAGAGCTCCATGCGGGCATCGTGCTCTTGAGAGTTGCCAACCACAGTTTCTTGGCTGACATAATCTTTGTCTTCCAGCCAGTCTTGCCATTCGCCGCCGCCGTCTTCACCGCCAATCTTCACATTAAGGGATGCATCTCCGCCCCCACCCATACGCCGGTTCATGGAGATAACTTCTTCTTCTTTGACGTTGAGGTTTGTGGCGATTTTCTTGACCTGATCCGGGTGCATATCACCGTCTTCCATGGCCTTCATCTCGCCTTTCATGCGGCGTAGATTAAAGAATAATTTTTTCTGGGCCGCAGTTGTACCCATCTTGACCAAAGACCAAGAGCGCAGAACATATTCCTGAATAGCAGCGCGGATCCACCACATAGCGTAGGTGGAGAGGCGAAAACCTTTGTCCGGGTCAAATTTCTTGACCGCCTGCATCAGGCCAACATTGCCTTCGGAGATAACCTCACCGATGGGCAGGCCGTAGCCCCGATAGCCCATAGCGATTTTAGCGACGAGGCGCAGATGCGACGTAACCATTTTCTCGGCGGCAGAACTGTCTTGGTGAGCAACCCAACGTTTGGCCAGCATAAATTCTTCGTCCCGCTCCAACATGGGAAATTTACGGAKKKMRRTYWRMKRRYTYSRSWMASMTWGCTCNGRCRASMYYKSMWCRGRCRASMTCRYAWYGSMMRWRSTYWTAYYRSCSKTSRKYKYASYMKYYKYCRKTKYTKTKWKSGCCGTTTTCTTGAGRGCCGTTTTCTTAGTGGYRGCCTTCTTAGGTGCAATATCTTTATCTTTAGTCAAAATCTTTCCTCCCAGTTCCCAATAATGGGGCCCAAAATCAGGCTTGAAGTTCATATATAAGAATAAGTATACGCCATTTAAAGAGCACAGAACATGAATTTTTTGTGAGGTTAAATCATCAACCCGACAATGGCTGCACTGAGCAAGTTTGCTAGGGATGCGGCCAAGACGGCTTTTAGGCCGAACGATGCTAGTTCGCCGCGTCTCTCGGGTGCCAGAGTACCAATGCCGCCCAGAGCAATAGCGATAGAGGAGAAATTAGCGAAACCGCAGAGGGCAATCGTGGTGATTTTTGCGGCGCGCGGGGTGAGGGCGCCTTCGCCCATGCCCATAAAGCTTGAGTAAGCAACGAACTCATTCAGGATAAGCTTTTCACCAAACAGGCTCCCGGAAATGCCAGCTTCGGCCCACGGAATACCAATGATGTACATTATAGGACTAAAAATAACGCCTAAAATGCTCTGGAATGTCAGGTCTTCGAAACCGAACCAGCCGCCAATACCGCCGAGCATGCCGTTGAGCAGCGCAATCAAAGAAATAAAGGCGATCAACATAGCGCCAATGGTAATGGCCAAYTGTACGCCTTCGGATGCGCCTACTGCGGCAGCTTCGATGACATTTGAATGCTTGGTGGTTTTAATCTCGACGGTTTCAGGGATAACGTCTGCATCCTCCGGGTCGCTCGGCATAATCATTTTKGCCATTAAAATCCCGCCBGGTGCGCCCATAAARCTAGCCACGATGAGGCTTTGACCRTCTACGCCCATRGCCATAAGGCCTGCTAGAATAGAGCCAGCAATGGTCGCCATGCCCGTTGTCATAACAAGGAATAATGTGGATTTTGGCATGGTCGCCAAATAAGGGCGTACGGCAAAAGGCGCGCTGTCTTGGCCGACAAAGATGTTCATGCTAGCCGCGAGGGCTTCGACGCCGTTCACACCAATGATCTTGCGCATAACAAAGCCAAGTCCGCGCATAACCCACTGCATAATCCCGAGGTGAAACAGAACCGTCATCAAGGCACCGACAAAGATAATCACCGGCAGGACTACGGTGGCAAAGCTGAGCATAACATTGCCGCTCTSGGCCCAATCRCCAAAGATAAACCCGATGCCCTKCATGGMATAGCCCAGCACRTTTTCRATAAAAYTGGTGACGTTTTCTARGACGGTTTTGCCCCAMGGGGTTTTRAACACAAAAAYCGCGATGGCGAACTGGAAAGCAAGGGCGCTGAATATAGTGCGCGGRCTKACATTTTTACGGTTRCTTGAGGCTGTATATGCAATAGCGAGCAATACCACSACGCCAATAATTCCKATAAACTGTCCCATAGAAAATTCCCCTTTTGTTTTCAWYATGTCTAGGGGAGGTRGTTTGYAAAAGCGAGYGGTTTTTARRWGRRWKTWATGTACCCCACTAACATCATATCCCCTCACCACGCTGTCGCGCACCTCTCCCTATGGGAGAGGCTAAGGTCGTCGTCCTCTAGCGGGATTCTATTAAAGTGTGGGAGCGTCTCCTCTCCCTCCCCAAAACAACAATGCGGGAGAGGAACAAGGTGAGGGGGTAAGGTCTCACAGTAATAATATGATTATCAAGWGGTTTTTAAGTATTGCATTCGTGAAAACATTTTAGTGARCACTTGTGGTACCCTATTGAGCCGCCCGCATTATTCAGGCACAAAGCTGTCTATGAATTTTGGAATGCGCATATTAACGTCAGCGGCAAAGCTGTTTGGCCCGCCCCGCAAGCAGGCGGCTGATGCGTCCTTTCGTGATATCGGTGATGCGGGTGTCGCGGCTGCATTAATTGCGCTGGGTGCTAAGCTGGCTAAAGCGGACGGTGTTGTTACAACGGACGAAATTGATGCGTTTAAAAACGTATTTCAAGCATCRGTAGAGGCCAGCGCTGGAATTGCGCGGTTCTTTGATTTGGCCAAGCAAACAACACTGGGGTACGAAGCCTATGCCAAAAAAGTGCACCGACACTACAAATCTCGCCCCGATATATTAGAGGATATCTTGGACGGCTTGTTTCATATTGCRCTTGCRGACGGTATYGTTACGGGTGCRGAATTGTTGTTTTTGGAGACYACRGGTAAAATATTCGGCTTTAATCCACTRACYTTTAACCGTATCCGCGCTGCHCATCTCGGGCGTGCRTTGGATGATCCCTATTTGATATTGGGCATTGATGAGGCGGTAACGGACAGTGAGCTAAAACGGGCTTACCGTATGATGGCGGCAGCAAACCATCCAGAYAGATTGGTGGCGCGTGGTCTACCGCCAGAATTGCAAGAGYTGGCTACCCATAAAATGGCRCTGATTAATCGTGCTTAYGGCGAAATCGTGAAGATACGTAAGCAATATCCGGTCTATGACCGTCTTCCAGATTTAAAAGAACAGCAAAAATACCCAGAACATCAAGAGTAAAAGAGCAGGAATAAGTATGAGTGTGCAAACARGTGCGCCAAATGTMGGCGTTCGCAATGCAATTGTTTTGTCATTGGCGCAGGCGTTTAATGGTTCTATYGGMGCCATCGCCATATCSCTTGGTGCRTTGGCRGGYGCTTGGCTTAATCCTGATGCCCTTGCTTTGGCGACATTGCCCGTAGCSACCTATAGTGCAGGCGCWGCAATATTTGCTATGCCCGTGGCAATGCTTGGGCGAAAATTTGGYCGYAAGGTRAGTTTTTGTATTGGCGGRGTRRTCGGTATAATAGGCGCTATGTTCGCAATGTTGTCCTTGCAGCAGGGCGCGTTCGGGTTGTTCTGCSCCAGCTATTTACTCATCGGCGGAGCAGGGGCATTTGTGCAGCAATACAGGTTCGCAGCCGCTGATACCGGCAGTGACAAATTTAAATCCCGTGCCATTTCTTGGGTTCTTACAGGCGGTGTGCTTGCCGCATTTATTGGCACCGAAGTCGTTTTGCGCACCAAGGATTTGTTCCTGCCCCTGCCGTTTGCAGGCGCATTTGTCGGTATGGCGGGACTGTTGTTGGCGGGTATTGGTATATTGTTATTCCTGAAGCCTGCCCCGCGCAGTCATGTAACCGAAGAAGCAACTACCGCACAAGTCCGCCGCGTGAGTGAAATCATCAAACAACCCGTCTTCATTGTGGCGCTGCTCTGCGCGGTTGCGTCCTATGCGCTCATGACATTTATGATGACAGGGGCGCCGCTCGCTATGAAGCACCACGGACACACAGAAGCCGAAGCGGTGCTGGGTATTCGCTGGCATGTGCTTGCTATGTTTGCCCCCAGCTTCTTTACAGGCGCATTAATAGTTTGGTACGGTAAATTGCCGATTATAGCTATCGGGCTGGGCCTGTTGATAATGTGCGCAGGCGTAGCTCTGGCCGGGCTAGAGCTGTGGAATTTTTGGACGTCTTTGATTTTGCTCGGTGTCGGGTGGAATTTCGGATTTATCGGTGCGACGGCTTTATTGGGCGAAGCATACCACGAGGGCGAAAAGAACAAAGTGCAGGGCCTGCACGATTTTATTCTGTTTACATTGGTGGCGGCAGCATCCTTGGCATCTGGCGTGACACTCAACAGCTATGGTTGGAGCGGTATAGCCATAGTCATAATCCCGGTCTCAATACTGGCTACTTTTTCCCTGCTGTGGTTGAAAATCATCGGACGGCCAGAAACTACATAAAAACACCTAGATGTACATCCCACTACACACCGTTCATACCGACGAAAGTCGGTATCCATTGTTAGTTTTGCACCAAGCCGTAAAATGGACCCCGTTTTTCAACGGGGTGAGCGGGGCTATTTTTTTTGCGACACTGCGCTGCCACCTTTAGGAGGTGTTGGAGTGGGTTTGTTGCCTTTTGGTTGGTAACCATTTTGAATAATTTTTGTACCCGGCCTACCTTGATAACCTTCTCTTAATGGCACTTTCGATTTATTGCCTGACATCTTCTTTCCTTTTTTTATTAAATCTACATTGCATTTTAGTCTTACTTCATTGTTTTTTTACCGCGCTATCACCTTTAGGTGGAGTTGGGCGCGGTGGAGGTGTTGGGTTTTTTGAGCTAGGTTGGTAACCACCTCTATAACTTTGTTTATCAGGTTCTGGAGTATGTTCCCCTAAAGCTGTCTTTCTCTTTTTATTATCTGTCATTTTGACTCCATATTAGTTCTATTAGCGTTATTTGTTCACCCTTAATATAAATTGACCTTGGCGGTTCTACTTGATTCCACTGTTCATCATCGTCTAACTCATATACGCTTTCCATTAGCAAATCTGACCGCTCTCGGCTAGACGAAACAAAGGAAGCTTGGCCTATATAGCCGTAAATTTGTGCGCCGTCACTTAAGGTAACAATTGCATAGCGTCCATCATTCAGCGTTTTATAAAAGGTGTAATCCCAAGCATCTTCTATCAATGACAAAGTTTGCAATTTAAAAAAGTCTGCAGTTTTAGAGGCTACCTTTCCAGTTTGCAAAACCCGTGCAAGAATCACTCCCACGATAATAGGCGTAACTATATAAAAAAGAATTGAATGTAGCCAAAGGGGTAAAGAGATACCATCTTTAAACTCAAACAGCGGCCTAATAAAAATAAAGTAAAAGGTCGATGCAATGATATAATATAGTAGAAGAAATTTATATTCCGTCTTAGGGCCTGGTTTAATTAAGCTAAAAATAAAAACAATAATTATTCCAGGCAATAAAAAACCAAACAATTCAACAAGTTCTGTTTTACCTATAGAGTTCACTTAATGTATTATCCGTTTCAATATTTGTTCTGCTAACGTTCCAATACACGATACACTCGCTTGAGTCGAATCATTTTTAGTTACTCGCTTGCATGGGTATGCGTTACGTGGGAGGTGACAAAACATTTTCTTAATCACGCGTATAAAATATTAAATTTTCTTTTGGTTYCGAATCGGSCATRATGTGWSCAATTAATCAAGGAGATCRTTATGGATCAGTCTAGTCGYTATGCGGATTTATCGCTRAAAGAAAAAACRCTTATGGAAGAGGGTARCCACGTTTTGGTTGCCTATATTATGAAACCCAAAGAAGGGTTCAGTGGTTATCTGGCTACCGCAGCGCATTTCGCGGCGGAGAGCTCTACGGGTACCAATGTTTCCGTTTCCACYACGGAYAATTTCACCAAAGGCGTTGACGCCATGGTGTACGAAATCGACGAAGAAAAAGAGTTGATGAAAATTGCTTATCCTGTGGATTTGTTTGACCGCAATATCACCGATGGTCGTGCCATGATTGCATCTTTCTTAACGCTGGTCATTGGTAATAACCAAGGCATGGGTGATGTGGAATATGCCAAAATGTATGATTTCTATTTTCCGCCYAAATATCTGCGTCTGTTCGACGGCCCCTCGACCACTATCAAAGATTTGTGGCGAGTGTTGGAGCGTCCGACTACGAACGGGGGCTTTATTGTTGGTACAATCGTTAAGCCGAAGCTYGGYYTGCGTCCGGCGCCGTTCGCCCGTGCTTGCTATGATTTYTGGCTTGGCGGCGATTTCATCAAAAATGATGARCCACAAGGAAACCAGGTMTTTGCRCCCTTAAAAGAAACCATCACTTTGGTCGCAGAYGCTATGAAACGCGCTCAGGACGAGACGGGYGAAGCCAAATTATTTTCCGCAAATATCACTGCCGATTGCCACTACGAAATGGTYGCACGGGGYGAGTTTATTTTAGAAACATTCGGCGAATTTGCCGACCATGTAGCCTTYCTTGTKGACGGTTATGTGGCTGGCCCWGCGGCTATCACGACGGCGCGCAGACGGTTCCCGAACCAGTATCTACATTATCATAGGGCGGGTCACGGGGCGGTRACTTCGCCGCAAACCCAGCGCGGGTATACGGCCTTTGTATTGGCGAAAATGTCGCGCTGTATGGGTGCTTCYGGTATTCATACCGGCACCATGGGCTACGGCAAAATGGAGGGCGAAAAGTCCGATACCGACATGGCTTATATGATCACAGAYGAYAGTGCTGACGGCCCGTATTATCACCAAGAATGGCAAGGCATGAACCCGACGACGCCGATTATTTCTGGCGGTATGAATGCACTGCGTATTCCGGGGTTCTTTGAAAATCTTGGTCATTCTAATTTAATAATGACGGCAGGTGGTGGCTGTTACGGCCATATGGACGGTGCCGCTGCGGGTGCGCGTTCTATGCGCCAAGCAGAAGCTTGCTGGCGTGCGGGKGCRGACCCGGTTGAGTATGCCAAAGAGCATAAAGAACTTGCAAGGGCGTTCGAGACATTCCAAGCTGAYGCTGATCAAATCTATCCGGGTTGGCGTGCCAAACTCGGCGTTTCGTAAGCAGGGAGCTCTCAATGTCCATCAAGATTTCACCGTCCATATTATCGGCTGACTTTGCCCAGTTGGGTAATGAAATTCGCGCTATCGAAGCGGCCGGATGTGACTGGGTGCATGTGGACGTGATGGACAATCACTATGTGCCTAACCTRACCATAGGGCCGGATGTGTGTAAGTGGATACGCCCCCATATCAAGACCGTYATGGATGTGCATTTGATGATCGAACCTGCGGAYGCACTCTTGGGTGCATTTGCYARKGCKGGYGCGGATTATATCTCCGTCCACCCCGAAGCGCATCCGCATCTCGACCGGACATTACAGGTCATYCGTGAACTGGGCCCCAAAGCGGGTGTGGCGCTCAACCCGTCTACACCGATWAATGTTATTGAAAATGTACTGGACAGGCTCGACCTTGTGATCGTTATGTCGGTTAATCCGGGCTTTGGGGGACAGAGTTTCTTGCATTCGCAAATCCAGAAAATCCGTGACCTMAARACTATGTTCAAYGGTCGTGATATTTTGATTGAGGTDGACGGCGGCATCAARCCAAGCACGRCTCCTTTRGTTGCMGARGCTGGTGCAGAYGTATTGGTCGCAGGGTCCGCAGTCTTCGGAAAAGGYGCGCAGRRYGAGRRTGTTTACGCGGCMAATATMAAAGCAATTAGAGAYGCTGCCAACGCGGTYATAAGCTAGCATGGCGGCCGTTCCTCCTATCTGTGATTTTGGCTGGAAAGCACCAGATTTTGCTTTACCGGGTCTTGACGGAAAAACMTATMHCTACAGAGATATCGCAGGAGAGAACGGGACGCTTGTCATGTTTATCTCTAACCACTGCCCCTATGTGAAGGCTATCGAAACCCGTATTGCCCGTGATGCCAAAGAACTACAAAAGTTAGGCATTGGCATAGTGGCTATTGGCTCCAATGATGTGGTTAATTACCCACAAGACGGCCCTAGCGGTATGGCTGAGCAAGTGAAAAGAGCCGGGTTTACTTTCYCTTATTTGCACGACGTCGACCAATCYGTTGCCCGTGCTTATGACGCCGTGTGTACGCCGGACTTTTTCGGTTTTGATAAAGACGGGGGCTTGCAATACCGCGGGCGCCTCGATGCATCAAGGCTTGATGCATCAAGACGCGATACTGGCCCCGCTGATGCCGTGCGCGAATTGTTAGACGCCATGGGGCAAGTTGCCGAAACGGGTAAGGGCCCAGAAGAGCAAATCCCGTCCATGGGTTGTTCTATAAAATGGAAATAACGTGCCTGCCCGCGACCCTATAAGCATAGTCTTCGACCTTGACGGAACCTTGGTGGACAGTGCGCCCGATCTTCATGCCTGCACCAATGTATTTTTGGCGGAACTGGATTTACCTGCGTTGGATTTAAGGGCGGTAACAGGCTTTATCGGCCACGGTGTCGGCCCTTTGGTCGAGGCTAGTTTGCAGGCTTCAAACCGTCCGCAGTCAGGAACAAAACTCGCTAAATCCATTGCCCGTTTTACGGAAATTTACGCTGGGGCTCCTGCCAAATATTGCAAGCCATTTGAAGGTGTCATGGATGTGTTGAGACGATTACAAAGAGATGGTCATAAAATGGCTATTTGCACAAACAAAGCCTACGGCTTGGCGCGGTTGGTTGTGGATGCGGTTGGCCTTGATAAATATTGTCCGGTACTAGTCGGCGGCGATAGCCTGCCACAACGTAAACCAGATCCGGCACCGCTATACGAATGTGTGCGGCTGTTAGGCGATGATTTTTGTGTCTATGTGGGGGATAGCGAAACTGACGCGGCGACAGCGCAAAATGCGGACGCGCCGTTTCTCTTGCACACCAAAGGCTACCGCAAGACGCCCGTATCCGAACTTTATCAATCTGCTAATTTTAGTGATTGGGCAGATTTTTATGCCAAACTTGCTCAGCTTAAGCTATGAGCCTCAAGGCTCTGATATTTGATGTAGACGGCACCCTCGCAGAAA
>NVTC01000023.1 GCA_002732905.1 Robiginitomaculum sp.
CTTGTTGATCATAAGCAGACCGCCTTGCCAGCTCTTATCGAGCAATTGGATTCGGAAGAACGAGATCATCCGATTCGTAAGTTAGCATTCACGCTGCGGGCGATCGGAGACCAGCGAGCCGTTCCGGTATTGATACGTGCCTTTCCCAAAACGCTTTTGCCGGCCAGTAGCGATTACGGCATTAAGATTGAGGATCCTGAACTTAAGCGATGGATAGCAAAACACGATCTCGGGAAAGGCAGATCCATCTTCAGTTATCTGAGAGCGTTTCGCGAAGTGGTGGGAGCTTTGCAACAGCTAACCGGCCAAAATTTCGGAGAGATGGAACTTTTCGGGGTTAATTTGGCCAACACCGAGTCGCAACGACATTTGCAACGAGAGCAGTTCCACCAAATCGCACAACATTGGGCCCATTGGTGGGAAGCCAATCAAGAGTCGCACGGAGTGGACCCCGCCTACGCCAAAGCCCGCGTGCTTATGGCCGGTAAAAAGCAAGGGCAATTGCTAGACAAAGACATGCGTGAAACGGCGGCTGAGTAGCCTATAAAGCTGCTTTGATTGCATCAACCAAGTCGGTTTTCTCCCAACTAAACCCGCCTTCATTGTCCGGTGTACGGCCGAAATGACCGTAGGCGGAAGTACGAGCATAAATTGGTTTGTTGAGGTCGAGATGCGCACGGATACCGCGCGGCGTAAGATCCATGACTTCACGAATAACACGCTCTAACTCTATTTCGCTCACCTGTCCTTTACCGCCCATATCTACATAAATGGAGGTCGGATTAGCGACACCAATAGCATAAGAAAGTTGGATATTGACCCATTCTGCTACGCCTGCGGCCACTATATTTTTGGCCAAATAACGTGCAGCATAAGCTGCTGAACGGTCAACCTTGGTTGGGTCTTTTCCTGAGAATGCACCACCGCCGTGAGGAGCTGCGCCGCCGTAAGTATCGACAATAATTTTTCGCCCCGTAAGGCCGCTATCTCCGTCCGGCCCGCCAATGACGAATTTTCCGGTCGGGTTTATGTGCCAGATGGTATCATCTGTAATCCAGCCCTCTGGTAGTTCTTCATATATATATGGTTTAACCAGTTCCGCGACATCCTCACTGCACATACTCTCGTCCAAATGTTGGGTCGAAAGCACGATAGCAGACGCTCCAACTGGTTTGCCGTCTTCATAACGCACAGTAACTTGGCTTTTGGAATCGGGTCCAAGCTGGGTCTTACCCTCAAGCTTGCGGGCTTTGGCAAGCCGTTGCAAAATTTTGTGGCTGTAATAAACGGGTGCAGGCATAAGCGCAGGTGTTTCAGAACAAGCGTACCCAAACATTATCCCTTGGTCGCCAGCGCCCTCTTCGGCGTGCAAACCTGTGCCATCATCAACACCTTGGGCGATATCGGCACTTTGTGCGTGCAGAAGAATTTCAATATCAGCGTTCTTCCAATGGAAGCCCGCTTGCTCATAACCAATGTCTTTGATGGCGGCGCGGGTGACCTCTTCGATCATATCATTGGTGATTTTATCRGAACCACGSGTTTCGCCWGCRATCACCACTTTGTTWGTGGTGGTCAGGGTTTCTGCTGCTACGCGCACATCCCAAGGCGACATACCATCCTTGACACTTTCACGGAAAAACAGGTCGACGATCTCGTCTGAAATTCGGTCAGATACTTTATCCGGATGGCCTTCGGAAACCGATTCGGATGTAAATTCGTAATGTTGGCGCATAATACGCTCCTCAGGTTTTAAGGCTCTTTAGGCTTTTTATTATTATGAGAGGCTTGGTTGTTTTCTAATATTTATTTTCTTTAGTAACGGTAATGATCCGGCTTGTACGGTCCCTCTACAGGGAGGCCAAGATATTCGGATTGTTCACCCGTTAATTTAGTCAACTTTGCACCCAATTTAGCCAAATGCAATTCGGCGACTTTTTCGTCCAAATGTTTCGGGAGAACATAAACTTTGTTCTCGTAGTTCTTATGGTTTTCCCAAAGCTCGATCTGGGCCAAAGTTTGATTGGTGAAGCTGGCGGACATAACGAAACTAGGATGCCCCGTACCACAACCAAGATTAACCAAACGGCCTTCAGCTAAAACAATCAAGCGTTTTCCGTCTGGAAATACGACTTCGTCGACCTGTGGTTTAACATTATCCCATTCAAAATTGCGTAAGCCTTCGATTTGAATTTCGCTGTCAAAATGGCCAATATTACAAACTATCGCGCGGTCTTTCATCATGCGCATATGATCAACAGTAATCACGTCTTTGTTGCCCGTAGCGGTGACGAAAATATCGCAGACCGGAGCAGCTTCCTCCATAGTTACAACTTCATAACCTTCCATAGCTGCTTGYAGAGCACAGATAGGGTCAATTTCAGTGACTTTTACCCGTGCACCTTGGCTACGCAGACTTTCGGCCGAACCTTTACCCACATCGCCAAATCCGCAAATAACAGCAGTTTTTCCAGAGAGCATTACGTCTGTTGCACGTTTGATGCTATCGACGAGGCTCTCTTTACAGCCGTAAAGATTATCAAACTTAGATTTGGTAACACTATCATTTACATTGATAGCAGGCACAACCAATTTGCCAGCTTTTTCCATCTGGTATAGACGCATAACACCTGTGGTGGTTTCTTCGGACAGCCCTTTAACGTCTTTCATTAGCTCGGGATATTCTTCGTGCATCAACACTGTCAAATCACCACCGTCATCCAAAATCATATTTGGTGTCCAGCCATCAGGGCCTTTTATGGTAGCATGGATGCATTCCCAAAACTCGTCGTCCGTCAAGCCTTTCCAGGCAAAAACCGGAACACCAGTAACGGCAATCGCTGCTGCCGCTTGGTCTTGGGTCGAGAAAATATTACAAGATGACCAACGCACTGTTGCACCCAACGCCGTCAAGGTTTCGATCAAGACCGCGGTTTGGATTGTCATGTGCAAGCACCCTGCAATCCGCGCGCCTTTGAGCGGTTGCTTATCGCCAAATTCTTCGCGAAGTGACATTAAGCCCGGCATTTCCGTTTCAGCTATATTAATTTCCTTACGGCCCCAATCAGCCAAAGAAATATCAGCTACTTTGTAATCATTTTGTGTGTTTGGCATTTATTTTATCCTGCATTCGGCGCGAAGCCGTAGTATGAAATTATAGTCTGCCAGCATATAAGGAATTTTTCCTTTGTGCGCAATAGTTTGTATGTCAAATGGATGTAATAAATTGTTCTGGTTATAGATAGAAGCATTGGAGTCAAATATCCCGAAAGCATCGATCATTATCGTCAACTATAACGCCGGAGAGTGGTTGGTGCGGTGTGTGAAGTCCGTGCTTATGCAAACAGAGCAAGATTTCGAGTGTTTTATTGTTGATAATGGCTCAACTGATGGCTCTATAGCAACCCTACCAAGTTTGGATAAGCGGTTTATTATCATGGAACTAGGTGAAAATACCGGTTTTGCCGCCGCCAACAATACTGCGGCAAAGCTGGCTAAATCCCCGTGGTTAGCCCTGCTAAATCCCGATGCGTTTGCAAGACCAGGCTGGCTGGAACAGCTATTAAAAGCGTCTAGCACTGCTCCAAATATAACTATGGTTGGCTCAACACAATATTTAGCCCTCGCAGATACGCCTACACTAGACGGTGTAGGAGATTGCTACCATTTTTCCGGTGTCGCCTTTCGTGCCGGTTATGGAAAACAGATGGAACCGCCGAAAGCCGGATTGGTGTTCGGCCCTTGCGCCGCTGCCGCATTGTATCACCGCTCCAAATTTCTTGCGCTCGGTGGGTTTGATGAAAGATTTTTTTGCTATCACGAAGATGTGGATTTAGCCTTCCGTATGCAACTCTCTGGCGGTGAATGTTTGCAATCCCCTAATGCTATTGTGGATCACATAAGCTCAGGCATATCTGATAAAGTGCCGGARTTTGCTATATATCACGGTACAAAAAACCGCATATGGACATTTTTCAAAAAYATGCCTTGGCCGCTTCTGATACTCCTGACCCCATTTCATATTGCTGCTAATTTGGCTTATCTTGGCTGGGCAGTGTTTCGCAAAGGACGGTTTAAACCCACTTTGCGCGGCATTATAGACGGGATCAAAGGCCTGCCTCAAACTTTCCGTGACCGTAAGTTCGTACAAAAAAATCGCATTATCAGCAGTAGCAAAATGATAAAAAAGTTCACGTGGTCACCAATGAAAGTCGTCACACGCGGCATTCACATTCGCAAATTATTCTGATATAGGCCTGAACATGAAAAAAAGCATGACAAAATTTGACGCTGTAATTGTAGCTCGCCGGGTAATTGAAATTGAAGCTGAAGGGCTTGCTACTCTTGCAGAGAATTTAGGCGCAAATTTCAACAAGGTTGTAGGCGGAATAAAATCTGTCTCTGGGCATATTGTTCTCACTGGTGTTGGCAAAAGCGGTCATGTAGCGCGAAAAATTGCAGCCACCTTAGCATCTACTGGCACTCCGTCTTTGTATATTCATCCAACCGAAGCCAGTCAYGGTGATATGGGCATGATCACTAAAGATGATTGCGTTATCGCCTTGTCCCGTTCTGGAGAAACCAAGGAATTGGCTGATATTATTCAATTTTGCAAACGGGCTGCAGTACCGCTGGTTGCTATGACTTGTAATAAGAATAGTGCTTTGGCTAATGCCAGTGACTATTTATTGCACCTTCCAGACACGCCGGAAGCTTGCGCCATTACCGGAGCACCAACTACATCTACCACATTACAAATGGCACTCGGTGATGCATTGGCAGTCGCTTTATTAGAATCAAGAGGATTTACCGCTGGGGATTTCAAAGCTTTCCACCCGGGCGGAACTTTRGGCGCACAAYTACAATCAGYTGGGGATTTAATGCACGTCGGYGACCGTTTGCCGCTGGTTACAGACAATAGTCACATGGAAGCAGCTTTATCGGTTATGAGTGAAAAAGGCTTTGGCTGTGTAGGTGTCACAGATAAAGCAGGTGTTTTGTGTGGTATCATCACCGACGGCGACATTCGCCGTAATCTCGACAAAAATTTGCCCAAGGCCAGCGTCAAAACGATAATGACTAAAGAGCCTAAAACTATTACATCTGATATATTGGCGGCAGAAGCCCTCAATATTATGACGGCAAAACCGCCCAAGGTCATGCAAATATTTGTACTCTTAGCGGGTAAACCCGTCGGCATCATCCATATGCACGACTTATTGCGTGCCGGACTAGCTTAGGTTTTAGCTAGGAAGCGTGCTTATTAAGCAGCGTATGCAGTAACCATTTTTTTACGGTTTTCCACAAGCCATCCGCGCGCTGCACGTTGGGCCAAAGTCACATCATCAGTACTCATTTCCACTGTCAACTCACTGCGATATGCCTGAGCTGGCTGTGAACCAAGAAGCGCCGCAAGATTGAACCACTTATGGGCTTCAATCATGTCTGGACCTCTGTCCTCGTGATCTGTGGAATATATAAGGCCAAGACGGAACAAATCCGCAGCTTCGGCTTTTGCAATAACGGCCTCACGGGCCTCTTTAACTTCAACATCTGTAAAGGCCATAATGCCCCCCATTTTCTTCACTCACCTAACACCTTCGGATTATTCCATCATGGAAAGTCCTTGTGGCGATGTCCGCTTCGGCATTTTATCAATGTCTCCCGCTTCGATAATCTGACCCTGCTCTGCATGGGTTGACATAAGGTTAATTGCTGTAAAGGTTAATGAAGCTTTATTATAGTTAAAACAAGTAAATGATTATTTATATTTAGTTTATACTAAGATTATACATGATTACCAAATAATTAATAGTTACACTAATGAAGTAAATATAAGTAATAATGTCGTAGAAATGAACTAGAAATTAGATGAAATAAAAGCRAAAAACATAAAAAAACCGGCTTTTCAGCCGGTTTCTCAAAGTAATTCTACAAATAGAGTTACTCAATCGTAAAATTTTACCAACTCATGCAGCTCAGCGCGGTCGACAACAAGGTCGTTTACCGGCGCATCCGGGTCAGCATAGCCCATAGACATGCCCACAAGAATATGTTGCTCATCAGGATGTTTCGTATGCTTCTGGACCGTATCTGGAAATGCGCGCCATGCGCCTTGCGGTGCCGTATGCAGGCCTTGTTCACGGGCAAGCAGCATCAATGTTTGCAAATATATGCCGATATCAATAAATTGCGGCGCATCCATACGCTTATCAATAGTGATCAGAATACCGACAGGCGCTCCAAAGAAATTGAAATTCTGTCCAACTTGCATCATACGTGCTTGTCTATCGTCTTTGGGAATGCCCAAAAGCGCGTACATATCTTCACCCAATTTATAGCGCCAAGACCGCATAGGYTCCCAAAGCGGTGATGGATAAGGTGGATATGTATCCTTTTCCGTTTGGCCTTGCATCAGTTTACCTATTACCTCGCTACGAAAAACGTTCAGAGGCTTGCCCGTCATCACATGCACATTCCACGGCTGCAGATTGCCGCCGGACGGCGTACGGCGGGCTTTCTTGAATATCTTGCGTAAAACTTCTGGCGGCACAGGCCTATCCAAAAATGCACGCGTTGTGATGCGCGACTTAATTGCCTTAGAAACAGATTTGGATTTTTTGGTTTTGATAGTCATACTCACCCTTTACAAATTTTGGCTTTATTTATTTTTGTCTTGTTCTTCTTGTTGTTTTCGTGAGAGCGACACGCGCATGAATATATATTCCACCACGCCAATACCAAGCCCCGCACCCGCTGCGTACATAACATTGTGCCACTTATACCAAACCATACCGCCAATTCCTGCCGCAAGGATAAGGACATTTACCCAAAGGATACCTGTGTATTTTGAGTTAAGCGGTGCCACTCTAGGCTAAAGCCCCAACTTTTTGCGCAAGATTTCATTTACGGCTTGCGGGTTGGCTTTGCCGCCGGAGGCTTTCATCACTTGGCCGACAAAGAAACCAATCAGGCGTGGATTATCTGCCACTTTGGCGGCTTGGTCTGCATTGGCATCGATGACRTCTTGTACCATTTTTTCAATAGCACCTGTGTCMGTMACCTGCTTCAGTCCGTCGCGTTCGACAATTTCGCTAGCGGAACCGCCACCAGCAAACATTTTCTCAAACACGTCCTTGGCAATTTTACCAGAGATAGTTTTATCACCGATCAAATCGAGCARTTCGCCGAGTGCATYTGAATTMACMGGGCTGTCRCCCAGATCAATACTGGCTTTGTTCAGTGCACCGAACAAATCACCCATCATCCAATTGGCCGCWATCTTGGYATCACGGCCTTTTGCGAGCCGTTCGTAGAAATCRCCTTTRGCTTTGTCCGATGTCAAAATTCGGGCATCATATTCAGGTATACCATATTCRGATACAAACCGCGCTTTACGGGCATCTGGTAGTTCTGGTATATTGGCGCGGATATCATCAATATATTTGTCTGTGATTTTTATTGGCAACAAATCCGGATCTGGDAAATAACGATAATCATGGGCATCCTCTTTGGAACGCATGGAGCGGGTTTCGCCCTTTTTGTTATCAAACAAACGGGTTTCCTGGTGAATTTCACCACCCGCTTCTAAAATATCGATTTGCCGTCTGGCTTCATAATTGATGGCTTGGCGGATAAAGCGCATAGAGTTGACGTTCTTGATCTCGCAGCGCGTACCAAGCTCGCCGCCCGGCTTACGCACGGACACATTTACATCAGCCCGCAGATTGCCTTTTTCCATATCGCCGTCGCATGTGCCGAGCGCACGGACGATACCGCGAATTTTCTCGACGTAAGCAGAGGCTTCTTCGGGGGTTCGCATGTCGGGCTTACTGACGATCTCCATCAAACATACGCCCGAACGGTTCAGGTCAACATAGGTCTCGTCCGGTGATAGATCATGGATGGATTTACCTGCGTCTTGCTCTAGGTGTAGACGTTCGATGCCGACAATGCACGGCTCRCCGTCTCCGTTTTTGCTTTCCGGTGTGATTTCAATTTCGCCTTCGCCGACAATAGGRAATTCAAATTGGGAAATTTGGTAACCTTGAGGCAAATCAGGATAGAAATAATTCTTGCGGTCAAAGCGTGAGTATTTGTTGATCTTGGCGTTGAGGCCAAGCCCGGTACGCACGGCTTGCTCGATGCAAAATTCGTTGACCACGGGCAACATGCCCGGCATGGCCGCATCGACCAAGGACACCTGCGTATTTGGCTCMGCRCCAAAYTCCGTCGCYGCACCCGAAAAYAATTTCGAGTTCGAYGCYACTTGGGCATGAATTTCAAGCCCAAGAATGATTTCCCAATCATGATCCCGACCAGAAAGCCAATCTTTTTTGTCTGCTACACGCTCTGCTGTAAACATTACACCCACCACTTCTTAGGTTTGGCCGTAAATGCGGCTGCTTTTTCTAAGGCTGCGCCTGCGGCAAAGACGGTTTCTTCGTCTAGGGCGCGGCCTATHATTTGTAGACCGAGCGGAAGCCCATTTTTATCCAAGGCTGCCGGAACRCTAATACCWGGWAGACCMGCTAGRTTAGCCGTYACTGTAAAAATGTCGTTGAGATACATTGTCACTGGGTCGTTGACCGGACGWCCGATTGGAAAAGCGGCGCTCGGGCARGTCGGGGTCAAAAGMGCAWCACATATTTCCCAAGCATTGGTGAAATCTTCRGCKATACGRGTRCGRACTTTTTGYGCYTGTARATAATAAGCATCGTAATACCCAGCGGACARCACATATGTACCAATCATAATACGGCGGCGGACTTCTTTACCGAAGCCTGCTGCGCGAGTAACTTCGTAAGTATCGTTTAGGTCTTCACCGTCCACCCGAACCCCGTAACGCATACCGTCATAGCGGGCCAGATTGCTGGACGCTTCCGCAGGAGCCACAATATAATAGGCGGGCAGCGCGTATTTTGTGTGCGGCAGTGACACTGGTACGATTTCTGCGCCAGCGTCTTTTAGCCATTCAATCCCTTGTTGCCAGAGATCATCGATCTCGCCCGGCATACCGTCCATAGTGTATTCTTTGGGGATGCCGATACGCAGGCCTTTAATAGAACGCTCACAGGCGGCCGAGAAATCAGGCAAGTCTTTGTTGATAGACGTGCTGTCTTTCGGGTCGTACCCAGCCATAGACTGTAGCATAATAGCACTGTCTTTTACGGTGCGAGTAATCGGGCCGGCTTGGTCAAGCGAACTGGCAAAAGCGACAATACCCCAGCGGGAGCAACGCCCATAGGTCGGTTTAATGCCAACCGTTCCAGTAAAGCTAGCGGGTTGGCGAATAGAACCGCCCGTATCTGTTGCAGTTGCGGCCAAACACATATTTGCCGCTACAACAGTGGCAGAACCACCACTTGAGCCACCCGGCACAAGCTCTGCGTCGTTCTTCCAAGGATTAACCACAGAACCAAAAGCCGAGGTTTCGTTAGAAGACCCCATAGCAAACTCGTCCAAATTAAGCTTACCGAGCATAACCATGCCGTCCTGCTTCATATTACTGGTCACTGTRCTTTCATATTGRGGYTTGAACTCGCCGAGAATTTTACTGCCCGCCGTGGTTTTAACGCCCTCGGTACAGAACAAATCTTTGACACCGAGAGGTGCACCCTCAAGTGCGCCGCCCTCGCCTTTGGCAAGTTTAGCATCGGACGCTTTGGCAGCGTCTAGCGCATTTTCAAAATCCGTAGTGATAAAGGCGTTCAAGTCCGCCCCCGCCGTACACGCATCAATATGATCTTTGGTGATTTCCAGTGAGGAAAAATCTCTGGCTTTCAGACCTGCCAATGCGGCTTCTAGGGTAAGGCTCGTTAAATCTGACATATCTAGTCCCTATTCCACAGACCGCGGGACAACGAAATATCCTGCTTCGGTTTTTGGGGCATTGGCCAGAATTTTGTCTCGCACACCACCATCAGTGATGACATCTTCACGCATGGGCGCAGCCATTTCGACAGCAGAGGTCATAGGCTCAACACCCTCAACATCAACTTCGGCCAATTGCTCAATCCACGCTAAAATACCGTTCATTTCATCAGCCAGGTGGGCAAGCCTGTCTTCTTCCACATGCAAACGCGAAAGCCGCGCAATTTTCTTTACCGTTTCGGCGGTGACACCACTATTCTTATCACTCACAAAAGTGCTCCTTAATTCCAAGCCTGTCGCTTAACAGGCACAGCCTTGCGGGGCAAGAATTATTGGCGCATTGTCCTACGCTATGTAGATTATTACCTTCATTTATACAAATGACGCGCGCCTATCTCTTTTACCTTGGTGATTGGATTGTTTTTTGGCTGTATTTCACGAGCGCGCACTGGATTTTGGTGCCGCAGTATTTACCGCTGTTTTACTTTTAGATCCAATATGCCGGATTTCAGTTTCCAATATRGCCYAGRCACTTAAAAAYGTTYTGCYCGYCCRAATATACAACYTATAAGTTTTATAYTATTTTYTATAACCATTAGTTGTTTATTAAATTTACTCCTGTATASTGATTCGTGAGCGGCGTACTACCCCACATTCCCGCCGCTCATCGGCAGCACCCTTCAAGYTGTCGAGGTGGACTGGCCATTGACCTCCTTCTCATCCCAGTGAGTTTAATGGCCAGCCCCAATTTTATTTWGAAATTGTCCAAAGAGTGTCATCATCGCGCATCATATACAGTGCAGCAAAACCACCAAGCACAGGAATCGCCGCAAGAAACAAGTGATTATAAGTTTCAAGGAACGGCAACATYTGCGGGATTGTAGAAAGGGTYGAACCGCCGTGAAAAATCAGTGCCARCCCATAGCTAATACGTTTTTTAAAACCTGTTACAAAAGCTAGGAGCAACGAGACCCAAATCACGCCGACTACATATGACCCGGCTAGAGGTATATCTATGTGGTAAAAGCTTGAAAATATCTTTGYCGTTTGTTCTGGCTTGGTGAACTTTTCGATTACCCACGGYAATAGAAATAAGGCCAAACTGAGCCTTAATACGACTAAGGCCACGCCTGTTTTATTTGCATTATCACTCATRGTTTTCCCTGTTTTATTTTAAGCGGCTTTCCCCTGCAATCTGCCCTTAGCACGTTCAACACCTAACAATGGCAATATCTGATCCATACCTGGCCCGCGAGCACGCCCTGTCAAAGCCATGCGCAAAGGTAGAAACAATGTTTTWCCYTTTCTACCAGTGCTCTCTTTCAAGGCATTTGTCCATTCACTCCAGGTATTTTCGTCAATAYTACCAGCAAGMATTTCGGCAGCTTGTTTGCAAAATTCCGTATCTTCATCAGCAATTTGTCCTGGCATAGGGGCATAAAAAACCGTTGACCAACCCGCAGCATCGCCGAGCTTGTTCAAGTTGGTYCGAACCATCAACCAAAATTCTTCGCCGCCCGCAACACCCATAGCATCAAGACGGTCTTTGACGTCTACATAAGGGGTTTCGTGCAGCAATCGGGCATTGACCAAATCCAACTCAGCTTCGTCGAACCGCGCAGGCGCACGTCCGATTTTRCTAAAAGCAAATTCTTYAACCAATTGCGCCATATTTTGACGGGCTTCAACCGGGTCGGATGTCCCGATCTTWCCGAGCAAACTGCAGATGGCCATAGGTTCAATGCCTTGCTCTCGCAACTGATCCATCGAAAGAGAACCGAGGCGCTTTGACARWCCCTTRCCGTCCCGTCCTACCAATAATGGTGTGTGGGCAAAGTTAGGAATTGGGCCACCAAGTGCTTCGAAAATTTCGAYCTGGGCACCGGAATTTGTCACATGATCTTCACCGCGAATAATATGGGTAATGTTTGCATCAATGTCGTCAACTACACTGGGYAGAGTATAGAGATATGATCCATCGCCGCGTATCAAAAYCGGATCAGATAGTGAAGACGTATCAATATTTTGYGTCCCRCGCACCATATCGTCCCAGCTCACAGTTTTGCCCGAAAGTTTAAAGCGCCAATGWGGYGTRCGGCCTTCTGCTTCTAGTTTGGCTTTKTCTTCTGRTGTTAGGGCAAGTCCGGCACGGTCATAGACGGGTGGYTTGCCTTGCGCGCGCARGATTTTGCGTTGGCGATCCAGTTCTTCACTCGTTTCGTAACAAGCATAAAGAAGCCCAATTTCGCGCAAATTATTGGCAGCATCRTCATATATATCAAATCGGTCAGACTGGTTAAACGTTTGCCCCCAAACCATACCAAGCCATGACAAATCTTCTTTAATTCCGTCTTCGTAGGCTTTGGTTGAGCGCCCCGTATCRGTATCGTCAATACGCAAGATAAACTCMCCGCCCTCTTTGGCGGCATAGAGCCAGTTGACCAAAGCRGTACGGACATTGCCWACATGYAAYTTTCCTGTCGGGGACGGTGCAAATCTTACAATTGGTTTCATCTTCTATTTCCTAGTCGGGAACCTTATCCCGGTATTTGTTGGTGATCGGATAGCGGCGATCGCGACCAAAAYTTCTACTGCCTATTTTCACRCCCGGCGGRGCYTGTCTGCGTTTGTATTCTGCTATGTGYAGCAAATGCTGAATCCGGCGAACGGTTTCGGGCTTATGCCCTCTCGCTAGAATATCTTCAACTGGTAATTCCTGTTCAATCAAGCCGTAGAGAATATCATCCAATACCTCATATTCAGGCAAACTATCTTGATCAGTTTGGTCAGGTCGCAGTTCTGCCGACGGCGCTTTGGTGATGATGCGGTTAGGRATGGGATGCGCTGGGCCAAACARSCCTTCTGGATGGTTGTYGTTCCGCCATTTCACCAAATCATARACTTCGGTTTTATAGACATCTTTTAGYGGATTRTAGCCACCGCACATATCACCGTACAGCGTAGCATAACCCACCGCCATCTCGGATTTATTACCTGTAGTCACCACCATAGGCCCAAATTTATTGGACAATGCCATCAAGGTGACGGCACGWATGCGAGACTGAATGTTTTCTTCAGTAGTGTCAGGCGTKGTGCCTRCAAAATGTTCCGATAACATACCCTCGAACGCTGCTACTGCAGGYGGAATGGCGATAATATCGTATTTACAGCCAAGTTTCTTGGCGCACGACTTAGCATCCTCAAGGCTATCATTCGAGGTATATTGCGACGGCATCATGACACACCAAACCCGGTCTGCMCCCAGTGCATCTACGGCAATTGCCGCRGCMATTGCGCTATCAACTCCGCCTGACATACCGAGGATAATCTGCTTAAAACCGTTCTTATTAACATAGTCCCCAAGACCTAAACACATGGCGCGCCAATCAGCTTCCATTTGTCCAAGTTGCGGTAAATTTGTCTCGCTTTTGCACGTCCATTCAGCGTCATCTTTCGTCCATGTCGCAATTTCAAATGCTTCTTCAAATGACGGTAAAAATTGACAGACTTTATCATCTGCAGTCATACTAAAGGACGAGCCGTCGAAGACCAATTCATCTTGACCGCCGACTTGATTGACATAGACAAGTGGCAGCCCAGCACGCTCGATCCGGTCATGCACCACATCTAGACGCTCATCTCGCGCCGTTCGGCGGTACGGTGAACCATTGGGAGAGAGTAGCAATTCTGCCCCCAATTCCGCCAGATGCTTGGCAACACCCGCATGCCAAATATCTTCGCAAATCGGCAGGCCAATTTTGACRCCGCAAATTTCTACTGGTTYTGGGAGTGGCCCAGGGTTGAATACTCGCATTTCATCAAACACRCCATAATTAGGAAGATTATGCTTAAAGCGGCGATCAGTCACTTTACCGTCCCGCATMACYAATACGGCAGAGTATAATTTACCYCGRTACATCCACGGCGTCGAAAAAATTACAGCCGGGCCATTTTTGGTGAGTTTAGCAAATTTCAAGGCCTCCACCTTGCAATCTKCGACAGCCGCTGGTTTCAGCACCAAATCTTCCGGCGGGTACCCAATGACGAACAATTCCGGCAGCACTAAAATATCCRCATCTGCGYTCTTGGCACGTGTATATGCATCGCGTGCCTTAGCCATATTCCCAGACAAATCCCCTACAGTTGGGTTAAGCTGCGCTGATGCAATTTTCAGTACCTTTACCATATAGGCGTTGTATCAGTCTGAACGAGGCTTGCAATCCTTATTGGCAATAGCAATAWKGTCGTTAGGAGAATAACATGAAAACAGATACCCCTGTCGTAACACGACTATCTGATTACAAACCGTACGGGTTTGCGATCAAAAAAGTCGAACTTGATTTTGATTTACAGCCAGGTGCCACGATTGTGTGCTCAAAGCTATTTATCACTAGGAGCGGCGGTTCTGATAATTTGTTTCTAGACGGTGAAGGCATAAAGCTCCTGGGATTGAAACTTGATGGTAAAAAACTGCAAAAATCACGCGTTAAAACATCCAAAACTGGATTGACAATATCAAATGTGCCCAGCGAATTTGTTTTAGAAATCAAGACCCAGTGCACACCAGATAAAAACACCAGCCTAATGGGTCTATACGTTTCCGGCGGGCGGTTTTGCACCCAATGCGAGGCGCAAGGGTTTCGCCGCATCACCTATTTCCCGGAYAGRCCTGATGTTCTATCAAAATACACCGTGCGCATGGCCGCCRATAAAGCTGCGTACCCAACTTTGCTCGCCAATGGCAATAAGATTGATAGCGGTGATTTGACGGGCAATCGCCATTTTGCCGTATGGGAAGACCCCTTCCCGAAGCCGAGCTATTTGTTCGCACTAGTCGCCGGGGCATTTGACCGAATTACGGATAATTTCACCACCATGAACGGGCGCGACATCAAACTGGATATATTCGTTGACCCAGGAGACGCTGGGCGAGCAAATTATGCAATGGACGCTCTGAAACGTTCTATGAAATGGGACGAAGAAGCATTTGGGCGTGAATATGACCTTGACCGGTTTATGGTGGTAGCCGTACGGGATTTCAATTTCGGGGCTATGGAAAACAAAGGTCTAAATATCTTCAACTCCGCACTTCTACTTGCCGACGAAGCGACTGCTACCGACATGAACTTCGAGCGCATTGAAAGCGTTGTAGCACACGAATATTTCCACAATTGGTCAGGCAACCGCATCACGTGTCGTGACTGGTTTCAACTATGCCTGAAAGAAGGTTTTACGGTGTTTCGCGATCAAGAATTTTCTGCCAGCCAACGCGGTGCTGCCCTGCAAAGGATCACAGATGTAATCGCATTGCGCGGTCGTCAATTCCCTGAAGATGCAGGCCCGCTCGCCCATCCGGTTCGCCCCACAAGCTACATGAAGATTGATAATTTCTATACGGCTACAGTTTACGAAAAAGGTGCCGAACTTATCCGCATGCTGGAAACCATTGTCAGACCACATGATTTTCGCAAAGGTAGTGATCTATACTTTGAAAGTCTAGACGGGACCGCTGCAACCATTGAGCAATTTCTGGCATGCTTTGAGCAAGTTAGCGGCAAAGACCTCTCGCAATTTATGCGCTGGTATGAACAGGCAGGCACACCGGATGTTCATATTGATACGGATTACAATGAAGCTGACAGCACATTTACTGTCACCTTAACACAACAAACAAAACCTACACCCGGCCAGCCTGACAAACAGATGCTCATGATCCCCGCAAGGCTCGGGCTTTTGGAAAATAACGGCAATAATTTCGCCGAACGCCTTGTGATTCTTACTGAAGAAACTACACAAGTAAAATTCGTTAGCGTCCCCTCACGACCTACGTTATCAGCATTTCGTAATTTTAGCGCTCCTGTCAATATCATTATAAACCGTACATTAAATGACACTTTACTACTGATGAATTCAGACAAAGATTTATTCAACCGTTGGGAAGCAGGACAGGCCCTAGCACGAGATATTCTCGCAGATTTAGCCTGCGCAATTGAAGCGGGAAACGAGCCCGATAACACGTCAGCACAGCGTGGATATGTTGATGCCATTGGCCGTATTATTCGCGACGAAACTATTGATCCAGGGTTCAAAGTATTGGCGCTCGGCTTACCAAGCGACGGCGCAATTTTACAAATTATATCCAGCCAGTCCAATCAAGGCGCTGACCCTTTGGCCATACGCCAAGCCAACAAATTACTGCGCCGGGCTATCGCAGACCACCACACAAAAGCCCTAGAAAGTCTATACAGAGAAATGTCAGAACCTCGTCCTTTTACACCGGACGCTGAAGGTGCTAGCCGACGGGCTTTGCGCAATACTTGCCTATCTTTTCTCGCGGAAATACCGGGTGAACGAACATTGATATTGGCACTGAGCCAGTTTGAAAATGCTACGAATATGACCGAAGAGTTTGCCGCCTTACTGGTATTGGTTCGTCTGGGTGGTTTACGGGCAGACGAAAGCTTAAAGCGGTTTTATAAAAAATGGCAAGGCAACTCACTCGTTATCGACAAGTGGTTTGCAGTGAGTGCCGTTCAAAACCTAGACAAAGTGAAAGCGCTAACAAAACACCCAGCTTACCAAGACGCCAATCCAAACCGAGTGCGCTCGCTCATTGGCGGCTTGGCGGCTGGAAACCCTGAACAGTTTCATCGTTTCGACGGTGCTGGATACCAATTTTATGCAGATAACATCCTGAGTATGGATAAGCGCAATCCACAGGTTGCCGCTCGCCTGCTTGGTGCATTCGAAACCTGGGGTAAGTTAGACATAAGGCGCCAAAATTTAATTCAGGAACAACTATCGCGTATTTTAAGGGCAAAACCATCAGAAAATGTCATCGAAATTGCTGCTAAAACTTTAGGGAAATCTTTAGGGCTATAGAGTACATACACCTATGCCTGATTTACAGACAGAACACGGTTTTCGTGCCCATATCTCTGAAAAACGCCACACTATCATGCGGCAAGCTGTTGTCTGCGCCAAAGATTTTTCGATCCTGCACTATGAATGGCTTGTTCGGTTTGACAGTGATGCCGGGCTGGAGCACATCTTACGACCCGCAGAAATAAGCGGCGCTATTACCGATCTAGATATATCTATGCTCAAACAGGCCGTCGTCGCTCTCAACTCGAATTCTGACAGACATGCGATCGCTGTAAATCTCTCCGGAGCATCTTTCGCAAACCCGTCATTTGCACACAACCTGCTATCTTCTTTRTCATCTCTGGAGGTYGAACCCTCAAAACTGATTTTCGAACTCACAGAAACTTGGGATTTAAAAGACTTAGGGCCAGCTCTAAGCTTGCTCAATATTCTCAGAGAGCGCGGTCATAGCYTATGCCTTGATGATGTAGGTGCTGGCGCTGCATCTATTCGTTATTTACGCGCATTTCCAGCAGATTGGTTAAAGATTGACGGCGAATTTATTGCTTGTGCAGCTAGAGATAATCGCGAAAAATCCATTCTAAAAGCCTTACTAAGCTTGCGAAATGACCTAAACGTCCGCTTTATTGCTGAAGGTATAGAATCTGAGCCATTACGTGATTTCGCCATTGATATGGGTTTTGATGCCCTCCAAGGTTTCATTTTCGGCCCCCCAGAGCCGGAAACCATTGAATAATTGGGCTCTAACCACTGCATTTTGGTCGACTTTGTTAACATTCCCCCTCTATTCTCACGGTTAAATRGCAAAATGATTCGCAAATTTAACATTCGCGTAAAGGGATAGATGTGCACAAGGGTCCGACMCCATATCGTCAAGCTCAACCTGCTACGGTGTACCCACCGCATACAGGTTCTTCTACGCGCAACCCTGTACACARCTTGCCACCAGAAACCGATGCACGGGTAARACARAATCATATGCCATTAAAATCCCGTGTTAAGYTAGCAACTCAAGCAAAAGCTTTTTCGCAAGATAAACAAAGCACTTCTCGYATGCGCTTGTTAGCTTTWGCATTTTTGATTTTTTATATTTTGATAGTAACGTCTAAATTGACTGTTGATTATCGYACCAGYCGGCAAACGGCTCAGATTGATCACCTTAGCTATGCCGAGGCCGTAGCAAGTAATTATTCCACCGAAATCGACAATGTWGTCTTCTGGATTAACCACGGATTGGCTGAAGGRRAAACACCCACACAATCTGTTGATATTATCACKCGTTCACCAGCTGTGACTGTAGCAGCAATACTCAATGCAAAAGGCGAAATCATTGCTAGCAACCCGCGAAATGCGCCTGTTTTGGCAAATCTTTCCATACAGAATATTGGTACGGAGGCACTAAAGCTTAGCTCGATAATACGACCCGAAGGACAAACGGTTCCACTCGTTATTAAAAAAACGGGGCAATATTATGCTATAGCAGTGCTCGCAGACAGTMCATTGGTCAACACCAGCAAACAAACGACTGCTAAAATAGCCATTGTGACGAATTCAGGGCGTATAATTGACGGGAACGGCTCTTTGGGGCAACTCAGCCTACGAGACGTTTTCAATCTTACTGAAATACAGTTTTCAAGACTGACACAATTTGGAATAAGGACGACAGAATTTATCAATATAAATGGTAGTAAACACATTCTTGCTGCTGTGCAGATCCCAAACTCCAATTTATTYTTAYTGGAAGCAAAGCCTTATGCCAGTGCTAGCGTAGCCGTTTTGCAAAACAACCTMTTGCTATTTTTGATTTTGTTTATTGGCACATGCGCTTTAGTCGTGACACTACTCAACTCGTTAAAGAACCAGTTACGCGTTGTGCAGGGGATTCAACAAAACACTGAAGTATCCCAACAGAGATACCAAGCGGCTATTGAAGGTGATAGAGGCGGTGTTTGGGAAGTTGACCTAACTGGTAGTGCAGCCTTTCTCAGTGCATCTCTTGCGGGCTTGCTGGGGTTRTYMCGCCAAGAGCAAACCATGCCTCTTTCAAARTTTTTAGGRCTATTCCATCCTGACGATAGGGAAAGATTCTTAGCTTTTGCCAGACGCGCGCACATGCAAGGGGAATTTGATTTTGATATCCGGGTTGCACATTTACCGCTAATATTACAATGCCGAGGTAGGTCATCTACACGTTCAGGAAGAGAGATGAAGCGCGTTATTGTTGGGGTTGCTCTTGACATTACGGCACAACGTGCGGCGCAAATCCGTCTAAAAACAGCAGAAGCCAGACTACATAGCGCWYTWAGCTCTATGACWGATTCSTTTGTTGTTTGGGATKCCMKGMRYAGGYTSMTTRTGTGKAAYMRSMRMTTYGMMRRTTTTTTYRAYWTKGMMCMMRRRWRCCTKMWYRYKGGMRTGGMYYAYGMGRRNGTTGRMKMMYTYRSMWKYMMARYYGWYSAAGATAAATTCCATTACGAAACTACGCAGGGAAAATGGATCGAGTACCACCTTAAAAGTGGTCGATGGGTTCGTTACATAGAAACGCCTACCGCTGAAGGAGGTCATGTCAGTGTTGGCACGGACATTACCGAATTACGTCTGCGTGAAGTGGACCTCAAGAAAAATGAACAAGCTTTAAACAATACAGTTTCTGTCTTGAGAAAGTCGCAAGACAGTATTGTTGAATTGGCAGAACGTTATGAAAGTGAAAAAATTCGCGCGGAAGAAGCATCACAATCAAAAAGTAATTTCTTAGCCAGTATGAGCCATGAACTGCGTACTCCGTTAAATGCTATCAACGGATTTTCCGACATTATGAAAAAAGAAATGTTTGGCCCGCTTGGGGATCCTCGTTACAAAGAGTATGTCAACGACATCCTTTTTTCAGGTCAACACCTTCTATCTCTCATCAACGACATTTTGGATATGTCTAAAATTGAAGCTGGCAAGATGACGCTGAATTTAGAAGTCATGTTTTTGCACGAAATGGTTGCCCAGGTCGTTAGAATGATAAGAGGTCGCGCTGATGATGCTGGCCTGACGCTCGATGTTGATGTTGGCGAAGTTCGAGAAATTGAAGTTGATCCAAGATCTGTGAAACAAGTTTTACTTAACTTACTAACCAATGCCGTTAAATTTACTCCGGAAGGCGGAAAAGTTGGTGTAGAACTCATTCAAAAAGCATCCGGTATTATTGTCAAAGTCTCGGATTCCGGCATTGGGATTTCGCAAGAAAATATTGAAAGATTAGCAAAACCATTCGAGCAGGTAAATGACCAAGCCAATAAACAATCAGAAGGTACCGGCCTTGGTTTAGCTCTGTCCAAATCCCTTGTAGAGTTACACGGCGGTAAATTTAAGATTGAAAGTGTTGTCGGCACAGGTACTACAGTAATCTTCTCTTTACCCAACAAACCAGCAAAACCCAAAGAAGAGACAAAAGACCGGGGTGATGTCAGCCAGGAAGTATCGAGAATAACAGCCGACATCGCAAATGTCCTTGGTCAAACTGTTGTAACCCCACAAGTTGGATCGACAACGCCTCACCCAACAAACACGTCCGCCCAAACGCAAGAGCAAGGACACGGACAAGCCGTACAAAGCACGAACCGACCAGCAGCCTAATTAATGGTTACAGTCGGGACCATGAACATGCCCAGCATGTCCGTGTTCTGGGTTGCTCGTATCCCCTAATATATCAGCAATATCTTCAGGCGCAAACACCCTGCCTTTTTCACCGGGGTTGAGAACGGCGTGACCACCGCGTAGGGACGGTAAAATATCACCGCCTGATGCACGGGCAAATCTCGTATTCCCGTCCATAAATTCACCGAGTTTGTCTTTGGAGGAAAATAACAAAACATGCAAAGCGCCGTCAATGTCGATGGCTTGCAAAGTGACGCCGCCGTCCGCCGCTTGCTGATTTTCACTTTGATGCACAGGCACATATAAATCAGATGCCAGCAATGCAACGCTGAACGCCTTACGAACAATTGGATCCGCAACCATCATTTCCGGACTAGCCTGCTCAAGCATATTTGCTAATTTATCTTTGACATCAGTCATGTTTTTCTTCTTGTGCCGATAATGGTGTTACAAGCAACGGCGTTGCATCGATAGTTTGGTGTGCAGCTTTCCACCTCATAGCGTTTAGGACGCGCGTATAGCCAGCAGGATGATCATAGAAAATGATTTCCTCCCATTTTCCCGGCTCCATTTTGCGGTACTCCGCAAGCATCATATAAGCCTCTGCAATACCGTCTGGCTCAGCAGCAGCATTAAACCCAAACATGTCAGCCTCGGTTTCGTTATTGCGGATAATCGTGCTAAGGAGCGGCGTAGCCAAAAACATATAAAAGCCAAAGCATGCAAAAAATAAAGGCATACCGGCATTATCGCCAATAGCGCCAATCCCCCATTTCTCGCCCCATTTACGCTGTACACGCCCGTAGATCGAGTGCGTGAACATAGATCCAAATAGTATTATGAGCCCTAAATAGACCAGCATTTCGTAAATATGGCCAAGCACATAATGGCCAAGTTCATGCCCCATGACGCCCTTTACACCTTCTGGTGAAATTCGCTCAAGCAATGTATCAGAGAGTGAAATCCGTGTCGTCCCCATAAAACCCGAAACATTGGCCGTAACCCTGTCGGTCTGCTTGGAGATATTAAACACATAAACATTATCTGCAGGCACATTATTGGCCTCGGCCATTGCCAGAATTTGCGTACGCAAAGGCCCTTCTTCCATGGGGGTATAATCATTAAATAGAGGCGCAATAAATACCGGGCTGATCAGCAACATAAATGCAGCAAAAATAATAGTCACACCCGTACCCCACCAACGCCATGCGGCACCCAGTTTACGGATCAGAGCAAACAATCCCCAAAGCGCAATTGTACCGATAACAAGCCCAATGCCTAAACCTATCATTTGCTCCGAGAACCAACCGCCAAATGTTTGGTTCATAAGGTCATATTTGCCTTCGCGAAAAAACCCCTGATAGGCAGTCATTGGGAAAGTTAGTATTGTCGGGATAAGAATATAGAGAAATGCATAGGTCGGACTAACAAGAAATTTTGGCAGCTTGGCCGCCAGCCAATCGCGCACACGTGCAGAGCGCTTTCGCCCCAATAATAACCAAGCAACACCCAAACCAATCAGGAAGTTCCACAGAATAAGCCAATAACCACCCTCAAAATACGCATTCGAGCGCGCCGTTTCCTCAGCGGTCATCGTCTGCATCCACGCTTCTGTTGCCGCAATAGGGTCTAGCGTGCTAGTCTGAACAGTCATTTCCAACAATAAACTCATATCAATCCCCTTATATATATTTTTTGCAGGCTAGCAGAATGAAGAACGCACGAATACTAAAAAAATGCACACATAGTAAGGTTGGAGACAAAGAGTTTATCTGATAATTTGTCTAAAAGCGTCAGATATCTCGGCGCAAGCCCCTATATAGTTCTGCTCGAGTGTTTCGAAGCTCTGTTCTTGTGTTGCACTTACCAATAAATTTTTTACTGATATTGGCGCAGTATCAGGATCGAAATTACCACTGACAGTTATGGCAAGAACTTGTTGTAATGTGTGATAAAATCTTGCCGTTTTCAGCAATGTCCTAACAAGTGCACCGGTTAGCCATTTCTCATCACGTACTAATGCCAACATGTCTAACGTTGCAGGCGGAATTATTTTCGGCTGGTGTTTCAGTATCAAGAACTGTGCGATAAATTCTATATCGCGTAATCCCCCTGCAGTGTTTTTTATATCCCAAATACCAAAGCCTGGTTTTTCGTTCTGCAACCGCTGATGCATATTCAACACATCTTTAGCTAGGTCATCACCATAATTTTTTATTTGCAAGGTCTTTGCCGTTACATTTTCTAGCTTTGCTGTAAACTCAGGGCTAGAGGCTGCTACAACGCGGCTTCTGGACAACGCCATAAATTCCCATGTCCAAGCATCCTCGCAGTAATACTTTTCAAACGCTGATGTTGATACCGCCAACGGCCCAGCCCGTCCAGATGGACGCAAAGCCATGTCTACTTCGTAGAGCATTCCCTCGGCCGTAATGCTGGAAAGAGAAGTAATAATCCGTCGTGTCAGTTTATTAAAGGTGTCGCGGTCACTACTGTTTGCGCCGTCCTCATAAATCAGCATGATGTCTAAATCGGATTGGAGCGACAATTCACGTCCACCCAATTTTCCTAAACCCAATACAGCGAAATCACCCTTAATCGGGCCATAAATTCTTTCAGCTTCCTTAGCTGCAATTGGTAGCAACGCCGTAATCGCGGCTTCAGCAATATTGGATAATATCTCTCCTGCACCCGTAGGGTTAGTTCTGCGCAGCAATCTGGCCGTAAACATAAATTGGTCTTCGTGTACTGCACGCCGCACAATATTCATTGTAGTTTCAAAATCTGTATCTGCTGGGATTAGAGCTGAATAACAATTTGGTGTTATTTTCATCTTGGCATTGAAAAACTCTGGGCTTGTGAGCGCATCTATCAAATTTGGCCGAGCAGACAATTGTTGCGCTAACTTTGGCGCCATGGCCAACATATCAATCAGTGAAGATAAAGCGGTTGGTTGTTGTAAAAGTAGCGAAAATAAGGTCACACCTGCATTGAGCTTGGTAGCAAATTCGGCAAAACTAAAGAACGCAATATCTGGCGTCCCAGTTGCGCCGCAGGCTTCAATTATACGTGGAGCCAATCTGGTCAAAAGCTCTCGCGCCCGTTCTGTACGTGTTGCTGGCATACGTCCACCGAGCCAATCAGCCATAATTTGCCAAATCTCAGATCCGCGTTCAAATCCGTATTCTGCGAATGTTTGTAAGGTGATGGCTTCGGGTTCCACACCCGTAAATACCAGACTGCCCTTTTTCGTCGATAAATCCTCAGCGCCCGCAAACAAGTCGCGGTAGATATGATGAACTTGCAGGAATGTACGTTTTAAATTCGCTTCAAATTTCTCTACATCTTCATAGCCGCTGAGCGCCGTCAATTGCTTTCTTTGCTTGTCATCCTTCGGCCAAGTATGGGACTGTTCGTCAGCATACATTTGTATCCTGTGTTCGGCATTTCGTAACACGGCATAATTGTCTTGCAATATGCGAGCACTCTCAGGGTCGGTAAAACCACCCTCAGCCAGAACCTGCAACCCTTCAATCGTACGTCGTGTTCGCAATTGCGGGTTTCGTCCGCCGAGTATTAATTGTTGTACTTGCACAAAAAATTCGATCTCTCGGATGCCGCCGACACCAAGTTTTACATCATGCCCCGCCGCCTTAATATCTTCGGGATTTGCGCCACCTTGAATTTGCCGTTTGATAGAATGCACATCATCAATAGCATGAAAATCCATGCTGCGCCGCCAAATAAACGGCGTCAGAACATCTTTGATAAATGTGTCTGCGACCGCCCTATCTCCACCAACGGCACGCGCTTTTATCATCGCTGCTCGTTCCCAATTTTGACCAAGGCTTTCATAGTATCGCTCGGCTGTACGGGTTGATACGGCTACCGTGGTCGCACGTGGGTCAGGCCTTAACCGCAAATCCGTACGAAATACGTAACCGTGTTCGCTCACTTCATCAAACCCACGCATCAATTTGCGCACAAACCGTATTAAAGTCCGTTCAGCCCGCGCGGGATTAGGCAGCTTTACCCGCTCTGGATCATAAAAAACAATCAAGTCAATATCACTTGAATAATTCAATTCGCATGCCCCGTACTTGCCAAGCGCCAGTACAAATAACCCCGGTACAGGATTATCCTGCGTGCCATCAAATTCCATATCCTGTGCAATAGCAGTGATTAACATCTGCATGGCTCTGTCTGCAAAATCGCTTAAATATTGGCAGACTTGCGTCCAGTCCCAAACACTTGCCAAATCACAAAGAGCGGCAAGTAAATGTACTTTTTGTTTGACTTGGCGCAGAGTGATATTGAGTTCGAAAAGAGATAGAGGTTGGATATGCTTGAGAAGATCGCTAAAAACTGTTTCCGGTGACTTTGTGCCCAAAGCAACTGTCACATCAGGCCATTTATCTATTAACATAGACAGATAAGGTGCACTGTTACGAGCACTATTGATAATATTATCAAAGCTCTTATTCGGTAAAATTAAGCGCCCAGTTTCCGCATTATAAATTGGTAAAACTTTGCCAATACGTTGCTCAAACAATGCATCTTTTTTTTCCTTAACCTTTTTGAACTCGATCATTTTGTACGTTTATAGCGTGGGAATATCAGTGCAGCACGCAAACCGGGCATCTGGCTCTCCTCACCACCGGGGCCATCCGAAAGTTCAAACTTTGCTTGATGCAAATCAGCCACTGCATCGACCAGAGCAAGGCCCAGACCACTACCCGGTTCGGTTCGACTTTCTTCCAACCTGACAAAACGCTCCTTAACACGGTCACGTTCATTCGGCGGGATGCCAGGGCCAGTATCAGTTATTGAAATTTCTGACCTGCCAGAACGAATTTTACGCAAACGAACCGTAATAGCCCCACCGCTTGGTGTATATTTTATAGCGTTTTCGACCAAGTTAGAAATGGCCTGTGACACTAATCCACGATCTGCCCGAATGGTATGTTTACCTTCTATTTCCAATGCAAAATCCAGCCCTGCATCTTCGCAAGATGGTTCGTAAAGTTCCGCAATATCTTCTAAGACCACACTTGGATCCAACGGCACCAGCATTTCCCGACGTTCCCCGGCTTCCAACCTAGCAATCCGTAAAACACCTTCAAAAGTTCGCAATAACTCACCTGCATCATTTGATGCCTCATAAAGGGCTTTCCGCGCGACCTTATTTTTAACCTCTGATCCGGCCGTTGCCAGTCTTGTGTGTAGCCGAGTAAGCGGAGAACGCAAATCATGGGCAATACTGTCGCCAGCATAGCGCATAGCAACCATCAATGTATCAATATGGTCAAGCATGGCATTCAAATGCTCTGCCAACACATCCAACTCGTCACCGCTTTCATCGCGCGGCACACGTTGTTTAAGGTCGCCAGCCCGCACATCTGTGGCCAATTTGTTGAATGCAGCAATCCTGCGCGCAAACCTGCTCGACATATATATGCCGGATACCAAGCCAAGGATTATGGCCATGGCCACAGAAATCAACAATGCCCGCGTAACTTTTTCACTTGCAGCCATAATATTTTCGACATCTCTGGCGATAAACAATTTAGCGCCAGAAGGTAAAAATTCTTTTAGTCGTCCACGTGCTCTTCTGGTCTGCTTATTATCACCAGAAATCGTAGTCACTGCATATTCAAATTCGCGGGTTTTCTCACTTTTCAGTCCTGGGATTTTTCTCCAAAATGGAATTTTTTCCGGATCTGTAAAGAACCGCTTTGCTGGTAAATTACCACCTCCGTTAACATTGCCTTCTTCGTCGTAATACTCAAACACATAAAAGGTGTTATTGCCGACATTGCTGGCACCTTTTGGCAAAGCACGGTCAAAAATGATCTGATTTAACACCACAGGGCCAAGAGTTTCATAAATCTTGGTTAGCTCGTCAATTTCCAGCTCCATAGTTTTGTCCACGCGGTTCAAATCAGAGACCACAGTGGCAAAATAAATATAGCCAAGCACTATCAATGACGACACTGCGAACAGAGCAGCAGCAATCATTGACAAGCGAAAAATCGTATTTTTAAATAGACGTTTTAGTGACGCGAACATAGAAACCCTTGTCGCGCAGGTTTGCTAAACCTGCAAGCGGTAACCTGCGCCGCGAACCGTGTGCAACATAGGTGTATCAAATTCTTTGTCTATTTTCGCACGCAAGCGTGAAATGTGTACATCAATAACATTAGTCTGGGGGTCAAAGTGATAATCCCACACCTTTTCAAGCAACATAGTGCGAGTAACCACTTTTCCTGCGTGGCGCATCAGGCATTCTAGTAAGCGGAATTCGCGTGGCTGGAGTAAAATATTCTGCCCCTCGCGTTTGACGGTACGTGCCAGCAAGTCCATTTCTAGATCGCCAGCCTTAAGCTTTGTCACCGCAGCGGTTGGATCAGAACGCCGACCCATAGCTTCTACCCGCGCCAAAAGCTCTGTGAACGAATAGGGTTTGGAAAGATAGTCATCGCCGCCAGCCCGCAAGCCTTCAACTTTCTGGTCAACTTCACCCAATGCAGATAAAATCAATACAGGCGTTGTATCACCATCCGAACGCAATTCTTTGAGCAAAGACAATCCGTCTCGTTTCGGCAACATACGGTCAAGCACGAGTGCGTCATAATCCGCAGCTTTGGCCATTTCCAAGCCAAGCTCACCATCGCCTGCCAAATCAACAACATGGCCTGCTTCCATTAAGCCTTTACGGACATACTCCGCCGCAACATCATCGTCTTCTACTACCAGTATGCGCATAATATTTTCCTTCTGAGTTACCAAATTAATTGAGAGAAATTGAAGTATAGTGTTCACTGCCGTTTAAAGTACGAACTTTCACCACGAAAGACCGCTGTCCAGAGGTCTGTGCTTTGCGAACGATATCGCCAAAAAACCTTACACTTGCCACTGGCTTTCCGCCCGCTTCAAGAATAACCATACCGCTTTTAATACCTTTGCGCGCTGCATTACTACCGAGCGCTACCGCATCAACATAAACACCGACTTGGTCGACCCGCATGCCGATGCTTTCGCGAAACGTTGCCCCTAGGTCAACCAGTGATAATCCAGTATTATACATTGAATTAGCTTTTGGTGCCGCCGGAGCTGCAACGGTCGAGCTCGTCGCACCGCCCGTATTTCCTGTTGCAGTTTTTAGCGTATCTTTATTTTCTGGGCGTTCACCTATTTTTACACGTACACCACCTGGAATAAGTTTATCGCCGCGTTCAATTTGAAAGACCGCTGTTTCACCTGCCCGTAATTTGCCGATAGCCCGCGTGGCTTCAACAGCATTGCGCACAGCAGTATCATTAATGCTTAATATAACATCCTCGGCTTTCAATCCTGCCTTATCAGCAGGGCTGTCAGCACCTACAGAGTTAATCGTTGCGCCGCCCTTGTATACGATACCGTTCTGCGTGTATTCTGCCTCACGCAACGCAGCACCCAAAAAACCGCGTTTGACTTTGCCATATTTAATTAAATCAACAACAATCTCTTCTGCGAGTGTATGCGGTACGGCAAAGGCAATACCTACGCTGGCGCCTGTCGGCGAAAAAATGGCTGAATTTACGCCAATGACTTCGCCTTTAAAATTAAACAATGGGCCACCAGAATTACCACGGTTAACGGTTGCATCGGTTTGCATATAATCCACATAAGAACCGGATTCGACCCGCTTACGCAAGGTTGCGGAAATAATACCAACACTAGATGATTGCCCAATGCCAAACGGATTGCCAATGGCCAAAACCCAATCACCTATACGAACATCAGGCCCATGGTAAAACCCGACATAATCAAATGATCGTTCGCTCTGAATTTGTATAACTGCAATATCGGTTTCGTAGTCTGTGCCGATAATTTTAGCGGGAAATTCTTCCCCGTTAGCAAACCCCACGGTGATCTTGTCACCACCTTCAATAACGTGAAAATTAGTAACGATTTTACCGTCCGATGTTACGATAAACCCAGAGCCTTGTCCTTCTGTTGCATCCTCGCCAGGACGATCTACAGCATAACCACCTGTAACAACTCGAATATTAACAACGGCAGGTGATACATGCTCAATCAAATCTGCCAAGGATTTTGGCAATCCTTGTTCATCGGGCATGCCTAACGGTTTAGCGCTTACACTAACGGGCATGGAAACCGTAAGCACAATTACACCTAGCAGTGTGAAGACAGGTTTGAGAGTTTTATAAAATACAGACAACACGCCAGAATCCTTTCCAAAGCCAAAGTGCGCTACTGCACTTAACAACAACCTTGCTAAAACATGACAAAATAGACACATTTAGGCAGATGCGCAATTATTGCCGGGTAACTGCAAATATATGCTTAACAAGACGTGAGGATTCAGCGTGGTCCTCTAAGATATTAGCGTTTCCGAAAAACCAACAAGTAATTATCCCGCGGCATCGTAATTTTCTGGTCGAGATAAAAACCATTTTCCACAAACAATTCCTCAACATCTACAAGTTCGCGCACACCCCATACTGGGTTTCTTTGCTTTAAGTTTGCGGTAAAATCGAGATTAGACTGAGCGCTATCTACCCCAAACAAAAATGGACCATAAAGAAACAACTTGTCGCCAGCTTGTAGCAATTCTCCGGCTCCTTTTGCTAATCCCAAGGCCGCTTCCCAAGGAGCTATGTGGATCATATTGGCGCAATATATATTGGTGATAGGTTCAAGCCTTTGCCACCAATTCCCTTGGGTCACATCCAATTGTAGCGGTAATTTTAACTGACTAGGATTTTCGCAAGCATAAGCTTTTTGACTTTCTTGTGCATCCGTATCAACATCTGAATATTGCCAAATAATATCAGGCCGAAGTTCCGTAAAATATGCCCCGTGTTGCCCTGCCCCCGAAGCTATTTCCAAAACCCGCGCCCCTTGCGGCAGCATCATTTTTAACTGCGCACCAATTGGCGTTTTGTTGCGCTCTGCTGATGGAGCATTTCGTTTTTGGAATTGCGCGATTATATTACTCTCTGACCATAGGGATAATTAAAATAGTTCTTAAACCGCCTAATGGGGATTTATCTAATGTTAGTACACCTTTATAGGCTATGGCGAGGTCATTGACTATGGACAGACC
>NVTC01000024.1 GCA_002732905.1 Robiginitomaculum sp.
CTTATATGGCGTTCTTGCCGCGTTAGTCTGGATAAAGCATAAAGACAATATCGTGCGTTTGCTAAAAGGCGAAGAGCCCAAAATCGGCAAAAGCAAAGAAAAAGCTTCATAGGCACATATGTTCAATAAAAAACCGAACCACCAATCACACAACCAAACCTTCCGCGCCGTAGGGCCTGCGGAGATTGCATGGTTTCGCTTGGTGCGCAGTGAAGGGGTCGGTCACGTTACATTGCGGCGCTTGCTAGACCGGTTTTCAAGTCCGGAAAATGCCGTTGAAGTCTTGCAAAATAGCACGAAATTCAACCGCATAACGCTGTGCCCTTTAGCAAAGATCGAGGACGAACTTGCCTTAATCGAAAAAGCTGGCGGCACGTTTATATGCTCGTACGAAGAAACATATCCGCAGAGCCTCCTGAACATTGCTGACCCGCCGCCAATTTTAACCGTCCTCGGTAATCCTGCCATTTTGCACCGCCCGTCAATTGGCGTTGTCGGCACGCGCAATGCGTCGCTGAACGGTAAAAAGATGACGGCGATGCTGTGCCAAGGCTTAGCGAAAGAAGGCTATATCATAACATCCGGCATGGCGCGCGGCATCGACACGGCGGCGCACAAATCCACGCTGGACAAGGGATACCCGAGTACCGCTGTCCTTGCCGGCGGCGTKGATWATRTTTATCCSMGWSAAAACGCWRARCTSTWYGCCSRWWTGMKCGARNGMGGGNGCASTGRTCWSCGAAAGCCCRMNTGGSCAYSNGYGCSASSGCNCRRGWTNTTCCCGCGCCGCAACCGYATTATCTCYGGYCTWTGTCAAGGYGTYGTGGTCATCGAAGCCGCCGAACGCTCTGGCACGCTGATCACGGCGCGCTTTGCTCTGGAACAAAACCGCGAAGTTATGGCCGCACCCGGCTCGCCGCTTGACCCGCGCACCAAAGGCTGCAACCGCTTGATACAACAAGGGGCCGCATTGATCGAAAACACCGAGGATATATTACACGTCCTTGCCAGCACCGGCCTGCTCGATTTTCAAGAACCTCAAGACGGTTATGACCATGCTGATATCAACTGGGAGGATGTGGAAACTGATATTGATAATGCGCGCGGCGCACTGCTCACCCTTTGCTCGCCCACACCAACAATCCGCGACGAAATCATCCGCCAAAGCGGCATAGCCTTCCCAATCGCCAGCGCCGCCCTGCTAGAACTAGAGCTAGCCGGAGAAATCCTAGTAGAAGCAGATGGCCGCATTTCACTTAATCTTTAGGAAGTAACCCTCCAAACTAAGCATCTTCCTTAGGTTTGGGCGCGGGTAATCCTTTGCCGCCTTTTTTGCCYTCRATTTTTAGCTGSKCSGGTTTTARGATTTCGAAYTTTAGCTTATCATTTTTCTTRTYATAGCCGATTTTGACCAGTCCGCCTTTTTTCAGCTTGCCGAACARGATTTCATCYGCCAGTGGTTTTTTGACGTATTCTTGRATMGTGCGGGACAGCGGTCTGGCACCGTAACGCTTATCATAGCCTTTTTTGGCAATCCAGATATTGGCCGCCTTGGAGACTTCGAACARGATTTTACGGTCTGACAGTTGTGCTTCTAGCTGGATAATAAATTTATCCACGACTTTGGCGATACTTTCAGGCGCGAGCGGYGCGAATTTAATCATCGCRTCRAGACGGTTGCGGAACTCRGGTGTGAACAARCGCTTGATSGCTTTGTCGTCTTCCTCGTTGCTGCTATCGGTACGGCCAAATCCKATTTCGGYTTTGGCRGCRTCWGCWGCRCCKGCATTWGTYGTCATGATCAGGATGACATTGCGAAAATCAACGGCTCGGCCAGACGCATCGGTCAGCGTGCCGTTGTCCATGACCTGCAACAAAATATTAAACACATCCGGATGGGCTTTTTCGACCTCGTCGAGCAATACAATAGAGTGCGGATGCTCGGACACGCGGTCGGTCAACAAGCCGCCTTGGTCATAGCCCACATATCCCGGAGGTGCGCCCAACAAGCGTGATACGGTATGACGTTCCATATATTCAGACATATCAAAGCGCAAAAGTTCAAGCCCGAGGGCCATGGCCAGTTGCCGTGCTACTTCGGTTTTACCAACACCCGTAGGGCCGGAGAACAAATAAGAGCCAATAGGTTTATTGGGCTCACGCARGCCAGCCCGCGCCAATTTAACCGCCGCCGAAACCTGTTCRATGGCAACGTCTTGGCCAAACACAACACGGCTGAGGTCTGTTGGTAAGGATTTAAGAACCTTGGCATCATCGCGCGAAACCGTTTTGGTCGGAATGCGGGCGAGTTTAGCGATCACCGCTTCTACGTCTTGGACACCGATAGTCTTCTTGCGCTTATTTTCAGGGAGCAACTTTTGGTACGCGCCCGCCTCGTCGATCACATCGATAGCTTTGTCGGGCAATTTGCGGTCAGTGATATGGCGCACGGCTAAATCCACTGCCGTGGTAATGGCTTCGGCTGTGTAACGTACACCGTGAAATTCCTCGAAATACGGCTTAAGGCCACGTAAGATTTTTATTGTGTCAGACGCACTTGGCTCCACAACATCGATTTTGAGGAAACGCCGTGCCAATGCCCGGTCTTTCTCGAAATGTTGGCGGTATTCCTTATAGGTGGTTGAGCCCATACAGCGCAGTTTACCGGATTGTAACGCCGGTTTTAGCAAGTTGGACGCATCCATTGCRCCGCCGGACGTGGCCCCTGCCCCAATGATGGTGTGGATTTCATCAATGAACAAAATCGCGTGTGGCAGTTCTTCTAACTTTTTCATGACGGCTTTTARGCGTTCTTCGAAATCACCACGGTAGCGGGTTCCGGCTAAAAGCGCGCCCATATCAAGTGAATATATTGTCGCCTCCGCAATCACTTCCGGCACATTACCGTCAACAATGGCTAGGGCGATACCTTCTGCGATAGCGGTTTTGCCAACGCCTGGATCACCAACCAAAAGTGGGTTATTTTTACGGCGCCTCGAGAGGACTTGAATACAACGCTCAACTTCGGCTGCGCGCCCGATGAGCGGATCAATACCGCCGTCCTTGGCTTTCTGGTTGAGGTCAACACAATAGGCCTCTAGCGGGTCTTCTTGCTTTTTACCGCCGTCTGCATCTTCGTTCGGACCTGTGCCGAGAATAGGTCGATTTTCACTTGCGTCGCCGGTTTTTGAAATACCGTGGGAGATATAATTAACCGCATCATAGCGGGTCATATCGCGTTCTTGTAAGAAGTACACGGCATGGCTTTCGCGCTCGTTGAACAAAGCCACCAAAGCATTGGCGCCTGTTACTTCTTCGCGGCCAGAACTTTGAACATGGATGACGGCGCGCTGTATCACACGGTGAAAACCGGCGGTTGGGCGGGCTTCTTCGAACTCTTCAACAATCAATGACGATAAATCTTCATCCAGATATGCGGTCAAAGCACCACGCAAACTTTCCAGCTCAACATCACAAGCCGTCAGCACTGCGCTTGCATCTTTGTCATCGATCAATGCCAACAACAAATGCTCCAGCGTCGCCAACTCGTGCTGACGATCGGCCGCCAAAGTCAATGCGCGGTGAATGGTTTCTTCAAGAACTGGAGAGAATGAAGCCATGTTGTGTCTTTCGCTTTCGTCTTTTGTGTTTGTATATCTTCTAATGTGGCGCGGTTTTAATTTATTGCAAGGGCGAGTTTATGCCTTTTCCAGCGTACACTTAAGTGGATGATCACTGCGCTTGGCAGCATCTAGCACTTGCGCCACCTTGGTTTCTGCTATCTCAAACGTGTAAATTCCACAAATTCCGATACCGCTTTGATGCACATCCAACATGATTTGTGTCGCTTCTTCTTGGGTTTTTTTAAAAATACCCATCAACAGTCCGACAACAAATTCCATGGGCGTGTAATCATCATTGAGCAATAACACCCTATATTGTGACGGCTTTTTGGTCTTGGGGCGGGTTTTGGTGGCAACACCACGCTCGGTACCGCGTTCATCCTCATTGCCGGCGGTGCCGGAGTTTTTGTTCATAAATATATCCTTCCCCCATTTTTTATGGGGGAAGTGGGTGCCTCTTGGCGCTCGATGGGGGCGCGCACTCTTGTGCGCCACTGAATATTCGTATTTATCTGCACCATCGTTTCGCCGTGAAAGCGGCGGCCCCCATCCCCCCTTCGGGGTACTTCCCCCATGAATGGGGGAAGGAGAAACGTTAAAATCAGTCTGTATTTCCAGTATTAGCATACCCCGTAAGATAGTGGGTTTTTCACAAAGTAAAAGGGGGGATTTGTGCTATTTATTAACCGGCATTAACCATTCTTAAAACAGTGGTAATCTACCTGTTGTTCATGAAGCGTATTTTGATTCTCGTGTTGGCTATTGTTATGGGTATTAGCCTAAGCGCACCCGTATGGGGTAAGCCCAATCCGCAAAACAAATATGCGTCCCTCATCATTGATGTGGACTCATTGGAAATCCTGCACGCACGGAAAATTGACGGGCTTCGTTACCCGGCCTCCCTGACCAAAATGATGACTTTGTATTTGGTATTTGATGCGCTGGAACGGGGCGAATTAAGTTTGGACGAACCCATGCTGATCTCTGCGCGCGCCTCCCGCACACCGCCGGGAAGACTTGGCCTACGGGCTGGCCGTACCATTACAGTTGAACAGGCTATTCAGGCTCTGACCGTGAAATCTGCCAATGATGTCGCCGTAGTTTTGGCCGAACGGCTTGGCGGCTCGGAAAAAGAATTCGCAGGTCTTATGACCCAAAAAGCCAAAGCGCTCGGTATGCAGCGCACAGTGTTTCGCAATGCCAATGGCCTCCCTGATGAAGGCCAGTTCACCACCGCCCGTGATATGGGGAAATTGGCCGAAGCTCTATTGCGCACCCACCGCAAATATTATCCGTATTTCAGTCAAAAGACATTCTCCTATAAAGGCCGCACCTACATCAACCACAATACTTTATTGGACAAGGTGGACGGGGTCGACGGTTTTAAGACCGGCTATACCAATGCATCAGGGTATAATCTGGTTTTATCAGCGGAGCGCGGCGGACGCCGTTTAATAGCCGTAGTGCTCGGTGGTGCCAGCGGCCGTTCTCGGGACACGCATATGGCTGATCTCATTGAACGGGGCTTCAATGTAAAAAAACAAGTGGACAAAAACCGTAACATCCAGAAGAAAATTGGGCAATTCGCCCTCAATGCTGATGAACGTAAAATAGTTCGGGTAAAAGCTCCCATCCCCAAAACAAACACAATTCATGCCTACACATTGCGTGCTGCACATAACATGACAGGAAACGGGGCTAACACTGTGCGTGTTGTCCAAGGCGCAAACGGTATGCGTGTCTCTACGCGTGTGGCCAATCAAGGCTGGGCCATACAAGTCGGTGCCTTTTCAACCGCCGCTGCTGCTAAAAGGGCCAATCTACTTGTCAAAGCCGATGCAAGTCTTGAATTGCTGAGCGCTGAAGAAATCATCATCCCCGTCAAACGCAGCGCGGGATTTATCTATAGAGCCAGGCTGGGACAATTAAATCATGCTCATGCTGAAAACGTGTGTAAAACTCTTGCACAGCAAGGTCAGGCCTGCTTGGTTGTAGCTCCGTCTTAGAAGGCCAATATGAGCACCGAATTTATCATAAAATCCGAAACCGATCTGCGCGCGCAAATTTGGGAATGGCGTAAGTCTGGCGAAATTATTGCCTGTGTCCCGACTATGGGGGCACTGCACGATGGTCATATTTCTCTGATCACCAAAGCCAAGCAACATGCCACCAAAGTCGTTGCCAGCATTTATATAAACGAGACCCAATTCGCTGAAGGCGAAGACAAGGACACTTATCCCCGTGACCATGAACGGGACTGCGCGATGCTTAAAGCTGCCGGATGTGATCTGGTCTATATTCCCGAAAAAATGTACGGCGCGCACCACACGACAACCGTTAATGTCGGTGGCCCCGCTCTCGGGCTTGAGACCGATCACCGCGCGCATTTCTTCGGCGGTGTCGCACTGATCGTCACCAAGTTCCTTAACCGTGTGCAGCCGGATGTAGCCATATTCGGCGAAAAAGACTATCAGCAACTCTTGACCATCCGCCGTTTAGTCTCTGATCTGGATATGCCTGTGCGCATATTAGGCGCACCAATTATGCGCGAACCTGATGGTCTCGCTATGTCGTCCCGCAACCTCTATTTCGACGATGTGGGCCGTGAAATCGCAGGCAAACTCAATATTATTATGCAATCGTGTGCCAAAGATATMRNCASRMKGNGCRRMNTAWSMRMRMTKYMWMTSAAMRAWNNAMATTWYASATYAWSAMRNNTYCGRRTYKGACGGTGTAGATTATGTGGCGGTCGCCGATACAAATTCTCTGGAACTGCTTAGCGGTAAACTAGAAAACCGCCCTGCGCGCCTGCTCATAGCTGCCCACTGTCAGGGTGTGCGGTTGATTGATAATTGCAGAATTTAAACCACTTAGGTCCCCGGGCCTGACCCGGGGTCCAGAGCGCTAAAACTCGTATTGTGCGTAACATACTGGATCCCGGATCAAGTCCGGGAACCTGATTTGTTAAAATTGTAATTGCTTAAATATTATTTCTTGCCGCCGTCTATGATTTTTAGAAATGGTTTGTGTTTTGGTGGCTGGATTTTGGCTACCGGTTCAGGCTCTGGTTCATCTTCAAACATATCGTCTTCAATATTGCGCACACGCGGTTTGAAATTGGATTTGTTTTTAAAGCTTGAGCGCCATTGTGGTTTAGCGGGATCATCTTGGGGGGCTTGTTTGCTTTTGTCTTTTATCTTGCGGCGCATCTGAGCGAGAACTTGTTTTTGTTTATTGGACAAGGCTTCACCAAAACCGCCTAAGGACGGGTCGGCGAAGGCACTGTCGAATTTTTCCAAACGTTCATCGACCGAGGCGATAAATTCGTCCTCCCAATCGGTAATTTCGCCGAGGGCTTCCAGCTCGGCTCTGGCTTTTTTTAGTTTGCGTTGGGCAGTGCGGGCGCGGCGTATCCGCGCCTTTTGGTTTTTTATTCTGAGTTTTTCTTGCTCGTCCAATTAACCGCCTCCAGCTAGGGCAATTCAAATACCTAGTCGCCAATCGCGTCCATATATAGCTCTAACAGTGCTTCTTGCTCGGCTCGCTCGTGGGCTTCGATTTTACGCAAGGCAATTGTTTTACGCAGAATTTTTGTATCAAAACCAAATGTCTTGGACTCAGCGTAAACTTCGCGGATATCTGCGGTCAGTTCTGTTTTTTCGGCCTCTAGCCGCTCGWWRMKRKCMRYATATTSTTTCAATTTATCGCGGGTYGCTTCGCCCATGCTTTCGGCGCGTTGTTCGTCAGTGATCATGTTTGTCTCCAAAATTTTTTGCAACTTATGAAGCTTGATAGATGAGTGCAAGCCTAATCGGGACTTATGTCGGTTACACAATAAAATATTGTTGTGGATGGAATTCTATCTATAATAAGCCCAAAGGGGACAACATGAAAAAATTTCTTAAAATACTCGGTTGGCTATTGGTGCTGGTTTTGATCGGCGCAACTATCTATTTCTTTAAAATCTTGCCGACTAAGGTTGATGCAGGCATGAATGTTGTGCTTGATCACAAGGCGTACAAAATTTCCGATGAAGCCAAAGAACTGCACGCCAGTATGCGGGTAGCGGACTTACATGCAGATACATTGTTATGGAAACGCAATCCCGCCGARCGTCACAGATATGGTCAAACCGACCTGCCGCGTTTTCGCGAAGGCAGTGTAGCCGTGCAAGTATTTTCCACAGTGACATTCGTGCCCGGTAATATGAATACAGATGCCAATAAGATGGAAAAGGATCAAATGACCTTGCTGACCATCGTGCAGGCTTGGCCACCACGTACCTGGAAATCTATCTATGAGCGTGCTATTTTTCAGTCAGAGCGCCTACATAAAGTACAAAGAAATTCGGACGGTAATTTCATAATTGCCAAAACAAAATCCGACCTCAGAGATGCCATGCAGCGGCGCACAGRCAACAATGACATTATGGTTGGCGTTTTAGCCACCGAAGGCGCACACCCGCTTGAGGGCGATATTGCAAACCTTGATAAGCTCTATGACGCAGGTTTTCGTATGATCGGCCTGCAACATTTTTTTGACAATAAACTCGGTGGTTCTTTGCACGGTGTATCAAAGTCCGGCCTGACCCCGTTTGGCAAAGAAGTTGTCGCGAAAATCGTCGACAAAGGCATGATGATCGACGTGGCGCACTCATCCATAAAAGTGGTCGAAGATGTGCTCACACTCACCGATGCCCCCATGGTGGTTTCCCATACTGGCATCCTTAGYCTGTGCGACCATCCAAAGCGTAATATACCCGACAGGTTGATGCAACAAATCGCCGACAGAGGCGGTCTCATCGGAGTTGGCTATTGGGAAACCGCAGTGTGCGATACGACACCTGACGGCATTGCCAAGATGTTGATCCACGGCGCTGAAAAATTCGGCGTTGATCATATCGCATTAGGCTCAGATTTTGATGGGTCGGTTACCACTGAACTCGACACTTCAGAACTCGCAGCCATAACAGACGCGCTTCTGCGGCAAGGCATGGTAGAGCTCGATATCCGCAAAGTCATGGGTGAAAATCAGATTGCRTATTTCTTRAAGCAYTTRCCAGGTGAMTGATTGGCCCAYCGATAAATGGAAAGTCTAYATYGTCMRGTGCGCAGATACTACATTTTATACGGGTATCACTAATGGTTTGGACAAACGCCTGAAAGCTCATGATGCTGGCACAGGGGCTAAATATACGAAAAGCAGGGGACCGGTGGAATTGGTATATTCAGAAACGGTGCCTGACCGCAGTACCGCGTCCAAACGCGAATACGTGATTAAGAAATTAACCCGCGCAGAGAARTTGGTATTGATTGCGAGTATCAGCAATTAAAGTGCTTTACCTTTGGCGCTTTCTTTCAAYCGCTCCACCCGCTCTTTGATCTGTTTGTGCTGGGGRTAGACTTTGTTGGCTTSTTCGTAAACTTCAAAAGCATCGTCCKGGCGTTCCAGAGTTTCCAATATATTGCCGAGCGTCCACARGGCRTAAAAATGGCGGGGCTCTAAAATCAACGCTTGCATGGTATCCGCAACGGCACGGYTTAAATCTTTYTCRTCWGCYGCYAARCGACCYGAACGTGACCAACCTTCGGCGTAACCTGGTTGCAAGCGCAGCACATGGTCATACATGCGGCGMGCCAGTTTATTGTCGCCCCGATTTTGCGCTGCGATACCCCGGTGCAAAAGRAAATCRACAGAGGCGCTGCCRGATTGTAAAAACACCGCCCAGACTTCCTCGGCGATCAATRCGGCTTCTTCCTCGTCGGTCTCGGCTTTGAGGYTGGCAAATAAATCTGCAAGCATAGCGGCGCGGTCTTGTTCTGAGCGTACCGTCAAATCTTTRCYGCCTTTTRGCGCGTCGCCAGTTTCKGRRTTAGTTTCTGGYTTYTCTTGGATTTGCTCTTTYGGYGCAGGCGCGAGCGGCGGAAGATCAGGTTCTTGCTCTGCTTCTTGGGCAAAACTATGCCCAGCGCCCAAAACCATGCCCAGAACCATAAAAATAACAATGAGGATAAACTGTCTCATAGACACGAATTTACGCCGATCACACTAAATGGCAAGAGCGAGATTGTGTATATGAAGATAATGTCAGAATAGGCAAATATGCCCTACTTAGCCGAAACAACTAACCTTGACGCGCCTTAAACCGTGGATTGGTTTTGTTGATGACGTAGAGACGGCCTTTACGACGGACGATCTTACAATCRCGGTGACGGTTTTTAAGAGATTTCAGTGATGAACGGACTTTCATGGTCTTTACCTATGTCTTTACTATAATTKGGGGCATTAGAGTGCACATGAGCCCATTTGAATTCGAGGCCGGAACCTAGTGGCGGTTAATTCGTGAGTCAAGTGACTTTTAGAGGCTTTTAACTGTGTTTTTAGCAGTTACAAAACACAAAGCACCTAGTCAAATGTATACATGCTTGATACCGTGGTGGCATGATTAAATATTTARCCGCTCTTTCCTTTGCTCTCAGTGCRTGCRCGTCGGTGCCCKCAACTGCTCAGCCTACCCCTAAGTTAAAACAGRTCGCAACGGGYCRGACCATCAAYACACAAGYTGAAGYCGGRCAAACCGAGCGTTTTAACGCGTGGAAACGGGACTTTATGACCCGCGCCCTCGCTAAAGGCTATGATAGCAATTTACTGCGAACGACCATTGGTCGCGCTAAAATCAATCCCAAAGCTATTGAAAGCAACAAAACACAGCCGGAATTYACACGGGCRATCTGGGTGTATATTGACGGGGTAACGTCGGAMAGCCGYATAAAYGGTGGCCGCACTAAATTGGATGAACACAGCCAGCTMTTCACTGATTTGGAAACCAGATACGGCGTTGACCGGCATATYCTCACCTCTATCTGGGGGCTAGAATCWGCTTATGGTAAAATTTTAGGCACCGAYAATATGATCGACAGTCTGGCCACGCTGGCCTTTGAAGGTCGCCGCGCTAAATTTGGCGAACAGCAATTATTCGGCATTTTAGAYATGTTGACGCGCGGCGATGTCCGCCAAGAYCAAYTMAYCGGMTCRTGGGCYGGMGCYATGGGYATGACCCAGTTYATCCCAACCACATTTCGCGACTACGCCGTAGACTATGACAATAATGGGAATAAGAATTTATGGACCGATGCAGGCGATGCGCTGGCGTCTACCGCCTATTATCTACAGCGCTTTGGTTGGCGAGCAACGGAACCTGTCACCACCGAAGTTATATTGCCGAAAGGCTTTGATTACGGTTTATCGARCGGATCCAAACGCACCATATCCGGATGGGCCGGCATGGGKGTRCGCTCYGTMAGTGGKCAAAATTGGTCAAAYGACGCCCTRTTTTTAGAAGCCAARCTTTTRATRCCGGCAGGAGCCAAAGGCCCCGTATTCCTGACGTTCAAGAATTTCGAYGTTATCAAGAAATACAATAACTCGACTKCATATGCACTCGGCATCAATGTTTTGGCAGACAGTCTRCAAGGCAAGCAGGCCATCCGCCGCATTTGGCCKCGYRCAGATAAAACCYTGTCCCTAACCGACAAAAAGAACCTGCAARCCGAACTATCCCGCCAAGGCTATAGCACGGGCGGCATCGACGGGATGATCGGCCCCAATTCAAGACACGCTATCCGTGCTTGGCAGCATGCCAACGGTGTGCCAGCAGACGGTTATGTCAACCAGGCGCTCTTAAAACGGATAATAGAGGGGTATTAGCGCGTTTGATCTCTATGGATACGGGCTACCAGTTCTTTTAATAGCTTCACGGCCACAGCGGCTGTCATATCGTTTATGTCGCGCTCAGGATTAAGCTCGACAATATCTGCGCCGATGATGGGCCCGGGCAATTTCTTTATTATATCAAGCACTTCTCGCACGCTCAGACCGCCTGGTTCATGGTGCGATACCCCCGGAGCAAAAGCAGGATCGAGACCGTCCAGGTCAATCGTAATATACGTTGGGCCACTCGGCAGTATATCTGCCAAATTAGCAAGCTCTGACGGTGCAATGACCGTGACRCCGTAACGATCGATTTGTTGTTGTTGTACTGCATTTACAGTCCGAATACCTATTTGCGTCAAAGAGCGTAACCGTCCCTTCTCGTTCAACCGCGCCATCGGCGATGCATGAGATTCAGGGTTGCCTTCAAAATCAGGGTATAAATCCGGATGGGCATCAATATGGACAAGGTGCGGTGGTGCCATCCCTGAACTGACCAATCCTTCAATGATTGGCCAAGTAACAAAATGATCTCCCCCAAGAAATACTGCCGTACCTATAYTAAAGGCYYGYTYAGACGCAGCCACAATTCTCGCAAAATCACCTGCATCCTCACGAAGATCAACATCACCCTCGTTCACAAAAACATCAGGATCTTCCAGATCAACCCCGTCTTGCGAACATAGATTACTCATCCCGCTCATAAGCAATGTACGAATAGCAGAAGGTGCCTTAGCCGAGCCACGTAGATGCGAAGAATTACGGTCTGTCGGTAGTCCGATAAGTTTGACAGGACTGCTCACATAGTTCTCCTAACTGATAATAGTCATACCATAACAACCACAGGCGTTCTGTCCACATACCTAAAGCGGTCTAATGCCCGTTGTAAAACGGACGCAACATGTTTCTATTTATCAAGGGGTGAAGTTTAAATGCATTCTTTGATTAGCTGGGCCTAAAGCTCGATTACCTTAATCCCTGTATCGACACCTGCGAATAAACTTTGCAGGGCTTCAGGGGCAGCCTCTAGGCCCTTGAACACTCGTTCCGTTGGCTTGATTTTGCCTTGCTTGTACCAGTCGGTAAGCTCGGCTTCGGCGCCAGCAAATTGTTCGAAATAGTCCCAAACAAAAAAGCCTTCCATGCGGGCGCGTTTGTAGATCAAATTATAATAATGGCGCGGTCCCGGAAGAGGTGGCTCATGGTATTCCGTCGAGATCAGGCCGCAAATAACTATACGTCCGCGCAAAGCCAAGTTTTTAAGGGCAGCATCCAATGTCTCGCCGCCGACATTATCGAAATATACATCAACCCCGTTCGGGCAATACTCGGCTAGTTTTTCGTACAAATCTTCGTTCTTGTAATCAATGGCATGATCGACACCGAGCTTGGATTTTATCCATGCACATTTATCAGGGCCGCCCGCTATACCAACGACTGTATAGCCCTTCAGTTTAGCGATTTGAGCGACTATAGAGCCGACACCGCCTGCACAGGACGAGACTAACACGGTATCGCCCTTAACGGGTTTTGCCACATCCAGCAGGCCGTAATAGGCTGCAAAACCAGACGCACCGAGCGTACCAAGATGCAAATATAGCGGCTCGTGCGGCGCATGTATTTTCTGCAGGGTTTTAACCGGCATCTTGGTCTGGTCACCGTCTTGGATAGAATAGTCCTGCCAGCCTGTAGAACAGGCAATAATGTCACCAACTTTGTAATCAGGGTGGTTTGATTTCAGCACTGGACCAATGCCGCGCCCACGCATGAGTTCACCAATTTCCAAAGGTTCATGAAAGCGCGAATCCGATCCCATCAAATAAGCCCGCTGCGCCGGAGACGTACCAAGCGCAACGGTTTTCACAAGGAACTGCCCTGCGCCCGGTTCGGGGATTGGTTCCGTAATCATGTCAAACAAATCCAGAGAAATAGCTTCGCCCTGCTTGATATTACGTTTAAGCCTAAGTTGTCTGTTTTCGCTCATGGTCTAGTATAAAAAACCATCGCCTTCTGGCGCACTGTCAATGATTTGGTTGCCGGTTTCTAAACCCAGAGCATAGCGGCCAATAGGCGTCATGCCAATTTCCCATTGCTGGCTTTGATGAGCGGTCAAAGCTTCCATATCGCGGTGAAAGCGTTGTACCGGATTGGTATCCGAAAGCCCGCTCGCTCCCATCATTTTCACGAGCCGTGTAACGGCTTGTGAACAAAGCTTACCGACAAATACACAATCGCGTTTCATGCGCACTAATTCATCTTTATTGACGCGCTCATACTGAGAACCACGGTTATGCAAAGTTTCAAACACACGGTCGAATAATAATTTTGCAGCAGCGATTTCCGCCGTACTTTCAGCGACTCGGGTCTGCACAGGAATTTGCTCAGCAACTTTTTCACCGAACATAGCGCCAAAGCGTTTTTTTGTGATTTCCAAATAAGCATCCATCGCGCCCATAGCTGTGCCAACAATTGGGCCGAGCGGAACCGAAAAGAAATATTCCGGCATATAGGCCTGATAAGAATAACAACCATGTACTTTGGCATCTTCAAGCGCACCCGTATCAAATGTATTGATAGGGATAGCGCGGTGCTCGGGGATGAAGGCATCATCCACAACAATATTCATAGAACCCGATCCACGTAGACCAGATACATACCAGTTATCGTTCTGGCCAAAGTCGCCTTTGGGCAATGCAAACAGTGTCATTTCGTATTCGTCGCGCGTCGCTGACTTTGTCTGGCTACCGACAATAGCCCACTTAGAATGGGACAGACCAGATGCAAACGACCACTCTCCGGTCAAACGATAACCGCCATCAACACGCGTGACCTCTACATTACGTCCACCAGCAAAGGCTGTCGCGATCAAAACATCCGGCTCAGCGAACATTTCTTTTTGCGCTTCCATACCAAAGCGAGCCGCCATCCATGTGTGGGCACCAACCACGCACTGTATCCACGCGGTTGATGTGCAACCCTTGGCAAGTTCCGTAGCGATGTGAGCATGGGCGCCCCAATCCATCTCGTAACCACCAAACATTTTGGGTTGATAGTATTTTAGTAGGCCTAAGCGGTGTAAATCTGCCATAGTTTCAGGGAGAAGTTCACGGCGGCGCTCTGTTGCAAGGGCCCGTTCTTTAAGCACAGGTACCAGACTTTTAGCTCTTTCTATCAATACATCTAAAGTTACTTCGCTCATTATTCTCTCCCTCATATTTCGGTGTCAAAGCGCGGGGAATTCTAAATTCCCGCATATTATTTCATTTTTGAAATCTACAAGGTTTCGGCTCAAAACCATTGCAGGCTTATGTGTGCGACCATATAATGGTCACTTATTGGTGCTTGAACATGGCATTGCCTGAGTTTGATATATTAAACACCTTAAGCACTTACCGCAGGAATACCGGACTGGACATGAGCAATACAGATTTTGACAAAACTGAATTTCGCAAAGCCTTGGGGCATTTTGCCACGGGGGTGACAATTATTACGACCTTGGACAAAGGCGGCGAAGCCGTTGGGGTTACGGCTAGCAGCTTTAACAGCCTATCCATGAAGCCGCCCATGATATTGTGGTCGCTTGACAAATCCGCTTATAGCCTGCCTGCTTTCCAGCACACCAAATACTTTAACGTACATGTACTTGGTTCTGGGCAAAACGAACTTTCTAATTGCTTCGCAAAACCTAGCACGGATAAATTTAAAGGCATCAAGACAAGCAAAGGACTTGGTGGTGTCCCCATCCTGCCAGAATACTCTGCTCTATTTGAATGTAAAACCGCCCATCATTACGAAGGCGGCGATCATATCATCATCGTTGGCGAAGTTATGAAATTTAACCGTAACGACATTACCCCTTTAGTATTTCACGGTGGGCAATATGCAGGCATAGACAGTTTAATTTAGCACCCGCGCCTAACCACCCCAAATCTGTTTAATGCGTTTATCGCGCCGGCACCCATTTCTATAGAACTTATAACGCACAGGGTTCTTCTTGTAATAGTTCTGATGATAGTTCTCTGCCTTATAAAATGGCCCTGCAACAATCACAGGGGTAACCACATCATCTTTCAAACGACCTGAAGACTGCAAAACTTGCTTTGAAGACAGCGCCAATTCTAATTGCTCAGGGTCAGCAAAAATAGCGGTCGCGTAGGATTGCCCACGGTCACAAAATTGCCCCCCGCTATCTGTCGGATCAACATGGGTCCAGAAATATTCCAAAAGTTCGTCATAACTGATGACCGACGGATCATAAATAATTTTCGCAGCTTCGTAATGGCCGGTGCCACCGCGCACCACTTGTTTGTAGGTCGGGTTCTTGACATGACCACCCGCATATCCGGAGATAGCTTCGATAACGCCAGAGAGTTTTTCGAAATCCGCTTCAACACACCAAAAACATCCACCCGCAAACACGGCTTCTGCACGTGTTTTTATTGCCGCTTCTTGTTGCTGTCCGCTTTCCTGACCATCCGCCGTGCCGCAAGCAACGAGAGCCACTGCCAGACCAGACGATAAACCCATCAATACTGTTTTTTGAAAATTCTTCATAAGAGCTAGTTAACAATACCGCCCATCACATGCCAAACACAATTTTGCGAGATTAGCGCTCTTGTTCAAATGCACCAAGATAAGCTTGCATTTTTTGCTGAATACGCAGGCGTTTAACCGTATCCAATATTATGCCACAAGTTAATGACAAGGCGGCGCCAAGTGCTAAAAATGCTGCTAAAAACGCCGTTGGGAATCTCTCAACTAATCCAGTTTCGAAATATTCAAATACTACCGGCAGACCAATGGCCAAACTAATTGATCCAATAACCAATGCGCCAAACAGGAAAAATCGCATGGGTTGCTGATCACGGTATAATTTACCCATGAGCCAAGCAATGCGTGCACCATCACGGAAGGTGGATAATTTGCTCTCGCCGCCTATACGATCAAAAAACGGGACAGGTACCTCAGCGAATGGCAAACGGAGCTCCAGACAATGAATAGCCATCTCGGCTTCGATTTCAAATTTATCTGACATCATTGGAAAAGACCTTACAAACCGCTTAGAAAATATCCTATAGCCAGAAAATATATCTGTGAAATGCCGTCCAAAAGCAGCCCCCATGACCCATGTAAACACCTTATTGCCGATAGCATGCCCAGGGCGATATTTCTCGTCGCCTGATGCGCGCGCCGCAACAATCATATCCAATTTTTCCACCGTAAGCTTGTCCACTAACCCCGGGGCGGCAGACGCGTCATAAGAACCATCCGCATCGCACATAATATAAATATCYGCATCAACTTCCCTGAACAGGCGGCGCATAGCATTGCCTTTCCCCGGCAATGGTTGATGCCAAACTTCCGCCCCTGCCATACGGGCAACTTCAGAAGTTTTATCCTTGGAATTATTATCACACACAATGATGCGCGCATTCGGTAAGGACTTGGTAAAGCCTTCTATGACATGGGCTAAACCGTCTTCTTCATTATAGGCCGGGAGCAGTACGGCAATTGTATGCTTGGTTTTCAYGGCTAACAAACCTCCTATGCACTTTTCACCTTGCTAGCCGATTAAGGTTTATAAGGCGTTTATGTTCACGAAAATGTGCGCGGCTGTACCGTGTGTGTTTTCATAATGTTTAATCTGTCTTTATTGACTGGTAAACATAATGCCCATCTGTGTTCATAGTCCGYACCATTTGCCYACGTTTCACCAGRCAATTTAGATGTGCAATACTTTCTCCGACCGCCATCAACCGGTTACCATCATTGATTTTTCGGCGAAACAGAACGGGGTAAACTTCGGTAGAACGCTTGGGTTGGAAGCAATATTCGTACAAACGTTCCAGCGCATTTTCGTGGTGTTCAATYAATCTGCTRAGCCGATGATCAGCGCCGCGAAACGGGATACCRTGRGCAGGGAGAACCAATGTATCTTTGGGCACCGCWTCTCTAAGCTTATGGCAAGAYGCGATCCAGTCTTCCAGCGGATTGCCTTCCGGYTCCGTTGGCCAGACACTWACRTTMGAGCTGATATTGGGCAAAATTTGGTCGCCGCTTATCATGAGTTTCAATTCGGCGTTATACAAACAAGCATGTTCCGGTGAATGACCCGAGCCKATCAATACCTGCCAATCATTGCCGTCAAYTTCTATATTGTCGTTTTCCCTGATCCGCTGATAGCCATTGGGYAGAGCCGATATGGCTTTRCCAAAACCACCAAAGCGCGATTTGTAATTTTCGATTTGTTCGTCGGYAAAMCCKGCGCGTTTGTAAAATGTGATCCCCTCTTCCGGTGCAGGATTGCCAGTATCCGCAGCCATCAGACGACAGAGAAAATACTCACCCATRGTCATCAAYAAAGGTGCGYYAAATTTCCGRCACATCCACCCGGCTAGCCCGGCATGATCCGGATGCATATGCGTGCAGATAACACGGTTCACMTTCGCGCCGTCCATATTGTCTGCAAATACCTGCTCCCAGGTATCCATGGCTTCTTTCCAGCCAAGTCCGGTATCRACAACAACAAATTCGTCGCCGTCCCTTAAAAAATACAAATTAATGTGATCAAGTCCCGCCATAGGCAAAGTCATGCGCAACCAAAATACGCCGTCAGCTATTTCTGTAACCGYGCCAGCTTCTGGTGCAGTATCAGTGAAAAATTCAAGCCTAGATTTGGGTTTTTCTGAAGTCATCAAGTCAGCCTATAGCAAAATCAATAGTGAGCAACACCCCATAGAGGRCACATAGTAYATATGCATTTATGAYRTGRTACATTAAGACGCGATACCGRYACTCATTTGTTCGACAAATGCTTGTGTGATTTTTTCRCCGCTAATCCGTCCGTCCGGTTCATACCAGACATTGAGCCAATTGAGCGCCCCCATAAAGAAAAATACGGTAWTCCTTGGATCCGCTTTTTTWATAGACCCGTCTTTCATACCTTGCTCTACAATCCGGTTAACCGCACCCTCAATCTTACCGCGCCGCGCCAGAACTGTCGCTTGGTATTCACCTTTTAAACTATCCACATCTGCCAGAAGCGCYAGTCCATCGCGGGTCATGAGGGCTGCAAATGCGCCGTATAATAGTTTGAGTTTCTCCAARCCATTGTCGCTCACTTTATTGTTTTTATGGTGGCGTACAGATTTTACGGCCTCATCCATGGCATTGTAGACCATGATATGGCATTCATATAATATCTCTTCTTTGGACTTCACATAATAATAAAGCGCCGCCTTGGACAGGCCAAGGGATTTAGCGATCAAAACCATRGATGTATTGTGGTAGCCCCGCCTTCGAAACGCACCCGCAGCGGAACGGATAACCGCGCGCCGTTTAGCYGCATATTGGRCTTCYCTATTAAAGGGCTGGTCTGCAATGGTAGTCGACATAAATAACTCTCCTAATGGCAGGGTAATTTATTCGACCGATAAGTCAATAAAAGAGAAGGCCTAGCTTTACCGCAAATGATACATTGACAATATGATATCATTATGATATCGTTTAATAAATTCAGAAAGGAAACAACATGAAAGAGAAAAACTATAAATCACTTGCGGGTATCCCAGTTTTAGTGACCGCTTTACTTATAATTTTTGGGGCTATCGCCTTCCTAGCGTATAATATCAACCAAGGCACAGAAATGGTTGGCGTATTGTGCCTTGTGCTGGCCGGTGTACTGGCTTTGTTTTTAAGCGCTGRCCTTTATAAAGTTGAGCCCAATAAATCCGCTGTGTTGAGCTTGTTTGGAAAATATATCGGCACGACAAGRATTCAAGGTTTGCGTTGGAACAATCCGTTCTTTTCGAAAAAGAAAATATCATTGAGGGTACGCAATTTTGAAAGCGGACGTCTTAAAGTCAATGATGAAGGCGGTTCACCCATCGAAATTGCCGCGATTATTGTTTGGGAAGTCGTCGATAGCGCAGAAGTCGTATATAATGTCGATGATTACGAGAGCTTTGTTCAAATCCAGTCAGAAGCGGCAATACGCTCTATGGCCTCTATTTACCCATATGATCCTCATAAAGAGGATGAAATTGCGCTTCGTAGCCACCCTGTAGAAGTTTCGGAATCAATGAAAACTGAAATTCAAGCGCGCTTGGCAGARGCTGGCATCAATGTGATTGAAGCAAGGATCTCCCACTTGGCCTATTCTCCTGAAATCGCGCAAGCTATGCTGCAACGACAACAAGCAGGTGCTATCATTGCTGCCCGCCAACGTATTGTAGAAGGTGCTGTCGGCATGGTTGAAATGGCTTTGAATAGCTTAAAGGAAAAAGGCGTTGTCGACCTTGATGACGAGCGCCGCGCTGCTATGGTCAGCAATCTTCTGGTCGTGCTTTGCTCTGATCGCGCAACTCAACCCGTGGTCAATACCGGGTCAATTTATTAGGAATTCTTCATGGCCCGTAAAGCGAAAAAAGCTTACCCGCTTCGTATTCACGCYGAYATTMTCGAYGCTATGAAGCGTTGGTCGGATGATGARTTRCGGTCGCTAAACGGGCAAATTGAATATGTCATGCGTGACGCTTTGCGCCGCGCGGGCAGGCTAAAGGAAAAGCCGCCTATTGTCACAAACACAAATAAGCAGGAAAAATAATAATGCATAAATGGAAATATAAAATTGTGGCTGTCAAGATACCTACATTTGCCAAGGAAGAAAACAAATTATCCGCCGTAGAAGACAAATTGAACCGTCTTGGCATGGATGGTTGGGAGCTTGTGCACCCCTTCTTGCCAATACCTGGGTACAGCAGCACGACACATCTTTACATGAAACGGGCTTATTGATTTTAGTAATTAATTCGACCTGAAAGTCAATTAAAGAGAAATCTAGCTTCTAACCACGCACATCATATTCRTCCATATCCATAYKGCGCATCATTTTCTTATATGTGTATGTTGGATAGGGCCAGAGGGTCGGGATTGWTCCATCTTCAGTTTTGTACCAACTCTGGCAGCTTGTCGCCCAAATCGATGTTCTTAGACGCGCTTGRATTTTTTCATTATAGGCTRTGAGMACATCCTGTTTAACGGTGAAATATTKACCATTTGGTACCGCCTGCATCAACTTGACCATATAAGGAATTTGCGCTTCTATCATTAAAATCATCGARGCATGRCCAAGTCCTGTATTMGGTCCAAGCAGAAAAAAYGCATTGGSCATGTCCGGTATAACCAGACCTTTATGGGCTATGGGGTTTTTGCGCCAARCCGCCAGTTTCGCGCCGYCYACCCCYGTTAAATTCARATGCGGTAAAAACTCCGTGGCCTGAAACCCTGTAGCGTAAGCAATRATATCYACATCTACTKCGCGCCCACTCATAAGCTTTAYGCCGTCTTTGGTTATGCGTTYKATMCCGTCCGTTATMAGATCAACATTATCTTTATTGATAGTATCGTAATAGTCGTCAGACAACAGMACCCGTTTACAACCGATAGGGTARTYGGGYGTKAGTTTAYCMCKAAGYTCARGGTCTTTGATYTTWTGCGCGCGCAATTTATTGGCCGTACGCGTGAGATATTTATTGACCCAACCTTGRTTTTTAAACACCTTGTAAAACATCAAYTCWAGATACAGATAAATGGCAARGCGGGTTAATTKCATAGTCWAYGGAAAACGCGCAAACATGGATTTTTCGAACCGTGAATAGGCTCGGTCCATACGCGGAATAATCCAGTTGGGTGTGCGCTGAAAAATAGAAACTTCAGCACAAACTTTAGCAAYTGCAGGCGCAATTTGAATGGTACTGGCTGCACTWCCAATTACGGCAATMCGCTTGCCCTTTAAGTCCACACTKTTGTCCCAACGTGCAGAATGAAATTGAKCRCCYTGRAAACTGTCCATRCCAGCAATRTTTGGCAATTGCGGCGTGCCGAGAATAGCGACACTTGCAATCAAGAACCGGGCGGAAAAGGTTTCCCCACCCTTTGTTTTTGCATGCCAAAGCGCCGTCGCTTCATCAAACACTGCTGACAATATTTCTGTGTGTGACCTGATATGTTTTTCGAGATCGTAGCGCTTCACAACATCTTCCACATACTCCCGAATTTCATCGGACGGAGAAAACCGACGACTCCAATTTGGATTGGCTGCAAAAGAGTAAGAATAGAGATGTGACGGTACATCACATGCAGCACCAGGATATGTATTGTCATACCATGTCCCGCTTATACCGCCCGTTTTCTCGGCGATGATAAAATCATCTATCCCCACTTCACGTAATTTTATAGCAGCGGCGATGCCAGCAAACCCTGCACCGATGATCAGAGCCGTTTGTGGTTGTGTATCCAATTGTCTCTCCCCAATAATAATCAAGTCATTGCTCGCCGAATAGGCAAGTCTACACATTTGTATTTGGTCTTTGTCTTTAGTCCATGCTAAGCACAGGCAAAAGGGATATTTTTATGCGTAAAATTTTCATGGTAACTTTAGCATCAGTGATGTTTAGCGGATGTGCCCATGCTCAAGACGGCCATGCTAACAAATCTACAGGTGCAAAGCCGCACGTTCAAACTAATGCGACTTACAAGCTTTATGATGCTGATGCCAATGCCATGGTCGACATCGACAAAGCTATGGCGCGTGCAAGGGTACGTGGCACCAAAGTCATGATCGTAATGGGCGCCAATTGGTGTCACGATAGTCGCAGCTTTGCGGCAAGACTTGATAAACCTAAATTTCAAACCCTTATCGCAGACAACTACGAATTAGTATATGTCAGCGCCGGAACCGACCCCGGGCAAAAAGACCAAAACCGGGATGTCTCAAAACGCTTTGGGGTTGATGCTATCGTTGGTACACCAACCGTATTTATAGCGGCTGCGGATGGCACTGTTCTCAATGCAGACAGCGCAGGTTACTGGCGCAACGCCGAAAGTATTCCGGTTGATATGAGCTATGCGTATCTTGATATGTACGCAAAAAATAAAGTGCCTACGCCAAACGAATAAAAGAAAGCAAACATGTTCATTGGTCATTATGCACCCGGCGCACTTGGCGCAGGGACGGGTCAGATAAAATTGTGGCAAGCTTTTGTTGGCGCACAATTGGTTGACTATGGTTGGTCAGCATTGACAATGTTAGGTGTAGAAAAAGCGCGGATCGTACCCGGATTTACTGAAGCCAGCCCTCTTGACCTTTACCATATGCCCTACTCCCATTCTCTGGGTATGGCCATAATATGGGCTATTGTTGGCGCAATTATATTTGGGCTTATTTTCAGAAAACAGGCCAAAACTGGTGCCCTTGTCTTCGGCCTCGTGGTACTTTCCCATTGGTTCATGGATCTCATTGTCCACGTACCGGATTTGCAACTTTGGTTTGGCACTCAAAAATACGGTCTCGGATTATGGAACCACCGCGCCGTTAGCTTTGCACTAGAGGTCGGGATATTTGTATTGGCTATGTTGTATTATCTGAAAAATACTATGGCCAAAAATAGAGCCGGGTACATTTGGCCAATAGTGCTCATCGGCTTTATGGTCTTACTCCAAGTATTTGGTAATTATGGGCCGCCGCCAAAATCCATAACAGAAATGAATGTATCAGCTTGGTTCATTTATACTGTATTTGCAGTGCTAGCCTATATGGTCGACAGATCACGCACCTTTAAAAAGAAACCACCTAAATAGTTTTCAACATATCCACAAACCCGTACGCCAATTTATAAGCATCACCCGGCCAACGAGCCGATATCAGATTGCGGTCTTCGACGACAAAGCCTTTACTTGGTTTTTTTGCTGAACCGAACGCCGGATATATAGGCCCAGGTTTAAAGTCCTTAGGGTTCGCCAGCACACGGCTTACCTCGTCCTGTACCGTTTCAGAATAAGTCTGATAATGTGTGCCCATAGTTTTCTTAGTCATTTTATAGGCAATGTTTTCCTGAAAATTACTCAAGCCTGTAAGTTTATAGCCGTACAAAATAGACTTTGCGTCCGCATCCTTAGTGCGCGCCAAAGCCAATATACCGTGGCAGATGCTGGCAACAGGCGCTTCTCTTTCAAAAAAGTTCCGGCATATAAAAAACACATCTTTTGATTCTAGATAGGGCTTCATGCCCGGCGCATGTCCACCTGGCATGACAAGGGCATCAAAATCATCCGGATTAACGTCCTTCCAAGCCAACGGATTTTGGAAGTTTTCATCCTTTTCCATCCGTCTATAAATATCTGCATTATCAGGTTTGGCAGCAAGCGACTTTAACATCCCGCCGAGACCTTCACCGTTCAAAGTGCTTTGATCGCATTGAGCTTGTGTACCATCACCCGTAGCAAAACACACCTCATGCCCAGCCCGCCGCAACACATGCCAAGGCACGCCTGCTTCGGTGGGGTCGAACGCCTCGTTCGGGAGGAGCATCAAAATTTTTGCCATACTATGCCTTTTAAAATCAACTCGACCTGGCTACCACAATCCCAACCTAACGCCTAATGCGTTTCAATTGCTTGCGAATCTGCGCGCAAAACTTTAAAATGTTTTACGAAACGAACCATCTTTAAGTTGTTTAAATGTCAAATCTTGCACCAAACTCTCACTATAATGGCACAAATCACCTTATGTTCCACGCAAGTGAAAACTGGAATCATTATAGATGGTATAATTGTATTTTTTTATCAAAATAATTTGAGAATATATTCGCATTTTTTTTGCAAGCAAACCTATGGAATATTAGGACTTTTTAAAAACCAGCTTCCGTTAACCAATGTTTTTAAGAGCTTATTAACAATAAAATCACCAAAGTAACACACTAGGTATTGACGAGGTGGCGGAAATGAACACTATATGTAGTACGAAGACCGTAAGGGGTTCCGATTTTTATTGAACTGACAACAGGTGCTGGCTGGCACCTGAATGGCATTCGTCGCTAAAAAAATGTTGAAAAACAACAAGAAAATATCCGGCAATAGGGTCGGTTTGGGCAGTTTAGCCAATAGAGGGGAAATACATGTCAGAAGAAGTGAACACAGGTGCAGCAACAGCTAGAATTAGCAATGACGAACTACATATAGATACACCTGTTACGACCGGATTTACCCAAGCTAAGCCGGAAGCTGACAAACCCTCGAACTTGAAAATAGTTACACGCGTCAAAATTGATCGCTCCCGAGATGAACTGCTCACAGATTTTGGTAAAACCACCTTGGTTGACCGCTACCTACTGCCTGAAGAAAGCTATCAAGACATGTTTGTCCGCGTCGCCGAGCATTACGCCGACAAAGACGATCCGGAACATGCCCAACGTCTTTATGATTATATGTCCCAGCTTTGGTTCATGCCAGCGACCCCTATTCTGTCCAACGGCGGCGCGAAACGCGGTCTACCGATCTCGTGTTTTCTGAACGCCGTAGACGATAGCCTTGATAGTATTGTTGAGGTTTGGAACGAGAATGTCTGGCTTGCTTCAAACGGCGGCGGCATTGGAACTTACTGGGGCAATGTCCGCTCTATTGGTGAAAAAATTGGCCGCGCAGGCAAAACGTCCGGTATTATTCCGTTTATCCGGGTTATGGACAGCCTGACACTTGCCATTTCCCAAGGCTCACTGCGCAGGGGTTCTGCCGCAGTTTACCTTGATGTCCACCACCCGGAAATCGAAGAGTTCCTTGAAATCCGCAAGCCAAGCGGTGATTTTAACCGTAAAAGCCTGAACCTACACCACGGCCTTAATATCACTGACGAGTTCATGGAGGCCGTGCGCAACGGCGAAGAATTTGCTCTGCGTTCACCCAAGACCGAGGAAGTGATCAAAAAAATTGATGCCCGTCAGCTGTGGCAAAAAATCTTGGAAATGCGCCTGCAAACCGGCGAGCCCTATATGGTTTTTTCTGATACGGTCAACAAAGCCTTGGCGACACACCAAAAAGAGCAAGGCCTGCGCGTACAACAGTCAAATCTATGTGCCGAAATTATGTTAGCGACAGGCAAAGACAAATCTGGACGTCAACGCACCGCCGTTTGCTGTTTGTCCTCCGTCAATGCAGAGAAGTTTGATGAGTGGAAAGACGAAGAAACCTTCATTGAGGACATCATGCGCTTCCTCGACAATGTGCTGCAAGATTATATCGACAACGCTCCGGCTAAAATGGCGGACGCCGTCTATTCCGCCATGCGTGAGCGTTCAGTTGGACTTGGCCTGATGGGCTTCCATTCCATGCTCCAATCCAAAGGCGTTCCGTTTGAAAGCGGCATGGCCAAAGCCATAAATACCCGTTTGTTCAAGCATATCCGTAGTCAAGCAGACGCGGCTAGTGTTAAGCTAGCACACGAACGCGGTGCATGTCCGGACGCGGCGGACGCAGGACATATGGCCCGCTTCTCGCACAAAATGGCCGTAGCACCGACCGCTTCTATCTCTATCATTTGCGGCGGTACTTCGGCAGGTATCGAGCCTATTCCGGCCAATATCTACACGCACAAAACTTTGTCGGGCTCTTTCACTGTCCGTAATAAATTCTTGGAAGAATTGTTTGACGAAAAAGGTATCAACACACAAGAGATGTGGTCGTCAATTCTTGAACATGAAGGCTCGGTGCAACACTTGGAAGAACTTTCCGAAGACGAAAAAGCCGTGTTCCGCACAGCCTTCGAGTTGGACCAACGTTGGATCATTGAACTGGCCGCCGACCGCGCACCTTTGATTTGCCAAGCGCAAAGCCTGAATATTTTCATCCCAGGTGATGTAGATAAATGGGATCTCCACATGTTGCATTGGAATGCATGGGAAAAGGGCATCAAGTCTCTATATTATTGCCGTTCCAAATCCGTACAACGCGCCGCTTTCGCTGGCAGTTTGGATGATGATAAACCTGCAAATGATATGGAAGCAGCCATGCAAGCCGCAGCACCTACCGATTACGATGAGTGTCTTGCCTGTCAGTAAGTAGGTTTATAATTAATATGTCTCAGCGGTAAATGTCTTTTGGATCATTTTTGCAAGGTCTTCAAAATGGGTACGGGTGCGCTCTATGATAAGAGCTTCTACATCCGCATCCATACGTAAAGCCAAGGTCTCACCGTTCACTGCAATTGTAAATTTCTCTAAGGCAGCAGGACACCTTCCACTCAATACTACCGCTGCTCGCATAGCTTCACCGTAAATTTGGGCTGATAACTGTTCATTTTCGTTCAGTAAATGATGGATGACGGCACTATCTGGCGGGGTTTTACGACTGCGGTATGCCCTAAACAACATGAGTGCCAAATACGCCCGTTCCTTATGAGTGAGGCCAGGCAATGGCCCATAAAGCGCAATCTCATAGACAATCTTCGCCCTATGGTCTGGATGCAGCCCTGCGCCTGTACTCATAAGAAGACTAGCAGCTTTACGGATCCGGTCTTCTGTCTCCAAATCAAATACCCGAGGTAAGTCTACGTGGATGCCCGATAAAAACTTGAATATGGCATCACCCATTTTTGCACCCTCAGTACTTTGACCAGCAATACTGGCACAAGCATCAAACAGTGCATCCTGTTTCTTTGCATCGACGCTAAGCCACTGATACACAAGCCCGTCCCGCAAACCGCCCGGTGCGATAACAACATGCTCGGGACTTAGTCTATCAAGAAGAACGCTCAACATGAGACCACCATACGGCAATGTATCTGCCCGGCGCTGGGATATATTTGGCCAGTTCAAAAGCTCTGCCGCACCCTCACTTGAGTAAGCCCATTCTGCCAACTCCCGTGCATGCGCCGTCCCAAAACTATAATTGTGCGCCACCCGTAATGGATAACCATTTCGTTTTTGATCTATGATCGCCAACTTCCGCCAAGCACCGCCGATTAAATACAATGTATCAATATGCGGATAATCCTTTGCTATATCCGCACCCAACATAGTTTCTATGCGTGGACGTAATTCCGCTGGATCAAAAGCTCCATCAAACATAGAAAAGGGGCCAAGTTGGTAAGAGACGCCGCTATATGTTTGACCACCGCTCACCTGAACCAGCTCTAGACTTGCCCCACCCAAATCAGCAGCTAAACCGCGTGCGCGCGGTTCACCTGCGATAACCCCGTTTGCGGACATCAAAGCCTCGTCCTCACCACTTAGCGGAGAAATATCAAACCCCGTCTGGGCTTTAACTAAACCGATAAATTCCAATGCATCATCGGCATCACGCATGGCAGCTGTGGCAGCAATGAGCACATCATCTAGGTTCTGAGCCTTAGCGAGAGCGGAAAAACGTTTTAGTGCTTCCAATGCCTGCACACGCCCTTGCGGATTTAACTTACCTGTCCGGCGTAAATCCCGACCTAACCCTGCCAGGACTTTTTCATCGTAAATTGGTGCAAAAGCAGCACCTGATATTGAGTATACAACAAAGCGGACGGAATTGGATCCGATATCAATAACACCGACTTGCTTGTTTTTTATTAAATCAGCTTGGTAAGATAGCCTCATATAATATGCCCCGTGTTCAACAGCCCGCTAGGCAGCATTGGCTGCACGATTTTCGGTTAGGAGCAAATGCAAAGCCTCATTATTTGGTGCACTACGCAAGCGTTCACGCAGATCTTCACGTCGCAAAAGCCGTGAGACTTGTGCCAAAGCCTTCAAATGCAGGCTACTAGCATTTGCTGGAGCCAGTAAGAGCACAACCAAGTCCACAGGGCGCTCGTCAATAGATTCGTACTCCAGCGGTGTTTCAAGTCGAGCAAACACGGCCCGAACTTCATCTATACCCTCAAGTCTAGCATGAGGAATTGCAACACCGTAGCCAACACCCGTACTACCGAGCCGTTCGCGCTCTGCAACGGCAGCAACAATATCACGCACCTTTACTTTATCACTGGATACAGCTCCACACTTGGACGCCAACTCCGCCATTTCTTGGAACAATTGTTTTTTACTGGCGGCATGTAAATTTTGCGCTACGCAACCTTGCGTAAACAATTTTTCAGTATTCATTTTCTTACGCTTTCTATTACGCTAACTCATATGCATTTATGCATATTTAGGCACAATTATCCGTATCAAATTATACAGTTTTAAGTTTTGGGCGGCTCTTAGCCTGTCTATCGCTGCGGGTCAATCCACCCTACATTGCCATCTGCACGTTTGAACACTACATTCAAACCGCCGTGAGCAGCATTGCGAAACATAACGGCCGACGAATCTGTTAGACCTAGCTCCAGTGAGGCCATGCTTACGGTCATGGTGCGGATCTCTGTTTTTTGCTCTGATATTACCAGCGGATCAGCGGGTGGGTGATTGTCCTGACCATTGTCCTCTGCACTAACAGGGTTTTGTAGCACAAACATAGCCAACGCTTCGGCTTTACCTTCTGCACGGTGATCGCTGAGACGGCGTTTATAGCGGCGCAAACGCTTTTCCAGATGCACTAATGCTTCATCAGAAGCCCCATAAGCGTCTTTCGCATTACCATGAGCCGCCATAGTCGCGCCGGATGGTAGATGCACAGAAATTGATGTGTTAAACCCTGGGCCTTCTTTGGATATAGATATATGCGCTTCCCCGTCGCGGTGGATATATTTATCCATCATCTCCTCAAGTCGATCATTAATTCTTTCTGAAAGTGCGGTTGAAACATCGATACCTTTGGATACAATATGGATTTGCATAGGGAAATTCTCCTGTTTGAGTGTGATTTATCTTAGCATTGTTTGCGACCAAGGTCAGGTGAAAAATAATGATTATTATTTATTTTTCAATATCCGGCGCCTTTGCACTGAAGAAGGAATGTTCAAGCTTTCGCGGTATTTGGCAACTGTGCGTCTCGCTATATCTATGCCTTGATCTTTCAGGAGTTTAACCAATTTATCGTCTGACGCCACGGACTTAACTTCACGTTCCTCATCAATCAATATTTTAATTT